>CALXHT010000025.1 GCA_944388215.1 uncultured Gemmiger sp. | reverse complement strand
TTTTACTGCTGTCCCGCCAGGTATTCCTCGGCCATCTGGACGGCCACCGCGCCGTCCGCCACCGCCGTGACCACCTGGCGCATGGGTTTGGTGCGCAGGTCCCCCGCGGCGAAGACGCCGGGCAGGCTGGTGCGGGTGGTCTCGTCGGCCAGGATATAGCCTCCCGGGTCGAGGGCCAGCTGGCCCTGCACCAGCTCGGTGGCGGGCTGCCGCCCGATGCTCACAAAGACGGCGTCGCAGGGCAGTTCGGTCACCGCGCCGGTGGCGGTATCCCGCAGCTGCACGCCGGTGACAGTATCGCCGTGGCGGATGGCCGTCACCGTGCTGTTCCAGTGGAACTGCACGTTTTCCGCCTTTTCCAGCGGCTCGTGGTAGATTTTCGTCGCCCGCAGGGTGTCCCGCCGGTGGACAAGATGGACCTTTTCGGCGATGCGGCTGAGCAGCAGCGCGTCGGCCGCCGCCGTGTTGCCGCCGCCCACCACGACCACCGTCTTGCCTTTGTAGAACATGCCGTCGCAGGCCGCGCAGTAGGCCACGCCCCGCCCGATGAGCTCTGCCTCCTCGGGCAGGCCCAGCGTCCGGGGGTTGGCACCCATGGCCAGCACCACGGTGCGGGCCGTGAAGGTCCCCTCGCTGGTGGTCAGCGTCTTGGGGCTGCCCGTCAGCTCCATTTTTGTCACCTCGGCGTAGACCGTCTTGGCGCCGAACCGCTCCGCCTGGGCCTGCATGGTCTGGGCCAGCGTGAAGCCCTCCACCCCCTCGGGGTAGCCGGGATAGTTGTCTATCGTCTCGGTGAGGGCCATCTGGCCCCCTGCCGACAGTTTTTCCAGTACCAGGGTGTCCAGCCCGGCCCGCACGGCGTAGAGTGCCGCCGTGTAGCCCGCCGGGCCGCCGCCCACCACAATCATATCATACAGACGCTGGGTCATTGCTGTGTCCTCCTTCGGGGGTGTTCCTTTGCTATGGTCCCAGTATACCCCGGCCGGGGCGGAAACTTCCGTGATGAGGTCACAAAAAGCCCCCGCATCGGAAGACACGGGGGCGGCAGCGCAGGCTTCAGCGGCGGGGCCGGGTGGTGACAGCCAGCGCCAGCGTGACCGCCAGCACGGCGGCGGCCAGTATGGTGGATACAATCGCCATGGCGGAACCACTCCTTTCCCCGTTGTTTTCTTCATTGTACCGCGCCGGGGCGGGGCGCTGCCACCACGGGGCGGTAAAACCCCCGTGAAGTTTTGGTAAAACGGCACAGAAAAGGCCGGACGGTCTTGTGAACCGTCCGGCCCTTTCCTTATATACAGTTACAGTGCCAGGTCGTAGAGGCGCAGGTCCATCCGGGCCTTGCCCCGGGCAAAGAAGGCGATGCCGTCGTCCTCCGGCGCCGCGTTGTAGAGCGTCATGCTGGCCACCTGCTGCCCGTCCTGGAGGAAGAACTCCGCCGAGTACCGGTCCAGCACCATCCGCAGCCGCAGTGTGTCGGCCACCGGGGCCAGCAGCGGGGTCTCCCGCAGTTCCAGCGCGTCCCGGTAGCCCCCCGCATGGCGGCGGTCCAGCCGCAGCAGCCCGTCGTCCAGGTCCAGCCGCAGTTCCGCCCAGCGGCCCTGGCCGCAGGCGATCCGCACGCCGAACCGCCGGGCCTCGGTCACATCCACCGTCAGCTCGCAGTCCAGCACCCGGCCGGCCACGCCCTCCAGCGCCACCGGCTGGCTGTCCACCTCCACACCCCGGTGCTCGGTGCGCAGCCGCCGCACGGCGTCCAGTTCCCGCACCGGCCGCTGGCAGAGGGTATCCCCCTGCCAGAACAGTTCCCGGGGCAGGCTCATCTGGCCGTACCAGGGGGCGTCCTCCGGCGGGTAGCAGTGGTCCCAGTTCTGCATCCAGCCGATGAGCACCCGCCGCCCGTCGGGGGTCTGCATGGTCTGGGGCGCGTAGAAGTCCAGGCCGCTGTCCAGCGGCTGGTCGGCCTGGCGTACAAAGGGGGTGCCGGGGCCGCCCCACCGGCCGATGATGGCCGCCGTGTCGTTGCCGCAGTGGTAGCGGTCGTCGGTGGCCTGGTGGACAAACTGGGGAGAGATGACCAGCACCGTCTTGCCCTCCAGCGTGAAGAGGCCGGGGCACTCCCACATGCTGCCGAGACTTCCGTCATTCTCGGCCATCACCTGGACAAACTCCCACTTGGCCTTGGGGTCGTCGGGGCGGGCGTTGCGGTAGAGCAGCAGCCGCCCGTGGCCGTTGAAGCCCCGGCCGCCCAGCAGCATGTAGAGCATGCCGTCCTGCTGGAACAGGAAGGGGTCCCGGAAATCCTTCCGGGAGGCGCCGGCGGGCTGTTCGTCGCAGGAGATCACCGGGGCGTCGGCCTTGTGGTAGTCCACCCCGTCCCCGATGGCCAGGCACTGCTGCTGGATCTCCTTCTTGGGCCCTTCCGGCATGACGCCGGTGTAGAGCAGCAGCTGGCGGCCCTGCCATTCGATGGCCCCGCCCGAGAAGCAGCCGTTGGCGTCGAAGGGGGCGTCGGGGGCCATGGCGCAGGGACGGTCCTGCCAGTGCAGGAAGTCGGTGGTCACGGTGTGGCCCCAGTGCATGGGTCCCCAGACGGTATCGTAGGGGTAGTACTGGTAAAACAGATGATACTGGCCGCCGAAGCAGGACCAGCCGTTGGGGTCGTTGCACCAGCCCACCGGCGGGGCAGCGTGGAAGAGGGGGCGGTATTCGGCGGGGGTGCGGTGCTGCGCCTCGTAGGTGCGGGCGCGGGACAGGGTGTTGTGTTCCATCGTTCATTTCTCCGTAGCAAAAGGCGCCCGCCGGGCCAAAAGGCACGGCAGGCCGCCATTTTTTGTTTAACCTTTCATGCTGGCAAAGTAGTTGTCCAGACCGGTCTGCTTGAGCTGCAGCAGTTCCTGCAGGTTCATCTCGTTCAGTTTGGCGATGTAGGCATCCCACTCGCTCTCGGCGCCGCCGTTCATGATCCAGGTCGCCTTCTGGCTCTCGGCATAGGGCTTCAGGTCGGTTTCGATCTGGGTGATGCGGTCGGTGGTGTCGATGTCAAAGAAGATGGGCGGGTAGTCGTAGTCGCTCTCCATGGCCGGGGCGAACTCGCTCTGGATCACATCCAGCCGCAGCTTGGCGTCGTCCGGCATGGTGGTGTACTGGCCGTAGTAGCTGTCCAGCACCGCCAGAGGGCCGCCCAGGTTGGTCTTCATGCGCAGTTCGTAGGGGACCACACCCGCGGGCACCGGCAGATGCTGCAGCGTGCCGTCGTCCTTCATCTCGAAGATGTTGTCCTGGGTGGTGTCGCCGTAGGTGCCCCAGTTGTCCTGCACCGACTGGATCGGATCATAGAGCTGGTCGATCCACTTGGCGGTGAGCGCCGGGTTGGGGTTGGTGCCGGTGATGACGCAGCGGCCGATCTCAAAGCCCATGGCGTTCTGGCGGGTGACTGCCTGCTCACCGTCGGCATTCTTCAGCGGGGGCAGGGCCACGTAGTTGTCGGGGGTGCCGGCGCTGGTGTTGTCCCACGCCATGAACAGGCCGTAGCGGTCGCTGGCCGCCTTGGAGACGTAGGTGTTGTAGTCCTGGGTGAAGACTTCGGGGTCGATGAGGCCCTCGGTGTAGAGGGTGTGCAGCCATTCCAGACCCGGGATGATGCCCTCGTCCGCCAGGGTGTAGACCACCTTTTTGTCGTTGGTGACCACGTAGTGGTCGGCGTTGTCGCCGTAGCCGAAGGCGCTGAGCAGCACGCCCACGTCCTCATTGCCGCCGTTCATGACGAAGGAGAGAGGCAGGCTGTCGGGATGGGCCTGCTTGAAGGCGCGCAGCACCTCGGTGAGCTCGTCGGGGGTGGTGGGCATATCCAGGCCCAGCTCATCCAGCCAGGCTTTGTTGATCCAGGGAATGCCGCCGATGGACTGGATGGATTCCTTGCCGCTGCCCAGCTCCTCGATCCAGGGGAAGGAGTAGATGTGGCCGTCGGGGGCGGTGATGAGGGTGCGGTACTCGGGATTTTCGTCCAGCACCTTCTTCAGGTTAGGCATGTACTGGTCGATGAGGTCATCCACCGCGATGATGGTGCCGTCCTTGGCGTAGCGCAGCAGGTCGTACTGGCTCATCTGGGCGTCAAAGACCATGTCGGGCAGTTCCTTCTTGGCCAGGGCCAGCTGCTTTTTCTCGCCGAACTGGTCGTCCACGTAGACCGTCCAGTCGATGTGGACGTTGGTGGCTTCCTCCAGACGCTGGGCGATCAGACGGTCGTTGATCTCCTGCCCGGCGAAGGAGGGCTCATGGGTCAGCGCCGTGAAGGTGACGGTCTCGCTCAGGGGGAAGGAGGCCGAAGCCGCATCCACCGACGCGGCGGCGCTGTTCTTGCCCGAACCGCAGCCGGACAGGGTGCCCAGCGCCAGGGCGGCGGCGCCGGCCAGGGCCAGCGCCCGTTTGGAAATGGATTTCATACTGTTTCTCCTTTTCTTTTGCGTATAGCAGTGTAGAGGGATGTACGAATCGGAACCGGTTCCCGGGGTGTGCGCCGGGAACATCATACTAGGGAAAGAAGGAGGCGGCTGAAGCCTCTTGCGGTGCCCGAATCGTGCGGCGCGCCTTGGGGCGGCGCTTGCACTCTTCGACCGCTGCGCCTAAAATTCCTCCCTGTTTCTGCCGCAGGCAGCGGGGAAAGGAATGCGGGAAGAAGCCCCACAGCAGGCCGTAGACGCTGAGCTTGAGGGTGTTGACCATCAGACGGGGGAACTCGGTGGAGGAAAGGAACCGCTGGAAGTTCTCGAACCAGATCCAGTCGCTGCCGAAGATGCCCAGGCGGTTGTTGTAATCCTCAAAGGCGATGGCCAGGCCGCCCATGGGCACGTATTTGAAGATCAGCGTAAGCAGCACCGCGGGCAGTGCGAAGAACACGTAGAGCTGCCAGTTGTTTTTGATGTAGACCAGCTTTTTGTGGCGGGTCTCGGCATCAGGGAATTTGGGTAAGCCCATGATCTCATCTCCTATTTTACATTTGCACACCAAACATTTACGTTTTGTAACCTTGTGCGTTTACTATACGCCAATTTTGGGGCGGTGTCAACGAAAAACGGCCCGTCGGAATGCGATTTGTAGGCTTACACAACGGGGTCCGGCCGGAGTTGTGCAAATGTGAAAAAATGAATTTACAAAAGTTTACACTCTTGTGCTTTTGACGATTTGCGGTATAATAAACAGTAGAGAGAAACTGTACAGGAGGATTTGCCATGGCCGCCAAAAAGGTGACGATGCAGGACATTGCCGATGCCTGCGGGTTGTCCCGCAACACGGTATCCAAGGTATTCAACGGGCGGGGCAGCGTGCCCGAGACCACCCGCCGCTCCGTGCTGGAGAAAGCCAGCGCCATGGGCTACCGCCAGCTGCCCGAGCCCGCGGGCCAGCCGGCGCCCCAGGGGCGGAGCATCGCCCTGCTCACCCTCTGCATGCCGGGGCGCAACCATTACGGCGCCAACTTCATTTCCGGCTTCACCAACCGGATGAGCCGGGCGGGCTACACCCTGATGGTCTACGAGATCCAGCCCGACGAGCACCGGGACTGCCGTCTGCCCGCCAACTTTGTGCTGGAGAACACGGCGGGCATCCTCTGCATCGAGATGTTCGACCGCCGCTACACCGAGTTCATCGGGCGGCTGGGGCTGCCGGTGATCTTCTCGGACACCTACGCCCGGGCGGATTTCTCCGCCATGGCGGGGGATTTCATCTCGATGGAGAATACCACCAGTTCCATCGCGGTGACCAACCGGCTCATCGACCTGGGGGCCCGGGCGCTGGGCTTTGTGGGGGACCACACCCACTGCAACAGTTTTTATGAGCGGTTCAACGGCTTCCGCACGGCGGTGGCCCGGGCGGGGCTGACGCTGGACCCCCAGCTCTGCATTGTGGCGCCCAACAGCGCCCCCTACGGTGAGACCGCCTGGCTGGTGGAACAGCTGCAGGCCATGCCCCGGCTGCCCGACGCCTTTGTCTGCGCCAACGACTATCTGGCCATCCATCTGATGCGGGCGCTGAAGTACCAGCATCTGCGCATTCCCGAGGACATCATGGTGGTGGGCTTCGACGATTCGCCGGAAGCCACCGTCACCGAGCCGCCCCTGTCCACCGTGCGCATCGCCAGCGGCGAGATGGGCTTCATGGCGGCGGGCATCCTGCTGGACCGCATCCAGAGGCCCTCCCTGCCCTACCGCTGCTGCTACGTCCAGACCACCCCGGTGTGGCGCGCCACCACCCGCTGAAGACAAAACAAAACCCGCCCCCGGTTTTCCACCGGGGACGGGTTTTATGGTTGACGGGGTCAGCGCACGCTGCCGCCCCGC
The DNA here is from genome assembly GCA_944388215.1 of uncultured Gemmiger sp. Lineage (GTDB taxonomy): Bacteria > Bacillota > Clostridia > Oscillospirales > Ruminococcaceae > Gemmiger. The sequence goes on along the minus strand of CALXHT010000025.1, from coordinate 16,205 downwards.
AGAAAATCATAGCCGATGAGCTGCTTCTTGCTCACAGGTTCGCCCTGGACCATCCGGAGCACCGTGTCGGCACAGACGATGGCCTGGGTATCCACATCAAAACGGATGGTGGTCAGCGGCGGGACCAGCAGGTCGTTGGTCTCGTAGCCGCCGAAGCCGGTGACCGAGATATCCTCGGGGATGCGCAGCCCCAGCTCCCGGGCCGCCTTGTAGACGCCGTAGGCGATGCGGTCGGTGGCACAGATGAGGATCTCGGGGTGGCCGGGGTCCCGCAGGATGTCCCGCGCCGCCGACAGCGCCGTGGGGTAGGTGAAGTCCGCCAGGTACTGCCGCACCTCGGTGACGCCCCCCGCCTGCAGCCCCCGCAGGATGGCCTCCTTGCGCTGGCGGCCCACCGCGATGTCCTCCTCCCCCACCCAGAGGAAGCCCGCCCGGGTCAGACCCCGGCCCGCGATGTACCGCCCCAGCTCCTCGCCGGCGGCCTGGTTGTCGTCCAGCACCGAGACCCCCGGCCCGAACTCCTGCCCCAGGAACACCACCGGCTTGCCGATGCTGCGCACCGCCTGCTCGTGCTCGGGGGTCAGGTAGGTGGCCACCACAATGATGCCATCCACATTCATCCGCGCCAGATTGCCGATGCTGCGCACCTCGTAGGCCAGGTCCGCTTCGGTGTTGATGAAAAGGGGCGTATAGGATTTGGTGCGCAGGTATTTGTCGATGGCCGTCAGCACCCGGGGCGTGGTGGTGGACTCGAACCCCGGCAGGATGATGCCGATGATGTGGCTCTGCTTGGCGCTGAGCCGGGCAAACACGTTGGCCTCGTAGTGGTAGTGGTCGATGGCCTGCCGGATGCGCCTGGCACTGTCCTCCCGAACCGGTTTTCCGTTCAGGTAGCGGGACACCGTGCTCTTGGCCACCCCCGCCATGGCCGCCACGTCGTCGATGGTGGAACGCTTTTTCATTGGGTACACACTCGCTCTGCAAGGGCAGGGATGCCCCGCCCGAGGCGTCCCTGCCAGGAATTTACCTTATTATAACACAGGGTCCATTGCAGCGTCAAACCGGTACGACCCGCCTTGAAATAAAACCGGTTTCACAAAAAAGAGCACGAATTTTTGTGAATTTTTACGAATTGAATAAGCTTTTCGATTCGCTTATAATACCAAGTAGAAAAACCGGTTTTACTAAAAAACCGGTGCAACCACTGCATGGACCCAGGGAGGAAACATCATGAGTGAACAGAGTAAGAAGGACCGCTACCTGGCCATCAGCAAGCAGCTGGTGGACCTGGTGGGCGGCAAGGACAACATCGTGGCCTGCACCCACTGTGCCACCCGGCTGCGCATCGTGCTGAAGGACTACGACAAGGCCGACCGGGACGCCATCGAGAATGTGGACCTGGTGAAGGGCCAGTTTGTGGCGGGCAACCAGCTGCAGATCATCTTCGGCGCGGGGCTGGTCAACGAGGTGTATGAGGTCTTTGCGGACTACACCGGCACCGGCGGCGCCACCATGGCGGAGGTCAAGCAGGTGGCCGCCCAGAAGATGAACCCCCTGCAGGCTGTCATCAAGTCGCTGTCCGATGTCTTCGTGGACATCATGCCCGGCATCCTGGCCGCGGCACTGCTCTCCGGCCTCACCGGCGTGCTCTCCCAGTGGAGCGTGGTGGAAAACAACGCCACCCTCTACGGCATCAACAAGCTGGTCAGCCTGGCGGCCAACGGCATCTTCAACATCCTGCCCATGGCGGTCTGCTACTCCGCCTGCAAGCGGTACGGCGGCAAGCCCATCCTGGGCCTGGTCATCGGCGCCATCATGCTGGACGGCTCGCTGGCCAACGCCTACGACGCCGCCAAGGGCATCGTGGAAGTGGACACCATCAGCCTCTTCGGCTTCAATATTGAACTGGTAGGCTTCCAGGGCGGCATCATCATCGCCCTGATGATGGGCTTCATCATCGCCAAGCTGGACATCTTCTTCGACAAGAAGATCCCCGACGTGGTCAAGCTGCTCTTCTCGCCCATGTGCTCGGTGCTCATCTCCACCGTGCTGCTCTTCACCATCGTGGGCCCTGTGGGGCGGCTCCTCTCCAGCGGCATCACCAACGGCCTGGTCTGGATGACCCAGAACCTGGGCGCCATCGGCTACATGGTCTTTGCGGGCGTGCAGCAGATCATCGTCATCACCGGCCTGCACCACATCCTGGGCGCCATCGAGGCCCAGCTGCTGGCCGACCCCGCCATCGGACGGGACTTCCTCAACCCCCTGATGAGCGTGGCCCTCATGGGTCAGGGCGGCGCCGTGCTGGGCTACCTGGCCCTGAACTGGAAGGACAACAAGACCAAGGAGCTCTGCATCCCCTCCTTTATCTCCACCCTGTTCGGCATCAGCGAACCGGCCATCTTCGGCGTCAACCTGCGGCATAAGTTCCCCCTGGTGGCGGGCTGCATCGGCGGCGCCTGCGCCGGCTGCTATGTCTACTTCGCCAACCTGGCTTCCCTGGGCTTCGGCACCACCGCCCTGCCCGGCCTGGCCATCTGCGACCCCGCCAACAACGGCTACCTGCACTACATCATCGCCCACCTGATCGCCCTGGCCATCGGTCTGGCGTGCACCATCCTCTTCGGCAAGGCGCTGGCCAAAAAGAGCGCTGCCGCCCAATAAACCAACTTCCGGCCCGGCGGCGGCTGCCGCCCGGGCCGGTTTCTGCAAGGAGGCAGTTTCCATGGATTATCCCACCTACCGGGAAGCCGCGCTGCACCAGTACGATGTCCAGCGCGCCGCCCCCGCCGACCCCTGGCGCCCCGGCTATCACCTGACGCCCCCCGCCGGCACCCTGGGCGACCCCAACGGCCTGTGCCAGTGGGGCGATACCTACCACATCTTTGACGTGACCAGCCCGCTGAACTGCGTCACCACCCAGCGCACCCCCTGCGTCTGGGGCCACTGGACCACCCGGGATTTCCTCCACTACCGGCTGCAGCCGGTGGCCATCTGGCCGGACCACCGCCGGGACCGGGACGGCGTCTACAGCGGGTCCTCCCTGCTGCGGGACGGCACGCTTTACCTTTACTACACCGGCAATGTGCGTCACCACGGCAATTTTGACTACATCCACGCCGGGCGGGAACAGAACGTGCTGCGGGTGCAGAGCACCGACGGCGTCCACTTCGACCACAAGACGGTGCTGCTCACCAACGACGATTATCCGGCCTGGGTGACCCAGCATATCCGTGACCCCCAGATGCGGGTGGTGGACGGAAAGCTCTACATGCTGCTGGGCGCCCGCACCCAGACCGACGAGGGCTGCGTGCTGGTGTGGCAGAGCGAGGACGGCACCAAATTCCGTCACGTGAACACGCTGCACACCGACACCCCCTTCGGCTACATGTGGGAGTGCCCCGACTACGCCGTGGTGGACGGCCAGCCGCTGCTGATCTGCTGTCCCCAGGGCATCCCCCACGAAACCTGCCGCTACGCCAACGCCCACCAGTGCGGCTATTTCCCGCTGGAAGGGTCGCTGGGCAGCGACGCCAGGCTGGGGACCTTTGCCCAGTTTGACTACGGCTTTGACTACTACGCCGCCCGCACGCTGCAGGCCGACGACAGCCGGGTGCTGCTCTTCGGCTGGATGGGCATGTCGGAGACCGACTACGGCCGCAATCCCTGCGCCGACCGGGGCTGGGACCAGGTCATCGCCATGCCCCGGGAACTGCACTGGGCGAACGGCACGCTGCGCCAGACCCCGCTGCGGGAACTGGCCGCCCTGCGGGGCGAACGGAAGACGGCGGAGGGTGCCGGCGGCTTCACCGCCCACAGCCGCCGCTGCGAGCTGGTGCTGACCCCCGCGGAGCAGACCGACCTGACGGTCCGCCTCTTTGAGGACGCCGTGCTGAATTACAGCGCCAAGGAGGGTGTGCTGACCCTGACGGCGGGCACCGTCTGCGGGGCGAAGCGCACGGTGCGCCGCATGCAGCTGGAAGCCCTCCACAAGCTGGACCTCTACCTGGACGCCTCCACCCTGGAAGTGTTCGTCAACGACGGCGAAGCGGTACTCACCAGCCGCCTCTTCGGCGAGGACGACACGGTGGCCGTGGCCCCCTTCGCGGGTCGGGCGGACTGGTACGCCATGGGCTCCTTCACGGTGGAGGAAGCCGACCACACCCCCGCGTAATATGCGCATACCTTTGCCCCGGTTCAGTTTCCCGCGCCCCGGCCGGGATGTGCAGCCGGCAGGGCGGTTCCGGCAAGGACCGCCGCCCCTTTTCCGCCACGGAAAAAGGCGTACACCCGAAAGGTGTACGCCTTTTTTGCTGTTGAGCATTCAGAAAGCCTGCAGCGTGATGCCGCCGGCGGGCAGGGCCGCCCGCAGCTTTTCCACAAAGGCCAGGGCCTTGGGGCCGTCCCCGTGGACACAGACGGAATCCGCCTGCAGCGTCACCTCGCTGCCGTCCCGGGCGGTGACCTTGCCCTCTTTGACCATCCGGGCCACCCGGGCGATGGCCTCGCCCTCGTCGGTGATCATGGCGCCGGGCTGGCCTCGGGGCACGAGGGTCCCGTCGGGCTGGTAGCCCCGGTCGGCAAAGACCTCGCAGGCCACCGGCAGGCCGATGGCGTTGGCCGCCGCCACCATCTCGCTGCCCGAGAGGGCCAGCAGGATGGCCCCGGGGGCGGACTTCTGTACCGCCCGGCAGATGGCGTCGGCCAGGGCGCGGTCCTTGGCGGCCATGTTGTACAGCGCACCGTGGGGCTTCACGTGGTGGAGGGGCACCCCTTCCGCCTGGCAGAAGGCCTGGAGGGCGCCGATCTGGTAGGCTACGCAGTCGGCGGCCTCCGCGGGGGAAATCTGCATTTTGCGGCGGCCGAAGCCCATCAGGTCGGGCAGGCCGGGGTGGGCCCCCACCTGGACGCCGTATTTCCGGCAGAGGGCCACGCTGCGGTGCATGACGGTGGGGTCCCCGGCGTGGTAGCCGCAGGCGATGTTGGCGGAGGTAATATAGGGGATGATGGCTTCGTCGCTGCCGATGGTGTAGGCGCCGAAACTCTCCCCCAGGTCACAGTTGAGATCCAGAAAGGGCATGGCAAAAGGCCTCCTTTGTCAGAACCGCAGGGCGGTGTTCTTCACGTCGGTCAAAAACATGTGTCCCGGGGCGTGGGTGATGCAGAACGCCGGTTTGGACGCCATGACCGCCGCCTGGGGGGTGACCCCGCAGGGCCAGAAGACCGGCACTTCCCCGGGACGTATCGTGACGGCATCGCCGAAATCGGGGTGGGCCAGATCGGTGATGCCGATGGCCTCGGGGAAGCCGATCTGCACCGGCGCGCCGTGCACCCGGGGCATGCCCGCCGTGATGGCCACCGCCGCCGGCACCAGCTTGTGGGGGATGGGCCGCATGCTCACCACCATGTTGCCGTGGAACACCCCCGCCGATTCACAGGGGATGTTCGTGTTGTACATGGGGACGTTGACCCCCTCCTCGATCTGGCGCACCGGGATGTCCGCCTCCAGCAGGGCGCTCTCGAAAGAAAAGCTGCACCCGATGAGGAAGCTGACAAGGTCGTCCCGCTCCTCAAAATAGCGGGCCACGTCGGTGGGTTCCTCCGTCAGCACGCCGTCCCGGTAGACCCGGTAGCGGGGGATGTCTTTGGCAATATCGCTGCCCGGGGCAAAGCGGGCAAAGCACCGCTGCCCCGCGTCGGCCACTTCCAAAAGGGGGCAGGCCTTGGGATTGCGCTGGCAGAAGAGCAGAAAGTCCCAGGCCAGCGCCTTGGGCAGCACCACCAGGTTGCCCTGGGCGTACCCCGCGCAGAAGCCGGTGGTGGGGCCGGTGATTTCGCCCAGGCGGATGGCCGCCCGGGCATCGGCGGGGGTGAGCCCCGCGGGATCAAAGGCAGTATTCATGCAAAACGCTCCTTTACCTGTTGCAGCCAGGCCCCCTGGCGGCGGGCGGCCGCCACGGCGCCGGCGGGGTCGGTCCAGTCAAAGGCCACCGCCTGCCCCGGCCGCAGCTGGGCCAGCACCGGCAGGTCCGCCCCGATGACGGTGGCGATTTTGGCGTAGCCGCCGGTGGTCTGGTGGTCGGCCAGCATGACGATGGGCTGGCCGTTGCCCGATACCTGCACCGAGCCTTCCACAATGCCGTCCGAGAGAATATCCGACCCGGCCACCGTCTCCAATACCGGGCCCTGCAGCTTGCAGGCCATCCGGTTGCAGTCGGGGGTCAACTTGTAGACGCCGTGGGTGAAGACCTGCCGGGCCGCGGGGGTGAAGGCGTCGGTCTGGGGGCCCGGCACCGCCCGCAGCAGGGGCAGGCGTTCCGCCCCCAGCTGGCGCCAGAGGGCACCGCCGTGGCGGGCGGTCTCGTCCCCCAGAGGACGGTCCAGGTGACGGCGGCAGAGTTCCTGCCACCGGGCGGCGGCCTCCTGGCCGGTGCGGGCCAAAGGCAGCACGTCGCCGGGATGGAGGGCCCGCCCCTGGAAGCCCCCCAGATGGCAGGCCAGGTCGGTGGAGCGGCTGCCCCGCACCGGCGGGGTGGCGATGCCGCCCCACACCGCCAGATAGCTGCGCAGCCCGGCCGGGGCGGCGCCCACCGTCAGGCGGCTGCCCGCCGGGGCAAAGACCGGGGCGAACCAGGGCACCGGCTGGCCGTTTAACGTGGCGGGCGCCTGGGCTCCTGCCAGGGCGAAGACCGCCGCCGTGACAAACTGCACCTCAGGCCCCCGCAGGGTGGTTTCCAGCACGGCCTCGCCGGGTTCGTTGCCCAGCAGCAGGTTGGCGAGGCGGGCTGCGTAGCCGTCGGCGGCCCCGCAGCGGCGGTAGCCTTCGGCGGCGCAGCCCACCCGGCCCAGGTCCTGGACGGTGGTCAGCGGGCCGGGATTCAGCAAACAAAGGCTCATACCGTTCCCTCCTTTTGGGCCAGCGTCTCGAACTGCTGGGGGGTGATGGCCGCAAAGCGGATGCGGTCCCCCGCGGCGTATCGCAGCGGGCGGTCGGGGTCAAAGAGTTTCAGCGGCGTGCGGCCGATGAGCTGCCATCCCCCCGGCGATGCCACCGGGTAGATGCCGGTCTGCTGGCCGCCGATGCCCACCGACCCCGCCGGGATGGCGGTGCGGGGATTCTGCAGCCGGGGTGTGAAAAGGGCGGGGTCCAGCCCGCCCAGATAGGGAAAACCGGGCAGGAAGCCCAGCATATAGATACGGTATTTGGGGGCCGTGTGGCGGCGGATGACCTCCCGCTCGGAGAGCCCCGCGTGCTGGGCCACAAAGGCAAGGTCGGGGCCGTAGTCCCCGCCGTAGCAGACGGGGATGGTCACCACCCGGCCGCCGTGGTGGCGGCGGGGGCGGGTCTTCCGGACCAGGGGTTCCAGGGCGGCGGCCAGGGTATCGTAATCGGTGCGCAGCGGGTCGTACCGCACCAGCAGCGAGGCGAAGGCCGGGACGGTCTCCACCACGCCGGGCAGGTTGGCGGCGTGTACCGCCCCGTCCAGGGCGGAGACCTTGTCCCCCACCCCCTCGTCGATCTTGCTGCCGCAGACGGCCAGCAGGGCGCAGTCCCCCACGGGAAAGAGTTCAGCCTGCATGGGTTCCTCCTTTCCCGGTCAGCACGCGCTGAAAAAGCCCTTCTCCAGCACCGGCTGGAACCAGCGGTCCGATTCGTGGGAGTGGCGCACCGCGTAGGCCGTGCACTGCCGCATGAGGCTGACCACCCCCACGTTGAGCCGGGTGCTGAAACCGTCGATGCCGGGCAGCAGCGAGCCGGTCATGTCGATGAAGCCGTTGCGGGCGGCCACCCGCATGACCTCCGACTCCATCTCCTCCCGGTGGAGGATCTCCATGTCCCGCTTGAGGTAGGCCAGCGCCGCCATCATGCCGTAGCAGCCCCAGTCGGAGCAGGTGGCGGTGATGATGCTGTCCGCCTGGCTGGCGCTGAGCACCCCGCCGCCGCAGCCGCAGGCGCACTCGCCGGGGCCGGTGAAGGGCACATACTTGCGGATATGGTCGGCGATGGAGGCCATGCCGATCTCGTTGCCGAGATCCCCGATGGCGATGTTGGCCACGCCCCGGCTGCGCAGAAGATTCCACAGCGCTTCGCTCTTGGCCTGCAGTTCGGTCACATCCAGCCCGCCGGCGTTGTGGTAGACGCCCTTGGCATTGGCACCCGCCGCCTCGATGGCGATGACGGCCGCCGGGTCGAGGGCGTCAGCCAGCTCCTGGGCCTGGGCGGGAGCGGCGGCTTTGTCCTTCGTAAAGGCCACCACCCCCATGCTCAACGGCAGGGCTTTGACGGTGGCCAGGTCCTCATAGCAGTGCAGCCCCACCACGGCGGCGCAGCGGCGGATGGCCTCCACGCTGTCCGCCGGGCAGACGATGACCGGCTTGGCCCCGAAGGCCAGCACCAGCGCCCGGGCCAGCAGCATGGAACTGACGGTGCCGTCCATTTCCGGCACCTTGTGGGGCAGCAGCACGAAGCCTGTCATGATGACCACCGTGTCCCCGGGGTGGACGGCGGCGCAGAGCACCTCCGCGGCGTGCATCGTCACCGGCTCCCCGGTGTAGGCCCGGCTGCCCGCATAGAGGATGCGGCAGACACCGTAGCCCCGGGGGTCCAGGTTCATCAGGGCGTCCAGGTTTTCCCCCACGTTGCGCTTTTCCAGTTCATCCCGCGTCATAGCCCGTCACGCCCCCTTTCAGTCCAGCACCGACGTTTTGCCGGTGTAGTCGTAGTATTCCTGGAGCACGGCGTCCTGGATGGCCTTGAGGGTCCCGGGGTCCTTGCCGCCCGCCGGGGCGCCGTCCAGCTCGCAGGCATGGAGGCAGAAGTTGGAGGAGGAGGTGACGATGATCTCGTCGGCGGCGCGCAGGTCTTCGAGAGTATAGGGCTTCTCCATCACCGTGATGCCCAGCCGGTAGCAGGCCTGGATCATGTGGGTTTTCGCAATGCCCCGCAGGATCAGCTCGTCGTTGGGGTGGGAGTAGAAGACGCCGTTCTTGAGGATCGACACGTTGGAGTGGGCGCACTCGGTGACGATGCCGTTCCGGTGGAAGACCGTCTCCTGCACGCCGCGGCGGGCGGCGTCCTGGGCGGCCATGACGCTGGGGATCAGGTTCAGCGTCTTGATGTTGCAGTGATAGAACCGGGTGTCCGGCGCGGTGACCAGCCTGATGGGCACATCGGGGTCGTTGAGGTGGTTGGGGCGGATCATCACCCACAGTTTGCCGGGCATGCCCTCGGGGTAGACGTGGTTGCGGTCGTTGATGCCCCGGGTGACCTGCCAGTAGACAAAGTGGGTGGTGCCATCCACCTTGCCCAGCAGGTCGGTGAGCAGTTCGCCCAGGGCGGCCTTCTCCATGGGGATATGGATATCCAGGGCCTTGGCGCTGGTGTAGAACCGGTCCAGGTGGTCCCGGAGCAGATACACCTTGCCGTTGGCCCCCACGGTGGCGTCGTAGACGCCGTCCCCGAAGAAGTGGACCCGGTCGTTGAAGGGCACCATCAGTTCCTCCGGTGCGCCGATTTTTCCGTCATAATACGCGATGGCCTGCATACCAAACACTCCCTTTTTCTCTGTTTGCTTCTATACTTTCCCTGCCCCCCGCGGGGGCTTTTTACCCAAATGACAACGGCCCGTTACACGGTGACCCCGTATTTCTTTGCGATGATGGTGCGGATGACCTCCACGCAGGTGTCCAGCCCCAGGGCGGCGCTGTCCAGGCAGAGGTCGTAGTTTTCCGGCCGCTTCCACTTCTTGCCGGTGTGGTAGTTGTAGTACCGTTCCCGGTAGCGGTCCAGCCGGTCGATGTAGTGCATGGCGCGGCTGCGGTTGATGCCCTGCCGCTTCATCTCCCGTTCCACCCGGGCTTCGTAGGGGGCATCCACATACACTTTGAGCACGTTGGGTTTGTCCCGCAGCACGAAGTCGGCGGCACGGCCCACACAGACGTAGTCCTCGTCGTTGAGCAGCTCCCGCAGCACTTTGGCCTGGTAGTTGAAGAGGTTCTCGTCGCTGATGAAGTTGCCGCTCTCCGGCGGGATGATGCTGCCGTCGTAGATCCGGCGGCTCACCTGGTAGAGCAGCGTCTTGCGGGTGTTCTCGTCGGCTTTGGCGAAGATCTCCTCGTTGATGCCGCTGTCCTCCGAGGCCAGCCGCAGCAGTTTGCGGTCATACAGGTCGATGCCGTAGAGCTCCGCCAGCTTCTTGCCGATGTAGCTGCCGCCGCCCGACCCGCAGGTGCGGGTGATGGCAATGGCAAAATGCAGTTTGACCATGGATGACTTCCTCCTTTCTCACTGGCCCAGATAGGCCTTTTTGACCCGGGGATCGTTGAGCAGGTCCTTGGCATCCCCCTGGATGGTGATGGTGCCGGTTTCCAGCACGTAGGCCCGGTGGGAGATGGACAGCGCCATCCGGGCGTTCTGTTCCACCAGCAAAATGGTGATGCCCTGGGCGTTGACCTCCCGGATGATGTCGAAGATCTCCTTGACAAGCAGGGGCGAAAGGCCCATGGAGGGTTCATCCATCAAAATCATCTTGGGCTTGCTCATGAGCGCCCGCCCCACGGCCAGCATCTGCTGCTCGCCGCCCGAGAGGGTGCCCGCCAGCTGGCGGCGCCGCTCCCGCAGGCGGGGGAACCGCTGGTACACTTCCTCCCGCGTCTTTTCCAGGTCGGAGGGGTCGGTGTAGGCGCCCATCTCCAGGTTTTCCTCCACCGTCATGGCGGGGAAGATGTGCCGCCCTTCCGGCACGTGGGCCAGCTTGTGGGTGATGATCTTGCTGGGCTCGGTCTTGCGCAGGTCCACCCCGTCGAAGGTGATGGAGCCCGACGCCGCCTTCTCCAGCCCCGTGATGGTGCGCAGCGTGGTGGTCTTGCCCGCGCCGTTGGCGCCGATGAGGGAGACGATCTCCCCGTCGTTTACGGTGAGTGATACCCCGTTCAGGGCGTGCACCGCGCCGTAATTCACGTGCAGGTCTTGTACGGTAAGCATCAGATCCCCTCCACAACCTCGTTGTCTTTGCCCAGATAGGCCTCGATGACCTTGGGCGAGTTGGCCACCTCTTCGGGGGTGCCGGCCGCAATGGTGGTGCCGAAGTCCAGCACCTGGATGCGCTCACAGATCTTCATCACAAGGCTCATGTCGTGCTCGATGAGCAGCACCGAAATCTTGAATTCATCCCGGATATAGTCGATGATCTGGAGCAGCTCCTCCGTCTCGGTGGGGTTCATGCCGGCCGCCGGTTCGTCCAGCAGCAGCAGTTTCATGTCGGTGGCCAGCGCCCGGGCGATCTCCAGCCGGCGCTGCTCGCCGTAGGGCAGGTTGTCGGCCTCGAGATTTTCCTTGCCCTGCAGGTGGACCATCTCCAGCAGTTTTTTCGCCTTCTCGGTGATGGCCTGCTCCTCCCGCCAGAACTTCGGCGTGCGCAGGATGGCCTGGGGCATGCCGTAGTGCAGTTCCCGCAGCATGGCCGCCTTGACGTTGTCGATGACGGTCATCTTCTTGAACAGCCGGATGTTCTGGAAGGTGCGGGCGATGCCCGCGTGGACGATCTGATGGGTCTTTTTGCCGTTCATCTGGACGCCGTTGAGGTAGAAGGAACCCTCGGTGGGCTTGTAGACGCCGGTGATCAGGTTGAACACCGTGGTCTTGCCGGCGCCGTTGGGACCGATGAGGCCCACCAGCTCGGATTCGCCGATCTCCAGGTTGAAGTCATCCACGGCCTTCAGGCCGCCGAACTGGATGCCCAGGTGCTGGCAGCGCAGCACCGGTGTTTTGGTTGCCGCCATACCGTCACGCCCCTTTCTTGGCAGTTTCCCGGCGATGGGTCAGACGGCCCAGCGCCCGGGTCAGGCTGAACTCCCAGCGGCCGAAGATGCCGCCCGGACGGAAGAGCATGACCAGCACCAGCACCACCGAGTAGCAGAGCATGCGGTAGGTGGCGAACTGGCGCATGGCCTCGGGCAGGGCCGACAGGAACACCGCGCCGATGATGGAGCCGGTGAGGGAGCCGGTGCCGCCGATGATGACCTCGCTGAGGAGTTCCGCCGAGTAGTTGAAGTTGAAGTTGGTGGGGATCATGGCAGTCATGTAGTGGGCGTAGATGGCGCCGCCGATGCCCGCGAAGAAGCTGGATACCGCAAAGGTCATGACCTTGTAGAAGGTGACGTTGATGCCGGAGGCGGAAGCCGCGATGTAGTCCTCGCGGATGGCCTGGACGGTGCGGCCGAACTTGCTGCGCACGAACATGTACATGAAGGTGACGCAGACCACCATGACCCAGAAGGCCCGGGGGAAGGTGGAGAGCTTGAGGATGCCGCTCAGCGTCTTACCGCCGCCCGTGATGGAGAAGTTGCAGAAGCAGACGCGGATGATCTCGGCAAAAGCCATGGTGACGATGGCGAGATAATCCCCCCGCAGCCGCAGGGCGGGAATGCCCACCAGCACACCCATGATGCCGGCGGCGAGGCCGCCCATGAGGATGGCCACGAGGAAGAGCCCCAGATCGGACAGCCCCTTGCCGGCCAGGGCGCCCGAGACGATGGCCGACACATAGGCGCCCACCGAGACGAAGCCCGCATGGCCCAGGGAGAACTCACCCATGAAGCCCACCACCAGGTTGAGGGAGGCCACCATGATGACGGTGTAGCAGGCGGTGGTGCAGATGCCCTGGATGTAGGTGGTGGAGGTGCCGAAGACCCCCGCCGTGAAGAGGGCCATGAGCAGGGCGAAGACGACCGCCACGCCCACGGCGTTGAGGAGATAGGCGATCTTGCGTTGTTTTGTCATCGCGGTTTCCTCCTTACACTTTTTCGCCGGTGTTCTTGCCCAGGATGCCCGAGGGCTTCACCAGCAGGATGACGATGAGGGTGCCGTAGGTGACGGCCTCATACCAGCCGGGGGCGAAGAGCTTGACGAAGATCTCGATAAGGCCCACCAGGATGCCGCCCAGCATGGCGCCGGGGATGATGCCGATGCCGCCCAGCACGGCGGCGATGAAGGCTTTCATGCCCATCATGGAGCCCATGTCGGTGGTGACGCGGGGGTAGGTGGCGCAGTACATCAGCGCCGCCACCGCCGCCAGGGAGGAACCGATGCAGAAGGTCAGTGTAATGATTCGGTTGACGTTGATGCCCATGAGGGTGGAGGCGTCCTTATCCTGGGGCACGGCCCGCATGGCCTTGCCGAGCTTGGTGCCCTTGACGAAGAGCTGCATGCCCAGCATGATGACAACACCGATGGCGATGGTGAGCAGCACGTTCAGCGGCAGGGAGACACCGCCCACCATGATGGCGGGCAGGCTGAAGATGGCCTCCACGTTGTGGGGCTTGGCGCCGAAGAGCACCATGGCCAGGTTCTGCAAAAAGATGCTCATGGCCAGGGCGGTGATGAGGGCGGACATGGAGCCCGCCTTGCGCACCGGCCGGTAGGCGAAGGTTTCCACCAGGATGCCCAGCACGGCGCAGACCGCAATCGCCGCGATGACGGCCAGCCAGGCCGGCATGCCGGCGTTGACCATGAGGGGAATGGTATAAAACAGGGTATAGGAACCGATCATGATGAAATCGCCGTGGGCGAAGTTGATCATCCGGATGATGCCGTACACCATGGTGTAGCCCAGGGCGATCAGCGCATAGATGGCGCCCTGGTTCAGCCCGTTGATGAGGCTTTGGATAAACAGCGAGAGTGTCATACTACCTTCACCTTTCCCGGCAGGGAGGCCCTGCCCTAGAATGAAGCGCGGCGGCCGGGGAGGGCCGCCGCGCAGGATACGGGGTTGCCGTTGTAGAGTTTATTCAGCCGAAGCTACGACCTTGCCCTCGGCGTCCAGCGTCTCGGCCCACTTGACCTTGCCGTCCACGTAGGTGTTGAAGACGATGGACTTGATGGCGTCGCCGTTCTCATCCAGCGTGATGTCGCCGCCCACGCCGGAGAAGCTCATGCCCTTCATGCCCTTGACCAGGCTGGCGGTATCGGTGCCGCCGCCGTTCTCGGCCGCCTGGACCAGCATGTACATGGCGTCGTAGTAGAGCGCCGCGCAGGCGTTCAGGCTCTCGGTGCCGTACTTCTCGGTGAACTTCTGCACGAAGTTCACAACGGCCGGGGAGGTATCCTCACTGGAGTAGTGGTTGGTGAAGTAGCAGTTGTCGAATTTGTCCTCGAGACCGGTGGTGTCGGCGCCGTCCCAGCCGTCACCGCCCGTGATGATGCCGGTGAAGCCTGCGTTGCGGGCTGCACCCACCAGCAGGGGGACGGTATCCAGGAAGCAGGGATAGTAGAGGAACTCGGCCCCCGAGGCAACCGCCTGGGCTGCCTGGGAGGAGTAGTCGGTGTCGGTGGTCATGCACTCGCCGGTGTAGGTGACCTCGATGCCGTTGGCCTCGCAGTTCTCCACGAAGGCGTCCTTCAGGCCGTTGGAGTAGTCATCGTCCTTGGCGTAGATGACCGCCACCTTGCTGATGCCCTTGTCCTTGACGAAGAGGGCTGCCATCTTGCCCTGGTAGGGGTCGATGAAGCAGTTGCGGAAGATCGTATCGCCCTTGAGGGTGACATCCACGTTGGTGGCGCCGGTGGCCAGCAGCAGCATGCCGTCGCTGGCCGCCTGGGTGGCCATGGGCAGCGTCACCGAGGAGAAGAAGCTGCCCACGATGGCCTCGGGTTTCTCGGCCATCAGCAGGTTGTAGGCGTTCATGGCCTGCTTGGCGTCCTTGGCGTCGTCGGCCACCTGGCCGTTGTTGACGATCTCGATCTTGTAGCCGCTGTCGCCGGCGTTGATCTCCTCCACGGCCATATCCACGGCGTTCTGGGCGCCCTCACCGTAGATGGCGGAACCGCCCGTCATGCTGCATACAACGCCCACCTTGATGATGTTATCCTCGGCGGCGGTGCTGTCCGCCGCCGTGCTGGAGGCATCGGTGGCGGAGGCGGAGGACGCGGTCTCCGATCCCGCGCCCGCCTGCTGCTGGGTGCTGGACCCGCAGCCTGCCAGCAGGCTGATACTCATGGCCGCGGCCATCGTCAGGGCCAGAACTCGTTTGTGCTTTCTCAATGTGGTTCCCTCTTTTCTCCATGTTTCTTGTTTTTCCCTCCGAAAAGGGAAAAGGCGCACAGTTCTTGCGAACTGCACGCCTTTGTGGTTGCTTGCACCATGGGCCAAATGCAAAACGGAGCTGCGTGCCCGGGTGGGCTGCGCAACTCCGTTGTTACGTTTTGGTTGGGTCTGGTGTTGTGGCTATTATAGCAGGGTCGGATGGCCTGCGCAAGGGGAATTTCTCAAAAATTTCTAAATTCGTTCATCCTGGAAGGTTTCCCCCGGCCGGGACAGGCCATCTTTGTGCAAGATTACGAAAATTAAACAAGCCCGCTGAAATAAGCCCGGTTTTTCGGTTTTCCGCTTAAGATTCTTAATTTTCCCGGTTTCGCAGAAGACAGCCGTCCTTGTATGGAGGACGCATCGTTTTTACCGGGCGTTCTCCGGTTCGGGCGCAAGGCCGTAGAGGGCCGAGTATTTGCGGTCGAGATACCGCAGGAAAGGTTTTGCGTCCAGGGCGCTGCCGGTGACCCGCTGCACCAGCTCCCCCGCCGTGAAGCAGCAGCCCCACTGCCAGATGTGCTCGCCCATCCAGCCGTTGAGGGGGGCAAAGTTGCCCTGGCGGATCTCCTCCTGCCAGGCGGGCATATCCCGTTCGAGGGCCTCGAGGATCTGGCCGTCGTAGATGTTGCCCAGGGCGTAGCTCTGGAAGTAGCCGATGTAGTCCCCCGCCCAGTGCATATCCTGGAGCACCCCCTGGGTGTCGTCCGGCGGGCAGACGCCGAGATATTCCTTGTACTTCTCGTTCCAGGCGTCGGCCATCTCCCCGGCGGTCAGCCTGCCCGCGAAGTAGTCCCGCTCCAGCTCGAACCGCAGAATGGCGTGGAGGCTGTAGGTGACCTCGTCGGAGGCGATGCGCTTGCAGCTGGGATGCACCCGGTGCAGCCCCAGGTAGAAGGCGTCGGCGCCAAGGTCGGGATGAAGACGATGGACGCCTCCGAAGCGATGGAGCCGTTGATGCCGATGAAGATGACGGTGGCGGTGAGCGCCCAGGTGGGCACCCCCAGCACGGCGCGGCGGATGCCGGTGGTCAGCAGGCCGCTGGCCTCGGTGACGCCGATGGCCATCTGCATGACCAGCACGATGCCCAGCGCCGCAAAGCCCGAGAAGTTACTGACCAGC
>CALXHT010000024.1 GCA_944388215.1 uncultured Gemmiger sp. | reverse complement strand
CCTCCGCTTGACAAAGGCGGGGGAATCCGTTTTAATGGTGGTACGACGAACCCGTGACCAAAGGAGGGGACCATGAACCGAAAGAAACAGCGCCGCGCCATGAGGATTCTATGGCTCTGCATTGCCGTGATAGCCCTGTGCGTGGCGGGCGCCCTGGCGCTGCTGCTGCCGGTACCCGAAGCCGAGACCGTCCAGATCCCGGGGCCCCGGGGCAGCATTCCCGCCACCGTACAGATGCCGTCCAAGCTGTCCCGGGCCGGCAAGGTGCCGGTGGTGGTGCTCTGCCACGGCTTTACCGGCAACCGGGGCGGCGACGGACATTTCGCGCCGCTGGCCGACGACCTGGCCGAAGCGGGCATTGCCACCGTGCGGCTGGATTTCGCGGGCTGCGGCGACAGCACCGAACCCTACACCGAGTATACCCTTGCCAACATGGCCGCCGACGTGAACGCCGCCATCACCTGGATGGCCCAGGAATACGGCGCCGACGGCCCGGCGGCCCTGGTGGGGCACAGCATGGGCGGGCGCCTGGCCAGCCTCTACCCGGAGATCAGCGCCCGGCAGGGCTATGCCCCGGTGTCGGCGCTGGTGCTGTGGAGCCCCGCCAACGGCACGGGATTGCAGGGCCTGGAATTTTTGAACATTGAGGATTTCAGCCAGGTGGAGGCCGTGGCCGGAGAGGCGAAAGCCAACGGCAAGGCGGGCACCAAGTGGGGCGTGGAGATCAGCGGTACCTTCGTGGAGGAGATGGAAGGCAGCGACCCCAACGCCGCCCTGCGGGAGGCCGGGTTGCCGGTACTGCTCACCTACAGCGGCCAGGACACCGTATTGAGCGCCAATACCATTGCCGAGACCGAGGCCGCCGTGTCCAGCCTGCCCGGCAGTACCGTACTCACGGAACCCTTCGCGGAAGGCAACCACAATTACCAGAACGAGGACGCCGCGGTCAACGCCCAGCTGGACGCCGACCTCCGCAGCGCCACCACCGAGTTCGTGAGCGCTGCTCTGCGGTGAGGGGACCCTTGTTCTTTTCTTGCAAGAAAAGAACCAAAAGAACTCTAACTAAAAATGCCTGGGAGGGTAACACCCTCCCAGGCATTTTGATTGGAGTTTCTTCGGTTCCTTCTTTGCAAAGAAGGAACAAAAGCCCTCCACGGCAAAGCAGTGCCCCCGTCCGGTTGCGGCTCCGGGCGGGGGCGTTAGGGTATCGGTTTGGTGTGAGGAGGAATCATGTTCCAGGGTTCCGGTTGCGGCTCCGGTTCCCTGTGCCTATAAAGATACAGGATAACTGCTAATAAACTATGATGGCAATATGAACATTTTGTAAAATCGAACACCTGTGTTAAAAAAATCCCGGCCGCCGCAGCAGCCGGGATTGATTTACGCGATACCAGGGGATATCAGCCGAACATGTTGATCAGGATACCGGCCGCCACAGCGGAACCGATAACACCCGCCACGTTGGGGCCCATGGCATGCATGAGCAGGTAGTTGCGGGGATTGTACTCCTGGCCGACCTTCTGGCTGACGCGGGCCGCCATAGGCACGGCGGACACGCCGGCAGAACCGATCAGCGGGTTGATCTTGCCGCCGGTGAGGGCGCACATGACCTTGCCCAGCAGCACGCCGCCCGCGGTGCCCACACCGAAGGCCACAACGCCCAGAATGATGATCTCCACGGTCTGGAGCGTCAGGAAGGTGGACGCGTTGGTGGTGCAGCCAACCGAGAAGCCCAGGAAGATGGTGATGATGTTCATGAGCTCGTTGCCGGCGGTCTTGGTGATACGTTCCACAACGCCGGATTCCTTCATCAGGTTGCCCATCATCAGGCAGCCCACCAGGATGGCGGCGTCAGGCAGCGTCAGCGAAACGATGATGGTAACAATGATGGGGAAGAGGATCTTCTCGGTCTTGGAGACCTGCCGGGGCGCCGTCATGATGACCTGGCGTTCCTTCTCGGTGGTCAGGGCGCGCATGATGGGCGGCTGAATGACCGGCACCAACGCCATGTAACAGTAGGCCGCCACCGCAATGGAACCCAGCAGATGGGGCGCCAGACGGGTGGTGACGAAGATGGCCGTGGGGCCGTCGGCACCGCCGATGATGCCGATGGAAGAGGCTTCCTGGTTGGTGAAGCCCAGGATCTTCGCGCCCACAAAGGTGAAGAAGATGCCCAGCTGCGCCGCAGCGCCCATCAGCAGGCTGGAGGGACGGGCGATCAGCGGGGTGAAGTCGGTCATGGTACCGATGCCCAGGAAGATCAGCGGAGGATAGATGCCCAGCTTGACGCCCAGGTAGATGTAGTCCACCATGCCGCCCGAATTGCCCAGCATCTCCCAGTTGATGTGGTTGGTCTCGTTGAGGAAGATCTCAATGTGGAAGATGCCGTCCAGCGGCAGGTTGGTCATCAGCATGCCGAAACCGATGGGCAGCAGCAGCAGCGGTTCAAACTGCTTCACGATGGCCAGATACAAAAGCACACAGGCCACCGCCAGCATGACGGCGTACTTCCAGCCGCCCTCCGTGAAGAAGATCTGCGCCCAGCCGGAATTGCCGAAAATTTCGGTAATGTTGGTAAAAATTGCACCCATTTTCAGCCCTCCTTACATAAACGGCGTGGTGTGTTCCCGCACACCAGCATCGCCCCACGCACCGCGGCGGGACCCCTTGCCGGATTTCGCCACGCGGCGGATGCCGTGGATCACGGCGCCTTCACCCATCACGCAGGCCACCGCCGCCGAAATCGCGGCAATCACCTCGCCGGGAATGCCGCCCTCCGCCTTCGCGGCAGGGGCAGCGGGTTTCGGGGCCGGCTTGGCAGGCGCCTTGGGGGCGGATTTCTCCGCCTTGGAGGGCTTGGGTTTGTCGGCCTTGGGTTTCATACTGTCAAAGATTTTACCTTCTGCCATGATGATCAGGCACAGGGCAATCAGCATCGCAAAAACCAGAACAATACTGGTCAGCACGACGGTGCCATCGCTGGGCTCCAGCGCCAGCAGTGCAAGGTTGGGCATAGTGCGGTTCCTCCTTTTGGCGTGATACCAATCGCATATTTTGCACAAGCGACATTTGATTGTATTATAGCACAATGCGGATTTTTTTGGTAGATTTTTTTACAAAAAAATTAACAAACCTTTCCCATCTTCGGACAGGCTGACGACCCCGCCCTTTCCAGCAAAACCCAGCGGCGTACCCTCTTTCCTTTTTCCGCCGTTTGTGCTATACTGAACAGCGTATGTTTTTCCGCTTGGTATAGAAAGGGTAGGAAATTTCCCCATGCAGACGTTAAAAACCGTAAACTGGAAAAAAATCTTCCTCCGGGCTGTGCTGCCCTGCCTGCTGGCAGTGGCCGCCGCCTTCATCGCGCGGTATCAGCTGGAACTGTCGGACGGCGTCACCCCCAACTATCTGGCCGGACAGTGGCCCGTCTATGCGCCCCTCAACGCCATGACCGCCTTCTGCCTGACGCTGGTCCTCTTCGCCCTGCTGGGCCGCTGGTGGCTGGCCACCGGCATCGCCGGGGTGCTCTTCACCGTGCTGGCCCTCGTCAACTACTACACCCGGGACCTCCACGGTTCCGCCCTCATGCCCCAGGATGTGCTGAACCTCGGCACCGCCGCCGAGGTCATGGGCAGCTACACCCTGAAAATCTCCCAGACCGTCGTCACCATCGGTCTGCTGGTGGTGCCGGTGCTGGCCATCAGCGCCCTGCAGTGGCTGCTCACCAAAAACGGCCCGCGCCGCGCCAGCTGGCGCGCCCGCGCCGTGCGGGTGGCGGTGAGTGCTGCCTGCATTTTCTGTGTGATGTTCTTCGGCTACTTCGGGCCCAATCCCATCAAGCCCAAGGCCACCTACGGCTGGGCCTGGCAGGAGACCTATTATAAGTACGGGTACTTAGCGGGCACCGTGGAGGCCAGCGCCCTCATGGCCGACCCCATCGTGGAGCCGGAGGGTTACTCCGACCAGGCGGCCCAGGACGCCGCGGCGCTGGTCAGTGGCAAGTACGCCACCGCCGAGACCGCCCAGGAATACCCCGACATCGTGCTGGTGCTGTCCGAAAGTTTCTACGACTTTGACCTTGTCACCGACCTGCAGGCCGACACCGAGGTCATGCCGGTGACGAAAAACCTGGAAAACGCCGTCTACGGCCACACGGTGAGCCCCCATGTGGGCGGCGGCACCAATTCCAGCGAGTACGAGATGCTCTCCAGCAATTCGCTGATGCTGATGCCCTCCATCACCCCCTTCAACTGGCTGAACCTTTACGGCGCCAACAGCATCGTCAGCTACACCAAGAGCCTGGGCTACACCACCATGGCGGCCCATCCCTACACCAATTCCAACTATCGCCGGGATTCCGCCTGGCGGGCCCTGGGCTTCGACGAGACCTATTTCCAGGATTCCTTCCCCACCCAGGAGTATTACGGCGACCGTCCCTACCAGACGGATTCCGCCTCCTACAGGGATTTTGAGACCCTCTACGAGGCCATGCCGGAGGATCAGCCCCGGTTCGCCTTCCTGGTGTCCATCCAGAGCCACGGCGACTACGACATGAACGACGCCGCCCTGGACGAGGTCCACGCCGCCACCGATTACGGCGAGTACGACGAGCTGATGGACGAGTTCCTCAGCTGCATGAAGCGCAGCGATGCCGCCGTGGCGGAGCTGATGGAGTATTTCACCAACCTCTACGAGACCACCGGCCGCAAGGTGGTGCTGGCGTTTGCCGGCGACCACGCGCCCAGTTTTGTGGATCACGTGGCGGACAAGACCATCGCCCCCGAGAACGAATTGCAGATCCTCGAGCGCAGCACGCCCTTCTTTATCTGGGCGAATTATCCGCTGGAAAACATCGAGGCGGCGGTGAGCGACACCGATCCCCTGAACCGGATGGACATGGTGATGCTGGCGCCCACCATCGCCCAGCAGGCGGGGCTGCCGTTGAGCACCTTCTACCAGTATCTGCTGGAGATGAAGGAGGTCACCCCGGTGGTGACCGGCGCTAACGATTACATGACCCCCGACGGACACACCGCCACCTTTGGCACCGATACCCAGCTGGACCAGTGGGTGCACGGGTACCTGAACCTGGAATACAACAACGTGGGCGCCCACGCCAAACGGGAGCAGTCGCTGTTCGACGCCCAGTGACCTACTTTCTTTGAAAAGAAAGTAGGCAAAGAAACTTCAACCAAAAATGCACGGTCATTGACCGTGCATTTTTTATATAGAAAACAAAAGAACGGTTTGATTGTAGGGCGGGGTCTTGACCCCGCCGGAGAATCTGACGGAAACGGCCACACCCCGCGGCGGGGAAGAATCCCCGCCCTACATCTCTCTTTCTCCTTTCCATAACGATAACAAGGCACGGTCGTCTGACCGTGCCTTGTTCGATAGAGTTCTTTGCCCCGCTTTCTTGCAAGAAAGCGGGAAAAACCATCATTCAAAGTCTTTCAGGTACACCGCCGCGCTGCGGCTCATTTCCCGGGAGAAGTCGCTGTCGTACTTGCGTTTGCAGAAGGCCTGGAGATACCGGTCAAACTCGAACTCCGGCACCCCGGCGCCCCGCTGGTTGAAATCCTCCCGCAGCTCCGCCTCGGTGCGGTCGCGGTAGGTGTTCTCGCACACCACCGCTTCCTCCCGGAACCGCACCGGCTTGGCCCGGTCCTTCTGCTGTTGGGTGGGACGGCCGAACACCAGCATGCAGGCCGGCACCACCTGGGGCGGCAGCGCCAGGGCTTTGCGCATCTCCTCGGCGTTTTCCAGCACGTCCCCGATGTAGCAGCTGCCAATGCCCAGGCTTTCCGCCGCCGTCACGGCGTTCTGGGCCGCGATGCAGGCATCCGCTACCGCCAGCAAAAGATCCCCCGGCCCGGCCTTGCGGGGCGATTCCACCCCGGCGGCGCGGTAGGCACGAACCCACCGGCGGCAGTCCGCCAGAAACACCAGGCAGAGTTTCGACTTGGCAATGAAGGGCTGATGGTCGCACAGATCCGCCAGCCGCGCCTTCTGGGCGGGGTCGGTGATGTCCAGGATGGTGTAGAGCTGCTGGTTGCCCGCCGTGGGCGCCTGGAAGGCAGCCTCCAGAATGGCGGCCCGCTCCCCGGCGGTCACCGGCTCGTCGGTGAAGACCCGTACACTTTTGCGGGCGTGCAGCGCCCGGAGAATCTCATTATCCATGGTTTTACGCTCCTTTGCGGTGCAGGAATTTGCCCAGCAGCTTCTGCACCAGACTGTAGACTTCCCGCACGTTGATGGCACACACCACGGCGGTGAGCAGCACCACCGGGATGACCCAGGCGGTAACATTCATCAGACACCAGATCTCGGCCAGCACCAATACCAGGTTCACCAGCAGCCAGGCGGGGTGGAAGTCGATGCGCAGAAGGCCCCGGGTGGAGTAGGCCCGCAGCAGGAAGACCACCAAAAGGCTTAAGAAGCTGGCCGGCGTGACGCCCCAGGGACCCCACAGCAGGATGAAGATGCCGTTGAGAATGACGTTGAGCACAGCCCCCGCCAGCATGGTGAAGAGCGACCCGGTGGACCGCTTGTAGACAACATACACGCTGTTCAAAAACTGGTTCAGGCAGGTGCACATGGAGCAGAGGGTCAGGAAGGGCACGAAGGTCCAGCCGTCATAGTACTCCGCTTTGAAAAGGTGCATCATGGGGCGGCAGAGCATGACCACCCCCGCCACACAGCAGAACATGGCGCAGGCGTAGACCCGGAAAATCTTGGAGAAGAAGGCTTCCCGGTCCTGTTCCTCGGTGACGGCGGAGAGCTGCCACGCCTCATAGAAGATGCTGCCCATGATCGTGATCACCTGGGGCAGGAAGTACCCGGCGGAGAGCAGGCCCACCCAGTAGTTGCCGCTGCGGCCCTGGTAGTCCTCGCACATGGCCTGGACGAAGAACATATCGCTGGCGTTGATGATCCAGAAGCTGATGGCCGCCGGGATCATGGGCAGACAGTACCGCAGCATCTCGCCCCAGAGGGATTTGTCAAAGGCTTTGGGCTTGCAGTATTTCCAGCAGCCCCCCGCGAAGAAGACAAACACCATGGACGTTAAGTCGGCGCAGGCGTTGGCCAGCAAAAAGCCGGTGGCGCCCATCCTGAACCAGCTTAAAAAGATCAGGTAATAGGCAAGCAATGTGCCGGTGGTGAGCACGCCGTCGATGGCCACCAGCCGGTTGAGCATCCGGGCCCGGATGAACTGGGTGCACAGCGTGCGCAGACAGCTGGCCAGCACGCAGAGGTAGAGCCAGGGCAGGTACTCGGCGGCGTTGGGGATGAGCCGCACCAGCGGCATGGCCACCACCAGTATGGCAAAACCGGTGAAGATGGTCAGCCCGCCGTTCACAAAGACGCTCTCCTTGCGGACGGCCTTGTCCAGACCGAAGCGGATCACCGCGTAGGATACCCCCAGGCTCACCACCGGGATCAGCAAATTGGTGGCCTGCTGCAACAGACTGGACACACCCATCACGTCGGGGGAGTCGAGAGCATAGCTCAGGTAGGGCCGGATGAAAAAGCTCAACAGTTTCGAGCTGAAGTTGGACAGGGCGAACAACAGGGTGTTGTTCACCAGCGTGGTGTATTTTTTCTGGGAAGAAGCCAAGAGCAGGACCTCCATGTGGCGCGGCAGTTCACCGCAGCAGTTGTTGGCGCCGGCGATAGTCCGGCAGCACCGCCTCCACCGCCGCCCAGAAGGCCGGGCTGTGGTCGGGGTGGGCGAAGTGGCAGAATTCGTGTACCACAACATATTCCTGGGCGGCAGGGGGTGTCACACACAGCCGCCGGCTGAAAGCCAGCGTGCCGGTTTTCAGGCTGCAGGACCCCCACCGGGTGCGCATGTCCCGCACGGCGATGCGGGGAAAGGCGCCCCCCGGACAGCTGGCCGCGAACCGTGGATAGTATGCCCGGCAAAGGGCGGTCATCTGGGCAAGGGCCTCCGCCTTGGTGGGCAGCGCCGCGTCGGCGGCCGCATCCCACCGGGCCCGGCGGGCCATCTTGCGCTGGGCGGAGAGTACCCAGGCGGCCCGGGCCGCCACAAAGGCGTCCACCACCCCGGCGGGCACCCGGGACGACGCGCTGGCCGCCACCGACCCGTCGGCCCGCACCCGCAGGTTGATGTTGCGCACCCGCCGCCGGGTCAGCGTATAGTCGATGCCCGCCGCGCGGCGGGTTTCGGTTTTGGTTGCAGCCATGGTCTTACTCCTTACAGGACCCGGCTATGGGATACCGTGGGCAGAAAATCCGGCAGCGACACAGGGGGTGCGCTTTCCGGCGGCGGTTCGGGTGTGGGTTCCGGCGTGGGTTCCGGTGTGAGTTCAGGCGTGGGGCAAGGTGTTACAACCGGTTCCGGCGTGGGTTCAGGAGCGGGTTCCGGTGTGGCCGGTACAGGGGTGGGCGTCTGCGGTACAGGTGTGGGTTCCGGCGTGGCCGGTACAGGCGTAGGTTTGGGCGTCACGACCGGCGCAGACGTGGGTGTGGGCGTCGGGATAGGCGTGGGCAATACCTCAAGATCGTTGTACATCTGGATTTTCTGTCCGCACAGATCACACACCATGGTGTAGGTGGTCCGTGACAGATAGCCGCCCCCGTCCAGGTCGTGGACCTTTTCCGTTACCAGGGAAACCTGCCGGTAGCGGTGGTCGCACCGCACCGCCGAGGCACCGTCCTGGCCGTCAGCGCCGTCTTTGCCATTCTGGCCATCCTTGCCGTCGGCACCATCCCGGCCGTTCTGGCCGTCCTTTCCGTTTTGTCCGTCCTTGCCGTTCTGACCGTCGGCGCCGTCCCGGCCGTTGATGCCGTCGGCGCCGTTTTTGCCATTCTGGCCGTCGGTGCCGTCTGCACCGTCCTGCCCGTCCCGGCCGTCCTGCCCGGCGGCACCCTGTGCCCCGCGCAGTTCGTCCACGGCAATCAGATTCTCCCATTCCCGGCCGTTGTAATACTGAATGTATCCGTCCGATACCTGCATCTGCACAGAGACCTCTTTGGCGGACGAACAGCCCGCCAACAGCAGGGAACCGCACAGAAGAACGGCCAACCAGTTTCTTTTCACCTGAAAAGCGCCCCTTTCTTGTCCCGTATAAAAAGAATTTCCCCCTATTGTACACGCATCGGCGGCAAAGTGCAAGAAGGTCAGTTGCTCCGCACCGTCTGGATGTACTGCCGGGGGGTCTGGTTGTACTCCGCCTTGAAGGCACGATAAAAATTCGCGTAGTCCCCGAAGCCGCAGTACTGGCACACCTCATTGGGCGGCACGCCCCCCGCCAGCAGCTGCTTGGCGTTGAGAAGCCGTTTCTGCAGAATATAGCGGTGCACCGTGGTGCCCACCTGGGCGTCGAACTTGCGCAGCAGGTGGTATTTGCTGATGAAGAATTTCTCCGCCAGCTGGTCCAGCGTCAGTGTCTCGCTGTAGTGCTCGTTGATGTAGTGCAGCACCGCGTCCACCACCTGGTCGCTGCTGCCCATGGGCCGGGCGTCCCCCCGCTCGGCGGCCGCCTGGTTCAGCCCGATCATCAGCTCCACCAGCGCCCCCTGGGCCAACAGGTCGCTGCCGTACTCCTTGGAGGTGCGCAGCGTGCAGAGCCGGTCGATGGAGGCCCGCATCTGGGTCCCCGCCGCCCCCGGCAATCGCAGGAGGTTGGTGTGGTTGGGGATGCTGGTGTCAAAACAGCGGGTCAGGCTTGTCCGCGGCGTGGAGAGATGCTCGAGGTAGGGCCGGGCGATCCACAGCACAAACCGCTCGTAGGCGTCCGCGTCGGTGACGATCCGCGCCTGGTGCAGCTCGAGGGGACTGGTGAGCATCCAGTCCCCCGGGCGCATGCGGTAGATGTGGTTCTCCACAATATATTCCACCCGGCCGCGCAATAAGAGATACACCTCGTAGAAATCATGGTGGTGCAGCTCCACCTCATTCATATAGGTGGAGCGGTAGCGATAGATCTCGTAGTCCGAGGCGATCATCGTCTGGCGGCGGGTATAGGGGTTGTAATGGGATCCTGCCATGCGGTTTTGTCCCCTTTTCCGGCGGTCCGTTTCTATATAGTATACTTTACCGCAACTTTTACAATCTTTCAAGCAATCTCGGCCATTTTCCTAATAAAAATTGCGCGGTATACTGAAATCAACGCGGACGGCATGATGACCGCCCACCGCGCAGTCAAACAAAAGGAGTCAATCACTATGCAGATGAATGCTTCTTCCATCGTCAACCAGAAAGCAGAGTGGGAAAAGCTGGGCGTCAAGCTGCCCCGGTTCGACCACGAGGCCATGACCGCCGCCACCAAGGCACACCCCATCTGGGTGCACTTCGGCGCCGGCAACATCTTCCGCGGCTTCATTGCGGCGCTGCAGCAGAAGCTGCTCAACGCCGGTGAGGCCGACCGCGGCATCATCGCAGCCGACACCTTCGACTACGACATCATCGACAAGATCTACACCCCCTACGACAACCTGACCATGATGGTCACCCTGAACCCCGACGGCACCACCAGCCGTGAGATCATCGGTTCGGTGGCCGAGGGTCTGCGCGCCGATTCCTCCGATGCGGCCATGATGGCCCGCTTCAAGGAGATCTTCACCGATCCCGGCCTGCAGATGATCTCCTTCACCATCACCGAGAAGGGCTACGCCCTCTACCGTCCGGACGGCAGCCTGATGCCCGTCGTCCAGGCCGACATCGACGAGGGCCCCGACCATGCCCGCCATGCCATGAGCATGGTGGCCGCCCTGCTGCTGGAGCGCTACAACGCCGGCAAGTATCCTCTGGCCGTGGTCTCGATGGACAACTGCTCCCACAACGGCGAGAAGCTGCAGTCCAGCGTCATGACCATTGCCAAGGCCTGGCTGGAGAAGGGCTGTGTGGGCCAGGACTTCATCGACTACCTGACCGATGAGAGCAAGATCGCCTTCCCCTGGTCGATGATCGACAAGATCACCCCGCGCCCCCACAAGATCGTGGAGGAGTCCCTGGCCAAGGACGGCATCGAGGATATGGCCCCCATCGTCACCAGCAAGAACACCTTCATTGCGGCCTTCGTCAACGCCGAGCGTCCCCAGTACCTGGTGGTGGAGGACAAGTTCCCCAACGGCCGTCCGGCCCTCGAGAAGGCGGGCGTCTACATGACCGACCGCGAGACCGTCAACAAGACCGAGCGCATGAAGGTCACCACCTGCCTGAACCCGCTGCACACCGCCATGTCTGTCTACGGCTGCATGCTGGGCTACACCCTGATCTGCGATGAGATGAAGGACGCCGACATCGTCGCCCTCATCAAGCGGCTGGGCTATGTGGAGGGTCTGCCGGTTGTGGTCAACCCCGGCATCCTGGAGCCCAAGGCCTTCATCGACGAGGTCGTCGAGCAGCGCCTGCCCAACCCCTTCATGCCCGACGCGCCCCAGCGCATCGCCACCGATACCTCCCAGAAGGTGGGCATCCGTTTCGGCGAGACCATCAAGAGCTACATCGCCGAAGGCCGCGACCTGAATACCCTGGTGTCCATTCCTCTGGCCATCGCGGGCTGGCTGCGCTACCTGCTGGCCGTGGATGACAACGGCAACGCCTTTGAGGTGTCCGCCGATCCCCTGAAGGAAGACCTGCAGGCCAAGCTGGCCGGCATCGAGGTGGGCAAGCCCGAGACCTACCAGGGTCAGCTGAAAGCGATCCTGGCCAACGCTTCCATCTTCGGCACCGATCTGACCAAGACCGTCCTGGCCGACAAGATCGAGAAGTATTTTGTGGCCGAGCTGGCGGGTGCGGGTGCCGTGCGCAAGACGCTGCACGACGCCTTGGCCTAAGGCCTGCGGCCCTCAAAGAGGGGAACAGTCCCGCACGGCGGTGCCTGACGGGCCTATTCCCCCCTTTGGATTCCCCCTCGACAAAATTGTACCCAAAACCGCGCACTCGGCCTGCGGGCCTCGCACACAATTTTGGGCACAATTTCCCTGTCGGTGTCCGGGCCGTCGGCGCATGTCCGCCGACCCGGACGGATTGAAAAACGTACCATTTCCGGCAATGGCCGGTTACAAACGAATCTCTTTTGCAAGTAAACTACAAGGAGGTCTTTTATGTCCATGAAAATGGGTTGGCGCTGGTACGGTGAGGGCAACGATCCCATCACCCTCGGCGACATCAAGCAGATCCCCGGCGTGGAGAGCATCGTCTGGGCGCTGCACAGCAAGATGCCCGGCGAGATCTGGGAAGAGGACGAGATCAAGGCCGTGGTGGACCAGATCCATTCCTACGGTTTTACCGCCGAGGTGGTGGAATCCGTCAACGTCCACGACGACATCAAGATCGGTCTGCCCAGCCGCGACCAGCTGATCGAAAACTACAAGCAGTGCATCCGCAACCTGTCCAAGTTCGGTGTGAAGACCATCTGCTACAACTTCATGCCCATCTTTGACTGGACCCGCACCGACCTGTTCCATCCTGTCGGCGACGGTTCCACCGCCCTGTTCTACCAGAAGGACATGATCCAGGACGATTACAAGGCCATGGCCGAGTACATCCTGAACTTCACCGAGAAGTATCACATGACCTTCCCGGGCTGGGAGCCGGAACGCATGGCCAAGCTGGACGAGCTGTTCAAGGCCTACGCCCCCGTCACCAAGGAGAAGCTGTGGGATAACCTGAAGTATTTCCTGGAAGCCATCATGCCCACCTGCCACGAGTGCGACGTGAAGATGGCCATCCACATGGATGATCCCCCGTGGGATATCTTCGGTCTGCCGCGCCTGCTGGTGGATGCCGAGAGCATCGACCGCTTCCTCAAGATGGTGGACGACCCGTACAACTGCCTGACCCTTTGCTCCGGCAGCCTGAACGCGAACCCCAACAACAATGTGGCGGCCATCGTGCGCAAGCACTGCGACCGCATCCCCTTCGCCCATGTGCGGAACATCCATCATTTCCCCAACGGCGATTTCAGCGAGGCTGCCCACCGCGATTGCTGCGGCGAGACCGGCATCATTGAGATCCTGCGCGCCTACCATGACTGCGGCTTCGACGGCGTCATCCGCCCCGACCATGGCCGTCAGCTGTGGGAGGAAGGTCCCGGCAACTGCCGCCCCGGTTACGGCAAGTATGACCGTGCCCTGGGTATCCAGTATATGCTGGGCGTCTGGGATATGCTGGACCGCCTGGACGAGGAGAAGGCCGCCAAGGCCTGATGTGCGCCTCTTGTTCTTTTCTTGCAAGAAAAGAACCAAAAGAACTCTAACGAAAAATGCCTGGGAGGGTAACACCCTCCCAGGCATTTTTGATTGGAATTTCTTCGGTTCCTTCTTTGCAAAGAAGGAACAACAAGCTCACACCGCGCCGTAGATGCCCTGCACCGATACTTCGCCGGTAAAGACATGGACTTCGCCGTTCTCACCGTCCACGATGAGCCGTCCCTCCTCATCCACGTCCCGGGCCACCCCGGCGCCGCCGTCATAGGTCACCCGGCGTCCCAGGTTCACGCACCGCGCCTTGTACCGCGCCCGGTAGGGGGCAAACCCCTCCACCTCGTAGGTGTACAGCGCCCGGTCAAACCCGAAATCCGTTATATACTGGGCCAGCCATTCGGGGTCTTCGGCAAGATTCACCTGTACCCCCTGCAGCGCAAGGCTCGTGCCGTGGGGAAGATTTGCCGCGTCAAAATAACCTTGCTCCTGGGCCAGATTGATCCCGATGCCCGACAATACACTGTGCCCGTCGGGGGCGCCCTCGCACAGGATGCCCACCACCTTTTTGCCGTTCAGCAAAAGGTCGTTGGGCCACTTGATCTGACACTGTACGCCGTAGCGCTGTTCCAGGGCATCCGCCACCGCCAGGCTGGAAAAGAGCGGCAGGGTAGAAGGCTGCGCCAGCGGGGTTTTCAGAACCACCGTGTAGTAGAGGCCCCGGCCCGGGGCGTCGGTCCACTGGCGGCCCAGCCGTCCCCGGCCCGCCGTCTGGTGGGTGGTGTACACCGCCCCGATGGGCCCGAACCGGTCCAGATGGGCCTTCGCCCAGGCGTTGGTGCTGTCCACTTCGGGCAGATACAAAACACTCTCGTTCAAAAGGCAGGCACCCGCTTCCATCCGAAGGAACATTTCCCGTCGGTGATCTCAATGACGCCGTAGCTGCCGCCGTCCCGCAGGCTGCCCGGATTGAACACCGTGGCCGTCACGCCCTGGCCCCGTTCCAGCGCCCGCATATGGGTGTGCCCGAACAGCGCCACGTCGGCGCCCCGGGCCGCGGCACTCTCGGCCAGCTGCTCGTACCCCATCTTCACACCGTACCGGTGCCCGTGGGTGTAGAAAAACAGTACCCCTGCAAAGGGCGCCAGCCCCTCCACCGGGTCCGTATACCCGCTGTCACAGTTGCCCGCCACCCGGTAGATGGGGTAGGGAACCGGCGTTTTCCGCAGCTGCAAGGCCGCGTTCAGATCATACAACCCGTCGCCCAGAAAAAACAGCGCGTCGGCCTGCTCGTTCTGCAAGACCCAGCGAAGGTCACGCAGCCGGCCGTGTACGTCGCTCACGACGAGAATTTTTGTGGTATCGGACATGGAAAAAATCCTTTCTATCTTTGTCCCTTCTTTGTTCCTTCTTTGAAAAGAAGGAACCGAAGAAACTTTCACCGGTCATCCCGGTGTGTTCTGGCAAGGGAACAGCCGCAGCCACCCGGCACGGGGCGGCAAAAAGGGAACCGAAGAAACTTTCACCGGTCATCCCGGTGTGTTCTGGCAAGGGAACAGCCGCAGCCACCCGGCACGGGGCGGCAAAAAGGGAACCGAAGAAACTTTCACCGGTCATCCCGGTGTGTTCTGGCAAGGGAACAGCCGCGGCCATCCGGCACGGGGCGGCAACAAGGGAACCGAAGAAACTTTCAACAGGGTCACCCTTTTGCGATGAGTTCCTTGTAGATCTCCCCCTTGGAGAAGGGCGTGCCCGCGGCCGCCTGTTTCGCCGCCGCCGAGGGCGGCATGCCCCCCGCCAGCAGCGTCCTGGCCGCCGCCACCACGTCCTCTTTGGTGGGCTCCGTTTCCGCCGCCGCGGCGGCCGGGTCGGCACCCGCCACCACCAGCACATATTCGCCGCGCGGATCGTGGTCCTTGTAATAGGCCACAGCCTCCCCCAGCGTGGTCTTGACGATCTCCTCGTGGAGTTTGGTCAGTTCCCGGCACAGGCTCACCGAACGGTCAGCCCCGAAAGCCGCCGCCAGATCGTCCAGCGTGCCCCGCAGCTTG
Organism: uncultured Gemmiger sp.; assembly: GCA_944388215.1. Classification (GTDB taxonomy): domain Bacteria; phylum Bacillota; class Clostridia; order Oscillospirales; family Ruminococcaceae; genus Gemmiger. The sequence goes on along the minus strand of CALXHT010000024.1, from coordinate 8,754 downwards.
TGGGGCGCCTCGTAAAAGAGGATGGTCCGGGTCTCCCCCTGCAAGGCAGCCAGACGCTCCCGCCGCTCCCGCTTGGGTACCGGCAGGAACCCCTCAAAGACGAACCGGGCCGTGGGCTGTCCGCTGGCCGCCAGCGCCGTGATGCAGGCCGAAGCCCCGGGTACCGGCACCACCCGGATGCCCCGGGCATGGGCCTCGGCCACGATCTGCTCCCCGGGATCGCTGATGCAGGGCATCCCCGCATCGCTGCACAGGGCACAGTCCTCCCCGGCCTCGATGCGCTGTAAAATCGCCTCGCCGTGATGCAGCGCGTGCTCGTAATAGCTCATCATCGGCTTCTTCAGCCCCAGATGATTCAACAGCCGCAGCGTCACCCGGGTATCCTCGGCCGCCACAAAATCCACCGCCCCGAACGTCGCCGCCACCCGGGGCGGCATGTCGTCCAGATTGCCGATGGGCGTCGCCACCAGATACAATGTTCCGGCCACAGCCAGGCCTCCTTTGTGCAATTTGATTCTTCTATTATAGCCAACCGCGCCCGCCTTGGCAAGGCAGCCGCCGAGACTTAAGAAAATAAACCGGGGACGCTCCTGAAACGAAGAATGGGCCTTGGATGCAAAAGAAAATGAAGTTTTCCTTCGTCATGCTGCCCAAAAACGGTGGAAAACCTCCGGCGCCGGACGGGCAAGGCTCCAAAAAATGGCAAAAGCGGCAATTTTCTCTTGACCGGGCGCATAGGGTGTGCTAGCATAAACGCAACGAAACAAACGGCAAAGGCGCCGGACAGAGAAAACTCTGTCCGGCGCTTTTTTCGGTTTGTGGGGTAATGAAAGGGGTTATGTGTATGTACAACTCGGCAGACGTTACATGGACACTGGTTGCGGCGTTCATGGTCTTCTTCATGCAGGCAGGCTTCGCCCTTTGCGAAGCGGGCCTGACCCGCGCCAAGAATACCGGCAATATTCTGATGAAGAATATGATGGATTTCTGTATCGGCACGCCCTGCTACTGGCTGGTTGGCTTCGGTGTGATGTTTGCGGGCACCGGCGCCTTCATCGGCGGTTTTGATCCGTTCATCCAGGGCAGCTACGATTTCGGCGGCCTGCCGCTGTGGGTCTACGTGGTGTTCCAGACTGTGTTCTGCGCCACCGCCGCCACCATCGTTTCCGGCTCCATGGCAGAGCGCACCAAGTTCAGCGCCTACTGCCTCTACTCTGCGGCCATCAGCCTCATCGTCTACCCCATCTCCGGTCACTGGATCTGGGGCGGCGGCTGGCTCAGCCAGCTGGGCTTCCATGACTTCGCCGGTTCCACGGCCGTCCACTTCGTCGGCGGCGTCACCGCCTGCCTGGGCGCCTGGATGCTGGGTCCCCGTATCGGCAAGTACGGCAAGGACGGCAGGGCCCGCGCCATCCCCGGCCACAACCTGACCGCCATGGCTCTCGGCGTCTTCATCCTCTGGTTCTGCTGGTTCGGCTTCAACGGCGGCTCCACCGTCTCCATGACCGGTGACGACACCATGGTCTCCGCCGGCCTCATCTGCTTCAACACCAACCTGGCCGCCGCCCTCGCCACCTGCGCGGCCCTCATCACCACCTGGGTGCGCTACGGCAAGCCCGATGTCTCCCTGACCTTCAACGGCGCGCTGGCCGGCCTCGTCGCCATCACCGCCGGCTGCGACATGGTTGACCCGTTCGGCGCTGCCATCATCGGCATCGTTGCCGGTGTCCTGGTGGTCTTCTCCGTGGAATTCTTCGACAACGTGGCCAAGATCGATGACCCCGTCGGTGCGGTCTCCGTCCACTGCGTCAACGGTGCCTGGGGCACTCTCGCCACCGGCCTGTTCTCCACCAGCCAGGGCGTCTTCTACGGCCATGGCTTCACCTTCTTCGGCATCCAGGTGCTGGGCGTTGTCAGCGTTCTGGTCTGGGTCCTGGTTGCCATGTTCATCATCTTCACCCTCATCAAGAAGACCGTCGGCCTGCGCGTCACCCAGCAGGAAGAGATCGACGGCCTGGATATGCATGAGCACGGCCTGGCCAGCGCTTACGCCGGCTTCGCCATCAGCGACGCTACTTACGCCGAACTGGACGTGAACGAAAACACCGACCTGGGCGAGGAGGATCTCGCCAAGGCCAGCCCCGCCCAGGTGGCGGCGGCCGTCAAGGTCCAGAAGGAGGCTCCGCTGCCTGCCGATCTGGACAGCGGTATGCACAAGGTTTCCATCATCGTCCAGCTGGCCAAGTTCGACGCCCTGAAACAGGCGCTGAACAAGGTGGGCGTCACCGGCATGACCGTCACCCAGGTCATGGGCTGCGGCCTCCAGAAGGGCAGCGGCGAGAAATACCGCGGCGCCGAAGTGGATGCCACCCTGCTGCCCAAGGTCAAGGTGGAAGTGGTCATCAGCAAGATCCCCGTGGAGACCATCATCGACGCGGCCACCAAGGCGCTGTACACCGGTCATATCGGCGACGGCAAGATCTTCGTCTACAACGTGGCGAAGGTCGTCAAGGTCCGCACCGGCGAGCAGGACTACGCGGCCCTGCAGGATGTGGAGTAAACTTCCTCCCGCTTACAATCGCATACACAAAGAGGGACGGCCCCGCGGGGCCGTCCCTCTTTGGTTCGTTTCAAAGGGGGCAACCGTCGCGCACGGCGGTGCCTGACGCTCCGTTTTCCCCCTTTGGATTCCCCTTCGACAAAATTTTACGGCAAACCGCGCACTCGCCGCCTTGCGTCTCGCACACAATTTGCCGCAAAATTTCCCTGTCGGTGTCTGCGTCGGTCGGCACATGTCCGCCGACGCAGACGGTTTTATGGGGCAACCGTCCCTTTCCCATTATAATAGGAAAGAGCGGTCATTCCCCGGTCAGCGCGGCGTTCATCACGTCCAGCTGTTCCGGCACTTCGGTCAGGTCCATGGCGGCAAAGTCCGTCGTCACCCCGGCGTCGTCCAGCAGCCCCTGCTGGCTGTCCAGGTCCTGGCAGATGCCCTCGGCACAGGCGTACACCCCCGGCCAGTTGGCGTCCAGCGTGGCCTGGCTGTCTGCGTCCAGGCTGTCCTGCCAGGCGGCGGTCTCGCCCCCCAGATCGGCGGGTACATCCTCTTCCGCCAGGTACACCACCAGGTCCGCCGCCGCAATGGCCGTCTTCAGGCTGCCGCCCGCACTGTCCACCTCGTAGGCAATGCAGCCGTTCAGCACCACCGTAAGCGTCTTGCCGGTGGCCGCGGCACTCTCCGCCGTGGCGGCCGGAACCGAGGCGGGGGCGCTCTCCGCCGTAGCCGTCTGTGCCGCGGAAGTCCCCGGCACCCCGGCGCAGCCCGCCAGCAGCACACACCCCGCCAGCAATCCGCAGATCTTACCCTTCATACAAACCCCTCCCGTGTTTCCATACTATGCGGGGCGCCTGGCCCCTGCCATCACTATACCCCGAAAATTCTCCCGCTGCAACTTGCCCGCCGCAGGTATTTGCGGTAGAATGTAGGAAGAACCCCGGGCGCCGTGGCGTGCCGGGAGAGCGAGAGGGAGAAATTGACGTATGATCGACGATCTGTTTGAATTTTTGCAGGAGGGCGTGACCCCCTACCATGCGGCGGCCACGGCGGCGGCCTGGCTGGACGCGGCGGGCTTCACCCGTCTGGAGGAGGCCGACTACTGGAACCTGGAACCGGGCAAGGGGTACTACCTCCTGCGCAACGGTTCCGCCGTGGTGGCCTGGCGCATTCCCGCCCATGCCATCGGCGGGTGGCGCATCACGGCCAGCCACAGCGACGCCCCGGGCTGGAAGATCAAGTCCGACGCCGTGACCAACGACGGCTGCCGCCGCCTGAGCGTGGAGGGCTACGGCGGCATGAACATGGCCTCCTGGCTGGACCGCCCCCTGACGGTGGCCGGCCGGGTGCTGCTGCGCACCGCCGACGGGGTGGAGACCCGCCTTGTCCACTTTGACCGGGACCTGCTGGTGATCCCCTCCCTGGCCATCCACATGCAGCGCAACGTGAACAAGGGCCACGAGTACAACCCCCAGATCGACATGCAGCCCCTGTGGAGCCCCGAGGCGGGCCGCACGCTGACCGACCTGCTCTGTGAGGAGCTGGGGGTGGAGGAAAAGGACATCCTCGACCGGGATCTCCAGCTGGTGACCCGCCAGGCCCCCACCCAGATCGGCCCCGACGGGGAGTACTTTATGGCCCCCCGCATCGACGACCTGGAATGCGCCGCCACCACCCTGCTGGGCTTCATCGACGCCAGTGCCGAGACGGACAGCGCCTGTGCTCCCGTCTGGGCGATGCTCGATAATGAAGAAGTGGGCTCCTCCAGCCGCCAGGGCGCCCAGAGCAGCTTTCTGCGGGACGTGCTGGACCGGATTCTCGAATCCATCCCTCACAGCGCCCAGATGGAACACCGGGCGCTGGCCAACAGCTTTCTGCTCAGCGCCGACAACGGCCACGCCACCCATCCCAACTTCCCGTCCAAGAGCGACCCGGCGGCCCCCGTGCGGCTGGGCGGCGGCGTGCTGCTCAAATACAACGCCAGCCAGAAATACACGACCAACGCCCTGAGCGGCGGTATCTTCCGGGCCATCTGCGAAAAGGCTGGCGTCAAGGTGCAAACGTTCTCGAACCGCGCCGACGAGGCGGGCGGCAGCACGCTGGGCAATCTCCAGAGCCACAGTCTGCCCATCCCCATGGCGGACATCGGCCTGCCCCAGCTGGCCATGCACTCCGCTGTGGAGACCGCCGCGGTGTCCGACGCCGAGGCCATGGTCAGGGCGGTGGCGGCCTTCTACCGGGTGCATCTGCGGGCGCTGGGCGACGGCGTCTATACCCTGGAATGACCACCGGTCGCTACGCACCCAGCCCCAGCGGACGGATGCACCTGGGGAATCTGCTCTGCTGTCTGCTGGCCTGGCTCAGTGCCAAAAGCCGGGGCGGTCAGGTGCTGCTGCGCATCGAGGACCTGGACACCCTGCGGTGTCCCCGGGTCTACGCCGATGCGATTATCGACGATCTGCAGTGGCTGGGCCTGGCCGCCGACGGCCCCGAACCGCCCCTCTACCAGAGCGAGCGGTCGGAAATTTACCAGTATTATTATAACAAGCTGGCCGACCGGGGGCTGGTCTATCCCTGCTTTTGCAGCCGCAGCCAGCTCCACGCCGCCAGCGCCCCCCACCGCAGCGATGGCCAGGTGGTCTACGCCGGCACCTGCCGGAATCTGACGCCCGAACAGGTGGCCGAAAAGGCGAAGACCCGCGCCCCCGCCTGGCGGGTACAGGTGCCCGACGAGGTCATCGGCTTCACCGACGGCCACATGGGCTACTATGCCGAAAATCTCGCCCGGGACTGCGGCGACTTCTACCTGCGCCGGGCGGACGGCGTGTTCGCTTACCAGCTGGCCGTCGTCGTGGACGACGCCCTCATGGGGGTCACCGAGGTGGTGCGGGGGAGTGACCTGCTCTCCAGCACGCCGCGGCAGCTCTGGCTTTACCGGGAACTGGGCCTGACGCCACCCCGCTTTTACCATCTGCCCCTGCTGCTGGCCGCCGACGGACGGCGGCTCTCCAAGCGGGACGGCGACCAGAGCCTCGAACACCTGCGGGCAAAGTATGCCCCCGAGGAAGTGGTGGGCAAACTGGCCTACGCCTGCGGCTTGCAGGACGCACCCCGCCCCGCCGCCCCGGCGGATCTGGTGGCGGATTTCAGCTGGGAGCGGGTGCCAAAACATGACATCCTTTTGCCGGAAAAACTGTTTTAATGGGGGAAAGGGCTGACAAACCGCCCCCTCTTGCAGAAAAAGGAGTTCTCCACGATGCAACGCTATGAAATCACCGGCATGAGCTGCGCCGCTTGTGCCAGTCATCTGGAAAAAGCCGTGGCGGCGGTGCCCGGCGTGCAGTCGGTGTCGGTCAGCCTGCTGACCAACTCGATGCAGGTGGAAACCGCCCCCGGTGCCGACGAAACCGCCCTGCAAAAACGCATCTGCCGGGCGGTGGAATCCGCCGGCTACGGTGCGGCGCCCGCCGACGATACCCTGGACGGCGCCCTGGACGACACCGAGACCCCCCGCCTGAAAAAACGGCTGGTGCACAGCCTCTGCTTCCTGGTGCCGCTGATGTACCTTTCCATGGGGCATATGATCGGCCTGCCGCTGCCGCCTTTCCTGGAAGGGGGCGGGGCCGGGGCGCTGGTCTACGGCCTTTTGCAGCTGGCGCTGACGGTGCCGGTCTGCTGGATCAACCGGGCGTTCTTTATCAGCGGCTGGAACGGCCTGCGCACCAAAGCCCCCGGCATGGACGCCCTGGTCTCCCTCGGCGCCGGGGCGGCGCTGGTCTACGGCGTCTTTGCCCTCGTCATGATGGCCGTGGGGCTGGGCGCCGGGGACGAGGCCATGGTGCTGCAATACCGCCACGACCTCTACTTTGAGTCGGCGGCCATGATTTTAACGCTCATCACGGTGGGCAAGACGCTGGAAGCCTACAGCAAGGGCCGCACCACCGATGCCCTCAAGAGCCTTATGCAGCTCACCCCCCAGACCGCCACGGTATTGCGGGACGGCAAGGCCGTCACGGTGCCGGTGAGCGAGGTGGCGGTGGGGGACATCTTCTTCGTCAAGCCCGGCGAGGCCGTCCCGGTGGACGGCACGGTGGCGGAGGGCGTGTCCAGCGTCAACGAGGCCGCCCTCACCGGCGAGAGCATGCCGGTGGACAAGTTCCCCGGCTCCCCGGTGAGCGCCGCCACCATCAACCAGAACGGCGCCCTGGCCTGCCGGGCCGAGCGGGTGGGACAGGATACAACGCTTTCCCAGGTCATCCGGCTGGTGCGGGACGCCGCCGCCACCAAGGCGCCCCTGGCCAAGACCGCCGACAAGGTATCGGCCATCTTTGTGCCCGCCGTCATCGCCATCGCGGTGGTGACCTTCCTGGTCTGGCTGCTGCTGGGCCAGACCTTTGCCTGGGCCCTGGCCCGGGGCATCTCGGTGCTGGTCATCAGCTGTCCCTGCGCCCTGGGCCTTGCCACCCCGGTGGCCATCATGGTGGGCAGCGGCGTGGGCGCCAAACACGGCATTCTGTTTAAAACCGCTGCCAGTCTTGAAACCACCGGCTACACCGACACGGTGCTGCTGGACAAGACCGGCACCATCACCACCGGCGAGCCCAGCGTGGTGCAGATCGTGGGCACCCGCCGCGTGCCGGAAAAGTTCCTGCTCAGCATGGCGGCGGGGCTGGAACTCCAGAGCGAACATCCCCTGGCCCGGGCGATTTTGCAGCGGGCCCAGGACGACAAGATCAAGTACACCGCCGTGGCCAACTTTGAGGCGGTGCCCGGCCAGGGACTGCGGGGCAAGGTGGCCGGCAAGGTCATTGCGGGCGGCAACGCCGACTTCATCCGCACCACCTGCGTGCTGCCCCCCGACCTGGAACAGGCCGGCGAGGAGATGAGCAAAAACGGCATCACACCCCTCTATTTCTCGCTGGCGGGCAGCCCGGCGGGCGTCATCGGTGTCTCCGACGTGGTGAAAAAGACCTCGGCGGCGGCCATCGCCCGCATGAAGGCCCTGGGCCTCAACGTGGTGCTGCTCACCGGCGACAACGAAGCCACTGCCCGGCACATCGGCTCCATGGTGGGGCTGGACGCCGGCCATGTGGTGGCGGGGGTGCTGCCCGCCGGCAAGGAGGCGGAGGTCCGCCGCTGGCAGAAAAAGGGCCGGGTGGCCATGGTGGGGGACGGCATCAACGATGCCCCCGCCCTGACCCGGGCCGAGACCGGCATTGCCATCGGCGCCGGGGCGGACGTGGCCCTGGATGCTGCCGACGTGGTGTTGGTGCGCAGCGACCTGGACGACGTGCCGGCAGCGGTGCGGCTCTCCCGCGCCGTGGTGCGCAACATCCACGAAAACCTCTTCTGGGCGTTTTTCTACAACGCCATCTGTATTCCGCTGGCGGCGGGCATCTTCACGGGGCTGGGCATTACCCTGAATCCCATGATCGCCGCGGCGGCCATGAGCCTTTCCAGCGTCTGTGTGGTGGCCAACGCTCTGCGGCTCAACACCTTTGATCCCCGCGATGCCGGTCACGACGCACCGCCCAAGCACAAGGCACCGTCCCGCCAGGCCCCGGAATCCGCTCCGGCCTGCCCGGTACGACCCCGACAGGAGGTAAAAACCATGACGAAAACCATGCATATTGAGGGCATGATGTGTGCCCACTGCGAAGCCACCGTGAAGAAGGCGCTGGAGGCGCTGGACGGGGTGGCCTCTGCCGATGTCAGCCACGAGGCGGGCACGGCGGTGGTGACCCTGACCCATGCGGTGGACGATGCTGCCCTGAAGGCCGCGGTGGAGGCAAAGGACTACACCGTCACGGGCATCGAAGGATGAGCGCGGTACGGCGGCGCTGGCGGTTCGAGGGCCGGGTGCAGGGGGTAGGGTTCCGGTATTTTTCCTCCTGCGCGGCCCAGAACCTGGGGCTGACGGGATGGGTGGCCAACAACTGGGACGGCAGCGTCACATTGGAGGCCCAGGGCGAACCGGCTCAGCTGGACAGGCTGGTGCCCATGATCGAGCGGACCTGCCGCTGGGGGCGCATCGAGAACATGACGGTGAAGAACATCCCCCTGGAGGAACACGAGTACGGTTTTTCGGAACGCAGCGGGGACTGAGTTACTTTCTTTATAAAGAAAGTAACCAAAGAAATTTTAACCGATTGTCCGGGAGGGAGCGGTAGAGGCAAAGTCCGCGCGCTGGCTTCATCGGG
>CALXHT010000023.1 GCA_944388215.1 uncultured Gemmiger sp. | reverse complement strand
CGGCGCAGGAGAGGATTGTCCAGCAGGTAGAGCTGTCCCGCTGCCAGGTAGTTGGCAGCACGCCAGTAGGCGTTGATGCGCTGGAGTTCCTCTTTGGAAAGGCTCATGGATAATTCCTCCTTTTATGTTTCCAGCCTTTTCAAACGAAAAGGGTCGCAGAAACTGTGATATATTGCGTCGGATCTCCGTCAGCGTGCACACAGGCAGATACCGGCCGGCCAGGCCCGGCATCTGCACACCACACGTCGATCCTGTCACTATCATACATCCCAAACGCCCCATCGGATAGTCATGGATGTTCTCTTTACTGTATTTTTGTTCACTTTTTTCTCATTCTTTCCGGCAAATGCCAGGGCTGACTTTTTGCCGTCAGCCGCCCGGATATGGTCGGTCAGCCTTTTCGCGGACGGCCGGACCACAGGCGGACGGGGTTCTTTGCATCCACCGGGACAACCTGACCGGCAGCCGGATTTCCCGGCAAGATCGGCATCGCGGATCACCACTATCTTTTCGTGTGGTTGGAGGAACTGCCATCCGTTTTCCCGGCAGAAATGGCGTCCGGGAATTCATGTGGGGGCCACACTGGTTTTGATCGGTTTGCGGCTTTTCTTTTTTCTGCATTGCACCGCATATCCCGGGTATGGTATACTGAAACGTATGTAAGAAGGGCGGAACACAGGGTTCCACCCATGAGTATAGGAAAAGAAAAGAGTGACTATGAAAAAAGGCTTTGACAATGAGCGGTACCTGGCCATGCAGTCGGCCCGCATCCGGGAGCGGATCGCCCAGTTCGACAACAAGCTGTATCTGGAATTCGGCGGCAAACTGTTTGACGACTACCATGCTTCCCGCGTTCTGCCGGGATTTCAGCCCGACTCCAAGCTGCAGATGCTGCTGCAGCTGAAAGACCAGGCGGAGATCGTGATCGTCATCAGTGCCGAGGACATCATCAGCAGCAAACTGCGGGGGGATTACGGCATTCCCTATGACATGGATGTGCTGCGGCTGCACGACGCCTTCCAGGAGGCGGGTCTGATGGTGGGCAGCGTCTGTATAACGATGTATACCCCCGCCCCCGAGGTGGAGGCCTTCGAGACCCGGCTCCACGGGCTGGGCATCCGCACCTTCCGCCATTACAAGATCCCCGGCTATCCCAACGATGTAGCCCGCATCGTCAGCGATGAGGGCTACGGCAAGAACGACTACATCGAGACCGGGCGTCCCCTGGTGGTCATCACGGCGCCGGGACCGGGCAGCGGCAAGATGGCGGTCTGTCTGTCCCAGCTCTACCATGAGCACAAGCACGGCGTGAAGGCCGGGTATGCCAAGTTCGAGACCTTCCCCATCTGGAATCTGCCGCTGAAGCACCCGGTGAACCTGGCCTATGAGGCCGCCACCGCCGATCTCAACGACGTGAACATGATCGATCCCTTCCACCTGGAAGCCTACGGCGAGACCGCCGTGAACTACAACCGGGATATCGAGATTTTCCCGGTGCTGCACGCCATGTTCGAGATGATCTCCGGCACCAGTCCCTACCGCTCCCCCACCGACATGGGGGTCAACATGGCGGGGCACTGCATCGTGGACGACGAGGTCTGCCGCGAGGCTTCCCGCAAGGAGATCCTGCGCCGCTATTTCAAATGTCTGTGCGATCAGAAGGTGGGCGGCACCCTCAAGGAGGAGCGCTTCAAGCTGGAACTGCTGCTCAACCAGGCCGGCCTTACGGTGGGCAGCCGGGCGGTGGAACGCCAGGCCCATGCCCGCTCGGAAGCCACCGGCGGCCTGCCCGCCGCAGCCATCGAACTGCCGGACGGAGTCATCGTCACCGGCAAGACCGGCTCCCTGCTGGGCGCGGCCTCCTCGGCACTGCTCAACGCCCTGAAACATCTGGCCGGCATCGACGACAAGGTAGAACTGGTTTCGGCACGGGCCATCGCCCCCATCCAGACGCTGAAAACCACCTACCTGGGCAGCAAGAATCCCCGGCTGCATACCGATGAACTGCTAATTGCGCTGTCCGGCTCGGCGTCCGACAACCCCGACGCCGCCGCGGCGCTGGCCCAGCTGCCCCAGCTGAAGGGCTGCGATATCCACTCCACGGTGATTCTGTCCAGCGTGGACAGCGACACGCTGCACAAACTGGGCATGTATCTGACCTGCGATCCCGTCTATGAGGAGGAGGACCGCAAATACCACAAGAAGTAACCTGCAAGGAGGCCGCTATGAAACTGCTGATCGTTGTAGACATGCAGAAGGATTTTATTGACGGGACGCTGGGCACCCCCGAGGCCCAGACCATTCTGGACAATGTGGTGGACAAGATTGCCGCCTATCCGTCGGAATCGGTCTATGTCACCCGGGACACCCACACCCCCGACTATCTCAACAGCTGCGAGGGACGGCATCTGCCGGTGGTGCACTGTGTTGAGGGCACGCCCGGCCATGCCCTCAACCCCAGAATTGCCCAGGCCCTGGCGGCGGTGCCTGCCGACCACATCTTCGACAAGCCCACCTTCGGTTCCATGGAACTGGCCGAACGGCTGCGCCCCCTGACCCGGGAAAACGAGCTGGTGGAGATCGAACTGGTGGGCCTTTGCACCGGCATCTGTGTGCTGTCCAACGCCATCCTGCTCAAAGCGGCCCTGCCCGAGGCGGAACTCTCGGTGGACGCTGCCTGCTGCGCCTGTGTATCGCCCCAGTCCCACGACACCGCCCTCCAGGCCATGAAGCTCTGCCATATCACGGTGGAAAACGAGGGAAAAGAACCCTGGCGGCACTGACTTTTACCCACAAATACGGCGGAGCGGATTCTCCTGAACCGGGAGAGTCCGCTCCGTCTTTCTTTATAATATTATCCCAACAGCAGCACTGCACCGCTGCCCAGCAGGGTGCCTGCGGCATTGAGACCCACATCCAGCCAGGAGAAGTGCCGTCCCGGCACCATCCGCTTGGTGGCCTCATCGCCCCAGCACCAGAGAAGCTGCGCAATGCCCGCCGGGAGCAGTCCTGCCCCGCAGCTTGCCGATTGCAGCGCCAGACCGACCAGCACCGCCAGCCCGGCAAAGAGCACCGGGTGTGCTGTCTTGCGCAGCAGCCTGTTGAGGGATTCCGTCTTAATGCCGGGCAGCAGGCTGTGCAGTTCCTCGGCCAGTTCCCGGCTGGTGCGGCTGGTCCCGGGTCCCGGCTGATGGGAGAGCCAGGTCATCATCCCGAACCAGACCGCAGCCGCAGCACCCCACAGAACCGTGGTCATCGTTTTTCCGGCAGCGGCGGGCATCAGCCCCGGTGCGCCGCCAGGAAGGTCTTGATCTGCATGGCTTTGTCGATGCTGCCTTCCACCTTCAGCTTGCCCATGAGCACCGAGGCCACCGGGTCCGCCTTGCCCGCCGCCAGCTTGAAGAGCAGGTCGGCGGAACAGGTGAAGGCCGCGTCGCAGTCATGATATTCGTAGGGTTCAATGAACATCTTGCCGTCCCGCACTTCCACATAGAAGGCACCGGCGCCCTCCCCCGTAATGTTGAACTGAAAGGCCAGATGTTCCCGGATATTGCTCACATCCGCGCTGCCGAACATGGTCCGTACTTTTTCCACCACTTCCTGATAGGTCATAACGTTCTCCTTTCCGCGCCGCCGGGGCGGGCGTTTGTTTTTATTTTCCCTTTGATTATTCTGCCTGCCAGTCCTTGCAGACATCCACCCAGTCCTTATAGCCTGAATACTGTTCCAGTTCGGGGATGGTCAGTTCAATGGCGCTGTTGCTGCTGCCGCAGGCCGGGAAGACCGTATCGAACCGCTTGAGTGAGACATCCAGATAGACCTCCACGTCGGGCTGCACCGCAAAGGGGCAGACACCACCCACCGCATGGCCGATGCGCTGTGCTGCCTGTTCCGGCGTGAGCATCTTGGCCTTGGTGGCGAACCGGGCCTTGTACTTATGATTGTCGATGCGGGCATCCCCCGCCGCCACGATGAGCACCGGGGTATCCCCCACCGCGAAGGACAGCGTCTTGGCGATGCGGCAGGGCTCGCAGCGAAGCGCCTGGGCCGCCAGTTCTACCGTGGCGCTGGAGACCGGGAATTCCAGAACCCGGCCCTCCATGCCGAACTGTGCAAAATAGGCTTTTACCTTTTCAATGGACATAGTATGTACAACTTCCTCTCCCCTGTATACTTTCCGCTGCGGTTCAGCACTCCAGCTCGGTGAGCACCGCACCCAGATCCTCAAAGAGATCCTGGGGCAGCATGGCAGTTTTACTGCGCCGTGCGGCACAGTGGTCCGCCGCCGCGCCGTGGAGCCATACTGCCGTCAGAGCGGCCTCCAGCGCCGTATGGCCCTGCCGCCAGCCCGCCGAGAGGATCCCGGACATCATGCCGGCCAGGATATCCCCGCTGCCGCCCTTCGCCAGCCCGGCGTTGCCGGTGGTGTTGCGCCACACCGGCTCCCCGGGCGCCGTGATCAGTGTGCCGCTGCCCTTGAGCACCGCCACACAGTGGTATTCGTCGGCCAGTTGCCGCACCGCCTGTTCCCGGTCGGCCTGGATCTCCCCCACCGTGGTGTCCAGCAGGCGGGCCGCCTCCCCGGGATGGGGCGTCAGGATCGTATGTTCGGGCAGCGGGCCGCGCAAAGTGCCCGCCGCCAGCGCATTGAGGGCATCGGCATCCAGCACGGCCGCCGCCCAGGGCGCCTTTTTGCCCAGCAGGCCGCCGCAGATGGCGCCGGCGTTTTCTCCCAGCCCCGGGCCCGCCAGCAGCACGGTGTTCTTATCGGCAAACCAGGCCCGCAGCGCGGCGGTATCCTGGGCGCGGATGCCGCCGGTGTTGTCGGTGCGGCATCCGCAGGGGCAGCACTCCGGCGTGCGGGACAAAACCAGCTGCAGCACCGGCTCGATGGCGGCCAGATAGACCAGCCCCGCGCCGCCCCGCAGCGCGCCCTCCACACAGAGCGCCGCGGCGCCGCGGTAGGCCATGCTGCCGGCCACTGCCAGCACACTGCCGAAACTGCCCTTGTTGGTGTCGGCGTCCCGCCGGGGCAGCAGCCCCCGCACCACGCTGCGTGTGATATCCTGCATCTTGCATCCCCCTTGTTTTGTATTATAATGAAAGCACAGGCCGCGTTTTTTCCATTATAATCCATCTGCGGCCAAAACGAAAGGGGAAGTTTGTATGGTTCCGGCTTTGGAAGCGATTCTGGCAAAATCCAAAAATCTGGTATTTTTCGGCGGGGCGGGCGTTTCCACCGAGAGCGGCATCCCGGATTTCCGTTCGGTGGACGGGCTCTACCACCAGAAATTCCGCTACCCGCCCGAGGTCATGCTCTCCCACAGCTTCTACGAGAGCCATACCGCGGAATTCTTTGATTTCTACCGCAGCAAACTCATTGTCCACGGCGCCAAACCCAACGCCGCCCATCTGCGGCTGGCCAAGCTGGAACGGCAGGGCATCTGCAAGGCCGTGGTGACCCAGAACATCGACGGCCTGCATCAGGCCGCCGGCAGCCGCACCGTCTACGAGCTGCACGGCTCCACCCTGCGCAACTACTGCACCCGTTGCGGCAAATTCTACCCCGTTTCCTTCATTGAGGAGGCCGCCGGCAAGGGGGACGGCATTCCCCGCTGCACCGAGTGCGGCGGCATCGTCAAGCCCGACGTGGTGCTCTACGAGGAGGGACTGGACGAAGAGACGCTGGAAAACGCCGTGCACGCCATCGCGGCCGCCGACACCCTGATCGTGGGCGGCACCAGCCTGGCGGTCTACCCGGCCGCCGGACTGCTGCGGTATTTCCGGGGCAACGATCTCGTGGTCATCAACAAGCAGCCCACCCCCGCCGACAGCATGGCAACGCTGGTGCTGAACCAGCCCATCGGGCAGGCCCTCAGCGAAGAGGGCGATTCCTGAATTTGTATTTTTGTACAAAAGCCGAATTATTTTCAAAAAAACCATTGCCAATCACCGGGCGCTTTGTTATGATAGGTATGAATCAACTACGTTCCGGGAAGGTATTGGGGGGTTGGCATTATGGCGAACGCATTGACGGATTTTACCAAAAGACGTGAATTTTTGGTTTGTATGGATTCTGACGGCTGTGTGATGAACACCGTACAGATCAAACATACGACGGTCATGTGTCCCGAGCTCATCCGGGTGTTTGCGCTGGAGGACTATGCCGACTTTGTCTCCGCCGCCTGGGAGGAGATCAACCTCCACACGCTGACGCGGGGTATCTCCCGGTTCGAGAGCGTGGTGCTGGTCTTTGACCGGCTGAAAAACCGGGGCATCGAGATTCCCGGCAGCGAGGATATCGCCACCTGGGTCAATACCGCCACCGAACTTTCCACCGCCAGCCTGCAGCTGGAGATCAAGAAGACCGGCAGCCTGACGCTGCGCAAGCTGCTGGAATGGAGCAACGCCTGCAACCGGCGCATCCAGGCACTGGAACCCACCTTTGAGCCCTTCCCCGGCGTGCAGGAGAGTCTGCGCCAGCTGCACACCGTGGCCGATCTGGCGGTGGTGAGCGCCGCCAACGAGAGCGCCATCGCCAGCGAGTGGAAGCGCTACGGCCTGGCCCAGCATGCCGACATCATCTTCGGCCAGGAGGTGGGCAGCAAGGCCAATTCCATTGCCACCATGCTGGCCTGCGGGTATGAGAGCCGCAAGGTCATGATGGTGGGCGACGCCATGGGCGATGCCCAGGCCGCCGCGGCCAACGGGGTTTCCTTTGTGCCGATCCTGCCGGGGCGGGAGGCCGAGAGCTGGCGCCGTCTGCAGGAGGAAGCGCTGCCCAAACTGCTTCACGGCACCTTCAGCCCCGAATACCAGGCCGAACTGCTGGCTGCGCTGCGCAGCGCCCTGCACGGCTGATCGGGTATCATTTTTCTTGCCGCCACTCTTGTGGTGGCTTTTTCTTTATGGTATACTGACTATGTATATTCACCATTTCATGAGCAAAGGAGCCGTTTCCCATGGACCTGTTACAGCAAGCGCGCACCGAAATTGACGCCGTGGACGCCGAGATGGCCTCCCTCTTCGAGCGGCGGATGCGGGCGGTGGCCGACGTGGCACGCTACAAGGCCCAGACCGGCAAGCCGATTTTCGATGCCGTCCGCGAGGCGGCCGTCCTGGATAAAAACACAGCCCGTCTGCAGGATGAAACCCTGCGCCCCTACTACCGCACGTTTTTGCAGGAAGCGATGGCCGTCTCCCGCGCTTACCAGCGCGCCATGCTGGGCCGGGACACCGCCGCTTACCAGGGCGTGCAGGGGGCCTGGAGTCACATCGCCCTGCGGCGGCTGTTTCCTTTTTCCCGTACACTCTCCTTTGCCACCTGGGCGGAAGTCTTTGACGCCGTGCAGAATGGCGACGCCGAGTTCGGCGTGCTGCCCTTTGAAAATTCCAACGCCGGGGACGTTTCCACCGTGCTGGATCTGCTCTACACCCATCCCGGGCTGATCGTAGCCCGGATGTGCGACCTGCCCATCCGGCAGGATCTGCTGGGTGTGTCGGGGGCTACCCTGGCCGGGGTCCGCACCGTCATCAGCCATCCCCAGGCCCTGGCCCAGAGCAGCGTCTTCCTGCAGCAGCACGGCCTGACCACCCAGCCCTGGAGCAACACCGCCGACGCCGCGAAGCACATTGCCGAGCTCAAAGACCCGTCGGTGGCAGCCATCGCCAGTGCCGAGACGGCCGATTTGTACGGGCTGCAGATCCTGGCGGCGGGCGTCAATGCCGACGGCGACAACACCACCCGGTTCATCGTGATCGAGCGCGCCGAGCAGCCGCCCGTCATGACCGGGGAGGGCCAGCGGCTGGCGCTGCTCTTCACCGCCCGGCACGAACCGGGCCGGCTGGCGGCGGTACTGGACCAGATCGGCGCCCGCAGCTTCAATATGGAGTGCATCAAGAGCCGCCCGCTGCCCCATGTGCCCTTCCAATACTATTTCTACGTTCAGCTGGTCTGCCCCGCCGGCAGCACCCGCGCCGACTGCGAGGCGCTGCTGGACATTCTGCGCACCGACTGCAGCACGCTGCGGCTTGTGGGCGCCTTTACGCTGGATACGGCGGAAAACAATCGATGACAAAAGGACGTGCGAAGCATGAAACTGACGATGCAACTGAAAAGCCGCAGCTATGACATCATCCTGAAGGGGGGTTGCCTTGCCAACCTGCACCAGTTCACCAACGTGCAGAACCGCAAGGTGTTTGTACTGACCGATTCCGGCGTGCCCCGGCAGTATGCCGAGACCATCGCCGCCCAGTGCCCCCATTCCACCATCTACACCATTCCCCAGGGCGAAGGCAGCAAGTGCCTGAAGGTCTTCGGCCAGGTCCTGCAGGCCATGCTGGACTTCGATATGGACCGCAAGGACCTGCTGGTGGCCGTGGGCGGCGGTGTTGTGGGGGATCTGGGCGGTTTCTGCGCAGCCAGCTATATGCGCGGCATCGACTTCGTGAACTGCCCCACCACCGTGCTGGCCCAGGTGGACTCCTCCATCGGCGGCAAGACTGCCATCGACCTGGGGGAGACCAAGAACATTGTCGGCGCTTTCTGGCAGCCCAAGGTGGTGCTGGTGGACTTCGACACGCTGGCCACCCTGCCCCGCCGCCATGTGGTCAACGGTCTGGCGGAGGCCCTCAAGACCGGCCTCATCGGCGACGCCCAGCTGTTCGCCCTGTTTGAGACCGAACATCCCGAGGAGCAGATCGAGCAGATCGTTTACCGCAGCCTGAAATTCAAGAAGAAGATCGTGGAGCAGGACGAGCGGGAAGGCAGCGTGCGCGCCTGCCTGAACTTCGGCCACACCATCGGCCACGGCATCGAGGCGGTGCGGGGCATCCGCGGCCGCCGCACCACCGGGCTGTACCACGGCGAGTGCGTGGCGCTGGGCATGCTGCCCATGATCGAGGACCCGGCCCTGGTGAAACGGGTGCGGGCCATCTACCGCACGCTGGGTCTGCCCACCCGCACCGGTGCCAACAAGGCGAAGGTGCTGGAATACATGCAGCACGACAAAAAGACCCGGGGCGACCACATCACGGTCATCAAGTGCCCCGGCCTGGGCTGCTGGCGGGCCGACACCATCTCCACCTCCGAACTGCCCCACCTGCTGGGCCTGGAATAAGTTTTTTTCGTCCGCTGCTCCGGCGGCGGACCAGTTTTTTCCCGGAAAGGACCCTGTCTGATGAAAAACACCTTTGGCAACGCGATCAGTCTGACCATATTCGGCGAGAGCCACGGCCCCGCCGTGGGCGCGGTGCTGGACGGTCTGGCCGCCGGTCTGCCGGTGGATGAGGCTGCCATCGCCGCCGCCATGGACCGCCGTCGTGCCCGCGGCGACGGACTTTCCACCGCCCGCACCGAGGCCGACGCCGTGGAATTTCTGTCCGGCGTTTATGAAGGTCATACCACCGGCACCCCCATCGCGCTGATGATCCGCAACCTCAACACCCGCAGCGGTGACTATGCAAAAACGGCCGATCTGCTGCGCCCCGGTCACGCCGATTACACGGCCTACGCCAAGTACGAGGGCTTCCAGGATGCCCGGGGCGGCGGACATTTTTCCGGACGGCTCACCGCCGCTTCGGTGGCGGCCGGTGCCCTGTGTGAGGGCGTGCTGAAAAGTCTCGGCATCCGGGTGTACACCCACATTGCGGCCTGCGCGGGCATCGAGGATGCCCCCCTTTCCAGCGCCGCCGGGCTGGTCATGCCCGAGCCGGAGCCGGGCCATTTTGCGCTGCTGGATCCTTCCCGGGAAGCCGCCATGCAGGACGCCATCCGCGCCGCCGGCAGTGACCGGGACAGCGTGGGCGGCATTCTGGAAACCATCGTCACCGGGCTGCCCGCCGGCATCGGCGAGCCCTGGTTTGACAGCGTGGAGAGTGAGCTGGGCCACCTGATGTTTGCCATCCCCGCCTGCAAGGGGCTGGAGTTCGGCGCCGGGTTCCGCTTTGCCGGCATGCGCGGCAGCGAGGCCAACGACCCCTTCACCATGCGGGACGGCAAGATCGTCACCGCCACCAACCGCAACGGCGGCATCAACGGAGGCATCACCAACGGCATGCCGCTGGTCTTCCGCACCGTCATCAAGCCCACCGCCAGCATCTATAAAGAGCAGCACACGGTGGACTATGTGGCACAAAAGGATGCCCTTTTGCAGATCAAGGGCCGCCACGATCCCTGCATCGTGCCCCGGGCGGCGGTGGTGCAGAATACCCTGACCGCCTTCGGGCTGCTGGACCTGCTTACCGTGCGCTACGGTACGCTGGCCCAGAAACACGGCCTGCCCACCTACAGTTCTGAGGAAAGGATGTGAACCGCTATGGAACAAAAACTGTATGGTCTGATTGGTGCCAAGCTGGGACACAGCTATTCCAAGATCATTCATGAACAGCTGGCCGGCTACCGGTACGAACTGATTCCCCTGCCCACCGAGGCGGAGGCCCGCGCCTTCATGGAGAAGCGCGCCTTTGCGGCCATCAATGTGACCATTCCCTACAAACAGCTGGTCATCCCCTACTGCGATGTGCTGGACCCCAAGGCCAAGGCCATCGGGGCCGTCAACACCATCGTCAACCGGGATGGCAAGCTCTATGGCTACAACACCGATTACCTGGGCTTTTCCTATCTGGCCAAGGTGCATGGCGTGGATTTTGCCGACAAAACCGTGCTGATCCTCGGCACCGGCGGCACCCACTCCACCGTGGAGGCGGTCTGCCGGGACAGCGGCGCCAAAACCATCCTGTCGGCCAGCCGCACCGGCAAATTCGGCGCTCTGACCTACAACGAGGCCATGCGCCGCCGGGACGTGCAGATCATCGTCAACACCACCCCCTGCGGCATGTTCCCCAACGTGGGGCAGTGCATGCTGGACCCCACGGCCTTTCCCCAGCTGGAAGCGGTGCTGGATGTGGTCTACAATCCCTTCCGCACCGAACTGCTGCTGCGCGCCGAGGAGCACGGCATCAAGGCGGTGGGCGGCTTTGAGATGCTGGTGGCCCAGGCAGTGTATGCCGCCCAGCACTTTACCGGGCGGTTCTTTGCGGTGGACAGCGTGATTCCCACCGCCAGCCGCCGGCTGCAGCGGGAACTCTCCAACGTTTCGCTGATCGGCATGCCGGGCTGCGGCAAATCCACCGTAGGCGCCGCCCTTGCCAAGCGTCTGAACAAGACCTTCGTGGATCTGGACGAGGAGATCGAGCGCCGCACCGGCAACAATATCCCCGACATCTTCGCCCACGAGGGTGAGGAGGCCTTCCGCCGGTACGAGGCCGACATCCTGGCCGACGTGGCCAAGCACACCGGGCAGGTCATCGCCTGCGGCGGCGGCGTCATCAAGACCCACGCCAACGTCCACGCCCTGCGCCAGAACGGATGCGTGCTGTGGGTCCAGCGCCCCCTGGGCAAGCTGGCCACCGGCGGCCGTCCGCTGTCCCAGGGCGGCGCGGCCCTCAAGCAGCTGCAGGCCGAGCGCACACCGCTCTACCAGGCAGCCGCCCACGCCGTGCTGGACAATTCCGGCGCGCTGGCCGACACCGTGGAGGCCGCCGTGCGGCTGTTTGAAACAGACATTGCACTGTAAGGTAGTTTAAATTTGTGAGAAAGAGGTTTCCTTCATGATTATTTCCACCAAAAAGGGTACGCCGCAGGCGGAACTGGACCGCATTATTGAGAATTTTGAGAAGCAGGGCCTTTCGGTCACACTGATCCGCGGCACCGATTACAACGTTTTCGGCCTCGTGGGCGACACCACCAAGATCGCCGAGAAGGATGTGCTGGCCAACCCCTGGGTCGAGAATGTGACCCGTGTTTCCGCCCCCTACAAGCGCGCCAACCGCCTGTTCCACCCTGAGGACACCGTTGTGGATGTGAACGGCATCAAGATCGGCGGCCACGCCCCCATCGCCGTGATGGCCGGTCCCTGCAGCGTGGAAGGCGAGGAGCACACCATCAAAATGGCCAAGCTGGTCAAGGCGGCCGGCGCCAACTTCCTGCGCGGCGGCGCCTACAAGCCCCGCACCAGCCCCTACTCCTTCCAGGGTCTGGGCACCGAGGGCATCCTGGACCTGGTGAAGGCCCGGGAGGTCACCGGCCTGCCCATCGTCAGCGAACTGATGGATGAAGCCCACATCGACGAGTTCGAGGAGTACGTGGATGTGGTGCAGATCGGCGCGCGCAACATGCAGAACTTCCAGCTGCTGAAGGCTGTGGGCAAGATGCACAAGCCGGTGCTGCTCAAGCGCGGCCTTGCCAACACCATCGAGGAATGGATCATGTCCGCCGAGTACATCATGGCCGGCGGCAACGAGAACGTCATCCTCTGCGAGCGCGGCATCCGCACCTTCGAGCGCGCCACCCGCAACACGCTGGACCTTTCTGCGGTGCCGGTGGTGAAGGAGAAGACCCACCTGCCCATCATCGTGGACCCCAGCCATGCCACCGGTGACTACAAGTATGTGGAAAGCATGGCCATTGCCGCCGTGGCGGCCGGTGCCGACGGTCTGGAGATCGAGGTGCACGACAATCCGCAGTGCGCCTGGAGCGACGGTGCCCAGTGCCTGAAACCCGACAAGTTCGCCGAGACCATCGCCATGTGCCGCAAGGTGGCCGCTGCCATCGGCCGGGAGATGTGAGCGTGGATGCCCGTCTGTACGTCAGCCGGCTGAGCGGTGCAGCCACCGTGCCGCCCAGCAAGAGCGCTGCCCACCGGGCGGTGCTCTGTGCGGCGCTGGCCGACGGCGTGAGCCACATCACCAACATCGAATACAGCCAGGATATCCGGGCCACCCTTGGCGCCGCGGCCCAGCTGGGCGCCAAGATCCAGGAGGAGCCCCATTCCCTGACCATCACGGGGCGGGGCAACGCCAGCGGCTTTGTGACGGTGACTCGTCCGGTCTTCTGCAACGAGAGCGGCTCCACCCTGCGGTTCATGATCCCGCTGTTCAGCCTGACCGCCCAGAAGATCCATTTCACCGGCAGGGGGCGACTGTTCGACCGGCCCCAGGCCGTCTACCAGATGCTGTTTGACCGGCAGGGGCTGCGCTTTGAGCAGTCCCCCGACGGCATCACGATTTTCGGGCGGCTGCGTCCCGGCGGCTTCACCCTGCCGGGGGATGTGTCCAGCCAGTTCATCAGCGGCCTGCTCTTTGCCGCCCCGCTGATGGAATCCGAGAGCACCATCGAGGTGCTGGCCCCCTACGAGAGCCGCTCCTACGTGGACCTGACCATCGGGGCCATGCAGCAGTTCGGCATCAAGGTGGCTTCCCGGGCGCGGAAGAACGGCAGCGTGCTCTACCGCATCCCCGCCCCCCAGCGGTACACCGCCAGCGACTTTGCCGTGGAGGGCGACTACAGCCAGGCGGCCTTTCTGGCCGTGCTGGGCTGCGTGATCGGCGGCATCACCGTGACGGGCCTCAACCCCGCCAGCCAGCAGGGCGACAAGGTCATCCTGGAGATCCTGCAGCGGTGCGGCGGCAAATTCAAGGCTGTGGAAGGCGGGTACAAATTCTCCCGCAGTCTGCTGCGCGCCACCGAGATCGACCTGGCGGACTGCCCCGACCTGGGGCCGGTGCTCTTCACGCTGGGCTGCTTCTGCAGCGGCGAGACGGTCATTCACAACGCCGGACGGCTGCGGCTGAAGGAGTCCGACCGCATCGAGGCCATGCAGACCGAGCTGCAGAAGATGGGCGCCCGCATCGAGGTGGACGGCGACGAGGTGCACATCACCGGCGTGGCGCTCCATGCGCCCAACGCGCCTCTTTCGGGCCACAACGATCACCGCATCGTCATGGCGCTGGCCGTGGCTGCCTGCGGTTCGGGGCTGCCTGCCCTCATCAGCGGCGCCGAGGCCGTCAACAAGAGCTGGCCTGCCTTCTGGGACACCCTGCGGGGCCTGGGTGCCAAAGTGGAATTTGACTAAAGTTTGGTCGTGATACTATGTTGGATAAAAGCAAAACCTATCTGATCGTGGGGCTGGGCCTGCTGGGCGGCAAATACGCCCAGGTGCTCAGCCAGAAAGGCTACCGTGTGACCGGCATCACCCACAGCCAGTCCACCCTGGACTACGCCCTGAGCCATGACTATATCTGTGCCGGCAAGACCGAGGATTTTGCCGACCTGGTCATCAAGGCGGACTGCGTGATCTTCGGGCTCTACCCCACCGTCCTGCTGGACTGGGTGCGGGAATACGGGGATCTTCTGCAGCCCGGCACGATGGTCACCGATGTTTCGGGCGTCAAGCGGGGCGTGGTGGAACCCATCCAGGAGATGCTGCCCGAGGGTGTGGAGTTCATCGCCAGCCATCCCATGGCCGGGCGGGAGACCAGCGGCATTGCCCACAGCGCTGAGGTGGATTTTGCCCCCGCCAACTTCATCATCACCCCCACCGCCTGCAACACCCGGGCCGGCATCGACTGGTGCCATGACCTGGCCGAGACGCTGGGCTTCAAGCGGATCAGCGAGCTGACCCCCGCCGAGCACGATCACATGATCGGCTATGTGAGCCAGCTCTGCCACGCCATCGCCGTGAGCCTGATGTGCGCTTCGGACAACTCGGAACTGGCCCACTACACCGGCGATTCCTTCCGGGACCTGACCCGCATCGCCCGGATCAACGACAAGATGTGGGCGGAACTGTTCCTGTGGAACAAGGACAACCTGATCTCCGAGATCGACATGTTCACCAACGCGCTGCTGGATATGCGCAAAAAGCTGGTGGAGGACGACCGGGAAGGCCTGGAAGAGATGTTCCGGCTGTCCACCCAGCGTCGGGAAGCCTTTGACAAACGATAAATGATAAGCAACAGCCCCGTGTCCCAACGGACACGGGGCTGTTTTTACATATGCAGGCGTTTTTCCAGTTCGCTGCGC
Source organism: uncultured Gemmiger sp. (assembly GCA_944388215.1). GTDB lineage: Bacteria > Bacillota > Clostridia > Oscillospirales > Ruminococcaceae > Gemmiger. Next base: position 9,231 of record CALXHT010000023.1, on the reverse strand, counting down.
AGTTTGCGCCCCTGGAAGATGATAAGCCCCAGGCAGGTCACCGAGCTGATGATCAGGCAGATGACCCAGGGGATACTGTGGGCATCGATGCGGCCGGTCCCCACCCGGAAGAGCAGCAGCAGATAGGGCAGGACGCCTATGCCGATGTTCAGCAGCATATAGACCAGCGCATTCTGGGTGAAGCGGCTGCGCCAGAAGGCAAAGATAAAATTGCACACCAGCGTGACACTGCAAAGAATGGGAATCACAATGTCCAGGCTGTAGCCGGTATAGCCGTTGTACCAGTCGGTAAAGATGAGCAGTCCCGACACCAGCAGCAGCGAGAACACCTGCCTTGGGCCGTTGTAGCGGCGGCGCAGCAGTCCCCGCAGCACCAGCAGTGCCGCCACCACCCACACCAGCATCAGCAGGCTTTCGTGGTGGTGGGGCTCCGGCACCAGCAGGAAATCGATGGCCATGACCACCATTGTGGCGGCCAGCAGCACAAAGGCAACGATCTTGAACAGCAGGCTGAACCGCCGCACCGGCGGCGTGATCCCGGGCCACCAGGGGGCTTCGTCGGGGCCGGACAGCCGGTTCTGGCACAGCGGGCAGTAGGCCGCGCTGCCGCCGATGGCGATATGGCAATGGGGACAGGTCTTCATTTTTCCACCTCCGTTGCATAGAGGGTGACCTGCAGACCGTCGGCTGCTAGTCCCCGGTAAAACCGCCGCAGCACGTTGGTGCTGCGCAGAGCCGAGGCCGTGCCCAGCACCAGGTCGTCCCCGTAGGAACAGACACAGGTGAAGAGCCCCTCGCAGCTGGAAAAGGCCGCAAACTGCCGGATATAGGGCCGCAGTTCCTCGGCCACCTCCACCCGGCCCATGTTGGAGAGCACCGCCGTGACGTGGGTCTCCTCCAGATGGGTGAAGAACCGCACCGCCAGATTCTTGATGAAGAGGGGCACCGGCCGGATGCCCGGCATGTGTTCCAGTTTTTCGTACTCGTCCATCTGGGCCTTGATGTTCTCGGGGTGCAGGATCTCCTTGAGTTTGGCGTCAAACACCGGGGCCACCGTGGCCAGCGTGTCGCCGTCGGTCAGCGTGTGGGTCACATAGACCGAATTGAAGAAGTTGCGGGCCGTCTCGCTGGGATAGTAGTTGCGCAGGTTCACCGGCAGGCTGATGGAGATGGGTTTGCGCCGGTCCATCGTGGCCATCTCGCCGTAGATGGCCAGCATCAGGGAAGCCCCCAGATAACTGGTCAGCGATACCCCCAGCGTCCGCGCCCGGGCCAGCACTTCCCTGGCGCTGAGATGTCCTTCAAAATACTGCAGCTGGTCGTAGGGCAGCCGCGCCCCCCGCAGGTGATAGGCCTTGGGTACCTTGGCCGGGCTGGCGCGGCGGGTGCCCTCGTAAAAGTTCTTGAAGCTGTCCTGGGCCAGGTCCGCCTCAGAGGCACCGTTGGGGGTGGGCACATGGTCCAGCGTGCCGGGATGGCGCAGCGCCAGATAGTTGCGCACCAGGGATTTCAGGAAAAGAAACCCGCCGTTGCCGTCCGTCATGGCGTGGAACATCTCCAGATTGATCCGCGCACCGAAGTAACTCACCCGGTAGATGAGCTGGTTGCGGCGCTCCGGTACATAGAGCGGAGCACAGGGTTCCTTGTTCTCCGGCTTGGCCACGGGCAGCTGGTCGGTGGCTTCAAAATAATGCCAGAACAACCCCCGGTGCAGTGTGACCTGGAACTGGGGCCACTCCCCCGCCGTGCGGCGCAGCGCCTCGTTGAGGGTGTCGGGCTCCACCTCCTCGGTCAGCGTGCAGCTGATCCGGAAGACCCGCGGATCCCGACGGGTGGTGGTGGCCAGAAACACCTTGGCCACATTATCAACTTTGTACCATGCTTGGGACATAGGACTCCTCGTTTTCTGGGCTGCGCCCCGGTCACATCAGCCGCTGCACAAACCGCCCGGCCGCCTCCATGGCCACCTCGGCGCGATGGATCGGCATCTGCTGGAAAACATGCCAGCACTCCTCGTACACTTCCAGTCTGGCGTACCCGCCGGCCTTCTGCAGGGCTTCGGCCAGCCGCTCACTGTCGGACCGCAGAATTTCGTTGGTGCCCACCTGGATCAGGGCAGGCGGCATTCCCCGCAGATCAGCAAACAGCGGACTGTAACAGGGATCGGCCCACTCGGCATCGGGCCCGGCGTAGGCCGCCCGTATCGCTTCCACATATTCCAACGTCAGCATGGGGTCCAGATCCCGGCAGGTGCGGTAACTCTTGCCCCCTGTGGTCATGTCGGTCCAGGGGCTGAACAGCAGCAGTCCACGGGGCTGGGCACGGCCCTGGGCCTTGATTTTCAGGCAGAGTTCCAGCGCCAGGTTGCCCCCGGCGGAATCCCCCGCCACGATCACATCCCGGGCGCCGTAGCCCATATACATCATATAATCCCACATGGCCAGCGCGTCCTGCAGCGCCGCCGGGTAGCGGTGCTCGGGGGACAGGCGGTACTCGAAGGAGAGCACGTCAAACCCGGTGCAGAGGGCCAGCTTGCTGGCCAGAATCCGGGCATAGCCCAGCTGGCCGCAGGTGAAACCGCCGCCATGGCAGTAGAGCACCGCGTGGCGCCGGTCATGGCCGTGTTCCAGGCTCACCCATTCGGCCGGCACCTTGCCCACCGTCAGCCCGTCGGTGCGGATGCCCTGGGAGGGTGCCACCAGCCGCCCGAACAGTTCCTGGGCCGCCCGCTGGCGTTCCAGGTCCTCCGGGGAGGTGGAAGTATTGTCGGTGACGCTGTGGATGGCCTTGATGGCACGCATCATCGGCCCCAGCTCGTCGGCGCTCTGGCCGCGCTGGGGAATCAGCGTTTTGATGACGGTCTCCAGCCGTTGGGTCAGATCCTTGGAAGTGTGTCGGGACATGGTTGCTCCTTTTGGTTCAGTGGCAGAGTCTTGCCTTCAGCCGCACCCAGACCGTCGCCAGCAGCGGCGGCCGGGCGGGGGGCAGGCAGCACAGTTTGTGGACCCGGGCCGCCGCCGGGAAGGATCCCTGCTTTGTATAGCTGTAATAGAGCAGCTTGAGCTGCCGCTCCTTGGCGGCGCCGGGCAGATGCAGGATGCAGACGGGGTCCAGCACATAGTTGGTGGAAACGAAATAGAACCGTCCGCCCAGCCAGTACCGGAAAATGTAGGCGTTGGCCGCCCGCACCGGCTGCCCGGCCTGCTGGCTTTCGTAGGCGGCGGCACACCAGATGGCCTCGTCGCCCTCCCGGGGCGTGATGCCCTTTTGCTGCAGCGCGTCGTAGTAGCGGCGGCACCGTTCCAGGAAGTCCTGCAGCCGGGCCTTGCTGCCCGCCACCAGTTCCCCGCCGAAATGGGTCAGCACATGGGGCGCTCCCTCGGGGTGGACTTCGTCGTAGATGTCAGAGATGGCCTGGGCCATGCCCTGGCTGGCGGCGTGGGGCGTCTGGTAGAGCAGCACCGCCTCGTCGGCCTCCCGCCAGAGATCATCCAGCGGATACTGGGTGTAGGTGTCCAGGTCCAGCATGGCCGCCCGGGCAAACTCCCGGTTGGCCAGCACCCATTCCATGGCACAGAGCTTGTAGTAGGCCAGTGCCCAGTTGGTTTCCGCCGAAACGCGGTAGCTATCAAAGGGACAGTGCCATACTTCCACCCCGGCCGCCGCCAGCTGCCCGGCGTAAGGTTCGGGCAGCGGAGCGTTGGTCACCAGCGCCACCGTGCACCCCGGGTTCCGGGCTTTGGCACTGCACAGCGCCACCACGGTGCACCGGTCATACACCCCGCGGCCCAGGTTGGCGGCGTCGCCCTCACGGTAGCCTTCCAGCGTGGCAAACGCTCCAAAGATCAGGTTTTCCATCCCGGGCCTCCTTGATTGTACAGATAGAATTATTATAGCCTTTTTGCGGGGTGTTGTCTATGGCCGCCCCGGTGTACTGCCGGTAAAAAAATGCCCGTTTCTGTCGAATTTTGCCTTGCCGAATCCCTTACGGCGCCGTATAATGGAAACAGATGTAAAATTTTTATGAAAGACGCAGGAACACTGTATGGCCTTTTCTTCCGTTCAATTTCTCTTTATCTTTCTGCCGCTGACGCTGGTGGTCTATTATCTGCTGCCCCGTTTTGCCCGCAACGCCGTGCTCTGCCTGTTCAGCCTGGCGTTCTTCGCCTGGTCAGGCCTGCGCGGTGCCGCCCTGCTGGTGGGGCTGGCCGCTCTCAACTGGTTGGGCGGCCTGGCGCTGAAACATCTGCCCTTCAAAAAAGTGCTGCTGATCCTGCTGATCGTGGCGGACCTGGGGGTTCTGGCGGTCTTCAAGTACGCCGGGTTTGCCGCCGAGACCGTCAACACCTTTGTGCCCGGCCTGCTGCCGGTCCTGGCGCCGGCCCTGCCCCTGGGCATCAGCTTCTACATCTTCACGGCCATCGGCTACTGCATCGACGTGGCCGTCGGCCATGTGCAGCCCGCCCGCAATCCCCTGCGGTTCTTTGTGTTCCTTGCCTTCTTCGGCCACGGTCCCTCCGGCCCCATCGTCCGTTACGGGCAGCAGGCCCCCATGCTGGATCCCCGGGGCGAACCCCGCCGTGTGACCGCTGACCGCTTTGCCTATGGCATCAAGCGGTTCATCTTCGGTCTTTCCAAAAAGGCCATCATCGCCGACCAGATCGCCCTGATCTACCAGCGGGTGACCTCGGTGCCCGCCGACACCGTGCCCGCCCCCATACTGGTGCTGGGGTACGTGGCCTACATGCTGCAGCTGTATTTTGACTTTTCCGGCTACAGCGATATGGCCATCGGCATCGGCTGCTTCTTCGGGCTGGATCTGCCGGAGAACTTCGACTACCCCTACCTGGCCAAAAGCATCGGCGAATACTGGCGCCGGTGGCATATCTCGCTGTCCAGCTGGTTCCGGGATTATCTCTACTTTCCCCTGGGCGGCAGTCATTGCAGTACGCTGTGCACCTGCCGCAACCTGATCATCGTCTTTCTGCTCACCGGCCTGTGGCACGGCGCCGCCTGGCAGTACGTATGTTTCGGGCTGCTCCACGGTCTGCTGCTCTGTCTCGAACGGCTGGGTCTGCGCCGCCTGCTGGAGAAGCTGCCCGGCGCGGTGCAGCATCTCTACGCCGTGGTGGTCCTGTGGCTGACGCTGATCATCTTCGGCGCCCCGGGTCTGGCCCAGGGGCTGGACGCATGGAAGGGCATTTTCTGCTGGCAGGAGGGCGCCCCCGGCTACACGCTGGCCGCCTTCACCGACACCAAACTGCTGCTGATCCTGGCCGCCGCCGTACTGCTGTGCGGCCCTGTGCAGGCCCTGTTCCCGCGGCTGAAGGAAGCCCTCTACGCCCGCAGGGCTCCCGGGGTTCCCATGGTGGCGGGTCTGCTGGTGCTGTTCTTCTTCAGCCTCATGCGGGTGACCGCCGGCACCTACAGCGCCTTTATCTATTTCCAGTTCTAAAGGAGGGATGACCCGTGAAAAAGACAGCGCAAACCATTCTGATCGTCGTTTTCTGCGCGGTGCTGGGGCTCTCCTTTGCCGTGTTCAACATCTTTTCCAAGCAGCTCTCGATGGACAGCCACGAGAACCGCCTGATGACCGGCCTGCCCCAGGTGCTGCAGAGCCCCCTGCGGGAACTGAGCAAGAACCTGGACAACTTCTTTGTGGACAATTCCCCCTTCCGCTACCAGTTCGTGCTGCTGAACGCCGGAATAGACTATGAGCTCTTCGGCAGCAGCCAGAGCGACCAGGTGCTGCCGGGCAAGGACGGCTGGCTGTTCTACAAGGACGGTCCCACGGCGGCCCAGCCGGTGGCCAACTACCAGGGCCTGACCGACCAGCAGGACAGCGAGGAGACGCTGGCCCGCGCCAGCGCGGCGCTGCAGATCCTCAGCGATGATCTGTCCGAGAACGGCTGCACCCTGGTGCTGGACCTGACCCCCAGCAAGGACCGGGTCTACCAGGAATACATGCCGGACGGCTACCCCATCATCAGCGAGGAGAACCGCACCGACCGGATGGCTGCCTACCTGCAGTCCCACACCACGGTGCCGGTGGTGTGGCAGTACCCCACCCTGCGCAGCCAGGCCAAGCTCCATCCCGAGCGGCTGCTCTACTACAAGACCGACACCCACTGGAACGCGGTGGGGGCGCTCATCGGGCTGGACGGCATCTTTTCGGCGCTGGAGATGCCCACCCTGGCGCCGGAGGAATATCCTGTCCAGGCCAGCGGCACCACCACAGGCGACATGGCCAACGTGGCGGCCCTCTACGCCGTGCTGCCCCCCGAGACCACCTACGAGGTGCCCGGCTACGACACCCTGTTTGAGAAGGACGACCGGGTGGTGCGGGTCATCGGCGATTCCTTCAGCGAGTATTACATGCCCTACCTGGAGAGCCGTTTTTCCGGCTGCTGGCGCGAGCATATCGACACCTTCGATCCCGCTATCGCGGAGCAGCCCGGCTGCGACATCCTGATCCTGGAATTCAACGAGCGCAGCCTGGACACCATGCTCTCCATCCTGTCCAACTTCTATCCTGCATAAAAAACGGGCTTCCCGCCGGGGAAGCCCGTTTTGCGTTATTCGGTTTGTGCGGCACTGCGGCGGGCGATGCCCAGGTCCGCCAGAATGTCGGTGCGGGAGTCCAGCGCCATGGCCGCGATGCGCCGGATACGCTCCGGCGTCATATAGGGGGTCAGGCCGCTGATGGAGAAGGCGCTGTCCGCCCGGCCGTCCGGTCCCGGGATGGCCACCGCCACGCAGCGCACCCCCAGCTCGTTTTCCTCGTCGTCCACCGCGTAGCCCTTGGCCCGCACCGTCTCCAGCTGTTCCTGCAGATGGGGCAGGTCCGCCACCGTCCGCTCGGTGAGCTTGCGGGGCCGGCTGGCGGCCCAGACCTGGGCCACCTCCCCGGCGGGCAGCGTGGCCAGAATGGCCTTGCCCACGCCGGTGCAGTAAAGCGGGCTGCGCATGCCCACCCGGCTGGACATCCGCATGGGACCGTTCTCCGTCTTATAAATGTAGACAATGTCCTGCCCGTCCCGGATGACCAGATGCACCGCCTCGCCGGTGCGCTGGGCCAGCCGCTCCAGATGGGCCTTGGCCACCTCCATGATGGCCATATCGTTGACGATGCCGCTGGAAAGCTCAAACATCTTCAGCGTCAGGCGATACCGCCCCGAGGTCTCCTCCTGGGAGACATACCCCAGCCCCACCAGGCTGGCCAGCAGCCGGTGCACCGTGCTCTTGGCCAGGGCGGTGCCCTGGGCCAGCGTCTGCAGGCTGGCCCCCGCCGGGTGGGCCGCCAGCAGCTCGATCAGCGCAAAGATCCGCTCCACACTCTGTACGCCGCCTTTTTCCGCCACAAGATTGCCCTCTTCCCCAAAAAATTAACAAAATATTCACATTTTCCGCTTTTGCCCCGTTCGGCCGGGGCCGTTCCGTATCACGGAACGATTATAACAAGGATTGGCCCCATTTGCAAGCCCTTATGCCGGATTGCGGAATGCCGGCAGGCTGTACCCCAAATTATTGGCCTATCATGGTTCATTTTGCCCGATTGACGGCCGCCATACCGCCGGATATAATGATACTAAACCAGTACGCAGGTATGCGCCGGGCCCACCGGCGACACCGCGCACCGAACCAGTGAAGGAGAATTGCTATGAATCCTGTTGTTCAGCGTGTGTATGAGATCGGCATTATCCCGGTCATTGCCTTCAATAGCGTGGACGAGGCCCTGCCCCTGTGCAAGGCCCTGATTGCCGGCGGTCTGCCCGCGGCGGAGGTCACCTTCCGCACGGCCTGCGCCGAGGAGTGCATCAAGAAGATCCACGAGGAGCTGCCCGACATGCTGCTGGGTGCCGGCACCGTCCTGACCACCGATCAGGCGGACCGTGCGCTGGCGGCCGGCGCTTCTTTCATCGTTTCGCCGGGCTTTGACCCCAACGTCACCAAGCACGTCTTCGACAAGGGCGGCCTGATGATGCCCGGCACCTGCAGCGCCGGTGAGATGCAGCAGGCCATGAACCTGGGCTGCGAGGCCATCAAGTTCTTCCCTGCCGAGGCCAACGGCGGCGTGGCCATGCTGAAGAACATCGGCGGCGCCCTGAAGACCTGCAAGTGGATGTGCACCGGCGGCATCAACGCCAAGAACGTCAACGAGTACCTGGCCTACGATCCCATCTTCGCCGTGGGCGGCACCTGGATGTGCAAGAGCGACAAGATCAAGGCCGGCGCCTGGGATGAAATCACCGCCATGTGCCGTGAGGCCGTGGACACCATGCTGGGCCTGGAGCTGGGCCACATCGGCATCAACTGCGCCGACGACGCCGAGGCTGCCAAGACCGCCGAGACCATCGGCAACCTGCTGAGCATGGCCGTCAAGCCGGGCAACAGCAGCATTTTCGTGGGCAAGAAGGAATTCGAGATCATGAAGAAGCCGGGCCGCGGCACCCACGGCCACATCGCCATCCTGACCAACAACGTGGACCGCGCCGTCTTCCACCTGAGCCAGCGCGGCGTCAAGTTCGACATGGACAGCAAGAAGGTCAAGGACGGCAAGACCACCGCCATCTACTTTGCGGATGAGATCGCCGGCTTCGCCCTGCACCTGGTCCAGCGCTGAGCTTTCTCTCACGTTCTGTATACAATCTGAAATAAAAGGAGTCTCTTCATGAAAGTCGTTACTTTTGGCGAACTGATGGTCCGTCTGCAGCCGTACAACTACGAGCGTTTCGTCCAGGCCGATCACCTGGAATTCACCTTCGGCGGCGGTGAGGCCAACGTGGCCGTCTCCCTGGCCAACTATGGCGCCGATGCCATCTACGTCACCAAGCTGCCCGCCCATGCCATCGGCCAGGCCGCTGTGAACAGCCTGCGCCGCTACGGCGTCGATACCTCCAAGATCACCCGCGGCGGTGACCGTGTGGGCATCTACTACAACGAGAAGGGCGCTTCCCAGCGTGGTTCCGTCTGCATCTACGACCGTGCCCATTCCGCCATCCAGGAAGCCACCACTGCCGATTTCGACTGGGATTCCATCTTCGAGGGCGTGGACTGGTTCCACTTCACCGGCATCACCCCGGCCCTGGGCCCCAACGTGGTGGACATCTGCCGCGAAGCCTGCAAGGCTGCCAAGGCCCATGGCGTGAAGATCAGCTGCGACCTGAACTACCGCGGCAAGCTGTGGACCCGTGAGCAGGCCCGCGCTGCCATGACCGACCTGTGCCAGTA
>CALXHT010000022.1 GCA_944388215.1 uncultured Gemmiger sp. | reverse complement strand
CCCGACGTGGTGGTGCTGGATGCCGACCTGGCCGCCGCTACCAAGACCGGCGTTTTCAAAAAAGCCTATGCCGACCGTCATTTTGACTGCGGCATCGCCGAGAGCAATATGATGGCCACCGCCGCCGGTATGGCGGCCATGGGACTGGTGCCCTTCGCTTCCAGCTTTGCCATGTTCGCGGCGGGCCGCGCCTTTGAGCAGGTGCGCAACTCCATCGGCTACCCCCACCTGAACGTGAAGATCGGTGCCACCCACGGCGGCATCTCGGTGGGCGAGGACGGTGCCTCCCACCAGTGCTGCGAGGATTTCGCGCTCATGCGCTCCATCCCCGGCATGACGGTGCTTTGCCCTGCCGACGACGTGGAAGCCCGCGCCGCCGTCAAGGCAGCCTACGAGCACCAGGGCCCCGTCTACCTGCGGTTCGGCCGTCTGGCGGTGCCTGTGATCCACGACGAAGCCAACTTTAAATTTGAAATCGGCAAGGGCGAGCAGCTCACCGAGGGCAACGATGTGGCCATTCTCGCCACCGGCCTGGAGGTGGGGGAGGCCCTCACCGCCGCCGAACAGCTGAAGAGCGAGGGCATCCAGGCCCGGGTCATCAACCTTTGCACCATCAAGCCGCTGGACGAGGAGATCGTCATCAAGGCGGCCAAGGAATGCGGTGCCGTCGTCACCTGCGAGGAGCACAGCATCCTGGGCGGTCTGGGCGAAGCGGTGGCCGCGGTGTTGGGCGAACAGTGCCCCACCAAGATGCGCCGTGTGGGCGTGAAGGACACCTTCGGCCACTCCGGCCCGGCCTGGGACCTGCTGGAACAGTTCGGCCTGCGTTCGGACGCCATCGTCGCGGCCGTGAAGGAGCTGGTCTGAGAGGACCGGGGAAGCCATGTTTGAACTGTGTGCTTCCATCCTGGCGGCGGATTTCGCCCATCTGTCCCGGGACGTGCAGACGGCGGAGGCGGCCGGTGTGGATGCCTTCCACATCGACATCATGGACGGCCACTTTGTGCCGGCCATCTCCTTCGGCACCGGCATGGTGCGCACCATGCGCAGCCTGACCCACAAGCCGCTGGATGTTCACCTGATGGTGGACCGTCCGCTGGATTTTGTGGCGGAACTGGCAGCCTTGGGTGCGGAACGGGTATCGGTGCACGCCGAAGTGCCGGGCGGCCCCGGCGAGGCCCTGGCGGCCATCCGGGCCGCGGGTATGCAGGCGGGCCTGGTGCTCAACCCCGAGACGCCGCTGGAGACCGCAACGCCCTACCTGCCACAGATCGGCCAGCTGCTGCTCATGACGGTGCAGCCGGGGCGGGGCGGACAGCCCTACCTGCCGGGCAGCAACGCCCGCATTGCAGCAGCCAAAGCGATGCTGGGAAACGCCCTCCATCCGGTGACCATCCAGGTGGACGGCGGCATCACGGCCAGAACCCTGCCCGGCGCTTACCAGGCAGGAGCGGGCAGTGTGGTGTCGGGCAGCGCGGTGTTTGCCGGACCCATTGCCTTCAATGTAAGAGCCTTGCGGTGCGCTACCTGAATTTGCGTATCGCTCCCTATTCAAAAAACGTGCCGGTCCTTTTGGGCCGGCACGTTTTTTTGTGCTGCAGCAGTTGCATAACTGTCCGGACTGCACTATAATGATTCGCAAGCGAATATTCGCTTGCGAATGAATTGTGCAAAGGGGAGGAAAACCATGGAATCCCATTCCTTCAAAACCGCCAGCCTGATCGTGCGGCTGGGCAACGAGGTGGCCTGGCTGCGCAACCAGCGAATGCAGCAGCGGGACATCACCTCCACCCAGTCCGACGTGATCCGCTACATCCTGAAGCACCGGGACCGGCCGGTGTCTGCCGGGAACCTGCGCCGGCAGCTGAGCCTGTCGCCCTCCACCATGGCGGGCATCCTCAAGCGGCTGACCCAGAAGGGGCTGATCGCCCGCAACCAGGATGCACAGGACGCCCGGAAGATCGGCATCACCCTCACCGCCCAGGGACTGGCCCTGGAGGATTACCTGAAGGAGAATGCCGCCCGCACCGAGACCATCCTGCTGCAGGGGATGACCGCCGCAGAGCAGGAGGAGTTCCGCCGTCTGCTGGGCATTGCCCTGGACAACATAAACGCCGTGAAACAGGCGGGAGGTGCAGGACCGGATGACTGAAAATCAGGAACTGTTTGAGACCATGCCGGTGCCCAGGGCGCTGGCCACGCTGGCGGTGCCCACCATCGTCAGCCAGCTCATCACGATGGTCTACAATCTGTCCGATACCTACTTCATCGGCAAAACCGACAACCCCTACCAGATCGCCGCGGCGTCGCTGTCCTACGTGCTGGTCTTCATCATGACGGCGCTGTCCAACCTGTTCGGCGTGGGCGGCGGCAGCCTGATCTCCCGGCTGCTGGGCGGCCAGAAGCAGGAGGCCGCCCGGAGTGTCTGCGCCTTCAGCTTTTACGGCGCCATCCTCATCGCCTTGCTCTACTCGCTGGGTTGCTGGGCGTTCATGGACCCGCTGCTCCGGGTGATGGGGGCCAGCGATGCCACCATCGGCTATGCGGAGGGCTACACGGTCTGGGTCGTGGTGGTGGGCGGTATCCCCTCCACCCTCAGCATGACGATGGCCCATCTGCTCCGCAGCGAGGGCTATGCCTCCCGGGCCAGCTTCGGCCTGGGGATGGGCGGCGTGCTGAACATTTTGCTGGACCCCCTCTTCATGTTCGTGCTGCTGCCCGCCGGACAGGAGGTGGCCGGCGCCGGCATGGCCACCATGCTGTCCAACGTCATCTCACTGTGCTATTTTCTGGCGGTCTTCTTCCATCTGCGCCGCCGTACCGTGCTGTCCCTGTCGCCCCGGCGCCTGCGGGCCGGTTTGCGCTATGCGGGGCCGGTGCTGTCGGTGGGCTGCCCGTCGGCGCTCTCCTCGCTGCTGGCCTGCCTGTCCAACCTGACCGCCAACAACCTGGCCTCCGGCTACGGCGACATCCCGGTGGCCGCCATGGGCCTGGTGAAAAAGATCAACATGCTGCCCATGAACGTGGGCATGGGCCTTTGCCAGGGCATGATGCCGCTGGTGGCCTACAACTACGCCGCCGGCAAATACAGGCGGATGCGGTCGGCCATCGGCTGCGCCCGCCTCAGCGGTATGGGCTTCGCGGTACTCTGCATCGTGGTGTTTGAGCTTTTTGCCGGGGGCATCGTCACGCTGTTCATCCGGGAGCCCGAGACACTGGCCCTCAGCGCCTCCTTCCTGCGCATCAGCAGCCTGGCCACCCCCTTTATGATCAGCAACTTCCAGATGGCCTACACCCTGCAGGCCATGGGCAAGGGTCCCCAGTCGCTGCTGCTGTCCTCCTGCCGGCAGGGCATTCTCTACATCCCCATCATGTTCCTCATGAACCATCTGTTCCAGCTCTACGGCGTGGTCTGGGCCCAGTTCCTGGCGGACGGCCTGACCCTGATTCTTTCCTTTGTACTGTACCGCCGGATCTGCCGCCGGCTCGCCGACGACGTGGCTTGAAGAGTCCCAGGAGCGCTGTGTCCCAATACAAAAACTCCGGGCCCCGCAAAGGGGTCCGGAGTTTTCAGGTTATGATGAACTTACATGCCCAGGAAGAACTTGCAGAACAACGCGGCCAGCACGGCGCCCACAAAGGGGGCGGTGCCGGGGACCAGCAGGCCGTACTGCCAGTCGTTGTCGGCCTTGTTGCGGATGGGCAGCACCTGATAGGCCAGCCGCGGTCCCAGGTCACGGGCCTGGTTCATGGCAAATCCCGTGGTGCCGCCGAAGCCCATGCCCACGGCCCACACCAGGATGCCCACACCCAGGGGCAGCCAGGTCTCATAGTTCTTGGCGATGGCCAGGATGGCGGTCAGGAACACCGTGGTGGCGAAGGCTTCCACAAAGTAGTTGCGGGGCAGGTCCCGCATGGGCGGGTTGGTGGAGAAGATATTGCGCACCGCAATGGGGTCCACTTCCTTCTCGCTGGCGCGGAACTGGTCGGCGTACATGACGTAGCAGATCAGGGCACCCACAAAGGCACCGGCCATCTCGGCGATGGCGTAGGGGATGAAGGCGGTCCAGGGGATCATGCCCAGGATGGCCTGGGCCAGCGCCATGGCGGGGTTCAGGCAGACGCCGCCGAAGATCATCAGCACCACCGAGATGCCGAAGCCCCAGGTGGTGATGGCGAACAGGTGGCCGGAACCGCGGTACTTGCTGTTTTTCAGCACTTCATCGCAGTGCACGCCCACACCGAAAACGATCATCAGGCCGGTTCCCAGGAACTCGGCGAGAACATTGTGCAACATGATTCTACTCTCCCCACTGTTACTGAACTACGACGGACAGGCCATCGGGAATGACGGCCACACGGGCATCCTCGCCCATCTGCCGGAAGGCGCGTGCCAGGGCCTCGTCCACGGTGGGCACCAGGTCCATGTGCAGGGCGGCGGCGATGGCGGGATCCAGCAGATCGGACACCAGGATCACATGGTACTTCACCAGGATGCGGGCCAGGATCTGGCTGGTCCACTGTTCGGGCACCGTCTCCAGACGGGGCGTGGCGGCCGCATGCTCCAGGAACGCCTTGGGGGATTCCGCCTTGGCGATGTTGTCGAAGAAGGCCTGTCCGCCGTGACCGTCACGGCAGCCCGCCACCATGATGATGACGCCGCCCTCCCGGACGGTGGCCTCGGCGGCGGTCATGCCCTTGACGGCCTGGTAGACGTTCTGGTCCAGCGGGTAGCCGCCGTTGGTGGAGATGGCGATGTCGCAGGGGACCTTGTCCACACGGGCCAGGTCGTTGACGAAGCGGCAGCCCGTCAGGTGGGCTTCCTCCACGTCACCGGCGAAGGAACCGATGATCTGCTTCTCCTCGTTGAGCACCACGTTGACGATGAAGGCCAGCTTGGCGGCATGGGCGGCAAAGACCATGTCGGCATGGATGCGGTTACCCTGCAGGTTGCCGGTGCGGCACTGGGGGGAGGCGATGAACTCGCCGCAGTGGTTGGCCTGGATGGTCTTGTAGCTGGCGATGCCGGGCAGCACCGACTTGCGTCCGCCTGAGAAACCGGCGAAGAAGTGGGCCTCGATGAAGCCCTCGGCCAGCAGCAGGTCGGCCTCGGTGGCCACCCGGTTGATCAGGCAATGGCCGCCGCTGGGCAGCACGCCCACGTCCACCATGGCGGCGTCGTCCCGGGCGTCATGCATGACGATCTCCTCGTGGTCCACGATCTCCTCGCCGTACTTGGCCACCAGCTCTTCCCGGGTGGAAGCGCGGTGGAAGCCGGTGGCCACCAGGATGCGGATGCGGGCATCGGGGGCTACGCTGCGGATGCGGCGCAGCAGGATGGGCATGATGATGGCCGACGGCACCGGGCGGGTGTGGTCAGAGCTGATGATGACGATGTTTTTCTTGCCCTTGGCCAGTTCCTCCAGACGGGGGGAGCCGATGGGATGGTCGAGGGAATCCTCCACCAGCTCGGCACCGGTCTTCCTGGCCTGGTAGGATGCCTGGTGGGACACCAGCACACCGGCCAGATTCTTCTCCGGAATATGCAGAGTCTGCGTTCCGGTATCATAAGGCAAGCGAATCTCTTTCATGATGGGACACTTCCTTTTGTTTTTATCGCTGCTTTTCAAAAGCGTTGTGCAGTATAGCACAGGGAATACTGGACAGCTACCCCAAAAGATGGTATCATTTGTTACAGAGAAAGGGGCGATCATACGATGGACAGCGACGCCTACCTGTTGAAGCAGCTGGAACAGTGGGGCTACACGCCGGAGGAACGTTCCCGGCACACCTACCTGGCCTACTGCGGGCTGGAGCAGCCCTTCACCTACGTGCTGGCCCACGGGGTGGTGAAGACCAGCATCGTGCTGAAAAACGGCAGGGAGTTCAACATCGCCTACCTGAAAGGCCCGTCGCTGATCTCCCTTTTGCGGGACGAGGTGTCCACCTTCACCAGTGCGCCCTTCAACATCCGGGTGGAGAGCGACACCGCCACCTTTTATAAGGTGCCCCGGGTGGCGCTGTGGAAGAACCTCAACCGGGACCCGGCGCTGCAGCAGTACGTGAAGGAGTATTACCGCCAGCGCTGGAACGAGAGCATCCGCAACCAGCAGCTCATGGCCATGAACAGCAAGCGGGGGGTCATCTGCGGGTTCCTGCTCAACCTGGCCCAGCAGTTCGGGCGGCAGGTGCCGGAGGGCATCCTCATCGACTTCGCTGTGCCCTACGAGGACATCGCCGGATTCTGCGGCATCTCCACCCGCAACAGCGTCAACCGACTCATCACCCAGCTGCGGGCGGACGGCCTGCTGGAACTGCGAAACCACCATCTGCTCATCCCTTCCCTGGACCGGCTGCGGGAGGAAATCGCCCAGTAAACGCAAAAACAGACGGCCCCGCGGGGGACCGTCTGTCTTTTATATTCTATATAAGGAAAGGATCACGCCTGGGGCAGGGGGAAGGTGCTGCCGCCGTGTGGCATGAGGGTGGTTTCCACGCCCTTCAGGCTGCCGCCGTTGCAGGCCGCCGCCAGGGCCAGGGCCTCGTCCAGCGTCCTGGCTACCTGGATCCTGGTGCGGGCGAACCGCTCCCTGGGCAGGTCGGTGACCACGATCAGGTGGTAGGTCTCGGAGCTCTCGGCAAAGAGGAATCCCACGAAGCCGCCGATGGAGAAGTGGGCGCGCAGGGATTTTTCCCGGTCCTCCATGGTGTCGAAGTCGCAGATCTGGGCCTCGCAGTCGGGGTCGCCAAAGCCCTCCCGGCACTGGGACAGCAAAATCATCGTGCCGCCCGGGGCCACCGCCGCCAGGGCGTTGGAGAGGGTCTTGGAGGTCTGGTAGAGGTTGATGTCCTTGGGGTAGCCGCCGGCGCTGGCGATGACCAGCGGGGTGCGGCGGGGAATGGGCACGCCGTCCAGCTGCTCCACCACCTTGGCCGCCGCGGCGTGGGCTTCCCGCCAGTCACCGGCGAAGGCGCCCACGATCTGGTAGTTGTCGTCCACGATGACGTTGAGCAGGTAGGCCGGCTTGGCAAAGGCGGCGCACTCCATCAGGTCGCTGTGGAAGGGGTTGCTGTCCGTCATGTTGCCGTTGCAGGCCTTGGGGTTGGACCCGCTGCCCAGCCCCTTGTTCAGGGCGTTGTTGTGGTTGGTGTTGATGGTCTCCCGTCCGGCGATGCCCGGCACGATGGACTTGCGTCCGCCGCCGAAGCCTGCCAGGAAATGGTAGACCACGCCGCCCGTGAGGATGATCTTGTCGCAGGCCATGGCGTAGCTGTTCAGCCACACCGGGGTGCCCCGGCTGGTGGTGCCCATGTAGGTCAGGTGTTCCTTGTCGTCACAGTTGTGGTCGCGGAACTGGATGCGGCGGTAGAGGTCCTCCCCCACCAGGGAGATGTGCTCCTCCTCGGTCTGCTGGCGATGGGTGCCGGTGGCGCAGAGGATGAGAATATCCTTGTCGGGGATGCCGGCCTGGTTGAGCCGCTCCACCAGGATGGGCAGGTAGGTGCTGGGCTGCTGCCAGCGGCGGGTGGTGTCCGAGATGACGATGCAGACCTTGTCTCCGGGATGGACCGCCTCCGAGAGGGGCCCCGCCCCGATGGGATGGTCCAGGGCATACTCGATGTGCTCCCGCACGGTGCGCTTGGGCAGGTTCACCGTGTTGGCATGGACTTCCGCCACCACCTGGGCGGGGTCCAGGGATACCGGAAAAGCGGTATCGCTGTACTTCATACTTTCCATATTTTGTCGCCTTCTATGTCAAAATTCTATCTATAATGATAGCACGCTCCACCGCAAAATGCAAGAAAACCACATGGCCTCGACATCTTGACAAGACCGCGGCTGTTGCCCTATAACCGCCCTGAAAGAAACTTTTTTGTGTGCATTTTTTGTTCGGTGTATGGAAGAAAAGCGCCGGCAGTACGACCGGCGGGAAGGAAGCACTATGCTGCGGGTCTTTTTGGTTGAGGATGAGAGTACCATTCGGGAAGCACTGCGGGATACCGTGCCCTGGAACCAGGTGGGGTACGAGTTCGTGGGGGAGGCCGGCGACGGCGAGATGGAGCTGCCCCTGCTGCGGCAGGTGAAGCCCGACGTGCTGCTCACCGACATCCGCATGCCCTTCATGGACGGGCTGGAACTGAGCAAACTGGTGCTCAAGGAGTTCCCCCGCACCAAGATCATCATTCTGTCGGGGTACGACGACTTCGACTACGCCCGCAAGGCCATCGACCTGGGGGTGGAGCGGTATCTTCTGAAGCCGGTGACCAAGAGCACGCTGACCCAGGTGCTCACCGAGGTGAAGGAGAAGATCGAGAGCGAGACCGAGCAGCAGAACTACCTGAAGCGGTTCCGGCTGGAGGCCCAGGAGTACGAGCAGTACACCCGGCTGCAGTTCATGGAGCAGGTGGTGGGCGGTGCCCTGAGCGTGCCCCAGATCTACGAGCAGGCCCAGCGGCTGGAACTGGACGTGCGGGCCGAGCGGTACGCCCTGGCCTTTTTCTCCACCCCCTCGGACAGTCCGCTGCGGGAGAAGCAGTTCTCCGAGGCCAACCTGCGCATCCGGGACGCCCTGATGACCAACTTCCTGAAATATCCCGAATATCTTTTGCTCCACTGGCGGCGCTGGACCCCGCCCGGATGAACCCCGCCATTCTGCGCAACTTCATGGAATCCGCCGACGCCAACGAGGCGGAAAACTTCGTGGAGCAGTATCTGTGCAACGTGGGCAGTGCCCTGGATTCCCCGGCGCTGCGGCAGTACCTGGCGTTGAGCGCCTACTTCTGCGCCGCAGGCTTCATCCAGGAGCTGGGCGGCGACCCGGCCCAGCTGGCGGACGGCCTGGAGGACCGGCAGCTGCTGAGCCAGGCCATTGCCCCCCAGACGCTGCGGGACTGCCTGCTGCAGATCCTGCTCAAGACGCTGCAGTTGCGGGACAACGCCTCCAGCCGGCAGGGGCGCAGCCTCTTCCGGCAGGCGGTGCTCTATCTGGAGGAGCACTACACCGACGAGAGCCTCTCCCTCAACCAGGTGGCCCGGGAGATCAGCGTCAGCGCCAACTATCTGTCGGCGGTGTTCAGCCAGGAGATGGGGATGACCTTCACCGAGTATGTGACCGGCAAACGGATGGAAAAGGCCAAGGAACTGCTGCGCACCACCAACAAGCGCTCGGGGGAGGTAGCCTTCGCCGTGGGGTATCGTGACCCCACTATTTCAGCTTCCTGTTCAAGAAGACCCAGGGCTGCACGCCCCGGGATTACCGCACGGGAGGTGGCAAGGCATGAGAAAAAGACCTTCCGGTCCGGCGCCCATCCAGCGGACCATGAGCCGGCTGGTGCTGCCGGTGGTGAGCTCGGCCGCCCTGTTTGCGGTGGTGCTGCTGCTCATGACCGCCCATACCATGCGGTACAACGCCCTGCTGCACAACGTGACCACCGCCTCGGAGTTCAACCAGGACTTCAAATCCAGCATCGACCAGAAGATGTACTACTACGTCATCGACAGCCGCTATTCCGAGGGGCTGCCCCTGGACGAGGTGGAGGCGGCCCAGAAGCTGGCCCGGGAACTGCTGAACACCACCACCCAGCGGGAAAGCCGGCTGGCCATCAGCAGCGTGCTGCGGCTGTGCGAGAACCTGGAGGAAAAGATCTACCAGATCCGGGACACCGAGTCCTACGACGAGCGGCAGACCCAGCTGGAAAACAACATCAACGTCATCACCAGCCTGATCCAGGAGTACATGTACAACTACAAAATTGTCAAGGAACAGCAGGTAGAACGGCAAGGAATTTTTCTTACAAATTTCTGTATGAAAAAAAACAGATGATTTTTTGCTTGGAATGGAGAAAATGATGATTATTTTAATAACAGGAGCATCGCATACAGGTAAAACAGTACTTGCTCAAAAATTGCTCGAAAAATACAAATATCCCTATTTTTCAATAGACCATTTGAAAATGGGTTTAATTCGTAGTGGTTACACGAAACTCACACCTGAAGATGATGCCGAACTTGAAGCATATATGTGGCCTATTATTCGTGAAATGATAAAAACAGCCATAGAAAACAAGCAAGATCTTGTTATTGAAGGTGGGTATATTCCTTTCGATTGGAAAAAGGATTTTACAGAGGAGTATCTTGATAATATCAAATTTTATTGTCTTGTGATGAGTGAAAACTATATTAAAAATCATTTTGACGATATAAAAAAATACGCAAGTGCTGTAGAAAATCGTATAGATGATGATTGGTGTACTATGGAAAGTGTTTTAGAAGATAATGTGCAGTTTTCGGAACTTGCAAAAAAGCATAATGCCAATATTGTACTTGTTGATGATAAGTATGATATAAATATTGATTTATGAAGACAGCTCCCAGTTTGCTATTCCACACACATCGGGTCAACTTGTCCCGAACTTTTACAACTAAATACCCGCCGCTCACACAGCGGCACACCGAGCAGGAAATCTGAAAAAGGTATCCTGCTTTTTTTCTGCCCAAAATGAGGTGGTAAAACGCCACCCCATCCACCAATTAGCGAAAGGAGGGACACGAAATGCCCTGTCCACAGGTAGTGTCAACATTCTTTCGCAAATTTAGTTTGCAGTCTCTGGAATAAATGAAGTCAGCCGGCAATGGAGGTGCCCTCAAAGGCTGCCTCCAGATGCTTCATGTTCATGTACTTTTTGTTGCCCCACTGGGTACCAGCCACATGGCGCAGCCGGGCACAAACCAGCATAAGGGCTGAATTGCCGTCCGGAAAACTACCCACCACGCGAGTGCGGCGGCGGATCTCCCGGTTCAGCCGTTCAATGACATTGTTGGTGCGGATACGGGTCCAGTGTTCACTGGGAAAATCGCAGTAGGTCAGCGTTTCTTCAATGCCGTCCTCCACCTTCTTGGCCGCTTCTTTCAGCTTCATGGAGCGCAGTTCTTCTACCACAGCTCTGGCTTTATCTCGAGCAGCTTTTTTACTTTCCTGGGCGTGGATCGCTTTGAGCATCTTGGCCACCAGCTTTGCCTTGGAACGCGGTGTAACAGCAAACACATTCCGGTAAAAGTGGACTGTACACCGTTGGTATTTAGCCTCGGGGAACACTTCACCCACAGCCTCCAACATCCCAAGGCACTTGTCACCAACCACCAATTTAACCCCATCCAAACCACGGCCGCGGAGCCACTGAAAGAAATTGACCCAACTGGCCTTGTCTTCTTTCATGCCCTCGGCTGCACCAAGAACCTCGCGGTAGCCATCCTCGTTGACCGCAATGGCTACCAGAATAGCTACATTTTCAAACCCTCCGCCCCAGTTGCGGCGCAGGTAGATTCCATCCACGTAGACATACGGATACCGTCCGCCTTGCAGAGGGCGGTTCCGCCAATCCTCGATGTGGACATACGCTTTCTTGTTCAGATCACTAATGGTAGACGGCGACACCTTGCTGCCCCACAGGGCCTCGGTAATATCTTCCACGCGCCGGACGGATACGCCTGCCAGGTACATCTCGATGAGTGCTTCTTCTACGCTGCTTTCGCGGCGGCGATACCGCTCAATGATGGCGGTTTCAAAAGAGATGCCCTTGAGCTTGGAAACCCTGAGGGTAACATCTCCGGAAGTGGTAGTGAGATTACGGTTGTAGTGGCCACTGCGGTAGCCTTGGCGCTGCTCATTACGCTCATAGGAGTAGTGGTTCAGCGATTCGTGGGGCTTGCCCTCGGCGTCGATGCCGGTCCAGGTCTCCCACACCGTGTTGGCGCCCTTGCCGACCTCGTACAGCCAGCCCGGGGCCTCCGGCTGGAGCAGCAGCCGGTAGGCGGTGTCGGTGTAGCCGTACCAGGCCAGCACGCCGCACAGGTAGGGCGTGGAGAGAAAGCCGGTGTTCAGATGGTAGCCGTTGTCCACCACCATCCGGTTGAGAGTATCGGCGGCTGCCCGGCATTCCGCCTCGTCCAGCAGGCCGAAGGCGATGGGCCGCACATACTCGCACTGGCGGTCCGAATGGATGACGCCGTTTTCGGTGAAGGCCGCCCGGTAGGCCTTGGCCGCCTTATCGGCAGTGTTCCGGTACCGGTTCGCGTCCTCCTGGTGGCCCAGCACGGCGGCGATCTCGGCCAGCAGCCGTCCCGAGTAGGCCAGGTAGGCCGTGCCCACGCTCTTGCGGGGATTGGCCATGGCCTGCATGGGAGTCACCCCCGGCTCGCACCACTCGCCGTAGTCCAGCCCGTTGAGCACCGTATACTTGGCGTATTCACCGCCCTGCTGTTCTTCGGTGGTCTGCTGGGCACGGCCCAGCAGAAAGGCGTACCACCGCTGCATCATCCCGTAGTTGTCCGCCAGGATGCGGCGGTCGCCGGTGCGCTGGTAGAGGGCGTAGGGTACCAGAATCGCCGCGTCGCCCCACCCGGCGGACATGCACAGCATGGGGGTCATATACCCGGGGCGGCTGTTGGGCGGGGCAATGTTGGCCATCCGGCCGTCAGGGTACTGGTTCAGGCGGCATTCCTCCAGCCACTTGGCCACCACCGGGTAGCAGTCCATCAGCGTCAGGCCGGTGTCGATGAAGACGCCCATGTCCCCGGTCCAGCCCGCCCGCTCCCGGGTGGGGCAGTCGGTGGGAATGTCGCAGAAGTTGCCCTTCTGGCTCCAGATGCTGTTGGCCACCAGCTTGTTCACCGCCTCATTGCCGCAGGTGAAGGAGCCGGTCACCGCCATGTCGGAGTAGACCGCATGGGCAGTGAAGACGGCCCCCGTCAGGTCGGCGTCGGTCTCCACCCTGGCGTACTGGAAGCCCATGATTGTGAAGCTGGGCTTCCAGTGGTTCACTCCCTCCTTGCAGATCAGTTCCAGCATCTGGGCGGTGCCGCCCTCCTTGTGGCGGGCCCGGTCCTGGAAGTTCTCCTGGGTGAAGTTGCCGTTTTCGTCCAGCGTCTCCCCGCAGGTCAGCAGCACCTTCTGTCCCGCGTGGGCGGTGAGGGTCATCTCCACATACCCGGCCATGTTCTGGCCGAAATCCAGCACGGTTTCCCCGTTGGGGGGGGGTGAAGAGCCGCCCGGGGAAGGCCTCCTGCTCCCGGATGGCCACTGTGTTCATGCCGGTGAGGGGCAGGGCATCCCGGTAGGCGCGCACCCCGTGCCAGCCGGAGAGATCCCCTTCCAGCAGGGCGTCGTACACCTCGCCCTGCTGTAAATCGTTCTGGCGGATGGGCCCCTGCTGGGTGGCCTCCATGGCATCGTCCGAGACACAGACCGCCTTGCCGTCCACCTCCAGCTGGAAGAGCACCCCCAGGGTATCGCCGAAGAGGTTGCGGTCGCCGTCCACGCCGCTGGTGCTGCGGTACCAGCCGTCCCCCAGGGCCAGAAGCAGCTCGTTTTCACCGTCCTGCAGCAGGTCGGTCACGTCGTAGGTCTGGACGCCCAGGTGCTTGTCGGCGGTGAAACTGCCGGGAGCCAGCACCATGTCGCCCATCCGCTTGCCGTTGAGCCAGGCCACATAGAGCCCCTTGGCCGTGATGTAGAGCCGCCCGCGGCCTGCCGGGGCGGTGAAGGTTTTTCGCAGATAGGAGGCCGGGCGGTGGGGCTGGTAGGGTTCCGCCGCTCCCTTGCCGGCCGCCTCCTTCTCGGCCTGCTTGCGCTCCCGGCGGGGGCGGGCAAAGGCGTTGATGGCGTCGTCGCCGGGAATCTCCACCGGCTCGGTCTCGGGGTCCACCCACAGTCCCTGCCAGTCCACGGCAGTCAGGCCTGTTTCAAAGGTGGCTTCGCTCCAGGGGCCGGGCTGGTCGTTCTCGTCCCACAGCCGGATCCGCCAGGCCCCGCGCACCCGGGACCCCGTCACGGCGGGGGCCTCGGCGTGCATGCGGCGGCTCACCACCTTGCCGCTCTCCCACAGGGGAGCGCCGTCGGCGGTCAGCCGGATTTCATAGGCGGTCTGGCGCAGCCCATCAGTGCATTGCCAGGACAAAAACAGCGGGCCGCCGTCCATTCCCAGGGGGCTCGTCAGGTGATTGGTCTGTAGTTTGGTTGCTTGCATGGTTTTGCCGTCCTTTCCCTTTGCGATTGTTCCCATTATAGCGGAAAATCCGGCCGTTTACGGGGTGGGAATTTGCAAGAAAGGATGATTTTTTGCGAACTTGCCGCAGGCGGGGAAAACCCGGGGCAAACAAAAAGCCCGCGGCCTGCAAACCCCGGGCGGCGGGCGTGAAAAACGGGGGAAAGATCAGCCCATCAGCTGCATGAGCAGACAGGCCAGCGGGATGGTGACGATGGAGCAGACGGTGGTGACCAGGATGCCGCCCATGGCGTAGTCCCCCTCCGAGCCGGAGGCCTGGGCCATCATGACGATGGAGGACATGGCGGGCAGGGAGGCCAGCAAGGCGATGGTCAGATGGATGTTGGGGTTGAGGGGCAGGAAGCCCAGCGGGAAGAGCAGCATCTTGATGGTCACGATGCCGTAGTATTCCCGGATGCGCAGATACCGCACCACCTTCATGCAGGCGAAGACGCCGCCCAGATAGATCATGGCCAGCGGGGTGGCGGTGGCGCCGATTTTGTCCAGGGCGGTGTTGAGCAGCGATGGCAGTTTCAGCCCGGTGAGGACCATCACCACCGACAGCACGATGGCCACCGTGCAGGGGTTGATCATCTTTTTGGGGTCAAAGGAACCCTTGCCGCCGGGGGTGGTGAGCTTGACGCCCAGCGTCCAGAGCACCATCTGGTCGATGATGGTGAAGACGGCGATGTAGAGCATGCCGTAGTCGGGGAAGATGCTGGAGACGATGGGGATGCCCATGAAGCCCACGTTGCCGAACATGGTCAGGGCGCGGTAGACCTGGGCGCGGTCGCCCTGGAGGCGGAAGGCGGCGGCCATCAGCTTGGCCATCACAAAGGTGCAGGCGTAGAGCAGCGCCGTGAGGCCCAGCAGAGAGAGGGAACCCAGCAGCGACGACCGGTCCACGCCGTCCACCGTGTTGGTGAAGATCATGACGGGCATGGCCAGCTTCATCACGAAGCGGGAGATGGTTTCCAGGGTATCCCGGGTCAGCACGCGGGTCTTGACCAGCAGGATGCCCACCACAATATAGATCGCGAACAGGCCGATCTGTTCGGCCAGAATCCACACGATATCCATAGGAGGTTGTTTGTCATCCTTTCTTTTGTACACAGAAAAAACCGGCAGAAACTTCTGCCGGTTCGGAAAAATGGTTTTTGATGGGGACCGTCGGGGCAGGTCGCTGTCTTGCAGGTGCTGCACGATGAGGCCGGTGTGTCACAGCGCATGAAGCGGCTGGGCCAGCATGACGGGCGGCGCCAGCTTCCAAAGAATCCGGCTGATCTTCTCGGTGCCGAACAGTTCACTGGTGGTCATGGCTGCTTCCCCTCCCGGTGTTTCAGACTTTCCTGCAGAGCGCGGTCGTATTCCTGCAGCAGGGCGGCCAGCGTGCGCAGCTTGTCGCTGCCCAGCCGCCGCAGCGCCGCGGCCTCTCCCACTTCCAGGAAATCCCAGAAGGGCCGGGCGTAGTCCAGCCCCGCGTCGGTGAGCACATAGGCCTTCTCCCGCCCGGGGCCGGGGCGCCGGGTCAGCAGCCCGCCGGCATGCAGCACGCCGATCACATGGTTGATGGTCTGGCGCGGCAGCAGATACCGGTCGCAGATCTGCTTCTGGGTGCAGTAGCCCTGCTCCCGCAGCGTGTACAGCACCAGCAGTTCGTTGTAGCTGATGCCGTGGACCGCCGCCCACCGGGAATAGTTGCCCCGGAACTGGACGATGGCCCGGTTGATGGCGTCCAGCAAAGCGTGGCTTTCCTGTTCCATGGTATCCCTCCCGAACGATAATCCCAAATGGGATTATAAGCCCGGATTTCCGTTTTTGCAAGAGGAAATTTTCCCGGCCGCCGTCCGGCAGAATCCCTCTTGCCAGGCGGAGCAAAACAGAGTATGATGAAAGCCATCCACACAAGAGGAGGAAGACGGCTATGCAGTATGCCCATGTGCGCCCGGCGGAATTTCTGGCCCGGCCCAACCGGTTTGTGGCCCGGGTGCTGCTGGACGGCAAGGAGGAGACCGTCCACGTGAAGAACACCGGCCGCTGCCGGGAACTGCTGGTGCCGGGGGCAAGGGTGTATCTGGCCGAAGGGGACAACCCTGCCCGCAAGACCCGGTACGATCTGGTGGCAGTGGAAAAGGGGGAGCTGCTGGTGAACCTGGATTCCCAGGCGCCCAACAAGGTGTTTGCCCAGTGGGCGCAGGCCGGCGGGTTCCGGCCCGGCCTGACGCTGCTGCGCCCTGAAACGACCTGGGGCAACTCCCGGTTTGACTTCTACTGGGAGGATGCCGCCGGGCAGCGGGGCTTCGTGGAGGTCAAGGGTGTGACGCTGGAGGAGGAAGGCCACGTGCGCTTTCCCGATGCGCCCACCCTGCGGGGCGTCAAGCACCTGGAGGAGCTGGTTCGCGCCCGGGCGGAAGGGTACGATACAGCGGTCTGCTTTGTGGTGCAGATGGAGGGCATGGTGGATTTCGCCCCCAACGACGCTACCCACCCGGCCTTCGGCGCGGCGCTGCGCCGGGCCGCGGCGTCGGGCGTGACGGTGCTGGCCATGGAGTGCGCGGTCACCCCCGACAGCCTTGCCATCCGCCGGTCCATCCCGGTGCGGCTGTAACAGCAAAAAGGCCCCCGGCCGCGGCAAAACTGCCGCGGCCGGGGGCTGCGTGTACGGAGCAATATTCCGTCAGAATCTTATTTCTTCTGGCCGTAGTAGGCGTTGGGGCCGTGCTTGCGCATGTAGTGCTTGTCCTGCAGGTACTGGGGCGCCGGGGCGGCGTCGGGGAACACCTGGCGGGTCAGAATGGCCATCTTGGCCACCTCTTCCAGCACCACGGCGTGGTAGACGGCCTGGGCCGCATCCTTGCCCCAGGTGAAGGGGCCGTGGCTGTGGCAGATGACGCCCGGCACCGCCACCGGGTCGATGCTGCGCTGGGTGAAGGTCTCGATGATGATCTTGCCGGTGTTCTTCTCGTAGTCCTCGTCCAGTTCCTCCTTGGTCAGGTGACGGGCGCAGGGGATGGGGCCGTAGAAGTAGTCGGCGTGAGTGGTGCCGTAGCAGGGAATGTCCTGCCCGGCCTGGGCCCAGGCCACGGCGTAGGGGCTGTGGGTGTGCACGATGCCGCCCAGGGTGGGGAAGGCCTTGTACAGTTCCAGATGGGTCTTGGTGTCGCTGGAGGGGTTCAGGTCACCCTCCACCCGGTTGCCGTCCAGGTCCAGCACCACCAGGTTGTCCGGCGTCAGCTCGTCGTATTCCACGCCGGAGGGCTTGATGACGACCAGCCCTTTTTCCCGGTCGATGCCCGACACGTTGCCCCAGGTATAGGTCACGAGGTTGCGGCGGGGCAGTTCCATATTGGCCTCATAGACCTGTTTGCGCAGTTCTTCCAGCATAGTTTGATTACCTCATTTCGGGGTCCGGGCACACCCGGACGGTGTTTTGTGTGACGGGCGGGATCAGAAATGTTCCACCGCGGCCCGCTCGGCGTGCAGGGCGGCCTTGTACCGCTCCAGGAAGGCGGTGAAGCCGCGCACATCCTCCGCCCGGGGCTCCAGGGTGGTGCCGGGGGCGTCGGCGAAGATCTTCTGCTGCAGGTAGTCCGCCAGGTCCAGCGTGCAGCCTTCCAGCACGGCGCGCCGGTAACCGGCCAGCAGTGCCATGCCGTAGGGGCCGCCCTCGCCGGCGGTCTCCATGACGGTGACCGGGGCCTGGGCCGCCGCCGCCAGATACCGCTGGGCGACGCCGGGGGTCTTGAACAGGCCGCCGTGGCCCAGCAGACGGTCCACAGCCACCTTCTCATCCTGCAGGATGTCCAGGCCGATCTTCAGGGTGGCCATGGCGGAGTAGATGTGGGCCCGCATCAGGTTGGGCAGCGAGAAGTCGCTGGCCGCGGTGCGCAGCAGCAGGGGATGGCCCGCGTCGAAGTGGGTCACGCCCTCGCCGGAATAGTAGTTCACCGGCACCACGTTGCCGCAGTCCGGCGCGCCTTCCAGCGAGGCGTTGAAGAGCAGCGGGAACAGCTGGGAAGCGGGCACTTTCGCCCCGCACAGCGCTGCCACCTGGCCGAACAGGTTCACCCAGGCGTTCAGGTCGCTGGTGCAGTTGTTGCAGTGTACCATGGCCACCGGGGCGCCGTCCGGCGTGGTGACCAGGTCGATCTCGGGGTAGACGTTCTGCAGCGGCTTTTCCAGCACCACCATGGCAAAGATGGAGGTGCCGGCACTCACGTTGCCGGTGCGCACCGCCACCGTGTTGGTTGCCGCCATGCCGGTGCCGGCGTCGCCCTCCGGCGGGCAGACCGGCACACCGGGCTGCAGCGTGCCGGTGGGATCCAGCATCCTGGCGCCTTCCGCGGTCAGCATGCCGGCGTCCTGCCCGGCGCAGAGCACCTTGGGCAGCAGGTCGGTCAGCCGGTAGGGCAGCTTCGCCCCGGCCAGCAGCTCGTCAAAGGAGGTCATCATGGCGGCGTCGTAGTCGCAGGTCTGGCTGTCGATGGGGAACATGCCGGAGGCATCGCCGATGCCCAGCACCTTCTCGCCGGTGAGCTGCCAGTGCACATAGCCCGCCAGGGTGGTCAGGAAGGCGATATCCTTCACGTGGCTTTCCCCGTTGAGGATGGCCTGGTACAGATGGGCCACGCTCCAGCGCTGGGGAATGTTGAAGTGGAACCGCTTGGTCAGCGCCTCGGCCGCGGCCTGGGTGGTGGTGTTGCGCCAGGTGCGGAAGGGAGCCAGCTGGCGGCCTTCCTTGTCAAAGGGCAGGTAGCCGTGCATCATGGCGGAAACGCCCAGGGCGCCCACCGTGGTCAGCGGTTCGCCGCAGGTTTTCTGGTAGTCCTCGGCCAGGTTGCGGTAGGCATCCTGGATGCCGGCCCAGACCTCCTCCAGGGGATAGGTCCAGTAGCCGCCCTCGAAGTGGTTTTCCCAGTCGTGGGCGCCGCTGGCCAGCACCGAGCCGTCGGGACCGGCCAGAACGGCCTTGATGCGGGTAGAGCCCAGCTCAATGCCCAATGCAGTGGATTTTTGTTCAAATTTGTTCATGAGATCACCGCCTGTGAAATTTATGAAGTGGGGAGATTGACAGCGCCGCAGGCGCCATTTACAATACAGGAAAGGGAAAAGGAAGAACGGGAGGAGCGGAACGTGCGAGCCATCTTCGACAAAAAGGAATTGTTGGTCCTGCTGCAGGATTTTTACGAGCTCACAGGACTGCGCACCGTGGTGTTTGACGAGTGGGGCATGGACATTCTGTCCTATCCCGCCGAGCTGCCGGCTTTCTGCCGGCTGGTGCGGTCCACGCCGGAGGGCACCCAGGGGTGCCGTCTGTGCGACCAGAAGGCCTGCCGTCAGGCCCAGCGGGAGCGCAAGACGCTGATCTATCCCTGCCATGCGGGGCTCATCGAGGCCATCACCCCCATCCAGGTGGACGGCGTGGTGGTGGGGTATCTGCTGCTGAGCCACATCGTGCAGGGCGCCGACGAGGAAGCGGAGTGGCGGCGGGTGCTGGAACTCTGCCGGCCCTACGGCATCGGGGAGAACGCCCTGCGGGAAGCCTACGGGCAGCTGCCCCGCACCCCCTACCGGGTGCTGCGGGCGGCGGGGGATCTGTTGTCCTTCTCGGCCCGGGCGCTGTGCCAGGCCCGGATGGCCCGGTTGGTGCCCGGCAGCATGCAGGAGCGGCTCACCCACTACGTGTCGGAGCACCTGGCGGAGGACCTTTCCAGCGAGCGGATCTGCACCGCGCTGGGCATGGGCCGCACGGCGCTCTATGAGCTGTCCAAGCAGACCTACGGCTGCGGCATCCACGAGTATGTGCGGCGGCTGCGCATCCAGTCGGCCATGCAGCTGCTCACCACCACCAAGCTGACCAACAGCGAAATCTGCCAGCGGATCGGCATCGCGGACTACAACTATTTCTTCCGTGTCTTCCGCAAACAGACGGGTTTTACTCCCCAGGCCTACCGCCGTCAGTTCGGCGGACCGGAGACATAACCCATTCTTTCTCTATCATACATCCGGACCCACGGCTCAGGATAGTCATGAATGTTCGGAAGATTGGATTTTTGTTCGATTTTGTTGCGCGTTTCATCGCTGCGGCAGCCTTGCCCCGGCGGGATGTTTTCCGGCATCCCCGCCGCGGCGGGCTGCCTTTTTGTTTGGGGGTCAGGGCAGGGCACTGCCCGGGGCGGGAGCGGTGCGGCTGCCCTGCCGGCAGGCCTGGCGGTACTGGCGGGGCGTCAGCCCGTAGCGGTCCTGGAACTGCCGGTAAAACTGGGTCTGGTTGGAAAAGTGCAGGTATTCGCAGATCTCCTCCACCTTGCGGTCGGTGTAGCACAGCATGCCGGCGGCGGCCTGCATGGCAAACTGCATGCCGTACTGCTGCAGGCTCAGTCCGGTGTGCCGCTTCACCACCCGGTTCAGGTAGTGGCCGCTGTAGTTCAGGGCCTGGGCCAGTTCGCTGCGGGAGATCCGCCCCGAGTGCAGCCGCAGCATGGCGGAGATGCTGTCGAACAGCTGCAGTTCCGGGTCGGGGGCCAGCTTCAGGGCGGTGTTGCTGTACTGGTCAGGCAGGGACAGCTGGTGGAAGATCTGCATCAGCAGGCCCATGATCTGGTAGGTGGACCCCACCCGGGGCGCGATGTACTGGGCCACCAGATCCTGGAACAGGCTGTGCATGGTCTGCTGCACGGCGGGTTTGTCCGGGTCGGGGATGAAGTCGATGTACTCCATCAGGGCGGTGCTGTCCGACCGGCTGTTCTCCTGGAAGAACCGCAGGCACAGCGAGTCCGCCGCGCCCGACTCGCAGGGGAAAAAGTAGGTTTCCCGGTCGGCCAGCATCCGGTGCACCAGCGACACCGGCAGGGCGAGGAAGGCGGTGTAGAAGTCGGTGGAGAATTCCTCCTGGTGGCGGATGTTGCGGTTGAGCAGGCACAGACTGCCCTGGGGGTAGAGGTGGCGCTGGTTTTCGATCCACTGGTACATCTGGCCCTGGATCACATAGAGGAACTCGAAGTAATCGTGCTGGTGCAGCGGACGGGAGAACAGCACCTCCACCGCCTGGTCGTAGTTCATCGAGGCGTGGGAGACATCCTCGGCGTAGTACTGGGAGTAGAAAAACATGTGTTCGGGATCATCGGGGTGGAAGGTCTCGAAGATCAGGTCGGGCACGTGGCTGAGCTCCTGGCGGCGGCCCTGGATGACCCGGCTCTGGTAGCCGGTGCGCAGGGTGACCACCGATTCCCCCTGGTAAAGAGCGGAGTTTAGGGTGGATTCCATGGCGGGAAAACGCCTCCTTCTGACGGGACGGGTCCGTATTTGTTAGGAATTATACCATGGCGGGAAGCTTTTTGCCATACCCTTTTGGACCGGTTGGGCCTAAGATAAAAGTATCGGAACACCGAGTATATCGGCCCAAAGGAGGAAAACTGCACCATGGAAAAACAAAAAACCTACCTGACCTTCTGGCAGAAGGTCGCCTACGGATCCGGGGATTTCGGGTCCAACTTCTTCTACATGCTCTTAACGTCCTTTGCCATGCTCTACCTTGGCAACTACGTGGGGCTGGATGTGGGCATCGTGGGCACCCTGATGGCGGTCAGCAAGCTGCTGGACGGCATCACGGACGTGTTTTTCGGACGACTCATCGATAAAACCAACACCAGGATGGGCAAGGCCCGGCCCTGGATGTTCTTCTCGGCCTTCCCGCTGGCATTGAGCCTGATCTTCTGCTTTGCCATCCCGGCCTCCCTGCCGGAGGTGGGCAAGTACGCCTTCTTCTTCGTCTTCTACACCGCGGCCAACGCGCTGTTCTACACCGCCAACAACATTTCCTACGCCGCCATGACCGCCTATATCACCCGCAACGATTCCGAGCGGGTCTCCCTGGGCACCTACCGGTACATTTTTGCCGTAGTAGCCTCGGTGCTGGTCATGTCCATCACCGCCGTGCTGGTGGAACAGATGGGCGGCGACCTGGCCGCCTGGCGCAACGTGGCCATCCTCTTCGCCGTGGTGCTGCTCGTCTTCAACTCGCTGGCCTCCCTCTCCTGCAAGGAGCTGCCGCCCGTGGAGGAGGAACCCGCCGCCCCGCAGGCCACTGAAACCCAGCCCGAAAAGAAGGAAAACTTCTTCACCGCTCTCAAGATCATCCTCACCAACAAGTACTATCTTCTGCTGCTGGCCATCTATCTGCTGCTCTACTGCAACACCGGCTTGGCCAGCAACGTGGGCACCTTCTATTTCACCTATGTCATCGGCGACCTGTCGCTGATGGGCCTGACCTCCCTGAGCTCCTTCGTCATGATTGTCGGCCTCATCGCCAACCCCATCCTGGTCAAGCGGTTCGGCATGTACCGGGTCAACCTGGTCTCCTACCTGATCAACGCCCTGCTCTGCCTGATGCTCATTCCCTTCGCCTACGCCGGCCTGCCCTTCATTATGGTGGTGCTCATGGTGGTCTGCCTGTGGCGGATGAAAGTGGTGGAGGAAAACCGCAAACTCTCCGCCACCGTGTGACAAAGGGAGGAACTTTGTATGAAACGACTGGATTGGAACAAAAACTGGCAATTTTTCCGGCAGGACTGCCCTGAACAGGTCCGCACGCTGGACCTGCCCCATGACGCCATGCTGGAGGAACCCCGCTGTCAGGAGAATCCCAGCCAGAGCGCCGGGGCCTACTTCGCGGGCGGCCGCTACCATTACGAGAAAACCTTTGCCTGGTCCCCCGACTGGGCCGGCAAGGAGATCTGGCTGCAGCTGGAGGGTGTGTATCAGACCGCGGAAGTCACGGTCAACGGCCGGGAAGCCGCCCGGGTGACCAACGGCTACACCACCACCGAAGTCTGCATCACGTCCTTGCTGCGGGAGGGGGAGAACACCCTCTGCGTGGAGGCGGACAACAGCCGCCAGCCCAACAGCCGCTGGTACACCGGCGCGGGGCTGTACCGGCCGGTGTGGCTCTGGGTGCTGGAACCTGGCGGGCTGCCGCTCCACGGCGTGAAGGTGACAACGCTGAACCTGGACCCGGCCCGGGTGGAGGTCACGGTGGCCCATCAGCGGGGACAGGCCCGGGTGGAGATCCTGGACGGACAGACCGTGGTGGCCGCTGGCCGGGGCGACAGGGTGGAACTGACGGTGTCCGATGCCCGTCTGTGGAGTGCCGGGCAGCCCAACCTCTACCGCTGCCGGGTGACGCTGGAGGAGGACGGCGCTGTGCTGGACCGCCAGGAAGTCACCTTCGGACTGCGGATGCTGTCCTGGTCGGCCGAAGGCTTCTTCGTCAACGGGCAGAGGACGCTGCTCAAGGGCGGCTGCCTCCATCACGACAACGGCCTGCTGGGCGCCTGTGCCTATGAGGAGGCCGAGTGGCGCCGGGTGCGCATCATGAAGGAGGCGGGCTTCAACGCCATACGTTCGGCCCACAATCCCTGCTCCCGGGCCATGCTGGAAGCCTGCGACGCCCTGGGCATGTATGTGATGGATGAAAGCTGGGACATGTGGTACCGCCACAAGAACAAGTATGACTACGCCGAATTTTTCCCGGAGCACTGGCAGGAGGACCTGACCACCCTGGTGGAGCGGGATTACAACCATCCCGGTGTGGTGCTCTACTCCATCGGCAACGAGGTGTCGGAGCCGGCGTCGGAGCAGGGCCTGGCCCAGGAGAAGGCCATGGTGGAGCTGCTCCACCGGCTGGATCCCACCCGGCCGGTCACGGGGGGCTTCAACCTGACCATTCTGGCCAACGCGGCCAAGGGACAGCTCCTTTACAATGAGGAGGGCGGCCTGAACCAGGATAATGCCGGTTCCATGGCGGGGGAGCAGGACGCCCCGGCCCCCCAGATTCCCACAGAGATGAACAGCACCCTCTTTAACCAGATGATCCAGCAGGTGGGCACCGGCATGAACCACGCCGCCGACAGCGACGAGGCCGACCGGGCCATCAGTCCGGCGCTGGACCTGCTGGACATTGCGGGCTACAATTATGCCTCGGGCCGCTACCCGCTGGAGGGGGAAAAGCACCCCGACCGGGTGATCCTGGGCAGCGAGACCTTCCCCCACGAGATCTATCAGAACTGGCAGATGGTGCGGCAGTACCCCTACCTGGTGGGTGATTTCATGTGGACCGCCTGGGACTACCTGGGGGAGGCTGGCCTGGGCAGCTGGTCCTGCCGGCCCGACGCCATGGCGTTCAACAAGCCATGCCCCTGGCTGCTGGGCGGCGCGGGTGTCATCAGTATTCTGGGCGACCTGGACGGCGAGGCCCTCTACGCCCGCGTCGTCTGGGAGGAGGGCGCCCCGCCGGCGCTGGCGGTGCGCCCGGTGAACCAGCCCCAGGACCAGCTGATCAAGTCCATCTGGCGGGGCACCAACGCCATTCCCCGGTGGTCCTGGCGGGGCTGCGAGGGCCAGAAGACCATCGCCGAGGTCTATGCCCGGGGCGCCCGGGCGGAGCTGCTGCTCAACGGCCGTTCGCTGGGCACACAGCCCCTGGAAGCGTACAAGGCGCTCTTTGAAGTGACCTACCAGCCCGGCACGCTGGAGGCGGTGATCTATGACGCCGACGGTGCCGTGCTGGGCCGCACCGCCCTGCACTCTGCCGAGGGTGCCATCCGCACAGTCCTCACCCCCGAGGAAACGCCCCGGACCGGCGGCCTGGTCTACCTGAACATCGACCGCCGGGGCGAGAACGGCGTGGTGGACGGCAATCAGGATGTCACCCTGTCGGTGGAGGTGGAGGGCGGCCGGCTGCTGGGCTTCGGCAGCGCCAATCCCTGCACCGGGGAGAGCTATCTCTCCGGCCGGTTCACCACCTGGCAGGGCCGCTCCCAGGCCGTCATCCGGGCGGGGGAGGGCGGTACCCTCACCGTCAGGGTCCGGGAGGGCGAACACACCGAGGAGATCAACTGGCCTCTTTCCACCTGAACCCCGGCCCCCTTGGCTGACAAAAGATTGAGCGGCTTCAATCCGCTATCGCCACTGAAAGCCAGAACGCCGCAGACGCAGAAAAATGGATTGCCTTG
>CALXHT010000021.1 GCA_944388215.1 uncultured Gemmiger sp. | reverse complement strand
TTCACAGGTTGAGCAGCACCAGCGCCGCCAGGATCATGGCCGCCGCCCCCAGCTGGCGGGTGTTCAGCCGTTCGTGGAAGAACAGGAAGCTGGCCACGCTGATGACGAGGATAACCCCCACGCTGTAGGAGGGGTAGACCAGGAAGGCGGGCAGCCGGGTGAGGGCGGCCAGCAGCAGCCGGGAGGACAGGAAGTTGGGCACCCCCGCCAGCACACCGAAGAGGAGGTCCCGCGCCGTGAGGGGGCGGCGTTCCTTCACCAGCAGCACCAGGGTGGCGAGGCCGGCGAACAGGAAGATGTAGAACATGAAGAGGCCGTCGTCCTGGCGGCGGCCCAGCTGGGTGAACACCTTGGACATGGCGTCGGCGGCGCCGTTGAGCAGCAGCGTGAGCACCAGGGGCACCAGATAAATCCGCGTTCCGGCGGCGGGATCATGGGATCTGCCGGGCAGGCCGTTCATCACCACGGCAGCCGCCACGGCCAGCGCCACACCCAGCCCCTGCAGGGCGGTGGGGCGTTCCCCGAAGAGGGCCACCGACACCACGATGGGCACCAGCACCCCCAGCCGGGTGAACACCGAGGAGAGAATGGCGCCGTTTTTATGGATGCTGTACCCGTTGGCGGACAGGGAGGCAAGATAGATCAGCCCGGTGATGCCGCCCAGCCAGCAGGGGGTGAAATCGCCGTTATAGAGCGTTCTGGGTTCCATGGCCGCAAAGGCCAGCACCGTGCAGGTGATGTAGTTGAAGAAAAACACGCCGTAGGGGCTGCTGGTGTTGAGGTATTTCAGCACCATGGCCAGCACCGCGCTGAACAGCATGGCCAGCAAAAGGAAAAGCATGGGGGTACTCCTCTCTCATTTTCACAAACGCTTCCATTATATACCACCCGGCGCCCGAAAGGAAGCGGCGGGCGGGCGCAAAAAATTCCCCGCCCCGCCCGGCAGGACCGGGCAGGACAGGGAAGGCGATATTTTCAGAAAAACCGTCAGGGACGGACGGCGGGCTGCCGGCGGTTGAGTACAAACAGGCTGCCCACCAGCAGCAGCGGAAAGACGGTGGCGGCCAGCAGGCCGGTTTTCAGGTTGCCGCCGGCCCATTCCGACAGGGTGCCCACCACGGCGGGGCTGACGGTGGCGCCGAAGTCCCCCGCCAGGGCCAAAAAGGCGAACATGGCGGTGCCGCCCTTGGGGCACGCCTGGGAGGAGAGACTGATGGCCCCCGGCCAAAGGATGCCCACGCTGAACCCGCAGACCGCGCATCCCGCCAGGCCCAGCACCGGCCAGGGGGAGAGGGCAGCCAGCAGGTAGCAGACCACACAGAGCAGGCCGCTGCGCAGCATGGTGCGGCTCAGATCGCCCTTCTGTTCCCGGGTGCCGTACAGCATGCGGGAAAGGCCCATGAAGACGGCGAAGAGGCAGGGCCCGGCCAGGTCGCCCACGGTCTTGGACACGCCCAGCGCCGACTCGGTGAAGGCGGAGGCCCACTGGGCCATGGAGGCTTCGGCGGCGCCGGCACAGACCATGAGCAGGATCATCATCCACAGCAGCGGCATCCGCAGCAGCCGACGGGGGGAAAGACCCTCG
This sequence comes from uncultured Gemmiger sp., assembly GCA_944388215.1. Lineage (GTDB taxonomy): Bacteria > Bacillota > Clostridia > Oscillospirales > Ruminococcaceae > Gemmiger. Next base: position 23,989 of record CALXHT010000021.1, on the reverse strand, counting down.
TCCTCCTCCACCAGCCGCTCGATGGGGCAGGTGAGGAACTGGAAGACGTTAATGAGCGGCACCAGCGCCCAGAGCAGCGCGAGCACTTGCCAGTGCCGGGTGCCGAACACCGCGAAGAAGAGGGTGGAGCCCAGAATGACCGCCACCGCGCCCCAGCAGTAGAAGGAGTGCAGCAGGCTCATATGGCTTTCCTTGTTCTCAAAGGGGCAGGCCTCCACGATGGGGCTCACCAGCACTTCCACAAGGCCGCTGCCCACGGCGTAGAGCACCACCGCCGCCAGAATGCCCAGGAAGGGTTCGGGCAGCAGTTCAGGCAGCACAGCCAGCAGCACCAGCCCCAGCACCGACACCACCTGGGAGGCCACCACGCAGGGGCGGTAGCCGATTCTGTCTACAAAGCGGGTGGCGCCCAGGTCGATGAAGAGCTGGGTTAAGTAAAACACCACGGGGATCAGGGCGATTTTTTCCAGCGAGATGCCGTAGCTGCTCTGGAAGGTGAGAAAGAGCAGCGGCGCGAAGTTGGCGGCGATGGCCTGGGTCACAAACCCCAGGTAGCAGGCCCGCAGGGTTTTGCGGTATTTCCGGGTATCCGCCATATCACTTACCCGCCCGGATGTTCTTCACGGTCTTCTTCTCGATGGACAGGTGCTCGTACACCCGCACGCCGCCCTGGCCGGTGGGCGCCTGGGCCAGCAGGCCCACCTTGATGACGGGCTGTGCCGGCAGGTGGAAGTAGCGCATCATGTAGTAGTGCTCGCCGTCCGTGGAGTAGTGGAAGGCGAAGTTGTTGCCCACACGGCAGACCTGCAGCCAGGCACTGTTGCCCTCCAGGTTGCAGCCGTTGGCGTCGTCGGAGTCGCCCTTGGTCACCACGCTCACGGCGGCGTGGGTGCCGAAGTCGGTAAGCTCATAGCAGCACTTGGCCCAGCAGGTGGCGTCCTTCATGACCATCACCGAGGCGGAATCGTAGGTGTCCCGGAACTCGTGGGAGACCTTCACCCGCAGCACGAAATCCCCTTCCAGCTCGGTATAATAGTAGGGCGCATTGCAGAGGGATTCGGGCAGGATGCCTTCCTCGCACTCGTCGATGCTGCCGCAGAAAAAGTCAGTCTTGGCGGGCGCCACAATCTCGATGCGGTCCCCGGTCTTTTGGATCTTGCTTTCGTTCAGCCAGTGAAATTCCATCGTGAATCTTCCTTTCTGTTGGTGTTGCACGTATTATAAGCCCGGAATCCAGCAAAAGAAAGACATTATGCCGCCACAAAGGGGCACTATTTACCCAATTTTCGCTTTTCCCCCCGGCGCACAGCCGTACCGTCTGCGGAACTGACGCCGGAAGTAGTTCACCGAATGGAAGCCGCAGGCATCGCTGATCTGCTGCAGGGTCAGGTCGGTCTCCTGGAGCATCTGCCAGGCCCGCTGCAGGCGGTAGCGGATGAGCGCCTCCACCGGCGAACAGCCCAGGTAGGCCTGGAAGCACCGCCCCGCCTCACTGCGGCTGATGTGGGCGGCCGCCGCGATATCCGCCAGCGTGACGGGCCCGGCGTACTGTTCATAGAGAAAGGAAAGCATCTTCTGCAGCCGGATCTGGGTGTTCAGCTGCACCCGGGAGGCCTCGGCCGCCGGCAGTGCGTCCAGCTGGCGGTAGAGGGCCTCCAGCATGCAGCTGAGGCAGCGCTGCACCGTAAGCTCGTAGCAGTCCGGCCGCTGCCCCATGGCCGCGCAGGCTGCACCGATCCGGGCACGGACCTCCTGCCACTGATCGCTGTCCCGCCGGAAGACCACAAAGGGCAGCGTGGCGCAGTCCAGGATGGGCTGGATGTATTTCCGGTAGACGGCGCTGCCCTCGGGGGCCACGGCGTTTCCGGCAAAGACCAGGATGGGCAGCGGGTCGGGCGCCCCGCCGGAGAGCTGCCGGATGGCGTGGAGCATGTTGCGGTTGATGAAGATGCTGTCCCCCGGCTGCAGCTGCAGGTGGGTCTGGCCCACCTGACAGTCCAGCACACTGCTTACGGCGGTGGCAATCTCGCAGTAGGGGTGCCAGTGCACCGGCCCCGCCCGGTCGGGCAGGTCGGCCAGCTCGTTGCTGTAGAAGGCAACGGGAAAGTCCAAGATCTCCTGGGGGATCTGTTCCCGCAGCTGATGGTCAAGTACGATGGACATGGTGTATTCCTTTGCGCCTGTGTTACCAGAACTTCTTCTTTTTCATCACCCAGAGGGAGAGCAATACAATAACCACGCTGGCCGCGATCACCGCCGGGTAGCCGTAGGCCCAGCGCAGTTCGGGCATGCCGGTGAAGTTCATGCCGTACCACCCCGCCACCAGCGACAGGGGCAGGAACACCGTGGTGACGATGGTGAGGATCTTCATGATGCGGTTCTGCCGGATGTCCAGCTCGGCCTGGAACAGCTCCCGCACCTGCAGGCAGTATTCCCGCAGCAGCTGGGCTTCGTCCCGCAGGCGGGCCAGCCGCTTTTCCAGCATGTGGAAGCCCCGCTGTTCCTCCGGGGTGAAGAAGCCCATCTCGTTGCTTTCCAGCTCACAGGCCACCCCGTCCAGCTGGTTGTAGAACCGCAGCCGTCCCAGGGCCTGCTTGCGCAGCGGCGAAAGGGCCGCGTTGAAGCCCTCCATCTCCCCCGCCAGCACGCCGTCCTCCAGCTGGGACAGCCGGTCCTCCAGCTCCTCCAGATGGTGCAGTTCCCGGGCCAACAGCTGTTCCAGGAACTCGCAGAAAAACCGCCCCGGGCCGTTTTCCCGCCAGCGCTTTTCCTTGCCCAGCCGCTTGAGGATGGCATGGGCCGTGCCGGTGTCGTCGCACAGCACCACCCGGTCCCGGGTGAGCAGATACCCGAAGGCCACACGGTCCCCCTCGTCTCCCCGGCGTGGTACCACCACCGTGCCGCTGAGGCAGTCCCGGCGCACCTCCGCCTTGCACACCCGGGCATCCCGGGCGCCGGGCGTGTGGTGGAGTACCCCCTCCAGCCCCGGCAGCCGGGGATTGCGGTCCAGCTCCTCCGAGGTGAGCAGGAAAACCGCCGCCGTGCCCGGCGCCGGCGGCGCCTCCAGCAGCGTCAGACTCTGACCCAGACCATAGACATACATGGCGATTGCCTCCCTTTCCCCGGTGTTTTGTCTTATTGTACCACAAAATCCCGGATTCTGTGAAATTTTTCCGGGACCCGGTTTAGGGGCCGCGGGGCCTTGTATTCCCCCGACGGGCGTGCTATAATGGGCGCCAATCCGAAAAAGCAAGGACGCTGACCCGTGTCAGTTTCCTTGCTTTTTTTGGTTGGGAAGTCTCTGTTTTTGTCCGGGCGGATCGCCCGTAGGAGGGATGGTTCTATGCTGCAGCGCTGCAACCGTTTTCTGGAAAAGTGGATGTTTCTGGTCACCCCCTGCTGTCTGGCGGCAGGGGTGCTGTTTCCCTCAGTGGCGGGGCTGGGAGTGCCCTATGTGCCGCTGGTCTTCGCCTTCATGACCTTCATCGGCGGGCTGAAATCCAGCTTCCGGGATGTTGCCGCGGTGTTCCGCAGCCCCCTGCCCCTGCTGGCCTGCCTTGTGACGCTCCACCTGGTGCTGCCCGCGGCGGCCTGCGGCCTGGGACGGCTGCTCTTCCCGGACAACCCCAACGTGGTGACGGGGATGGTGCTGGAATTTTCGGTGCCCGCGGCGGTGGTGGAGCTGATGTGGGTGTCCATCTACCGGGGCAACAGCCCGCTGTCCCTGTCGCTGGTCATCCTGGACACCCTGCTGGCCCCCTTCCTCATTCCCCTGACGCTGCGGCTGCTGGTGGGCTCCCAGGTGGCCATCGACACCTCCCGGATGATGGAGGAACTGATCTTCATGATCGCCCTGCCGGCCCTGCTGGCCATGGTGCTCAACCAGCTCAGCCGCGACCGGGTCAAGGACACCTGGCCCGCCCGGCTGGCGCCCTATTCCAAGTTCTGCCTGATCTTTGTGGTTACCGCCAACTCCTCCGAGGTGGCCCCCTACATCCGGCACCTGAACGCCCAGCGGCTGCTGGCGGCGGGCTGCATCCTGCTGCTGGCGACCTGCGGGTATGTCATCGGCTGGCTGCTGGCCCTGCTGTTCCGGCAGCCCCATGACATCACCGTCTCGACGATCTACGGCGCCGGTATGCGCAACATCAGCGCCGGGGCTGTCATCGCCTCCACCTACTTTCCGGCGGAGGTGGTGTTCCCCGTCATGATCGGCACGCTGTTCCAGCAGATTCTGGCCGCCCTCTTCGGCATGCTGTCCGCCCGGAGTCGCCGCCTATAGAAAGAAACCCCGGCAATGCCGGGGCTTCTTTTGGGTTATACAGCGATCAGGCCAGTTCCAGGAAGAACCCCGCCAGATCCATGGTGGCGCGCAGGGCGTCCAGATGGGTGCGCTCCATGCCGTGGGAGGCGTGCACGCCGGGGCCGATGAGGGCTGCCCGGCAGTCCATGCCGGACCGCCAGGCGGCGCCCACGTCGGAACCGTAGTGGGGGTAGATGTCCACCGCGTAGTCCACGCCGTGGCCCTTGGCAAGGTTCACCAGGCGGCTGACCATCTCGTAGTCATAGGGGCCGCCGTTGTCCTTGGCGCAGATGGAGACCTGGTACTCGGTGCAGCTCAGGTCCTCGCCGATACAGCCCATGTCCACCGCCAGCAGCTCGTCCACCGTGGGCAGGGTGGCGCCGCCGTGGCCCACCTCCTCGTGGACCGTGAGGGTGAAGTAAGTCTCGTACCGGGGCTTCGTGCCGGTCTCCTTCATCTGCCACAGCAGGGTCAGCAGGCAGGCCGCGCTGGCCTTGTCGTCCAGGAAGCGGGACTTCACAAAGCCGCTTTCGGTGACGGTGGTCTTGGGGTCGTAGCAGACATAGTCCCCCGGTGCGATGCCCAGCGCTTCCACGTCCGCCTTGGTGTGCACCTTCTCGTCGATGCGCACAGCCATGTTCTTCTCGTCCCGGGGACGGGTGGCCGCGTCATCCTGCACATGCACCGACGGCGACAGGCTCAGCACCGTGCCGGTGTAGACCTGGCCCGCCCGGGTGTAGATGCGGCAGTACTCGCCGTCCAGGGTGGGCAGCAGCGGGCCGCCCACCTTGGTGACCATCAGCATGCCGTCGGCGGTGATGGAGCGCACCATCAGGCCCAGGGTGTCCACATGGGCGCAGAGCCCCACCTTGCGGCCAGGCTCCCGACCGGGCACCGTGATGATCAGGTTGCCCTTGTTTGTCTGCCGGGTGGCAAAGCCCAGCTCCCGGGCGATGCCCTCCGCCACGCCGATCACCCCGTGGGTGAAGCCGGTGGGGCTGTCCTGCCCCAGCAGTTTCTGAAGCGTATCCACCAGAAAGGCCCGCCGGGCCTGCATTGTTTCCTCTGTCATGACAATCCTTCCTTATCTTTCATCATTCAGCTCCATCTTACCTAAAAATGCCGGTCTTTGCAAGGGGTCTGCCGCCCCGGTGCTACCTTATAATAGGGTGGTCCCGCCCGGCTCCGGCCGTCGGAACCGCCGCCCGGGAAACAGTCCTGGCCGCCTTGCCCGGAAAAGTCATACTTTTCCCAAAAAGTATTGTGCGTTTCCCACAGTTCAAAGCGCGAAAAATGGCGGCGAAGATTACACATTTACATTTTTTTTACAATTACATCGAAAATTATTGAAAATTGCCGCCGCGGTGTCTACAATGAAGGATACAGGGCGGCATACCGGGTTCCGGTGCGCCGCGTGTTTCTTTTTGTTTCGCAACCAAAGAACGAGAAGGAGTAACATTTATGAAGAAATTGTTCAGCATTCTGATGGCCGGCGCCATGATGCTGTCGCTGGCCGCCTGCGGCGCCACCGGCAGCACCTCTTCGGCTGCCGCCTCCACCGCCACCGGCGACACCGCCGAGGCCTCCGGCACCACCGCTTCCACCGACCTGAAGGTGGGCGTCATCCTGGTGGGCGACGAGACCGAGGGCTACAGCGCCGCCCACATCAACGGCATCAAGGAAGCCGCTGCCGAGGTGGGTCTGCCCGAGGACCAGATCATCTGGAAGTACAAGATCCCCGAGAGCGCCGAGTGCTCTGACGCCGCCGAGGACCTGGTGGGCCAGGGCTGCGACCTGGTCATCGCCAACTCCTACGGCCATCAGACCTATCTGGTGGAAACCGCTGAGAAGTATCCCGACACCACCTTCGTTTCCATGACCGGCGACTTCGCCGCCATCAGCGGTCTGGACAACTTCAAGAACGCCTTCACCGCCGTGTACCAGTCCCGCTACGTCTCCGGCGTGGTGGCCGGCATGAAGCTGAAGGAACTGGTGGACAGCGGCACGCTGACCCCCGAGACCCAGCCCAACTCCTTTGATGCCGACGGCAACGTGAAGATCGGCTATGTGGGCGCCTTCCCCTACGCGGAAGTCATCTCCGGCTACACCGCCTTCTATCTGGGCGTCAAGAGCGTCTTCCCCACCGTCACCATGGAAGTCATGTACACCAACTCCTGGTTCGACATTGACAAGGAAGGCGCTGCCGCCGAGGCCCTGATCGCCAACGGTTCCGTCATCATTGGCCAGCACGCCGACTCCACCGGCGCTCCTGCCGCCACCCAGCGTCTGAAGGACGCCGGCACCATCTGCTACTCTGTGGGCTACAACATCGACATGCTGGACACCGCCCCCACCGCTGCCCTGACCTCCGCCACCAACGTGTGGAAGGTCTACTACGCCGAGCTGTTCACCGCGGCCATGAACGGGGAAGAGATTCCCACCGACTGGGCCAAGGGCTATGACGACGGCGCCGTGGCCATCACCGAGCTGGGACCCGAATGCGCCGAAGGCACCGCCGACAAGGTGGCCGAAGTGGAAGCCGCTCTGAAGGACGGCACCCTGCATGTGTTCGACACCTCCACCTTCACGGTGGACGGCCAGACCGTGACCAGCGCTCCTGTGGACCTGAGCTACTACGACTACTCCACCGGCGAGGCCGTGGCGGTCTACCAGGGCGAGACCAAGGAAGCCATCCATGACGGCTACTTCGACGAGAGCACCCTGCGCAGCGCGCCTTACTTCACGCTGCACATCGACGGCATCGTCGAGGACAGCGATCCGGTGGCCTGACATCCATCTGAACATGAATTTTCGGGAGGGAAGCTCACGCTTATGCGGGCTTCCCTTCCCGTTGTGAAAGGAGAAAGGCAGCCCATGCCGAACACCCAGTATGCCATCCGGCTGGAACACATCACCAAGACCTTCGGCGAAGTGACAGCCAACCATGATGTGAGCCTTGAGGTACATCACGGCGAGATCCTCTCCCTTCTGGGGGAGAACGGTTCGGGCAAAACCACCCTGATGAACATGATTGCCGGTATCTACTATCCCGACGAGGGTGAGATCTATGTGGGGGACCAGGCGGTGGATATCCGCTCTCCCCGGGATGCCCTGCGTCTGGGCATCGGCATGATCCACCAGCACTTCAAGCTGGTGGACGTGTTCACCGCCCTGGAGAACATTGCCCTGTGCATGGAACCCGGCGAGAAGTTCGACCTGAAGAAGGTGCGCAACCGGGCCCGGGCCATCTGCGAGAAGTACGGCTTTGCCCTGGACCTGGACCAGAAGGTCTATGAGATGAGCGTGAGCCAGAAACAGACCCTGGAGATCGTCAAGGTGCTGTTCCGCGGCGCCGACATCCTGATCCTGGACGAGCCCACCGCCGTGCTGACCCCCCAGGAGACCGACAAGCTCTTTGCGGTCATCCGCAACATGAAGGCCGACGGCAAGGCGGTGGTCATCATCACCCACAAGCTCCACGAGGTGCTGACCATCAGCGACCGGGTGGCCATCCTGCGCCGGGGCGAGTATGTGGGCGACGTGGCCACCAAGGACGCCAACGAGGCCATGCTCACCGAGATGATGGTGGGCAAGAAGGTGGAACTGGACATCGAGCGTCCCCGGCCCGACCATCCCACCAAGCGTCTGTCGGTGCAGCATCTCAGCGTCACCGGCCCCGAGGGCGGCCGCGTGCTGGACGATGTGAGCTTTGACGCCTACGGCGGCGAGATTCTGGGCATTGCGGGCATTTCCGGCAACGGCCAGAAGGAACTGCTGGAGGCCATCGCCGGTCTGCAGCGGGCCGATGCCGGGGCCAGGATCCAGTTCTTTGCCCCCGGTGCCGAGGACAAGCCCACCTCCCTGCTGGGCAAGACCCCCAAGGATATCCGGGATGCGGGCATCCACCTCTCCTTCGTGCCGGAGGACCGGCTGGGCATGGGCCTGGTGGGTTCCATGGGCATCACCGGCAACATGATGCTCAAGAGCTACGGCCGCGGCGCCTCCCCCATCGTGGACCGCAAGGCGCCCCGCAAGCTGGCCGAGGAAGTGCGGGAGGAGCTGGGCGTGGTCACCCCCGACCTGAACACCCCGGTGTCCCAGCTGTCGGGCGGCAACGTGCAGAAGGTGCTGGTGGGCCGCGAACTGGCGGACTCCCCCATCGTGCTGATGACCGCCTACGCCGTGCGCGGGCTGGATATCAACACCTCCTACACCATCTACCGCCTGCTCAACGAGCAGAAGAAAAACGGTGTGGCCGTCATCTATGTGGGCGAGGACCTGGATGTCCTGCTGCAGCTGTGCGACCGCATCCTGGTACTGTGCGGCGGCAAGGCCAACGGCATTCTGGACGCCCGCACCACCACCAAGGAGGAGGTCGGCCTGCGCATGACCGACCTGCAGAATGAAAAGGAGGTGCGCGCCTGATGGCATCCCAAACCACTCATCCTTCCGAACCGCTGGTGCGTATTGCCCGCCGGGAGGCGGCTCCCCTGCGCCGCAAGATCGCGGTGCGGGCCGTGGCCATCCTGCTGGCGCTGGTGGTGGACGCCCTGTTCATCTTCTTCGTCACCGGCCTGAACCCCCTCAGCGTCTACGGCGTCATGTGGGGCGGTACCTTCTCCACCACCGTGCGCTTCTCCTGGGCGATGCGTGACCTGGCTACGCTGCTGTGCATCGGCATCGCCCTGGCCCCCGCCTTCAAGATGCGCTTCTGGAACATCGGCGCCGAGGGCCAGGTGCTGGTGGGCGGTCTTGCCACCGCCCTCATCATGGTCTACTTCGGCAACAGCCTGCCCGCCCCCGCCCTGTTTGCGGCCATGGTGGTGGGCAGCCTGGCGGCCGGCGCCCTGTGGGGCTTTGTGCCCGCCTGGTTCAAGTCCCGCTGGAACACCAACGAGACACTGTTCACCCTGATGATGAACTATGTGGCCACCAGCATCGTGGCCTGCATGACCAACATCATGCGCGGCCAGGCCTCCAGCCTGGGCACCCTGAACAAGGCCACCAAGGCCGGCTGGCTGCCCATCGTGCTGGGCCAGCGGTACACCATCAACATCATCGTGGTGCTGGTGCTGACTTTTGCCATGTACGCCTACCTGAAATACTCCAAGCACGGCTACGAGATCGCCGTGGTGGGCGAAAGCGAGAACACCGCCCGCTACGCCGGCATCAACGTCCGCCGCGTCATGGTGCGCACCATGATCATCAGCGGCGCCATCTGCGGCCTGGCCGGTTTCCTCATCGTGGCCGGCCGTGACCAGACCATCTCCACCTCCTCGGCGGGCGGCAACGGCTTCACCGCCATCATCGTGGCGTGGCTGGCCAAGTTCAACACCTTCTATATGGCGCTGATCTCCTTCCTGCTGATCTTCCTGGAGCGCGGCGCCTCCGAGATTGCCTCGGCCTACAGCCTGAATGAGTACGCCGCCGACATCATCACCGGCGTCATCCTCTTCTTCATTCTGGGCAGCGAGTTCTTTATCAACTACCGCCTGATCTGGCGTGGTCACCACAAGGAGGTGAAGGGCAAATGAGCAGTCTGATTGCATGGATCATGCGTGCCATTCCCTTCGGCACCATCATCATGTACGGCGCCATGGGTGAAACCATCACCGAAAAGTCCGGCAACCTGAACCTGGGCGTGCCCGGCATCATGTATCTGGGCGGCTTCGCCGGTTTTGCCAGCGCCTACTTCTACGAAAACAGCGTGGCCAACCCCAACCCGGTGCTCAGCGTCCTCATCGCGCTGGTCTGCGCCCTGGCGGCTTCCGCCCTGGGCGGGCTGATCTACGCCTTCCTGACCATCAGCCTGCGGGCCAACCAGAACGTCACCGGCCTGGCCCTGACCACCTTCGGCATGGGCGTGGCCAACTTCTTCGGCGTCTTCATCCTCAACGGCGCCACCTACAGCGCCGCCCCCGTGGCCAACAAGGCCTTCGCCGCCAAGATCCCCGTGCTCTCCCAGATGGGCGTGCTGGGGCAGACCGTCTTCTCCTACGGCTTTTTGGCCTACGCCGCCATCGTGCTGGCCATCCTGCTGCACTGGTTCTTCACCCGCACCCGCGCGGGGCTGAACCTGCGGGCCGTGGGTGAAAACCCTGCCACCGCCGACGCCGCCGGCATCAACGTCACCCGGTACAAGTACCTGGCCACCTGCATCGGCGCCGCCATCTGCGGCGTGGGCGGCCTGTACTACGTGCTGGACTACAACCAGGGCATCTGGGCCACCACCGGCCAGATCGAGGCCCTGGGCTGGTTGGCCCTGGCCCTGGTCATCTTCACCACCTGGAAGCCCCTCAACGCCATCTGGGGCGCCTACCTCTTCGGCATCCTCTACTGGCTGTACCAGTTCCTGCCCAGCCTGCTGGGCATCACGGTGTCCAGCGCCATGACCGACCTGGTCCAGATGGTGCCCTATGTGGTCACCATCCTGGTGCTGATCGCCGTCTCCATGCGCCGCAAGAAGGAGGACCAGCCCCCGGCTCACCTGGGCCTTGCCTACTTCCGCGAGGAGCGCTGATTCGCATTTCCCCATAAACCACGATCCCCCTGCCCCGGGTCTCTGGAAAGCGCCGGGGGATCTTTTTCATTTCTTCAGGCTGCCTGCCGCTGCCCGATGAACTGCAGGATAGCCTCCACCGTCTGCGCCTGCTGTTCCTCGGCGGAGATGGTGGCCGGGGCATCCCCTTTCTGGGGGCCGTAGTTGCCGAACTGGGCGTGGTTGCCGCCCTGGATCTCCACCACGTTTTCGGTGTAGTCCAGTTTGTCCTCCACGCTCTGGTTCAGCGAGCCGTAGATCGTCAGCGTGTCGGCGGGCGGATAGTCCCCGTATATATAGGCGCCCAGCAGAATCAGGCCGTCGATCTCGTCGGGGTGACCGGCGGCAAACCGGGAGGCCATCGCCCCGCCCATGGAATGCCCAGCGATGTACCAGTGCCGGTACTCCGGGAACTGCGCCATCACATCCTGGGCGGCGTTCACATCAAAAATGGCCATGTGGAAGGGCATATCCACCAGGATGCAGGTCAGCCCGTTCTGCCGCAGCTTGTCCAGCAGCGGCAGGTAGGCTGTCGCCTCCACCTTGGCGCCCGGATAGAACACCACCGCCGTATCCCCCGGCACCGAGGGCGCCAGCACCGTCAGATTATCCTCCACCGTGATGCCGCTGCTGTCGCTCAGGACGGCCAGGGCCACATTCTCCGCCCGGTAGTAGTCCGAGACATACCAGAAAAAGGCCCCCGCCAGCAGCACCACCACCGCCGCCAGGACGGCAGCCACCCGCAGCAGCCTTTGCTTTTTGGTCGTTTTGTGTTGTTTCACCCCGTTCTCCTTTCCCGTCGGGTCCGCCCGGCACAAAATCTCCTCTATTATAAGGGGGTGCCGTGCCGCTGTCAATCAAACGGTGCGGGGAAAGACAAAAGCGCCGGAGCGGTACGCTCCGGCGCTTGATGGTTGCAGGTTGCGGGCTCAGCCCCAGACCTCTTCGGCGATCTCCTTGACGAGGGCCAGCTTGGCCCACTGCTCCGCCTCGGTCAGCTTGTTGCCGATTTCGCAGGAGGCAAAGCCGCACTGGGGGCTCAGGCAGAGCCGGTCCAGCGGGACGTACTTGGCTGCCTCGTGGATGCGGGCGATGACGGCCGCCTTGTCCTCCAGCCTGGGGCTCTTGGTGGTGACGAGGCCCAGCACCACCTTCTTGTCGGGCGACACCTGGCGCAGGCATTCAAAGCTGCCCGACCGCTCGTCGTCGAATTCCAGGTAGAGGGCGTTCACATTCTCCCGCGCAAAGACCAGCCCGGCGATGCGGTCATACCCGCCGCTGCAGGCCCAGGTGGAGTGGAAGTTGCCCCGGCAGATGTGGGTGTTGACCACCAGGTCCTCCGGCTTGCCCTCCAGGGCCAGGTTGTTCACCAGCAGGAACTCCTCCTGCAGCTTTTCCAGACCCGCCTCGTCGGTGCCGAAGAACAGTGTGGCCTTAGGGTCCACAAAGCAGCCCCAGGTGCAGTCGTCGAACTGCAGGTTGCGGCAGCCCGCGGCGTAGAGGTCGGCGATGACCTTCTTGTAGCCCGCCACCAGGTCGGCGATGAGTTCCTCGTCGGTGGGGTAGAACTTGCGGGTGTCGGGCAGGTTCATGGGCATGATGAGCTGCTCCAGGAACTGGGCCGGGGCCGGGATGGTCTGCTTGGCCACCGTGTTTTCATCCTCCAGCGCCTTCACGAACTTAAAGTGCTCCACAAAGGGATGCACCCCCACCGACAGCTTGCCCGTCAGGTAGGTGTCGTCGATCTTGGCGGCCTCCCCGTGGAAGGGCAGACCCTCCTGGGTGGCGCTGTGGCCGATACCCTCAAAGCCCCACATGAAATCCAGGTGCCAGGTGGCGCGGCGGAACTCGCCGTCGGTGATCACATGGTAGCCTGCGGCCTTCTGCTTGGCCACCAGCTGGGTGATGCACCGGTCCTCCACCTCTTTCAGCTGCCAGGTGTCGATGGCGCCCGCCTCAAAATCGGCGCGGGCCTTTTTCAGCTCCTCGGGCCGCAGAAAGCTGCCCACATAGTCGTACCGGAACGGCGTGTGTACCTTGTTCATCTTCCCATTCTCCTTTATCTGCAGCGGACCCCGCCCACTGCGCGTCGGCGGCATCCCTTTTTTCTTGATCGGAACCGGTTTCCAGTATACCGGCGGGAAGTTCCGGTGTAAAATACCAAAAAGCAGCGGTTTGCCATAGATTACATCTATAGCAAACCGCTGCTTCACTCACACTGGTCCTGGGCGGCGGTGTACCGCTTCAGCGCCTCGATGTAGCGGGTACCGAAGGGCCCCGGCCCCACCTTGCGGTGGGTGATGTAGCCGATCTCCATGCGGTCGTTCACCGCCAGCGGCACCGCCACGATGTTCCTGCCGTTGAGCTCCTCATTGATGACACCGCTGCAGATGGTGTAGCCGTTCAGCCCGATGAGCAGGTTGAAGAGGGTGGCCCGGTCGGACACCAGGATGTCCTTTTTGCTCTCCCGGGTGCTTAAAATTTCTTCTGAGAAGTAGAAGGAGTTGTGCTCCCCCTGCTCGTAGGAGAGCCGCGGGTAGGGTTCCAGGTCCTCCAGCGTCACCACCCTTTTTTGGGCCAGCGGGCTGGTGGCTCCCACAAAGACATGGGGTTTGGCCACGAACAGCCGGTGGAAGGTCAGGTCGTTTTCCCGCAGCGTCTTGCGCAGCACCGTCTCGTTGAAGGGGTTGAGGTAGAGCACCCCCACCTCGCTGCGCAGCCTGGCCACATCCTCGATGAGCTCGTAGGTCTGGGTCTCCCGGATGCGGAAGTCGTACTCGTCGCCGCCGTACTGTTTCAAAAGGTCCACGAAGGCCTCCACCGCGAAGGAATAGTGCTGGGTGGACACACAGAACTGGTGTTTCACCGGGGCGGTGCCCAGATACCGCTCCTCGATGAGGCTGGTCTGCTCGATGACCTGGCGGGCATAGCCGAGAAACTCCTCCCCTTCCGCCGAGATCAGGATGCCCTTGTTGGTGCGCCGGAAAATCGTGATGCCCAGCTCGTTTTCCAGCTCCTTGATGGCGGCGGTCAGGCTGGGCTGGGCCATGTAGAGCCGCTTGGCCGCTTCGCTGATGGTGCCGGCGGCCGCCACCGTCACCGCGTATTTCAGTTGTAAAAGGGTCATGGTTTTCCTCCTGAACCGGGCAGGGACTGCCGGACAATACCGTTATCCTATCACGTCGGGGCGGCAAATGCAATCGGGGCGCCGGGTGATTTTGTCACGGTACGTTCCCGGAAAATGCGGTATACTGTGTGCACAACCACAGAAAAAGCATTCCCCCGCAGGGGATCCATCACCGAACAGGAGGCGACAGCAGATGTTACAGGAACTTTGGAAAAAATGGCGGCGGCCGGTCCTTTTCACCGCAGGCGGTGCCCTGGTGGGCCTTGTCTACTACGCACTGGCGGGCTGTCCCACCGGGACCTGCGCCATCACCTCCAACCCCTTCAACACCATGGTCTATATGGGTCTGATCGGGCTGCTGCTCTCGGGCAGCCTGGGAGGATGCTGCTGCAGCGGCGGAAGCTGCAGCACCAAACCGCCGGAACCCCCGGAATCCTGAAAAAAATACCGCCGCCGTGAGCAGGGCAGCCGGACAGACCGCCGCCCCGCTCACGGCGCTTTGCGGCAGATGCAGCGGGTTTCGCCGCTTTTTTGCGGCAAGTTTTGCTTATTTTTTCCCAAACTCTTGTATACACAGGTAAAATAAGGTAAAATAATTTTTAACCACTGGAAATATTTTACCTTCTGCCCAAGGGGCAGATTGAATACAGGAGTATGGTCATGGTGACACTGAAAGAGATTGCCCAGCGGTCCGGGGTTTCCCCGGCCACCGCCTCCCGGGTACTCAACCAGGACCCCACCCTCAGTGTGACGGACGACACCCGGCAGCGTGTGCTGCGCACAGCCCGGGATCTGGGATACCAGACCCTGCAGCAGAGATACCAGGCAGCCCATCCGCAGGAGGCCCCGGAGCCCGCCAACTGGGAAAAGCGCATCGGCATTGCCCAGATGTTTGAGACCCCCCAGCTGCGGGAGGATATCTACTATCTGATGCTGAAAAATGTGGTGGACGAGGTCTGCTTTGCCCGCCGCTGGAGCACCTGCACCCTGCTGCGCAACGAGGCGGGCCATTTTGTGAAGAACGACGACCTGCCGCTGGACGGCATTGTGGCCATTGGGCGGTTCACCCAGGGGGAGATCGACGACTTCCACCGCTACACCGACAATCTGGTCTTTCTGGATTCCAACCCCGATGTGGAGAAGTATTGCAGCATCGTGCCCAACTACCATCTGGCGGTGCGGCAGGTGCTGCACAGCCTGTGGAAGCACGGATATGAGCGGATCGCCTACCTGGGCAGCGTCTACACCTTCGGCCCCAAGAAGGAACTGACCATGGACCCCCGCTTTTACTACTACAAGAACGCCCTGCGGGAGCGGGGCCGCTTTGAGGAGGACCTGGTGCTGGACTGCGAGATGAACTCCGCCAGCAGCTACGCCTTCATGCGGGACTACCTGCAGGCGGGCAAGCCGCTGCCCGACGCCATCTTTGCCGCCAGCGACGTGGTTGCCCCCGGCCTGCTGCGGGCGTTGCGGGAGTTTGACCTCCAGGTGCCACGGGATGTGGGGGTCATCACCTTCAACAACACCAGCCTGTCCCGGCTGGCCCAGCCGCCCCTGGATTCGGTGGAGGTCTTCCTGCGGGAAAATGCCGACTCGGCGGCCATCTGCATGGAACTGCTCTGGCAGAAAAAGACGCACCCCAAACAGATCATCATTTCCTGCCGCCTGGAAGAGCGGGGCAGCGTGCGGGACCAGTAAGACAATTTTATCACAAAGAATCGACGCAGAGGAGAGTTTTTCCTCTGCGTTTTTTGCATAAATACGGAGGGTGTTTTTAGTAAATATTTTACAAGCCTTTCCCTTATTCAGTAAAAGTATTAGTAAATTCGTTGACATCGGGATTTTTGCGTGTTAACATTTTCATGCAAGAAAAAAGCGCGTAAAATCATGATATAAAACCCGCAAAAACCATTGCAGAAAAACAGGGAGAAACAGATGAGCATTGCAGTTGGAACAAACAGCCAGGTATTCCTGCTCAGCACCGGGAATACCAGCTACGCCTTCGGCATCGACGACCGGGGCCTGGTACGGCATCTCTACTGGGGCAAGAAGCTGCCCTCCGCCGACGAGCTGGAGATGCCGGTCCTCACCGAGGTATCCACCAACGACCCGGTGTTTGAGATCACGCCGGAGGAATTCCCGGTGCACGGCGGGCTGCGCTACAAGGAGCACTGCCTCAAAGTCACCTTCCCGGACGGCACCCGGGAGCTGGTCTACCAGTACGACGGGTACGACACTGAGCAGGGCGACGGCTGGGAGGAACTGGTGCTCCACCTGAAGGACGAGCACTACGCCTTCCGGATGGATCTGCACTACAAGCTCTACCCCGCCTATGACCTGATGGAGCGCACCGTGGTGCTGAAAAACGAGATGGAGGAACCGCTCCAGATCGAGCAGCTGCACAGCGCCCAGTTCCATATTCCCTATGAAAACCTGAATTTCTCCAACGTGCACGGCCACTGGGGCGCCGAGGAGCAGCCGTTCACCCAGCGGGTGAGCTACGGCAAGATCCTCATCGAAAACCGCCGGGGCACTTCCAGCCACAACCACAACCCCTATTTCATCCTGGACCGGGACGCCACCGAGACGAGCGGCGAAGTCTTCTTCGGGGCGCTGCGGCTCACCGGCAACTTCAGCGGCGTGGTGGAGCAGACCCCCTACGGCGAGACGCTGGTCCAGATGGGCATCAATCCCCACGACTGCCTGCTGGCGCTGGAGCCCGGCCAGACGCTGACGGCGCCGGCCATCCTGTGCGGCTACTCGGCCACCGGCTTTGAGACGATGTCCCACAACCTGCACCGCTTCGCCCTGGACCACATCATGAGCGCGGGGCTGCGGCCGGTGCTGTACAACTCCTGGGAGGCCACCGAGTTCCATGTGAACTGCCGGGACCAGATCAAGCTGGCCCAGAAGGCCAGCGAGCTGGGCGCCGAGCTCTTTGTGCTGGACGACGGCTGGTTCGGCGAGCGGCACAGCATCCAGAACGGCCTGGGCGACTGGTACGTCAACGAGGGCAAGTTCCCCAACGGGCTGGAGGAGCTCATCGACGCCGTGAAGGAACAGGGCATGAAGTTCGGCCTGTGGGTGGAGCCCGAGATGGTCAACCCCAAGGCCAAGCTCTACCAGGAACACCCCGACTGGATCTACCACTACGATACCCGGGTCACCGATACCTCCCGGGTACAGTATGTGCTCAACGTCACCAAGCCGGAGGTGCAGGAGTTCATCTACAACATGCTGGACAACCTCCTCACCCGGTATGACATCGACTATATCAAGTGGGACGCCAACCGCCCCATCTCCCAGACCGGCCCCCAGCGGGATATCTGGTACAACCACATCCAGTTCATCTACCATGTGGTCACCGAGCTGAAGAAGAAGCACCCCGGCGTGCTGTTTGAGGCCTGCGCCTCGGGCGGCGGCCGCATCGACTACGGCATCCTGGGCATCTTCGACGACTTCTGGACCAGCGACAATACCGACGCCTACGACCGGCTGTACATCCAGAATTCCTACTCCCGCATCTATCCCATCAAGGCCATGCGGGCCTGGGTCACCGACTGCCCCAACTTCCTGTCGGGCCGGGTGATCCCCCTGACCTTCCGGTTCCACAGCGCCATGATGGGCAGCCTGGGCATCGGCTGCAACATCCTGAAGTTCACCCCCGAGGAGGTGGCCCTGGCCCAGAAGATGATCGCCCAGTACAAGGAGATTCGCCCCATCATCCAGGAGGGCGCCTTCTACCGGCTGGACAATCCCAGCGCCGACCAGTACTTCCTGTACGAGTACCTGAAGGGGGACAAGGGCGTGCTCTTCGCCTTCCTGCCCCAGAGCAAGGTGGGCCACCGGGGCACCACCGTCCGGCTGCGGGGCCTGGAGGAGGATGCGCGGTATACTGTCCACACCTCCCAGGGCGATATCGTCAAGAGCGGCCGCTATCTCATGGATCACGGACTGCCCCTGCACCTGAGCGGCGACTACGCCAGCGTGCTGGTCCAGTTTGAGAAGAATCAGTAATCGGTTTGTAAGAAATGGATGGAGGTATCACACAACATGAAACAAACTATGGGAAGGAAGCTGGCCTTCGGCGTGGGCGGCCTGGGCAAGGACCTGTGCTACGCCATGATCAGCACCTATCTGACCATCTACCTCACCGACACCGTCGGTCTGGCACCCCTCTTCGTGGGCAACCTGTTCCTGGTGGCCCGTGTATGGGACGCGGTGAATGACCCCATAATGGGCTTCATCGTGGACAACACCCGCACCCGCTGGGGCAAATTCCGCCCCTGGATCGGTATCGGCACCATTATCAATGCGGTGATCCTGGTGCTGCTGTTCCGCGGACCCGATCTTTCCGGCTTTGCCCAGTACGCCTACTACTCGGTCATGTACATCCTGTGGGGCATGACCTACACCGTGCTGGATATTCCCTACTGGTCCATGCTGCCCTCCCTGTCCTCCACCAAGGAGGAACGGGACTCCATGTCGGTCATTCCCCGTATCTTCGCCAGCTCTGCCTGGCTGCTCATCGGCGCCTTCGGCCTGGCCATGATCGACCTGCTGGGCAACGGCGATGAGGCCCGCGGCTATGCCAACACCGCTGTGCTGGTGGCCGTCATCTTCGTGGTCACCCTGATGGTCACCGTCATCTTCTCCCGTGACCGCAGCAGCCTGGAGTCCGCTTCCTCCAAAAAGAGCGAGCGCACCTCTCTGAAATACGCCCTCCATGTCATCACCGGCAACGACCAGCTGAAGGTCTACATCGGCGTGGTGCTGGCCTACAACCTGGTTGTCCAGCTGGCCGGCGGCATGGCGCTGTACTACTTCAAGTACGTCACCATGGATGACGGGCTCTTCCCCTACTTCACCACCGCCGCCTCCCTGGCCGAGATGGGCGCGCTGTTCGTCTTCCCGCTGTTCTCCCGCTTCATGAACAAGAAGACCGTCTTCGCCCTGGCCAGCTTCACCCCCGCCATCGGCCTGCTGGGCCTGCTGGGCGTGGGCGTGGTGGCCCCCGAGAACATCCCCCTCACCATCGTCTGCGGTCTGTTCTATAAGTTCGGCTCCGGCCTGACCCTGGGCGCCACCACCGTCATGCTGGCCGATGTCATCGACTACGGCGAGGTGACGCTGGGCACCCGCAACGAGAGCATCGTGGCCTCCTTCCAGACCCTGCTGGTCAAGACCGCTTCCGCCGTGGCCGGCTGGCTCATCGGCGTGGGCCTGACCATCTTCGGCTATGTGGAGAATGTGCCCCAGACCGCCGAGACCATCATGGGTATGCGCATCCTCATGGGTGTGGTGCCCTCCGTCATCACGGTGCTGGCCTTCGTCATCTACGTGGGCGGCTACAAGCTGGACGGCAGCGTGCTGGAAAAGGTTGCCAGCCAGCTGCAGGCCAAGCGGGAAGCGGAAACCGCCAAGGCTGAATAACTGCGCGTTTCTCCAAAAGGATTCCTCTTCATAAACAGAAAACGCTCCCGGAAAGCATCTGCTTTCCGGGAGCATTTTCATTCCAGCGCCCCGGGAAATGGCCCGGGGCGCTGTTTCCTTTTATCGGACGGGTGGGGTCAGGCGGTCTGGATGCCCGTGAGGGTGAATCCTGCCTTCTCCACCGTAGCCTTCAGCGTGTCGTCCGGCAGGTCGCTCTTGAGGGTGACCTCGGCGGTGCCCGCCGCATGGTCAGCCGCGGCGCTTTCCACCCCGGGCAGGGCCTCCAGCAATCTCGTCAGACGGCCGGAACAGCCGGCGCAGTGCATACCTTCCACTTTCATCATCTTTTTCATAAGAATGCAATCCTCCTGGTTTTGTTGTTTTTAGGGGAACCGGCAGTGCGCCGGCCCCTCTGTATCGACAGGCGTGCGGACGTTACCGCATACCGTGGGGCAGATAACCGGCCTCCTCCACCGCCTTGGTGAGAGCCTCCTCCGGGGTATCGGGCAGCATGCGGATGACCGCCGTGCCGGCCTTGGCGTCGGCAGTGGCCTGCTGTACGCCGGGCACCGCTTCCAGCGCCTTCTTGACGGTGCGCTCGCAGTGCTCGCACATCATGCCCTCGATCTCCATGGTCTTCTCCACGGTGCCCTCCGCCGCAGCGGGCGTAACCGGGCACTGGACGGTGCAGCAGGCGGTATTCCGGGGTGCGGCGTCCTGGGGCTGGTCCTTGCGGGGCTTATGGCGGACTTTTTTGTTCCGGCGCCCGTCGTGCATATCAAAGAAGTTCAGCCGCAGGGCATTGCCCACCACGCAGACGCTGGAAAGGCTCATGGCCGCGGCACCGAACATGGGGTTCAGCGTCAGGCCCAGCGCCACAAAGACGCCGGCCGCCAGCGGAATGCCGATGGTGTTGTAGAAGAAGGCCCAGAACAGGTTCTCGTGGATGTTCCGCAGGGTGGCCCGGCTCAGCCGGATGGCGGCGGGTACGTCGCTGAGGCGGCTCTTCATCAGCACCACGTCGGCGGCGTCGATGGCCACGTCGGTACCGGCGCCGATGGCAATGCCGGTGTCAGCCCGGGTCAGGGCGGGGGCGTCGTTGATGCCGTCCCCCACCATGGCCACACGGCCCTGGGTCATGAGGTCCCGGATGACGCTCTCCTTGCCGTCGGGCAGCACCCCGGCGATGACCTCATCCACACCGGCCTGCTTGCCGATGGCGTCGGCGGTGCGCTGGTTGTCGCCGGTGAGCATGACCACACGGATGCCCATATTCTGCAGTTCCCGCACGGCCTGGGGGCTGTCCGCCTTGATGACATCCGCCACCGCGATGATGCCGGCCAGCTTACCGTCCCGGCTGAAGAAGAGGGGCGTCTTGCCCTGGGCGGCCAGTTCCTCTGCCCTGGCGCGGATTTCCCGGGAAACGGCGGCATGGGTCTCGATGAATTTCAAATTGCCGGTGCAGAGCGCAGCGCCCTCCTGTTTGGCAGTCACGCCGTTGCCGGGCAGGGCCGCAAAGTCGGTGACCGCCCCGGCCTGCATCTGCCGCCGGGCGCCCTCCTCCATGATGGCGCGGGCCAGCGGGTGTTCGCTCTTCTGTTCCAGGGCCAGCGCCAAGTGGAGCAGTTCTTCTTCGGTGGTGCCGTCGGCGGGCAGGATGTCGGTGACTTTGGGCTCACCGCTGGTGATGGTGCCGGTCTTGTCCAGCGCCACGATGTCCACTTCACCGGCCTGCTCCAGGGAGGCCGCCGTCTTGAACAGCACGCCGTTCTTGGCGCCCATGCCGTTGCCCACCATGATGGCCACCGGCGTGGCCAGACCCAGCGAGCAGGGGCAGCTGATGACCAGCACCGAGATGCCCCGGGCCAGGGCGTAACCCACATCCCGGCCCAGCAGCAGCCAGACCAGGGTGGTGATCACCGCAATGGTGATGACGGTGGGCACGAAGATGCCGGAGACCTTGTCGGCGATCTTGGCGATGGGGGCCTTGGTGGCCGCCGCATCGCTGACCATCTGGATGATCTGGGAGAGGGTGGTGTCCTCCCCCACCCGGGTGGCCCGGCAGCGCAGGAAGCCCGACTGGTTGATGGTGGCCGCCGAGACGCTGTCCCCCTCGGCCTTGTCCACCGGGATGCTCTCGCCGGTGAGGGCGGATTCATTGACGGCGCTGTGGCCTTCCAGGATCACGCCGTCCACCGGGATGTTCTCGCCGGGGCGCACCACAAAGATGTCCCCCTGCTGCACTGCGTCGATGGACACTTCGGTCTCCACACCGTCCTTCACGACAGTGGCGGTCTTGGGGGCCAGCTTCATCAGGCTCTTCAGCGCGTCGGTGGTACGGCCCTTGGAGTAGGCCTCCAGCGTCTTGCCGATGGTGATCAGCGTCAGGATGGTGGCCGCCGATTCAAAATACATCTCGTCCATATAGGCCATGACCCGGGCCATATCTCCCTGTGCCACGGCGTCCGCCATGAGGAACAGCATGACGGTGCTGTAGCCGAAGGCCGCCGTGGCACCCATGGCCACCAGCGTGTCCATGTTGGGGGCCCGGCGGACCAGCCCCTTGAAGCCGCTGACAAAGAATTTCTGGTTGATGACCATCACCACGATGGTGTCCAGCATCTCGAACATCATCAGCGCCAGGTGGTTGTTTTCAAAGAAGGGCGGCAGCGGCCATCGCCAGAGCATCCAGCCCATGATGTACATGAGCGGCAGCCAGAAGATGATGGAGGCGATGAGCCGGCGCACCATCCTGGGTGTCTCGGTGTCCTTCAGCTCGTCGGCGGCAGGGGCTGCCTCCCGCCGGGCGCCCTTTTCGGCGGCGCCGTAGCCCGCGGCCTCCACCGCCGCGACGACATCGGCGGGCGATGCACTGCCCTCCACGGTCATGGAGTTGGTCAGCAGACTGACCGTGCAGGATGTGACCCCCGGCACCGCCGAGACGGCCTTCTCCACATGGGCGCTGCAGGCCGCACAGCTCATGCCGGTGACATTGTATTGTTTCATGAATTTGTTTCCCTCCCGTGCGATGGAATGGCCCCGGGGCTCACTTCATCAGCTTCTGGATGACCCGGAGCAGCTCGTCGATGCTGGCGTCGGCCGTCTCCTGGTCCCCCTCGCGGATGTCGTGGGCCACACAGGTGCGGATGTGATCGGAGAGAAGCTCCTTGTTGAAGGCGTTCATCGCCGCCGTCACCGCCGCGCTCTGCACAAGAATGTCGGGACAGTACATATTGCTCTCCACCATCTTGCGGATGCCGCGGATCTGCCCCTCGATCCGGCTCAGCCGGTTGATGAGGCTTTTGTACTCCTCCGGCGTGCGCTCCTTGGTGCGGTGGGTACAGCAGCAGTTCTTTTCCTGTTCCATGGGTGCTTCCTTTCCGTGGTTTTGTCTTCGTATACCCCTGTGGGGTATCTGTATCATATACCCGCAGGGGGTATATGTCAATACCCCGGGCCTGCTTTTTACAAAAAATTCCGTACCGTAAGACAGGGCGGGAAGCTCCCCCGAAGTACAGCCTATGCCTTTTGCTCCCCATGTGGTATACTACTTCTATGGGAAAAGGCCCCGCGGGGCCAAAACACAGGAAATGAGGGAAGATTTCGTGAACGGATGTACGCCTTTTTTGTCCCGCCGCACCCTGTGGGGGGCCGTCGTTGTGGCGCTGGCATTGATGGTGCTGGGGTCTTTGGTGGACTATCCCCTTTCCTCGGCGCTGTATGACGATTCCAGCCCCTTTGCCCTCTTCTTCGCGGCCTACGGCGCCATCCCCTCTCCCCTGGGCTGTGTGGCGGCGGGCACGCTGTTTCTCTGCGGGCGCAGCCGGGCGCGGTCTGTGGCCGGGGCGATGCAGGCGGCGGGCGGCGTCCTGCTGCTAGTGGTGGGGATGGTCCTTGTTTGCCTGCTGCCCGCGCGGTATCTGCCGGTAGGACCGGGGATCCCGGCCGCGGCGGGGCTGGTGCTCTGCCTTGTCACCGTGCTGCTCACCCGGCGCCTGGCCAAAGGGGCCGACCCCAACCGCATCGCCCGGGTGGCCCTGGCCATCCTGCTGGTCATCCTCTGCCAGCTGGCGGTGGTGAATCTAATAAAAGTTTTCTGGGGACGCCCCCGCATGCGGCTGGTGGTCAGCCATCCCGAAGCCTACTTCTTTCCCTGGTGGCGGCGGGGCGCCGCCCTGAAAGGCCCCCTGCTGGCCGCCGGAGTGGGCGCCGACGAGTTCAAGTCCTTCCCTTCCGCCCACACCGCCAACGCCGCCACCATGCTGCTGTTGGGGCTGGCCCCCTGCCTCAAACCCCGGCTGGGGCGCTACCGGCGGGCGCTGGTGGCCTTCGGGTTTGTCTGGACCGCCGTGGTGGCCCTCTCCCGCATCATGCTGGGCGCCCACTATCTGACCGACACGGCGGCGGGCTTCCTCATCGCGTTTTTGAGCGTCTATTTCATCTGCGGCGCGCTCTTCCGGCCGCGGGACAAAGGGTGATTTCCTTTTTGTATACAAAACGACCGGCGGAACTGAACCGCCCCAGTAAAAACGGACAATAGACAAAGTACCCCCTGATGTAGGAAAATAAAAGTACTACATCAGGGGGT
>CALXHT010000020.1 GCA_944388215.1 uncultured Gemmiger sp. | reverse complement strand
CCTCGGTGACGCCGATGGCCATCTGCATGACCAGCACGATGCCCAGCGCCGCAAAGCCCGAGAAGTTACTGACCAGCGAGCCGAGAATCCAGACAAGACCATCCCGGGTGAGCAGGCTCTGGACGGTGACCACCTCCTGGGTGGTGGGGTTCACTGCCGACACGCCCAGTGCCGCCAGCACCGTGGTGAGGGCCACCAGAATGACCACCAGCCACAGAAACAGGATGAAGGGAGAGGGCAGCGCGTTGCCGATGCGCTCGATGGCGCCCAGCACGCCGCCCGACTTTTTCTCCAGGGGACCCTTGTTTGCCAAATGTACCAAATCCTTTCTTTTGCGCCGCCGGGCGGCAGAGGGCACTTTCCTCCGGGTAAGTACCGCACCGGAATGTGCGTACTTGCTTTTGGGGCCGCGGCTGCGCTATGATGAAGACAGATACAAAGCAGCATACAGAAAGGAGCCTGTTTTCCATGACAAAAGATTTTGGCGTAAAGCCCTATCTCTTCCCCATGCCCACCTACATGATCGGCACCTACAACGAGGACGACACGGTGGACGTGATGATGATGGCCTGGGGCGGCATCTGCGCCGAGGACATGGTGGCCCTCAACCTGGAGGCCGACCACAAGACGGTGGCCAACCTGAAAGCCCGCAACGCCTTCACGCTGGCGGTGCCCGGGGCGGATACCCTGGCGGCGTCGGACTATCTGGGCATTGCCAGCGCCAACAAGGTGGCCGACAAGTTCGCCCGCACCGGCCTGCACGCCGTCAAGAGCAGCCGGGTGGACGCCCCCGTCATCACCGAGTATCCCCTGACGCTGGAATGCGAAGTGGTGGAGATGCAAAACCAGCCCTACGGCCTGCGTGTGCTGGGCAGGATCGTCAACGTGCTGGCCGACGAGAAGGTGCTGGACGACGCCGGCAAGATCGACGCGGGCAAGCTGCAGGCCTTCGCCTTTGACCAGATGCAGAACGGCTACTACGCCGTGGGCCAGCGCATCGGCCAGGCCTGGCACAGCGGCGCCGGCCTGCTGAAGCCGTGAATGTTCCCGTAAAGCGCAGAAAGAGCGCGGAACCCCAAAGGGTTCCGCGCTCTTGGTTTTATTCGATGACGCCGCCCATACTGGTGAGCAGGAAGAGGTTCTGCTCGGCGGTGCCGCGGTAGTTTTCAATGCCGAAGGCCTCGGCGTAGGTGGCCCGGTTTTCCAGCGAGGGGTCCAGGCCGTTGAGGATGCAGGCATCCACGATGGAGACGCCCCGGTAGCCCTGGAGCAGGGTGGTCAGGTCGTCCTTGGCCGGGTCGGGGGTCTGGCGGTTTTCCAGATAGGACCGGGCCATGGCGTCGGCCTCGGCCTCATCGGCGGCCTGGGTGGCGTAGAAGGAGAGGTTCTCCCCCGGCTGCAGGTCCGCCGCCGTCAGCGTGGGGGCCAGGTCCAGCCGCTGGAGGGCATCCTCCTCGGCGGCCATGGTCCAGTCAAAGTCCAGCACGGTCTGGCCTTCGCCGTCCACCACCCGCAGGCCGTCGGCGTCCACCGTGAAGGTGCCGGTCACCGTCTGGGCCGTCACCTGGCCGTCCTGCTGGGTGTAGCAGGTCAGGGTCAGGCCGTCCGGCGTCATGTGCAGGCTGTAGAGATCGCTGCCCACGCAGGCCATCCAGAAATTGTTCTGTTCCAGCTGGGCCAGCAGGTCCTGGGCGCCCGCCAGATCTTCCCGCAGCCGGGCGGGGTCGGCGGCGTCCTGGGGCGTCAGGTAGAGGTCATTGATGCGCAGGGCAAAGCCGTCCGCCTGGGGCACCAGCGCCACCGAGTAGTCCCCCAGGCTGAACCCGTCGCCGGTGTCCAGCTTGAGGTCCGCCAGCGACAGTTCCGCCACCGTCTCGGCCTGATCGGCGTCGGGCGCCTGGCTTTCCAGCGTCAGCTTGCCGCCCTTCAGGTTCACCAGCCAGGCGGTGCCGTCGGGGGCCATGCCGCCCCACTGGCCGTCCATGGTGAGCAGGGCCGCGGGGGAAGCCGGCGTGGCCGTGGGAGCCGCCGTGGGCGTCGGGGTGGGGGCTTCGGTGGGTGCCGGAGTCACGGCGGCGGATTCCGCCGTGGCGGGCGCCGGGGCGGAGGAGGCGTCCTCCTCCTTGTCGCCGCAGGCGGTGAGCAGCAGCGCCAGGCCCAGGGTCAGCGCCGCAAGACGAAGGTGTTTCATCCGTTGGTCTCCTCGCTTTCATAGTCGTAGTAGGAACCGCTGTATTCTCCGTGCACCGTCACACTTTCCAGAATGTCGTCCTGGTTGAAGATGAGGGAGATGCTGCGGCCGTTGTCGCCCAGTTCCACACTCAACTGGTTCAGCTTGTCGACCGACACGGTCAGGCCCAGTTCCTTGGCGGTATCCTGCGCCTGCTGCCGGGTGGTCTTGCCCACCTCCACCCAGGTCTTGCCCTGGTACTGCAGCGTCATGTCCTCCTCTTCCTCGGCAGTGTAGGTCAGGTCCTTGATCATGCCGTACTTGGGATCGATGGCGTTGCCGGTGTAGTTGGCTGCCTGGACTTCCAGCGTGGTGCGCACGTCATAGCGCAGGTAGACGTTGGCGTAGGAGTTGGCGGGCAGATAGTCGGGCTGGCGTTCCACCGTCCAGCCATGGTTGGTGAAGTCTTCCACCGTCAGGGGCAGCGTGCCGCTCATCTCCGAAGACTGGAACGAGAAGTCCGGCATGCCGTGGGCTTCCATAAAGGCGGGGTCGTCGTACTCGGCGGGGCGCTCCCGGGAAACCTGATCGCCCGCGGCAGAGGCGGATTTCACATCGTTGCTCACCCGCAGATAGACGCTCCTCAGCACGCCATCCGCGTCAAAGGTGTATTCCTCCTCGCTGATCTCATCCTCCCGGACGTAGGTATCCTCGAGAATATCATCCTTCACCGCGCCGGGACAGGCCACCGAAAGGTCCTCCAGGGTGGAGGTACCCAGCGTCAGGCCGTTGGACAGTGTGCAGCTGTTGCCGGTCTCGCCCAGATAGTTGTTGTTGAGGGAGCTGTTGTAGACCCCCACCATGGTCAGTGTGCAGTCCGCCACAGGCTGGGTGTTCAGTCCCTGGTTCACCAGGGTCACCGAGATGGTGCCGTACTCGTTGATCATGTCGATAAAGCTGGCCTGTTCTCCCGGTGCCAGCATGCGGGTCTCGTCGGCCTCGTCCTTGAAGACCCAGCCGGCGTCCAGCAGGGGCTGCACCGAGCCGGGCAGTTCCAGCGTGACATCGTTGATGGTCATGGTGGGCAATCCGACCGATACCGTGGAAGCGGCGCCGTCCGCCGGGGCTGCGGCCGGGGCGGTGCTGTCGGCATTGCCGTCCGCCGCGGAGCTGCTGCCGGTGGAGGCAGGGGCGCTGCCGCCCTGGCAGGCCACCGCCGCGATGACCAGAACAATCACCACCGCCGCGATCAGCAGGAAAATCTTCTTGCCGCCCGCCTTTTTGCCGCCGGGGGCCTTGTCCGCCGGGGCGGCGGGTTCGGGTGTGCTTTCCGGCTTTGCTTCGGCCTTGGGTTTGCTTTCCGGGTTGGGCTCCGCCTGGGGGGCGGGTTTCGGCTGCGGTTTGGGCTCCGCTTTGGGCGCCGGTTTCGGTTCCGTTTTGGGGGCAGGGGCCGGGGCGGGTTCCGGCTTGGGCTCTGCCTTGGGTGCCGGGGCCGGCTTGGGGGCGGGCACCGGTTCGCTGTCCGCCAGCACCGTGTGGCCGGTGGGCAGGTCGGCCAGCACCGTGTGGTCCCCCGCGGGGGCGGCGGGACGGGCCCCGCCGGGCACCTGCCGCAGGTCGGGGGCCAGGTCGGCGTTGCCGGGGTCCTGCAGGGCCGCTTCCAGGTCGGTGAGGAAGCTGCCCACATCCTGGTAGCGGTCGGGCTGGCGCACCGCCAGGCCCTTCATGATGACGTTGCTGATGGCCACCGGGCAGGCCGCCTCGGTGGCGGCGGGGGCGGGCAGCAGGTCGCGGTACATCCGCTCCATGGCGTCGTCGGGGGCCTGGCCCACGATGCACCGGTAGAGGGTGGCGGCCAGGGCATAGACATCGGTCCAGGGGCCCTGGTGGCCCTTGCTGCGGTACTGTTCCTCGGGAGCGTAGCCGGGCTTGAGGATCACCGACAGGCTCTTGATATCGGTCTGGGACACCGCCCGCGCGGCGCCGAAGTCCAGCAGCTTGGTGCGGCCGTCGGGCAGCACCATGATGTTGTCGGGGCTGATATCCCGGTGGATGATGCCGTCGGCGTGCACCCGCTCCAGCGAGCGCATCACCGGCATGAGCAGGGCCACGGCGTCGGCAGGAGCCAGACGCCCCTTCTGTTCCAGGTAGTCCTTCAGGGTGACGCCGTCCAGGAAGTCCATGATGATGTAGGCGGTGCCGTTCTCCTCACAGAAATCCCGCACCCCCACGATACCGGGCTCCTCGTAGAACCGGGCCAGCACCCGGGCCTCGCTGAGGAATTTCTCCTTGTTTTTCGTGAAGGTGTCCCGGTGGGTGCCCAGGGTGGCAAACACCGTGTCGGAGGCGTCGTGGTTGCGGTTCACGTAGCCCGCCATGTAGAATTCCTTGATGGCCACCTTCAGGTTGAGCACGGTGTCCCGGCCCACATAGGTGATGCCGAAACCGCCCTCGCCCAGCACGCGGCCCACCTGGTACCGCTGTTTGACCAGGCTGCCCGGCACCAGATGATGGGGCAGCACGGTGTAGCTGGCGCTGTCAAAGCCGCACCGGGCGCAGACGCTTTCCTCCCCCAGCGGCGCCAGACAGTTGGGGCAGACCCGCATTTCACTCATATCCGTTCCTCCTTTGCGCTCAGCGCTTGTCCTTGTCCACGAATTCCAGGGCGACGACCGCCACCGCCGCGTAGACCGCGGTGTGCAGCAGGATCATCCCCCAGTTGCCCGCCAGCTTGCCTGCGTCGTGGACGTAGTCCTCGTTGACGGCGACGGTGTAGTTTTCCTCCACCATCTGGTCCACCTGCTCATCGGGGATGGGCAGGGACTGCTGGTGCACCATCTCCTTGAGGGTGTAGGCCAGCTGGATCTTCTGGGTGTTTTCCAGGTTGTTGTAGTCCGCCGAGATGGCGGTGGCGTTGAGGCCCCATTTGCTGATGGTCAGGTTGCCGAAGATGGCCAGGGGACCTTCCAGCGAGAAGAGCATGCCCGACAGGATGAGCTGGATGATCAGCACGAAGGGCATGACGGTCATGGCGGTGGTGGGGGTCTTGACGATGGCCGAGATGGCCAGGCCCAGCACGTCGGCGGCGTAGGTGGCCAGGAAGTAGGTGACGAAGTATTCCAGCAGCACGCTGCCGAAGAGGGGGCTGACGGCCGGGTAGGTGAGGAAGATCGAGCTGATGCCCAGCAGCAGGGCGGCCTGGAGCAGGCAGATACCCGCCTGGAAGATCAGGTGGGAGGCCACGTAGCTGGTGATGTGCAGCCCGGCCCGGTGTTCCCGCTTGATGATGGCCCGCTCCTTGCAGATGGTCTGGATGGAGTTGAAGATGCCGATCCAGATGCAGGCGGAGATCAGCGTGAAGCAGCCCGAGAAGGTCTCCATGGTGTAGACGAACATGCCGCTGCCCAGCACCACCGACACCAGCACCGAGATCACCGCGCCGAAGATCAGCACCTTCCAGCCGTGCTCGTTGAGGAAAAGGCGCCAGTGCTTGCCCAGATAGATGCCCACCTGGGTGGCGCGGGAAACTTTTGCACCGTTCATACCGTACCTCCTGCGTACTGTGCGTATTTTTCAATGTAGAAGTCCGACAGGCCGTCGCCGTTTTCGTCGGGGCGGTTGATCCGCTTGACGATGCCCTCCATGGTGTCGGTCTCAAAGAAGGCCCGGGCCGCCTCGATGGAGCCGTAGAAGGCCAGATGGCCGCTGTTGGTCTTGGCGCTCTTGGCCAGCACGATGACCTTGTCGAAGAGATGCACCACCCGGTCGGGGGCGTGGGTGATGACCATGACGATCTTGCCCTCGTCGGCGATGACCCGCAGGTTCTCCATGAGGCTGGCGGCCATGATGCCGTCCAGGCCGGAGTCCGGCTCGTCCAGGAAGAAGAGGCTCGGGTCGGCGATGAACTCCACCGCGATGTTCAGCCGCTTTTTCTGGCCGCCGCTGAGCTTCTTGACCAGGGAGTTGCGCTCCCGCTGCAGGCCCAGCATCTCCAGCACCCGGTCGATGCGCTGCTGGCGCTCCTCGTGGGTGGTGTCGGCGGCCATCTTCATGCGGGCGGCGTTGTCCAGCGTGTGGTAGACGCTGTCATCGTCCCGCAGCAGGTCCTGCTGGGGCACGAAGCCGATCTCGTACTTCATCCGGTCGTATTCCTTGTAGACATCCCGGTCCCCGTGGGTGATCTTGCCCCGGGCCTTCTCGTACCCCATGACGGCGTTGAAGAAGGTGGTCTTGCCGGCGCCGGAACCGCCCAGCACCAGCACCATATCCCCGGGGTCCACGCTCAGGTCGATGTTTTCCAAAAGGATACGCTTCTTGAACAGGTTGCGCACGCTGCGCTCCTGGATGTGGATGGACAGCTGGTTGTGCTGCACCGCCGGGGCGTTGTAGAGCAGCCGGTCCCCCAGAAAGAGGAACAGCGTGTTGGCCACCCGCACCACGTCCATGGGATGGAGCGGCCAGGGCTGGTCGATGCGGCGGTTGTTCACATAGACGCCGTTGGTGCTGTCGTGGTCCAGGATGGACCAGCCGTGCACGCCGTGGCGGAAGGTGGCGTGCCGCTTGGACACCGCCGGGTCCGCCACCTTGATGCCCTCCTGCCGGACGGTGGTCCGGCCGATGTGGATATCGCCGGTGGTGTCGGAGAGGGTCAGTTCGTTCCACTGGGTGTCCTGCCAGGAGGTGGAGAAGACCATCACCACCGCGTCGGGATGGGCCCGGTCCAGCGTCTTGCGGTCGATGCGCAGCACGTCGCCGTCCTGGAGCAGGCAGGTGTCGCTTTTTCCCTCCCGGCCGTAGAGCTCCCCGTTGACGTGGGTGCCGTTGAGGCTGCCCAGGTCCCGGCAGCACCAGCCCTCCTCCAGCATAAGGAACTCCCCGTGGTGCCGCGATACGATGGAACTGGTCAGCGGCAGGTCCACGTCGGTGCCCTCCATGGCCCGGCCCATGACCATGCCGGACTGCAGGTCCACCGTGCGCATGGTGCGGGTGCCGTCCCACACAAACAGCCGCGCAGGCTTGGCCTCGCCGGGGCTGTACAATACCGTTGCGCTCATTCCCTCTCCTCCTCGTTGTCCGGGTAGATCCAGACGGTGATGGCGGTGCGGTTGTCCCGCTCGCCGTGATGGTCGTTGCGGCCGATCAGTTCCAGCATGTTGTCCATCCAGGTGACGGGGTTGTCCGCCTCCTCCAGGCAGATCTGGATCTGCTCCTCGGTGATGTATTCCCAGAAACCGTCGGTGCAGAGCAGCAGCTGCTGGTCGCCCTGGAGCGGAATGTCCGGCTCCAGCTCCACCTGGGAGCGGGTCCAGGGCATGCCCAGCGCCCGCAGCAGCTTGCTGCGGTCCTCGTGGAAGCGGATGTCCGCGTCGGCCACCTGGCCGATGGCGGAGAGCATCTGGGTCACGCTGTGGTCAAAGGTGCGCCGCTGCAGGCGGCCCCCCTGGGCATAGTAGGTGCGGGAATCCCCCACGTGGCCCCAGTACAGGGTGGTTTGGTCCAGCAGCACCACGTTCAGGGTGGTCTTCATCTGGGTCTCGCTGTGCTCGGCCCGCTGCCGTTCCAGAATGGCCTGCTGGGCGGCCAGGAATCCCTGTTCCAGCTTGCGGTCGGACACCTGGGGCAGAATGGCGGCGTAGTCGGCCACCGTGCGGCAGGCCAGCTCGGCGGCCACCTCCCCCCGTTCCAGCCCGCCCAGCCCGTCGGCCACCGCAAAGCAGTAGCCGGTGGGCGTCTCGCAGACTGTGAACCGGTCCTCGTTGCAGGTGCGGTCCCCGATCTCGGTATGGGTGCAATAGCGAATCTTCACGGCTGCTCCCTTCTGCGGCGGACTTCCCGCCGCGAATCCAGCCTTTTTGTATCGGCTGCTATGTATCCTTTAATTGTACGTATCCGTCTGTATCCTGTCAAGAAAAGACAAAGAGTACCCGGACCCCGCCCCGGGGCCCGGGCTGTGGCGGCCGGTCAGGCCGCCGGCTCCGCGTTTTCCTGCCGCTGGAGGGCCTCCGACAGGGTGCCCAGCGTGCTGACCAGCTCGTACTCCAGCGTGCCGTTCCAGGTGTAGCTGCACCGCAGCAGGTTGCCCTCCTCGTCGTAGGTGTTGACCTCCTCCGAATCGTTGCCGCCCGTGGTGCGGTGGGTCAGGACGTTGCCCGCGTCGTCGTAGGTGTACACCTCGTCCCGGGCGCTGTTGCCGCCCTCCGCCGTGCGGTGGCTGGTCAGGAGCTGCCAGTCCTCGTTGAAGGTCAGCTCATTCACCAAGCGGGACTCCTCCCCCTTGAGATAGCCCCACAGCGTGGTGGATACCGTCCGGCAGGTGCCGGTATGGGTGGCATCGTCGTAGGTGTAGGTCTCGTGCAGGCTCTCCTGGCCGTTTTCGGTGGTGACCACCTCCACCTTGCGGCCCAGCTCGTCGTAGCTGTACTCGGTGATGACCTCCGCCGTCTCGGTGGTGCCGTCGGCCAGGAATATGGTGGTGGTGCGCTGGTTCTTCACCGGGTTGCCGTTCAGGTCGAAGGCGCGGGTGCTGTCCACCTGGCCGTCGGGGTCATAGTAGGTCTGGGACACCTTCACGTCGTCCCCGTTGTAGAGATACTCCCACCGGGAACCCTGGCCGTCGTAGTTGTCCATTCCCAGCAGGTTGCCCTTCTCATCGTACCGATGGTTGATGATGAACCGGTACGCCTCGGTGCCGTCCTCGTTGTAGTTGATCTGGGTGGTGTAGAGCACCACCTGTTTTTTGCGGTTCTGCAGGGTCTGGGCGGCCGCCGCTCCGTCGGCGCAGGCCGTGAGCAGCAGTGCCGCCGCTGCGCAGAAAGCCAGTATCCGTCTTTTCATACTGTTTCTCCTTTCCGGTCAGGAGACCAGGGTGCATTCCAGCACATAGTCCCGGTCATATACGGTGCTCTCCCACATGTACAGCGGGTCGGCGGTGAAGTCGTCGGTGGACCGCATGACGAAGCTGTCCTCGTAGAAGCCGCCCTCGCCCATGTAGAGCACCCAGTCGTAGTGGGGATTGTCCAGGTTGAAGGGATTGTTCTTTTCGATGTTGCGGATGGTGTAGTCCAGGCCGGTCTCGTGGATGTACTCCACATTCTCGGTGTGGTCGTAGCAGAGCCGCTCGCAGTTGGTGAGGGCCCCCTTGCGCCAGTCGAATTCCCCGAAGGTGACGGTCCAGTCGTAGTCCTGCCAGTAGGAGGTGTACCCGCCCACATGGTCCTCGAACATCTCGCTGCGGTAGGTGCGGCCCTCCAGCACGCAGTCCACGTCAAAGTCCTCGTCGGGGGTCAGGTCCCGCACCGTCCAGCTGCCGTGGACCGGCTCATAGTC
The DNA here is from genome assembly GCA_944388215.1 of uncultured Gemmiger sp. Lineage (GTDB taxonomy): Bacteria > Bacillota > Clostridia > Oscillospirales > Ruminococcaceae > Gemmiger. Next base: position 27,524 of record CALXHT010000020.1, on the reverse strand, counting down.
CAGCGTCAGGGTGGCGCCCCCGTGGAAGGTGAACCAGCCGTAGGTGCGCCCCTCAAAGTCCAGCCCCACCCGGGCCATGGGCTGCACGGGGTTGGTGTTGTCCAGCGTGGAGCTTTCCACCCCGTAGGCGGGCAGCAGCACCGATTCCTCGCCCCCGCCGCCGATGCCCAGCAGGGCGTAGGTATCCTGCTTCATCAGCCCGCTCACCACATAGAGGTCGGGCTCCTTCTTGGCTTCCACCGCAGCGGGCACCGAGGTGACGCTCTCCAGCACCCAGTTCTGTTTTTCCTCGTCGTAGACGGCCAGCGCCGTGCACTGGTCGGTGTACACCGTGAAGCCGTTGTCCGACACCACGGTGGCCGTCACGGTATCGCCGTCCTCCCCCGGCTGGTGGGTAATGTCGGACACCGAGGTGATGCCCGCCAGGCGGTCGGTGAAGAGCGCCTCCACCCCCAGCAGGTCCTCGAGGGCATCGTCGGGGATCTCCCGGGAACCGCAGGCGGTCAGCAGCAGGGCCAGGCAGGCCACAGGCAGCAGGGACAGGGTCTTTTTCATCGCGGATACCTCCTTCGGGCAAAAAAAATCAGACCGGAAAGGTGCAGGCACCTTTTCAGTCTGAGCATAGCATATTCCCTTCCGGCCCCGCCACGGCTTTTGCAAAACTGGTCGGATTTGGCGCAAAACCCGCAGGGGCTTCAGGGCTCCTCCCGGCGGAGCAGCTGGGCCAGGTAGGTGCGGGCGGCGTCGGCGTCCCCCCGCTCCAGAAAGCCCTGGAGCACCAGCAGTTCGTTCTTGGCGTCGTGGCGGGCGATGCGCAGTTTGCCGATGGCCTCCATCTGGTCCCGCAACATGCGGTAGAGATGCCGCTCCTGCATGGCGATGGCCGCCATCTCCCGCAGAGTGTGCCGCCGCTGCAGCCAGTAGGCCCCGAAGGCCGCCGGCACCGCCAGGCAGATCAGCGCCGTCATGAAGAGCAGCGTATCCAGGGCCGAGCCCTGCCACCAGTTACCCATGGGTTTCCTCCTTGGCGGGCAGGCAGACCATGGCGGTGGCCACCGCTCTGCCGGACCCGTATTCCAGTGTATAGCTGCCGTCGTAGCGGGCGGCGATCTCCCGCAAAATCTTCTGCCCGAAGCCATGGCCCGGGCCCTGCTGCCGCACCGGCCGGGGGCCCATGGTGTTTTCCACCGTGACGCAGAGCCGCCCCGCCACCGTGACGAACCGCACATCCACCGTTCCCGGCCGGGGCCCCGCGGCCGCCGCCGTCACGGCGTTGCTCAAAAGATTGTACAGCAGGCTGGCCAGGTCCACCGGGGGCAGCGTGCAGTCCCGGGGCAGCGTCCCCCGGATGTTCAGCGCCACCCCGGCTTCGCCGCAGCGGCGGGCCGCCTCGGCCAGCGAAACATCCGCCACCGGGTTGTCGGCGTAGCGCCGGGCCGCCTGGCTCTCCTGCCGGGTCAGCGCCCGCACCTTGTCCAGGGCCGCCTGGGTGCTACCTTCCACCAGCAGGGCGTCCAGCGCTTCCAGGTTTTCCCGGTGGGCCGCATGGAGCGTACGCAGCCCGGTGAGGCTGCGCTGCTGGGTCGCCACCGCCCGCTGGTGCATGGCCTCCCGGGCCGCCGCGATGGCCACCGTCTGCTTGGCCTGCCGCCGCAGCAGCCAGAAAAACACCGCCGCCAGCAAAAGCCCCAGCTCCGCCACCCGCCAGGAGAGGATGGCCGCCGTTTCCAGCCGGCTGTCCCCCTGGAGGGACTGGCGGGCCTGGTCCAGGTTGAAGAGCAGGTTCACCGCCGGGGAGGCCGCCGCCAGCGCCGTGTAGACCGGCCCGGGCAGCTTTTCCACCAGACGGGCCAGCCGGTCGGTGATGAGCACCGCCAGCCCGCAGGCCAGCGCCGACGCCGCCAGGAACATCACCTGCCACACCGGCCGCAGGGGCAGGCCGGTCTGGAGCAGCAGGATGATGGGCGGCATGATGAAAACGCTCTGGATGCACACATAGGGGAACAGCACGAACAGCCTTTGCCGCCAGTCGCCGCCGAAACAGTACCACAGCACCACCGGCAGGGTCAGGGTCAGCACGGCGCCGTGGAGAATGGCCAGGGGACGGGCCTCGTTGGTGTACTGCCAGTAGAAATCGATCACCGGCTTGATGCCCAGCAGCACCGCGCAGTACAGCGCAAAAAGGGCGTGCCGCCGGGGACTGCGGGGGGGTGAGCAGGAACCGTATGGCGTACACGCCCAGCATATAGGCAGGTGCCACCGGCAGGGCGCTGACCAGCACAATCTCCAGGGCGGCGTTCACGGCAGGTCCTCCCGGGGGACGGGCTGCAGCGTGTCGGCGTAGGCCAGAAAGCTGCGCCGCACCGCCGTCTGGTAGCTGCGGCTGATGGGCACCTTGGCCCCGCCCGCCATCCGCAGTTCGGTCTTGTCGTACCGCTCCACAAAGGGCCAGTGCACGGCGTAGCTCTTGTGGGTCTGGCAGAAGGCCACCGGGTCCAGCCGGGCCAGCAGCGCTTCCAGTTTTTCCTCCGCCGCCAGGGTGCCTCCCAGCGTCCACACCCGGGTCTCCCGGCCCTGGTGTTCCAGATACAGAATGTCCCCCTGGGGGATCTGCACGGCCCGGCCGGGGTCCCCCACGATCAGGCAGGGCGGGTCGTTTTTCCTCCCCCGTTTGGCACAGGCCCGACGCACCGCCCCGGGCAGGCGGCTCTCCATGCCGTCCTTCAGCACAAAGGCGCAGTGCTCCACGTCGTAGACATCCTGGCAGTAGGCGATGTAGGCGGTGAGGAAGACGATGCGGCAGTCGGGGCAGCGCTCCAGCAGCGCCCGGCCCAGGGCAATGCCGTCCCGGTCCGGCATCTGGATGTCCAGCACCGCCACGTCAAAGGGCCGCTCTTCCGCCGCCGCCAGCAGCGTGCCGCCCTCCCGGCAGCAGACCAGCTCGTGGGGCAGGTCGGCCAGCGCACCGCGGAGCAGCGCTTCCTCCTGCGCCAGCAGGGCAGGGGTATCGTCGCACAGCGCGATGCGCAAAGGGGCGGGCGTGTCCATGGGAGGTCCTCCTTTTTCGGGGATGATTTGTTTCATTATACCATAATCGCCCCCGCCGGGGAAGTTTTGCCTGCGGATTTTGCGTCAAATCCTGCGGGTTTTGCGCAGCCACTGGCGCTGCGGCCGCCGCCATGGTACACTGTAGGTAACTATCACAAAAAATGGCGGTCCCGCCGCCCGAAGGAGGTATCCTATGCGCAACCATACCCTGTCTGCTTTGGTGCTGTCCGGTCTGCTGCTGGCCGGCTGCGGCCGCACCCCCACCGCGACGCCCACCGTCACGGCGGCGCCTGCCACCGCCGAGGCGGCAGCCTCCCCCGAATCCGCCGCCCCCGTGGCGGCCGAACCTGCCGCCCCCGCTGCCACCGAACAGCCCCAGGCCGTGGCCACCTGGGTGGTGGAACCCACCCTGGAGGCCGACAACATCGACGTACTGCGCCAGCAGCGGGGCACCGCCAACGAGCAGGACTACAACGCCTTCGCCATGCACAAGGACGACGGGCTCTGCCTTATCGTCCAGGGCGGCCGCATGGGCCTCATCGACTATGAGGGCAACCTGGTGGCCCCCGCCCAGTACGACACGGTGGAGCTGGGCATGTACGGGCGGTATGTGCTGTCCAACGGCGGCGGCGAGTTCTCCGGCGGATCCTCCTGGACGCTGGAAAACAACCAGCTGGTATCCCTGGCCGGGGCCTCCATGGTGGACACGGTGGGCACCGCCCCCAACCGGGTGCTCTACTGGGTGCCCGAGCGGGATTCGATGTACATCAGCGGCGGCGCCGACACCTGGCTGGAAGCCCCCTACACCGCCGCCACCCCCTGCGCCGGGTGGGTGGTGACCAGGATCGAGGACGAGTGCGCCACCGAATGGGACGGCTACGTCCTCACCGACGGCACCCGGCCGGTGTCGGACACTCACTACGAGGACGCCGGGGCCTTCAGCAGCGGGCTGATCCCCGTGTGCCAGGGCGGCAAGTGGGGCTACCTGAACGCCCGGGGCGAGACGGTGCTGCCCTTTGAGTTTGACGCCTGCTGGGATCAGTCCTCCTTCCTGGATCCGCTGCCCTACGCCGCCACCGAGGGCTGCGTGGTGGTCTGCCGGGAAGGGCAGTACGCCCTCTACGACGTGGCGGGCAACTGCCTCATCGACTTCGGCCAGTACGAGGCGCTGCGCCCCGTGCATGACGGCAAGCTGTGGGCCAGGCAGGGCGGCAAGTGGGGCGTGCTGGCGCTGACCACGCCGCCCACCCTGCCGGCGGAGGACCGCTACCCCGCCGCCGGTGTGACGGTAGCCCCCGATGCCGAGGATTCCGGCGTGGCGGTGGCCGATGCGGACGGCGGCCTGGTGCTGCGGGCCGGCCCCGGCACCGACACGCTGCGGCTGGGACTGATCCCCTACGGCACCCGGCTGTGGATCAGCGGCGCCTCCTCCACGGTGGAGGGCTGGGTCTATGTGGATCAGGGCGGCTGGGTGAGTTCCGAATACCTTGTGCGCAGCTGATTGCTTTTTTCCTCTTTTTGCCATATGAATGCCCGCCGCCGGTATGCCTTGCATCCCGGCGGCGGGTTTGCTATACTGAAAAAAAAATCCGCTGCGTTTCCAAGGGAAGGGAGTTGCTCAACATGGCACACTGGCGTCAAGCGCTGCATCTGGAGCCGCCCCAGGGCTGGCTCAACGACCCCAACGGGCTGTGCTTTTTCGGGGGACAATACCACGTCTTTTTCCAGTACGCCCCGCTGGGGGCGGAGGGTTCCGGCCCCAAGGGCTGGGGCCACTGGCAGAGTGCCGACCTGCTGCACTGGACCTTCGCGGGCATGCCGCTGCGGCCCGACACACCCTGGGACCAGAGCGGGGCCTACTCGGGCTGCGCGGTGCCCTGCGGCGACACGCTGCGGCTCTACTACACCGGCAACGTGAAGCACCCCGGCCCCTACGACTACATCCACGAGGGCCGGGAATCCAACACCCTGCTGGTGGAGACCCCCGACGGCCTGCAGATGGGCCCCAAGGAGCGGCTGATGGAAAGTGGGGACTATCCGGCGGACTGCTCCCTCCATGTGCGGGACCCCAAGGTCTGGCGGGAGGGCGGCCTTTGGAAGATGCTGCTGGGCGCCCGCAGTCTTGCGGACGCCGGGCGGGCGCTGCTCTACCACAGCACCGACGGCAGGGCCTGGACCCTGGCCCGGGTGCTGGAACTTTCCCCCGCCTTCGGCTATATGTGGGAGTGCCCCGACACCTTCACGGTGGGCGGACGGCGGTGGCTGGGCGTCTGCCCCCAGGGGCTGCCCCACGGCGAGACGGAAAACCAGAACCAGTACCAGAGCGGCTGGTTTGCCCTGGCGGGCGACCTGGAGAGCGGCACGCTCTCCGGCTTCACCGAGTGGGACAAGGGCTTTGATTTCTACGCCCCCCAGACGCTGGAAGCCCCCGACGGCCGGGTGCTGCTCATCGGCTGGATGGGCATGCCCGACGCCGACTACCGCAACCCCACCGCCGCCCTGGGCTGGCAGCACTGTCTGACGCTGCCCCGGGAACTGGAAGCGGACGGCGGCGGCCTGCGCCAGCGGCCTTTGCGGGAGCTGGACGCCCTGGCGGAAGGTACCCCCTTTGCGCTGAATGGCGAAACCCGCACGGTGCCGCTGCCCTTCCGGCTGCGGATGGCGGCGGAGGGCGACTTCACGCTGACGCTGGCGGGCGGACTGACCTTCAGCCGCCGGGACGACGCCGGGCTGCTGGAACTGCGCTTTGCCGACGATGCCCTGGGCGGCGGGCGCACAGTACGCCGGGCCCGGTGGGCGGGCGGCCCGCTGACGGTGGACCTGGTGGCGGACCGGTCGGCGCTGGAATTCTACTGCGACGGCGGCCGGCTGGTCTTTGCCACCCGGTGGTATCCCGGGGAGCCCGCCGTGACGGTGGCGCTGCAGGGGGCCGAAGCCACCGTGCAGACGCTGGGGTCCATGACCTTCACCCTGTAAACCCTTCTGTACCCTTCGCGGCCCTGCGCCTCCTTGCGAGGTGCGGGGCCTTTTTTTGCGCCCGGGCCCGGAATACTGCACAAAAGAAACACCAAAAATTTGTGTGTTTCACGAATGGAATTGGCCGTTGCCCTCGTGTACAATAGTTTTGCAAGCGCAAGAATACGAATTCACGGAGGATGTTCCATGATTACCATGGCGGAAATCGCCCGGCTGACCCATGTATCCCAGCCCACGGTTTCCCGGGTGCTCAACGGCAACCCCAAGGTATCGCCGGAGATCCGGGAGCGGGTGCTGGCCTGCGCCCGGGAGCACGATTACCAGCTCAACGCCCTGGCCAAGGGGCTGACGGGCGGCCCCACCCATCTTTTGGGGGTGCTGGTCACCGATATTTCCAACGGTTTCTTCGCCGACCTGGCCAAGGAGATCGAGACCGCCGCCCGGGAGCAGGGCTACAGCATCCTGCTCTTCAACAGCGACTACGACCCCGACCGGGAGCAGGAATATCTGGACGTGGTGCGGCGCTACCGGGTGGACGGCGTGCTGGCGGTGCCCATCCGGGAGACAAGCCCCCAGTGGTACGACTACGTGCAGCGGCTGGACGTGCCGGTGGTGACCATCACCCGCCGGGCCGAGGGGCTGGATTCCTTCTACGCGGACCACGCCGCCGCGGGGGCCCGGGTGGCGGCCTATCTGGCCGGGCAGGGCTATGAGCGGTTCCTCTTCATCGGCAAGGACTACGACGGCAAGTACGTGGGGTTCCGCCGCTGGCTGGAGGAAGAGGGCCGGGGCGACGCCGTGACCAACCGGGTGCTGGCCGGCCACGAGGATTTCCGCCGGGAGCTGGCCCACTGGCTGGCGCAGGACAGCCGCCGGGCGGCCGTCTTTGCGGGCAACGACATCTACGCCCTGCAGGCGCTGGACATCCTGCGCGCACTGGGCGTTTCGGTGCCCGGCCAGGTGGGGGTCATGGGTTTCGACGACACCTTCATGGGGCGGTATCTCAACCCCCGGCTGTCCACCGTGCGGCAGCCCACCGCCCGAATGGCCCGGGATGCCGTCCAGTGGCTGCTGGACCGCATCGAACATCCCGGCCCCCGGCCGCCTGAACTGCGGGCCTACGACGCAGAGCTGGTGCCGCGGGAAAGCACCTGAATCCCCCTTTTTCCCCGGGAAATGCCGGGGTTTCTCCGTGATTGTGAATACGTATTCACAATCAGGTTTCTCACGGTTTGACGGTTTCCTCCGGCGAGGGGCCGTACAATAAATTCTCCTTTCAGAAAGGATGGAGTGCTATGGATTACAAGAAAGTAGCCCAGGAAATCTACGACAAAGTGGGACGAAAAGAGAACATTGTCTCGGCGGCCCACTGCGCCACCCGGCTGCGTCTGGTGCTGGTGGACAACGCCAAGTGCGACGCCAAGGCCGTGGAGAACATCGAGGGCGTCAAGGGCGTGTTCAGCGCGTCGGGCCAGCTGCAGGTCATTCTGGGCACCGGCGTGGTGGACAAGGTCTATGACGAGTTCATCGCCATCGCGGGCATCAGCGCCGCCACCAAGGACGAGGTGAAGGCGGCGGCCGCCGCCCGCCAGAACCCCTTCAAGCGGGCCATCAAGACGCTGGGCGACATCTTTGTGCCCATCATCCCTGCCATCGTGGCCAGCGGCTTCCTCATGGGCATCATGGAAGCGCTGAACTTCATGGTGAACAACAACTTCCTCAGCATCGACACCTCCGGGTCCATCTATGTGTTCGCCAACCTGTTCTCCAACACGGCCTACACCTTCCTGCCCATCCTCATCGCCTACAGCGCCGCCAAGGCCTTCGGCGGCAACCCCTATCTGGGCGCCGTCATCGGCATGATGATGATCCACCCCAACCTCCAGAACGCCTGGACCGTGGCCACCGAGGGCGTCCATCAGACCCAGAGCGTCTGGTTCGGCCTGTACAAGGTGAACATGGTGGGCTACCAGGGCCACGTCATCCCGGTCATCATCGCCGTGTGGGTCATGTGCTTTTTGGAAAAACGGCTGCACAAGATCGTCCCCGCCATGTTTGACCTCTTCGTCACCCCGCTGGTCAGCGTCTTTGTCACCGGCTACCTGACCTTCTCCATCATCGGACCCATCTTCGTGGCCATCGAAAACGGCATCATCGGCGGCATCCAGACGCTGCTCACCCTGCCCTTCGGCATCGGCAGCCTCATCATGGGCGGCCTCTACTCCACCACCGTGGTGGCCGGTATCCATCATATGTACACCGTCATTGATATGGGCCAGCTGTCCATGTACGGCGTCACCTACTGGCTGCCCCTGGCCTCCGCCGCCAACATGGGCCAGGGTGCCGCCACCCTGGCCGTGGCCCTCAAGAGCCGCAACGGCAAGACCAAGTCCCTGGCCCTGCCCTCCGCCTTCTCCTGCTTCATGGGCATCACCGAACCCGCCATCTTCGGCGTCAACCTGCGCTTCTTCAAGCCCTTTGTCTGCGGTGCCATCGGCGGCGCCGTGGGTGCCATGTACGCCTCCCTGGTCCATCTGGGTGCCAGCGGCACCGGTGTCACCGGCATCTTCGGCCTGCTGCTCTGCCTGCAGCATCCCCTTGAGTATATCATCATGGCGGCCATCACCATCGCGGTGGCCTTCGCCCTGACCTGGGTCTTCGGCTACAAGGACCCCGCCCCCGAGGCAGCCGAGGCCGACAAGCCCCAGGCGGACGCCCGGCCGACCGTGACCTGCGCCCCCCGCACCGTCTACGCGCCGGTGGCCGGTGAGGCCGTGCCCTCCGAGGAGATCCCCGACGAGACCTTTGCCGCCGGTGTGCTGGGCCGGGGCGCCGGCATCCGCCCCGACGGCGAGACCATCGTGGCTCCCTTTGACGGCACCATCTCCTCGGTGACCGACACCCACCACGCGGTGGGCATCACCTCCCCCGACGGCATGGAACTGCTGATCCACGTGGGGGTGGACACCGTGGACATGAAGGGGGACGGCTTTGCCTGCCTGGTGCAGGAGGGCCAGACCGTGAAGGCCGGCGACAAGCTGCTGACCTTTGACCGCAAGAAGATCGCCGCCGCGGGCCATCCCGACATGGTGGCCGTGCTGCTGACCAACGCCGACGACTTCGGCGCCATGACGGTGCACTCCGGCCCCTGCCAGGCTTTGCAGCCCCTTATGGAAGTAGCCCCCGCCGACGCCCAATAACCAAAGATGCTGCTGCGCCCTGCCGGGATGCCCGGCAGGGCCTGCGGCGTTTTGCACAACAGGAGGAATTGCCGTGCTGCACGATTTTTTGCACCTGAAAGCGCCGGGCCACTGGATCAACGACCCCAACGGCTTCATTTATTATAAAGGAAAGTACCATCTGTTCTACCAGCACTTTCCCTACCTGCCCCGCTGGGGCACCATGCACTGGGGCCACGCGGTGAGCGACGATTTGGTCCACTGGGAGCACCGGGGCATCGCCCTCTACCCCAGCAAGGCCTACGACCGCAACGGCGTGTTTTCCGGCACGGCGGTGGAGGTGGACGGGGCGCTTTACCTCTACTACACCGCCGTGCGCTACGACGAGGAAAACCCCGACAACGTCCACCGGGCGCTGGACAACCGCTTTGCGGCCAGCCAGGCGCTGGTGATCTCCCCCGACGGGGAGCAGTTCGACAACCTGGACGCCAAGCGCCAGGTGCTGCCCGTGATGGCGGGGGGCGCCGCGGGCGATCCCCAGAACACCCGGGACCCCAAGGTCTGGCGGGCGGCGGACGGCAGCTTCCGGATGGTGCTGGGCAGCACCTGGAAGGGCGTGGGCCAGCTGCTTTTCTACCGAAGCCAGGACGGCCTGGCCTGGACCGCCGCCGGGCGGTTCGGCGACGAGGCCCTGGGCACCACGCTGGAATGCCCCGACCTCTTCTGCCTGGAGGGGCGGTGGGTGCTGCTGGGCTCCCCCATGGGCATCACGGCGGACGGGCTGGCCTACCCCGACCAGTCCACCTGGATGCCGGTGACCTTTGACGAAACCACCTGCACACTGGCCCTGGAGGGCCGCCCCACCTTTGTGGACTGGGGTCTTGATCTCTACGCCCCCCAGACCACCCTGGACGCCCAAGGCCGGCGGGTGCTCATCGGCTGGATACGGATGCCCGGCCCCGTCACCGGTGCCCCCGACGGCCGCGCCCCCTGGCGGGGCATGATGAGCCTGCCCCGGCTGGTCTGCTGGCGGGACGGGCAGCTCTGCTTCCCGGTGCACCCCAACGTGACGGCCTGCTTCACCGAACCGGCCCAGGGCCTTGCCCCCCTGGCCGAACACCGGCCGGTGCGGCTGCAGGGCAGACTGCGGGATGGCCAGGGCTGGAACATCGGCGGGCTGCGCATCCGGCGGGAGGGGGACCGCCTTCTCACCGACCGCAGCGAGGTGTTCGGCGGCCTGACGGGCTACCGCCTCACCGCCGAGGCCCCCGCCGGGACGGGCGACGCCTGCGCCCTGGACGTATTTGTGGAGGAGAACCTGGTGGAGATCTTCCTGGACGGCGGCCGGGCCGTGGTCAGCCTGGTGGTGCGCGGGCTGGGGAATACCCTGGCCGGCGACTTTGACGCCGTGACCACCGTCCGTGACAACTGACAAAAACAAACGCCAAAATTTGTGGGGTTTCCACAAAGGCCGGTCCTCTGCCCCGGGGCTTGACTTTCCGGGGCGGGGCCTTTATAATCAAGGCGACCTGTTTTCCGGAGGAGGGTGTACCATGGGCCAGCGCTGCATCGCCAACGAATGTCTGGGCACCACCGGGTTCAGCTACACCCTGTCCCTCATCAACGGCAAATACAAGATGACCATCCTCTACACCCTGATGGAGTTCGGGGTGGTCCGCTTCAATGAGATGAAAAAGTATATCGGGGGCATCTCCTACAAGACGCTGAGCGCCACCCTCAAGGAACTGGAAGCCGACGGGCTGGTCCATCGTGAGGAATACCCCCAGATCCCGCCCAAAGTGGAGTACAGCCTGACGCCCCGGGGACGGTCCCTGATCCCCATTCTGGACGGCATGTGCGAGTGGGGCGACAAAAACCGCCTGCCCTGAACCCCCGCGAACCGAAAAGCAAACAGCGCCGGAATTTGTGGGTTTTCCACAGATTCCGGCGCTTTGCTGTCCTTCAGGGGCTGGCGAACCGGTAGCCCAGTCCCCGCACCGCCATCCACAATGCGCGCCTGATCCGCCAAGACCTTCGCTCCCTTTACAGGGTATCCCTCTTACAGTATGATATCCTGTATAAGAATGTATGCATCCTTCGCCCGGGGGGAAAGATGCTGTCGGCAGGGTTTTCTCCGGCGGCGGCGGGACCGCGGCGCCGGACGGGATGCGCAAAGGCAGGAGTCTTTTATGAAACAGACCGAAAAAAACGCCCCGCGGCTGACGCTGCGCCCCGGGGACTTTGTGGCGGCGGCGCTGGTCCTGCTGGCCGCCGCGGCGCTGCTTGTGTATTTTGCCCTGGGCCGCCACGGCACCGCCGCCACCGTGCAGGTCTGGCAGGACGGGGTGCTCCAGTCAGAGTACCCCCTGGCCGTGAACCGGGAATTCGTGGTGGGGGGCGACTACCACAACACCGTCTGCATCGAGAACGGACGGGTCTGCATCCTGGACGCCGACTGCCCCGGCCAGGACTGCGTCAAGAGCGGCTGGCAGCAGGAATCCGGCCGCAGCATCGTCTGCCTGCCCAACCGGCTGGAGCTGCGGCTGGTGGGCGGCTCCGGCGCCCCCGAAGTGGACGGCGTCACCGGATAGGAGGTCACACCATGAACAAGACACAGCGTCTGGCCCGGGCCGCCCTGCTCACCGCCCTGGCCCTGGGGCTTTCCTGGATGGAGCGGTTCATCCCGCTGCAGCTGCTGGTGCCGCTGCCCGGCATCAAGCTGGGACTGGCCAACCTGGTCACCCTGTTTGCCCTCTATTTCCTGGGCGGGCGGATGGCGCTGGCCATCCTCTGCGTGCGGTGTCTGCTGGGTTCCCTCTTCGGGGGCGGCGTCACCGCCTTCTGTTTCTCCATCACCGGCGGACTGCTGGCCCTGGCCGTCATGGCCCTGGCGCGGCGGCTGCCCGTTCTCTCGGTGTACGGCGTGAGCATCCTGGGCGCCGCCGCCCACCATGTGGGCCAGATCCTCGTGGCCGTGGCGCTGCTGCGCTCCGGCTATGTGGTGGCCTACCTGCCCTTTCTGTTGCTGGTGGCCATCGCCACAGGCTTTCTCACCGGCGCCATCTCGTCGGCCCTCTTCCGGGCGATGCTGGCCGCCGATCTACCCTTTCTCAAACAAGGAGGCCCCCCATGCTGATGCAATTTGTTGAATTCATCCTGCCGCCCCTCATCGCCATCCTGGAACTCATGGGCATCTTTGTGGTGGCGGTCTCGGCGGCCATCGCCTTCTGGCGGTATCTCAAAGGGCTTCTCTTCCACGCCCAGGGGGACGTGAAGTTTGCCCTGGCCAACGGCCTTGCCACCAGCCTGGAATTCAAAATGGCGGCAGAAATCCTCAAAACGGTGCTGGTACGGGAGATGAACGAACTCATGGTACTGGGCGCCGTCATCCTATTGCGGGCACTGCTCTCATTTCTCATCCATTTTGAGATGAAGCAGATTGACCATACTGAATCATAAATGCAGGAGGCACTACCCATGAAAAAACTGTTCGCAATGATCCTGGCCGGGACGCTGGCCGCGGGCACCCTTTCCGCCTGCGGCAGCACCGCTGTCGTGGCGGTACCCCAGCCGGAGACCTCGGCGCCCCCCGCCAGTGACCCCACCACCCCGGCCCCCCAGACCGGCGAGAGCGCCGGAGAGGGTGCCGTAAAGACCGGCCTTTACCTGGGCACCGACCTTTCCAGCAGCAAGCCCGCCGCCGACGGCGAGGACGGCCTGGCCCAGGCCAACATCAACCTGGTGGCCGTGACCATCTCGGAGGACGGCGTCATCGACGAGTGCGTCATCGACGCCGTGCAGTCCAAGGTAAACTTTGACGCCGCCGGCGCCATCACCACCGACCTGACCGCCCCCGTCTCTTCCAAGAACGAGCTGGGCGACGCCTACGGCATGAAGAAGGCCAGTTCCATCGGCAAGGAGTGGAACGAGCAGGTCCAGGCCCTGGCCGACTATGTGGAGGGCAAGACGCTGGATGAAATCCGCGGCATCGCCGTGACCGAGGACGGCAAGGCCGGGGAGGCTGATCTGGCCGCCTCGGTGACCATCTCCATCGCGGGCTATCTGGACGCCATCGAGGAGGCCGCCGCCAACGCCACTTATCTGGGCGCCATGGCGGGGGATACTCTGTATCTCACCTCCACCACCAGCCTGGCGGACAGCAAGGACGCCTCCGCCGAGGGAGACGGTCTTGCCCAGGCCTACACCACGGCGGCCGCCATCACGATGAACGGCGACACCATCACCAGCTGCGCCATCGACGCCGTGCAGGCCAACGTGAACTTTGACGCCGCCGGCGCCATCACCACCGACCTGACCGCCCCCGTGCTGACCAAGAACCAGCTGGGCGACGATTACGGCATGAAGAAGGCCAGCTCCATCGGCAAGGAATGGTACGAGCAGGCCGCGGCCTTCGGCGCCTACGTGGCGCGCAAGACCCCCGACGAGGTGGCCGGTCTCGCCGTGACCGAGGAGGGCAAGGCCGGTGACGCCGACCTGGCCGCCTCGGTGACCATCTCCATCGGCGGCTTCCAGGCCCTGGTGGCCAAGGCCGGGGCCTGAACCTGACATGCCGGACGGTTCTGTAAAGGTCCCGTCCCCCAACCGGAAAGCAGAGATTCTATGAAGCGATTGTTCCCTTTGCTGCTGGCGGTGCTGCTGCTCTTCGGCTGCGCCGCCGCCCCGGCAGAAACTCCGGCCACCGCCGAGACCGCCGGGCCGCAGCGCTACCAGGCCACCTTCCTGACCCTCTTTGACACGGTCACCACCATTGTGGGCTACGCCGACAGCAAGGCGGATTTCACCGCCACGGCCCAAGGCATCCACGACGAGCTGCTGGAATACCACCGGCTCTACGACATCTACAACGACTACGAGGGGATGACCAACCTCAAGACCGTCAACGACCGCGCCGGGCAGGGCCCGGTGGCGGTGGACCGGAAGATCCTCGACCTGCTGCTCTTCAGCAAGGAGCTCTACGCCGAGACGGGCGGCCGGGTGAACATTGCCATGGGCAGCGTTTTAAGCCTGTGGCACGACGCCCGGGAGGCGGGCATCGAGAACCCCGAGGCCGCCGCCCTGCCCGACGACGCTGCCCTGAAAGAAGCCGCCGCCCACACCGATATTAACAGCATCCAGATCGATGAGGAGGCGGGCACGGTGTATTTTACAGACCCGGAGGTGCGTCTCGACGTGGGGGCCATCGCCAAGGGCTACGCCGCCCAGCGGGTGTGTGAGAACGCCCCCGAGGGGCTGCTCATCAGCATCGGCGGCAACGTCTGCGCCACCGGCCCCAAGCCGGACAGCGGCCAGCCCTGGGTGGTGGGCATCGAGGACCCCGACGACACCAGCCGGTATCTCCACACGCTCTATGTGGATAACTACGCCGTGGTGACCAGCGGGGACTACCAGCGGTACTACACGGTGGACGGTGTGGTCTACCACCACATCATCGACCCCGACACCCTCTACCCCGCCCGCTATTGGCGGGCCGTCACCATCCTCTGCCCAGACTCCGGCCTGGCCGACGCCCTCTCCACCGCCCTGTTCACCCTGCCGCAAGCGGAGGGTCAGGCGCTGCTGGACCGCTTTGACGCCGAGGCCCTGTGGGTGCAGAGCGACGGAACCCTAGTGTACAGTCCCGGATTCCGGGACCATATCCGCGTATAGTTTCCAACACTCCCAGTAATTGAGGTGTACGAACCATGAGAAAACTGTTTTGGGGCGGCATCCACCCGGAGGGTCACAAGGACCTTTCCCGGGGCGGTGCCCCCGTTCCCGCGCCGCTGCCGGCGCAGGTCGTGCTGCCCATGGTGCAGCATATCGGCGCGCCCTGCACGCCGCTGGTCCAGGTGGGCGACACCGTGAAGATGGGCCAGAAGATCGGCGACGGTGAGGGGCTGTGCGCCCCCGTCCACGCCTCGGTGTCCGGCAAGGTGGTGGCCATCGAGCCCCGCCTGCACCCCAACGGCCGCCAGGCGCTCTCCATCGTCATTGAAAACGACTTCGCCGACACCCCCGACGACGCCCTCCAGCCCCACCCGAACCACCAGGAGCTCTCCCCCCAGGAGATCCTCAACACCATCCGGGAGGCGGGCATCGTGGGCATGGGCGGCGCCACCTTCCCCACCGACGTGAAGGCCTTCTCGGCTCTCGGCCAGGTGGACTATATCCTCATCAACGCCTGCGAGTGCGAGCCCTACATCACCGCCGACGACATGCTGCTCTGCAGCTATCCCCAGCAGGTGATCGGCGGGGCCGAGGCGCTGGCCTACGCCCTGAACCCCAAGCATGTGGTCATCGCCGTGGAGGACAACAAGGCGGACGCCATCCGCATCCTGAAGGAACATCTCCCGAAAGATACCGCCATCCGGGTGCAGGTGCTGCCCACCCGCTACCCCCAGGGCGCCGAAAAACAGCTGATCCAGGCGGTCACCGGGCGGCAGGTGCCCCCCGGCCAGCTGCCCGCCGCCGTGGGCTGCGCCGTCTTCAACGCCGCCACCGCCGCCTCGGTGTACCAGGCGGTCTACGAGGGCAAGGCAGTCACCCGCCGCATCGTCACCGTCACCGGCGACGGCGCCAACGCCCCCAAGAACCTCATCGTCCGGCTGGGCGCCTCCTTCCAGGAGACCATCGAGGCCGCCGGCGGCATGGCCGAGGATACCGTCAAGGTGCTGGCGGGCGGCCCCATGATGGGCGTGGCCCAGCAGGACCTGGACGTGCCGGTGCTCAAGGGCACCAACGCCATCCTCTGCCTGAAAGAAACCCCGCCCCGGCCCGAGACCCCCACCTGCATCCGGTGCAGCCGCTGCGTGGCGGTCTGCCCCATGCATCTGCAGCCCCTCTACCTCTACCGCTTTGAGAAGAGCGGCAATGTACAGGAACTGCAGCGCCTGCACCTGACCGACTGCATCGAGTGCGGCAGCTGCGCCTACGTCTGCCCGGGCAACCTGCCCCTGGTGGAACGGTTCCGCGCCGGCAAATCCCTGCTGAAGGAGGCCCAAAAAGCATGAAACTGGTTGTGACATCTTCCCCGCACATCCACAGCGGCACCCACACCAGCCGCCTGATGGGCGCGGTGCTGGTGGCCCTGCTGCCCACCCTGCTGGCCGGCGTATGGTTCTTCGGCCTGCGCAGCCTGGTGCTGGCGGTGGTGTCGGTGGCGGCCTGCCTGGTCTCGGAATGGCTCTACCGCACCCTGACCCGCCAGTCCAACACCCTGCCTGATCTTTCCGCCGCCGTCACCGGCCTGCTGCTGGCCCTGACCCTGCCCGCCACCGCCCCCTACTGGGTGGCGGCTGTGGGCGGCGTCTTCGCCATCGTGGTGGTCAAGGGCCTCATCGGCGGCCTCGGGCAGAATATCTTCAACCCCGCCCTGGCGGCCCGCGCCTTCCTCATGCTCTGCTGGCCCGCCTGCATCACCCGCTTTGCCGCCCCCGGCACCAGGCCGGACGCCCTGTCCCTGTCGGTGGACATGGTGGCCTCCGCCACGCCCCTCCACCACATGCTCATGCCCGCCCTGCCCACCGAGTCCCTCGCGGACATGTTCCTGGGCAACATCGGCGGCTGCATCGGCGAAGTGTCCGCCCTGGCCATCCTGCTGGGCGGCGCCTATCTCTTGGTGCGCAAGGTGATCTCCTGGCGCATCCCGGTGGCCTATCTCGGCACCGTGGCGGTGCTGACCCTGATTTTTTCCAAGGGCCAGGACCCGCTGCTCTGGATGCTCTATAACCTGTTGGGCGGCGGCGTGCTGCTGGGCGCCTTCTTCATGGCCACCGACTACGCCACCTCCCCCGTCACCCCCTGGGGCCAGCTGGTCTACGGGGTGGGCTGCGGTGCCCTCACCGTGGCCTTCCGCTACTACGGGCTTTTCCCGGAGGGCGTCACCTACGCCATCCTGCTGATGAACGCCTGCGCCTGGAGCCTGGACCGGCTGACCCCGCCCAAGCGCTTCGGCACCGTGAAAGGAGGCACCCCGTCATGAAACGAATCCAACGTCTTGACCCTGCGGCGGTGCTGCTGGCCTGCGCGGTGGTGCTGCTTCTGGTGAGCACCCTGCTGGCCCCCACCGCCCGGGAAAATCAGCAAAAGGAACTGCAGTCCATCCTTTCCACCCTGCTGCCCGGCGCCGAGAGCTTCACCGAAGAGGACTACACCGGCGAGGACGAGAACATTGCCGCCGTCTACAAGGCGGACAACGGCTATGTGATCGAGACCGTCACGGCGGGCTACGCCGGGGACGTGACCATGCTGGTGGGCGTGCACAACGACGGCAGCATCGCGGGCCTGGTGGTCCGGGACATGCAGGAGACCTTCGGTCTCGGCATGGGGGCGCTGTCCAACGTGGACTTTTTGTCCCAGTTCCTCTGGAACGGCACGTCCTTCACGGTGGGTGACAATGTGGACGCCCTGGCCGGCGCCACCGTCACCTCCAAGGCGGTGGCCAAGGCTGTGACTTCGGCCAGCGCTTATGTGACCGGCGCCGACATCAGCGCCGGCGCCACCGAATGGGGAGGTTGATACCATGAAACAGATCGAACGATTCAACGTCTTCCTGGCGGTGGTCACCGGGCTGGTGCTGCTCTGGATGGTGGTGCTGCGGGCCTTTGCCCCCGCCGCCATCCTGCCGAAGCTGGACCTGATGCTGATCTGCGCCGTCACGCTGGCGGCCCTGGTGCTGGAATATTACACCGGCCCCCGGGTGACGAAGCGCAACTGGCTGGCCGTGCTTTTGCTCAACGCCGCCACCTTCGCCCTGCTGCCCCTGGCCGCCGGGCTGCTTTCCGGCGAAGGGCTGCTGCGGTTCGCCCTGGCGGGCTGCGTGGCCGCCACGGTGCTCACCTTCCTCTTCACCGCCATCTGCGACCGGCTGGCCTCCGGCTCCGCCGGCAAGGTGGCCCCGCTGCTCAGCGCCGGGGTGCTCTTCCTGGCCGTGCAGGGCTGCGCCGGAATGTTCCTGTAAGGCCCAATCACCAAAAATAAGCGCCGGGATTTGTGCTGTGTGCACAAATCCCGGCGCTTGTTGTATCTGCGGGTCAGCCCTGCTGCAGGTGCAGCGTGTAGTTCCGCATATCCTGGATCAGGTCCTGGCCGTCCTCATCCACCATCATGAAGGCAACCAGCGTGTCCTCCACATAGACCTTGAAGGTGGCGCCGTCAATCCAGCCGCTGTCGTAGCCCACCTTCACCAGGTCAGCCACATCGTAGGATTTCTCGGTATCCTCCGTCACGTTCTTCTCGGTGTAGACGCAGTCCCCCGTGAAGGAGAGGGTGGTCCAGTCAAAGTCCCCCAGCTGCAGCCCGTACACCATGGTCACGTCGCCCACGCCGGGCTTCATGCCCGCCACATGGGGGTCGCTGGCGTAGCTGCGGTTGGCCAGCACGCAGTCCATGGAGAAATCGCTGCCCGGCTGCACGTCCGCCACCGACCAGCTGCCGTCGCCGGGGGCAAAGGCAAGCTGCATCACAATGGTGCCGTGGGTGGTGAACCAGCCGTCCCGCTGCCCTTCCACGTCCAGCGGCACGCTGAGCATGGGCTGGGTGGGATCGGGGTCCACACGGGTGGCCTCCCCCACCGTGAAGCCGATATCCAGCATCAGGGGATTCTTGCTGTCCAGCAGGCCGTCCTGGCACAGCCCCATCATGGTGAAGCACTGGCCCCGGTCGGCGTCAAACAGCGCCGTCACATCCTCCGCCGTGGGCAGCGCCTTGGGCTCCACCGCGGTGGGGGTCTCCTCGTACACGTCGAGGAGTATCCATTCCCGCTGCTCCGGGAAGTACCGCGTGCCGATGCGCATCTCACTGGTGAAGGTGGCATAGTCGTTCTCGTACTCCACGGTGGCGGTGACGGTGTCGTCGTTGTCCTCCACCTGGTGGCTGCTCACCGTCACCGAGGTGAAGGTGACCGACGTTCTGTCCTCCGCCAGAAGGGCGGTCAGTGTGTTCTCCGGGCATTCCTTGGACCCGCAGGCCGTCAGGAACAATGCCAGCAAAAACGCCGGCAGCAAACAGGCGATCCGTTTCATCTTGCTTCCTCCTTTACAGACAGATGGTTTCTGCCTGTATGGTAGCATACGGCGCGGACGGTTTCCACCGGCTGCGCAAAACTGGTCGCCTGCTGCGCAAAAATGACCGTGCCCGGCATTTCAGTTTTGCGGCGCGGACTTTTCCCCCTCCGGGAAGATGATCCTGAAGACAAAGAAGAAGATCCCCATGGAGACGCCGCCCGTGATGAAGGTGACGAGGATGTTGCAGACCGCCGGGGCCACGAAGGAGCCGATCTCATAGCTGATCCCGCACCATCTCCCAATCGGCCATTCCCGAAGTGCTGGCCGGTGCCCCGGGTGTGGGCGTCGGCGGTGTTGCCAGTTTTGCTGCCCTCTTCTTCGGCGGTTCGGTCGTGGGATTGGGCGCCGCCGTGGTGGGGATTGTCGCCAATGTCAAGAACAAAAAACTGAAGGACGCCAAGGAACTCTACTATAAAAACGCCGTCAAAGCACAGTCGGAAATCATCAAGGCACTGCGGGATGAATCCAAGGCGGACAAAGAGCGCATGGACTATCTCAATGCGCTGAACATTACCCTGCAGGCGGCCATCAACGATCTGAAACATGACCTGGGTATGCAGTAACTTTTTCCATTCGGTGGCATAATGAGTACTTTCCGATACAGCAAAGAGGAGCTGGAACGAAACAAAGTTCTGAAATACAACCTGGACCTCTCCCGTCAGCTGCAAAATGACCCGGCTCTGGCCCGGACCCGCTCCGAGACCGACGCCAATATCACCGCCAGCGAAGCGCTGCTGGCGTCCCTGGGGCGTTCTTCCGAGACGGCCGCGGCAGCGCAGGCTGCCAAAGCCGCACGGGAACGCCCGCTGGAGCATCAGCCCCAGGCCCGGAGTTGGGAAAGTCTGGTTTCCGAGGCAGAGAACGCCGTTCCCGGGGAGATCGTTCTGGAAGACATCCTTTCCCCCGAGGAGATCGAGGCTTCCTTCCGGGAACTGGACGAAATCAACGCACGCTTCGCGCAGAAGACTGGCATTGTAAACCGCACCGACCTCGCCTTTCTGGCAATTGCCACCGCGCTGCAGGTAACCAAGACCCTGCTTTTCCCCTACATTGCCAAACATTTCGGCTACTGCCACGCCCGGGCAATGGAATACCTCCGGCTCCGGTCTGCCCGGAATGTCTGCAGCAATTCCCGTTCTTCTTCCGGGGAGGGGTCCTGCACAAGCCGGTCCGGGGCACCACTTCTCCGGCTGCGCACAGTAGGATGCCACAGCGAACCTCCATCGGCAAAGGCTTGATTCTCACACTGGATTCCCTTTTGCATCCAGTCCAGCATCGCTTCCCGCTGTTTTCCTGCAGTCGTTTCGGACAAGGTCCGCAGCAGTTCGGTGAGTTTACCCGCAATGCTGTGGTCTGCCGACATACGGTACTTGATGCTGTCCACCGATTCCCGTGTATAGGCCCGGTGTTTGCGGTCGATCTGCCGCAAAATATCCTCTACATTGGAATAGCTGCTCAGCAGTTCCTGTATGTAGCCATCCAGCGTTCGGCGTGCCTCTGCCGGGTCCTCGTCCGGGTGGAGTTGCACCATCCGGCCCACCGCACGCTCCATGATCTCATCATCCACCAGCAGGGCGTTAAGGATGCCCAGGATGGGCTGCCGGTAATGGGGCAAGGAATCCATCGTCTTGATGGGATGATAGATCCTGTCCAGCATTCCCTTGTATTCATCATAGTAGTCGTGCAGCAACTGGTTCACGTCCACAGCCTGCCCGATGATCTGATGATAGTATCGGATATTATGGTAAAGGCTTTTTAAATCCTGCAAGAGCTCGGTTGTATTTCTTCGGGCGGTCAGCAAAGCCTCATACATACGGTCGGATTTTTCTTCGTAGGCCTGCTTCAATCCGCTGTAAGTGGAAAACACCAGCGAATTGTACTCTTTCGTCTCGGATTGCTCCAACTCCAGCAAAAGGCAGATCATCTGATCGGCATAATCCCGCGGCGCAATGACTTCCTCAAAGGTGCCGTCCCGATATTCGGTATCCAGCCACCCGGCACGTTTGAGCCGATGAATGATCCACCGGACCTTTCCGTTTGGTTGCCGGATCAACCGCTGTTCTTCCTCATCCAGAGTTTCCTCCGCAGTCAGCTCCATATCGGACAGTGTATCGCCCAACGCGATACAATAATCCTCTACCGGAATATTAAGGTCATATTCCAACAGATGATGCAGCGTAACCAGCGCAGTCCAATACAGTTCCCGGTTGGGAGAGACCAAGATGGAAAAGAAACTTGCCGGAATTTTTTCAAACAGCTTCATATCCCTTTATCCTTTTATGCGCCATTCTACAGTTTTTTGATTTATTACCAGTGTATCATTTGTATTGTACAATAAAAAGGACCTTTTGCTTGTCATGCAAAAGGTCGTGCAAAAAGTGCAGGGTTTGCCTGCCATGATGATAGCGTAAAAAGAGAGAAAAATGCCCTTTCAGTGGCATCCTGATCGGGAAGAGGAGATTTTTAACATTTTGGATAAATACAGATCAAAATTACATTTCGTTATAATTGTATCATGACCGGAAAAGCCGATGCGATCGTACACCTTTGACATGCCTGAGGAACCCCCGGCGCTGTATCAGTCCCTATAATATACGGCAAAACCGATGCCTCCTGAAAGCTGCATATCTAAAACGTTTTCCCTACAGTTTGTCCGGCGCACTCACAGTGAGGATTTTCACAAAAGGGGAAATCCTCACTGCCGGTTATCCCGACCAACCTTTAGCTGTGTATCCGATTCTACACAAAAGCGGTATCTGTCGTTGCTCTTGCCCGACTTTTTTGTTACACTGAAGTCGGAGGTGTTTGTTATGGAGTTTTGCAAAGAACCGGGCCGGATTTTTGCCACGGATGAAACGGGGAAACTGCTGGCAGAAGTAACCTTCCCGGAACAGGGGGGCATTGCTGTCATTAACCACACCTTTGTGGACGGTTCTCTGCGGGGACAGGGGGTTGCCGGACAGCTTCTGCGTGCCGTGGCCGATACCCTGCGCCAGGACGGCCGCAAGGCCAGGGCCACCTGTTCCTACGCCATACACTGGTTTGAGACTCATCCCGAGGAGCAGGATCTGTTGGGGTAAGCCCGTCTGTACAGATGTTTCTTGCTGCGGCCGGGGGGATTCGCCGAGCCGCGCCTTAAAAACAGTCCACAGGACTGTTTTTGCCCGCCGGGACGCAAGCGGCGGGCACAGGCTGTTCGAATCCGCCCCTTGCAGCATCGTGCACAATTTCATACAAAATAAAAAGAGCAGCATCTTTTCAGATGCTGCTCTTGGTGCGGCCGGGGGGATTCGAACCTCTGGCCTTTGGAGTCGGAGAGCTTTGGCATCCGGCAAATAACAATGATACAGCGCGGGAATTTGTGCGGGTTGCACAACTTCCCGCGCTGGTTTGCGTGTGGAATAAACAATGCTGGATCGTAAAATTCACTCATCAAAACAGTTGGAAAAAGAAAAGTGGTCAAATGGTGGTCAGCCAACCGTCACGCGTTGCAAGCTTACAGACTCGCCTTAAGCGGTTGATTCAGAAAGGTGGCCACACAGTAAAATGCTTGGCTTGCGGGGGGGATGACTTGCTCACTGGGCAGAGCAAAGGCTCCAACGTGGGTTTGAAAGTCATGGGAAATGGGGATCAGGATTCTTCATTGTTGTGCCGCTCCGCTTCTTTCTCCAAGGTAAGGAAGCGGTCAAAGTCGCTTTCAAACAGCCTGTCCTGCACGACTCGGTACTTCTCGAACTCGCTCTCCGCAAACGCCTTGGCGATTTCATGGGTCACGCGGCCGGTATCGTGGAGGATCTCGTGTTCATTGAACTCCAGAAAACGGTTGAGTCTTTGAGACCAATCCTGCATGGTCATGGGGATATGGCGGCTGGCCTGATATTCCGCGTAGTCCAAATACATGGTGACGATACGTTCCAGCGCCTGCAACTCCTCTTTGGAGAGGTAGTTTTTGGCAATGGACACATCATACTTCTGAATCTTCCCATCCGGATACTGCTCCCAGGAGGTCAGACCCATATGGGGTTTTTCTGCATTGGCCCGTTCCATGATCAGTTCCGCCGCTGTGTGGCGGTGGATGGCCCAATGCAGTTTGTTTTGTACCTCTGCGAAAAACAGGCGCGTGGTCTTAGCTGACTTGTCATAATCCAAGGCGGTGGCATAGATGTCTGTGATCTTCTGGTAGAACCTGCGCTCAGACATCCGAATCTCCCGGATCTGCTCCAGCAGGTGGTCGAAATATTCCCTGGTGAGAACACTGCCGCCGCTTTTCAGTCGGTCGCTGTCTATGGCCCAGCCCTGGATCGTATAGTCCTTGACAATACCGTTGGCCCACTTACGGAACTGGACCGCCCGGTCATTGTTGACTTTGAAGCCTACCGCGATGATGGCCTGCAGATTGTAGTGGTTTGTGTTGTACTGCTTTCCGTCTGAGGCAGTTATTAAGTATTTCTTAATAACCGCCTTCTTATCCAGTTCGCCATCTTCAAAAATGTTTTTTAGGTGCTGATTGATGGCCGAGACAGAGACATCATAAAGAGTGGCCATCATCTTCTGTGTCAACCAGATATTTTCGTCTTCATAGCGCATCTCTATGCTATCTGCGCCATCGCCGGTTGCGGCAACGAAGGTCAGGTATTCCGCCGCACTGGAGCGGATCGGATGCTTCGATTCATGGTTTTGCATTGTCGTACCTGCATTCTCCCAATTTGATGCCATACTGTGCCAACAGTTTTTTTGCCTCAGACTCACCCTCCGAAGTGATTTGAGCGGGCCGGGTACGTCCGCTGTCACAAATCAGCCCTTCCTCTACCAGGTCCTTCAGGAGGCGGAAGTCATACCCTTTCCAGCACCGGCGGGCAAGGGGATAGCTCCCCAGTTCTTTCTTTTTTACTGCCCTGAGTCCCAGCGCATCATGATCTTCCCAGGAAGTCAGATACATCAGCATGAGGGTGAGCTCCCGAATCTGTTTTAATCGCTCATCTACCAACTTGTGCACTCCTTGTACCATTGATATTGCAGTATCATGGAATAAGTATAAGGCAGTAATGTGGAAAATACAAGCATCAGAATCGGTTGCTAAGCAGGGGCGCGGCGGCTGGATTGAGAAACCGGACGTAGAGCTGCAAGGCAAATTGGCTGCCGGGTCCTACTGCTGGATCTGCTGCCGGAAAGCTCATAACAGGCAGGACTTGCCGCAGCAGCGGATGCCGGTGATGAGCTTGAGGTCTGGGGGGCTGCGATCCCAACAAGCGCTGGAGATACTGCGGGCGGTCAATCTGTTTCATAAGGTGGGCCTCCGATTTCAAAAGTGTAGAAATTGGGAAGTTTTGAAACGGAAGCCGGTATGGAATAAAACAGCAGAAAAAGCAAGAGAATTTTCTAACGCGCCGTATTGGCCATCATCCGCTTGGCATTATACCTCGCAAAAACTCCATCAACTCCGCCGCCACATCCGGCGCGTCCATCCGCAAGCAGCTCTCGCCGTCCGGCATCCGGCCCAATGGGTTGAGGCCGCCGTACCAAACGAGCCGCTGGTCGAGTATACAAAAGTTGGGCAGGCGGTCGGGGCAAAACATAACCGGGATGCCCGCCCGCTGCAAAGCGGCTGCGCTGGCGGTGATTTTGGGCTGAATGTCTGGCCGGAACTGCGCGGGCTCCGGCAGGTAAACCTGCACATCCCCGCCCTTGTGTTGCAAGCGCTGTAACAGGGGGAGCATGCGCTGTACAGATCGCGCCGACAGCGACGGAACACAGAGCAGTACCTCCCGGGTGGCTCCTTCCAAATCCGCGGCAAACCGCTGAGGAAACTGTTCACAGCTCACGAAAACAGCTGCTTCGCGTTGTGCAGTCTGCTCGCTCGATTCGGGCTTCTCAGCTGTGCCCCGCACCGTATACGCCAGCGCCGCATAGCTGCGCAGCCGCCTGCGGTACTGCTGTTCCAACATCGGGACGCGAAGATCCACATAATCGTACAGCAAAACTTCCCGCTTGCCGGGCGCGGCACGGTGCAGGCGGCCGGTGTACTGGGTCAGCGTGCCTTTCCAGCGGATCGATCTCGCCGCCGTGGACCAACGATTGCAGCATCGCTATATCCACAAATCCCGCAGCTGTGTGTTTGCCGCCGCCGATCTGCCCGATCAGGCAGCGTTTGCGCTGCCGGCCTCGGCGCTTGGGCTGCGGCGGCAGCTGTTCGTTGATCTGCAAGAACTGTGAGAGCGCCGCCTGCCACTGGTTGAGCAATGCCTGCGTGTGGACCAAAATCAGCGTGTTGACACCGCGTTGTGCGATCAGCCAGGCCGCGACCACCGTCTTGCCGAAGGCTGTCGTAGCGCTGAGAACTCCATTACGGTGCGCCAGCAGAGCGTCCACCGCGGGCTGCTGGTCGGGGCGCAGCGTGCTGGTAAAGGCGATGTGCAACGGGCGGCCTAGGCAGGTTTCGTCTTGGATGGCGCAGGCAGCCCCGACACCTTCTAAAAGTGCGCAAAGAGGTTCTTCGCAGCCGCGTGGCAACACTAAATATCCATCTGTCTCCACCGCTGTCGAAATAATGCGCGGGACGTTGTGGGTGGAAAAGTGCATGGCCTGTTTTTTGTAAAAGTCAGGGTTGCGAAAGGCCGCCAACCGAATTAGCCGGTTGCGGGCCACCGGTGTCAGATGCTCCAGAAGAATATACAACCCGTTGGCGCGAACGATGGGCAGCGGTAGTTGTTTGAAATCCTGGGCGGACAAGGCAGGTGAAGGTTGGGGCTTCCAGGGGGTGTGGGAGTTGGTCGCTGTCTGGGTGATATCTGCGCGTGAAGCGTGGGTGCCTGCCATTTCCGCCGGTTCGGTCAGTACCCCAAGCGGCGGATGGCCGGGGCTCAATGCTGCCAGCAAATCGTCGGCCTGGCCGGGCAGCAGCGTGCGCACAGTAGAAAGAAACGCCCACGGGTCCGGGTAGGGCGTGAGCGAATCGTTCAGAAATATACTGTTGCCCTGCCGTCGGGCCTGACCTTGCAACGGCAAGGCAATCAGGTTGCCGAACCCGCCCGCGGGCAGTGTGTCCTGGTTGGGAAACATCCGGTCGTAGGCGGTGAAGGAAATACCACCGCAAGTGTCCATAGCGGCAGTCAGCAGCGCATCGCCAAGCCGGCGCGCCTTAGCGCAGGGAATGGCCTCGGCAAAAAACAGCCAAACATGCGCGCCTTGACCGGAGCGAGACCGCTCCAGTGCGAACGGGATACTGTGTGCGCGGCAGACGTCCGCGATGGCGCGAGCGCAGTCTTGCCAGTTGGCGTCGTCGAAGTCCAGCGCCAGCAGATAGCAGGTCTCGTCCGACAGCATCGGGTACAAGCCGACGACGTCGCGCCCCTGCGCGTCCCGCCCGGCCAGGTGACGGTAGATGGCTGCGTCGTCCAGCGGGCGCAGCACGCGGTTCGGACATTTGGCGCAGGGAGCGCGCCCTTTTTCGCACAGGCCGGGCCGCCATTCATTCGCGCAAACGGGACTGTAACCGCTCTTCTGTGCCTTTTCGCTGTGCCAGCGCAGGGCGTAAACATCGGTGCGGCCGCGAAACAGGGAACGAAAGAGACGGATCTTTTCGGCGGGAGAACTGGTGCGGGCGACAGACAATGGGGCGGATTGGGCAGGCGGTATACTTTGACGGTTGTGAGAGGGTGTGACCGTATTGGGGGCGGGCGCGTCCAGTGTAGCCGCCGTGTTAGAGGGCATTTGTGCCGCAGAAAGAACGGTATCTCCAGCCTTGCCCTGCGCAGAACTGCTCAAACCAAACGCCGCCAGCTGTGCCCGCAATTCAGCATTTTCTTGTTCGAGCTCTTGTACTCTGCGCTGTAGGCGTCGGATCTCCAACTCTGCATCCATACAAACGACCTCCCTATCGCAAATGAGCAATCAAATCATGTGAGGCAACGATTCGGGATTCCTTATTTCTTTTAGAATAGCACATGAATAAAAGGCAAGCAAGAATAGAAGGATATGCGTCGGCGGCAATGTCAGAATTTACGGGAAAGAACCAAAAAGCACAGAGGTCGTTTATCAAGAGTGGTTTGGAATCGTGTAATATGATTGAAAAAAATAAATGAAATATCGATATATATTTGGCTCGAAAGAATATGGTCACACCAAGCGCTTTAGGTAATAGCGTGGTTGGACGTAGTAGTCTGGTCGGAGAACTGTGACGTACGGGAAAATAGCATGATAAAGCGCCGGAAATTGTGTAGTATGCACAACTTCCGGCGCTGTTTGTGGTGGTTATAAA
>CALXHT010000019.1 GCA_944388215.1 uncultured Gemmiger sp. | reverse complement strand
ACACAATGGCCAAGTGCCGGATAGGAACGGCAAAATTTTTTACACTTCTATTACTTCTTTATCGCACATCAGTAAAGGCTCACGGCTTCAAGCTGTATGATTTTGCCGAAGAAATCGGCCTGACCGGCGCGGCACTGTCGAACCGGCTGCATGGCCGCACCGACTGGACGCTGCCGGAGGCACAGCGGGCATGCAAGGTCCTGGGCATGACGCTGGACACATTCGCGGGATATTTCCCGCTGGACAAAAAATGTATATAGACCAAACAATCTAACCGCAAAGGGACGCCCAACAGTCACGCAGAATCGCTCCGGAAAATCATTTTCTTCCCCCACGAAACTGGCCTGCCGGGTGGCCTGTACTACCTGGGAAAACCTATGTTTTTTCTTATATAGGCCCCGGCGGGTGTTTTCATCCTTTTTTGTGTCGTTTTTTGTACGGTTTCGGGGACGGTGCCGGAGGCGGAAAACCTGCAAAAACCTGTATTTTTCCCTATATGGCCCCTGCCCTGCTGAAAACCTAAAAAACTTAAATTTTTTCCTGTATAGCAAAAGTTGTTTGCCATATGGCAAAAATGCCAAAACCTAAGAAAACCCAACATTTCCGCCTATATTGCCCCGAAAGCGTCCCCCCGATCAGCGGCAGGCAAAGGTGCAGTTTTCCGGGGAAAGTTGACCAAAAGTTGACCATTCCCGGAAAATCAGGCCCCGCCGGGCACAAAAAAAGAAGCGCCGCACCTGTGATTTCATACACAGGTACGGCGTTTTTGTGCTGGAGCTAGCAACAGGAATCGAACCTGCAACCTGCTGATTACAAATCAGCTGCACTGCCAATTGTGCTATGCTAGCGGAACTTAGTTAGTATAGCACATTCGGAGTGGCGTTGTCAATCCTCATGGAGCGCCGTCAGCAGCGCCGCATAGTCCTGCAGCGTCAGCTGTTCGGGGCGGACGCGCTCGTCCATGCCTGCCTTCTGCAAGGCGGCCAGTACCTGGGCTTTGGGAAGTTTCAGACCGTTGGCAATGGCGTTGGCTGCCGTCTTGCGCCGCTGGGAGAAGGCCGCGCGGATCAGCGCAAAGTAGGCACTCTCCTGCCCTTCCGGCAGTTCCACCGGCGGCTCTTGCCGCACATCCAGCCGGATAACCGCACTGGTCACGCTGGGCGCCGGATAGAAACTGCCCGGCTGCACCGTAAAGAGCATTTTGGGCTGGGCATAATAGGCCACCGCGTAGCTGATGGCGCCGGCCTCCCGGGTGCCAGGGGCGGCGCAGAGGCGCTGTGCAGCCTCCCTTTGCACCATGACGGTAATGTTCCGGATGGGGAGTTTTTCCTCCAGAAGGCGCATCAGAATGGGGCTGGTGATGTAATAGGGCAGATTAGCACAGACCGCCACCGGCTTGTCGCCGAACTCCTCCGCCAGCAGTGCCTTCAGGTCCACCTTGAGCACATCCTGCAGCACCAGTTCAAAATTGTCGTACCCGGCCATCGTTTCCGCCAGCAGCGGCGGGAGGCGCTTGTCCACCTCCACCGAAACCACCTTGTCGGCACGCTTGCAGAGCTGTTCGGTGAGCACCCCGATGCCGGGGCCGATCTCCAGCACGCCCCAGCCAGGGCCGATCTCCGCCGCCTCCGCAATACGGGGGCAGATGCCCGGATTGATGATGAAGTTTTGGCCGAACCCTTTGGAAAGGGCAAAATCATACCGCGCACACAGGTCGCGGATGGTGGAAAGGTCGGTCAGATTGGGCACAGTATTCTTCCTTTCCCTGATCAGTTCTGCCCCGCCAGCGACATGGCGGCATTGACCGCTTTGCTGATCTGCGGGTCATTCTCGATGGTGAAGTCATAGTAGGCGCTCTGCTGGTCGGCGCTCAGCGCGGCATCCACGTCGGGGGTTAGACCGGTGTCATTCCAGGTCTGGCCTTCATTGTCCAGCA
Organism: uncultured Gemmiger sp.; assembly: GCA_944388215.1. Taxonomy (GTDB): domain Bacteria; phylum Bacillota; class Clostridia; order Oscillospirales; family Ruminococcaceae; genus Gemmiger. The sequence continues at coordinate 35,127 of CALXHT010000019.1, read as the reverse complement.
GCAGACCCACCGTGATGTAGGCCGCCGAGCCGTCCGAGAAGCTCTGGGCATCGCTCATGACGACGCCTTTGCCCATGGTGGTGGTACCCACCAGAGTGGCCCCGCCCATCTTGCGCAGGGCATTGGCAAACAGTTCCGCACCGCCTGCCGTGCTGCCGTTCACCAGGCAGACCATGGGCAGCGATACCTCATTCTCGTCAGAGATGCGAAGATCGGTGGTGGTGCCATCCTTGTTTTCCTGCTGGGCAATCAGGCCCGAGGGGACGCAGTAATCCGCCGACACCAGCGCGGCGTTGAGGTTTTCGCCGGCATTGTCCCGAAGGTCAAACACATAGCAGGTGGCGCCCTGCTCCTTCAGGCTGTCCACCGCCGTCTTGAATTCGGTGGCGGTGCCGGTTCCGAAGGAGTCCATACGGATATACCCGCAGGTGCCGGCCGTCAGCTGGTAGGAAAGGGTGGGCGTATTGTAGTTGGTGTGCACCAGGTCCAGCGTCTGCTCCTGGCGGTCCGGCGTCAGGTAGGTGATGGTGGTGGTGGTGCCTTCCTCCCCCAGCAGCGCCGAGGTGATGGTGGCGGTATCCCCCATCGTCTTGGTGGAAGTGCCGTTGATCGCCGTGATGAAGCCGCGGACTTCCAGGCCCTGCTCACTGGCCGGAGAACCGTCATAGACACGGATGATCCGCGCGTAGCCCGAGGAGGCATCGTTGACCACCGCCACACCGATGCCGGTCAGCTTGCCGGAAGCTACGCCCTGCATTTCACTGTAGGCCTTGGCGCTGTAATAGCGGGCATACTTGTCGTTGATGCCCAGCATATATCCGGCGGCAATCGTATCGTTGAGGGTATCCTCATTAATGGTAAAATACTCATTGGCGCGCACAAAGCGGTCGATCTCCGAGAGTTTGTTGTACTGCCGCTCCTTGTTCTTGACGCTGGACACGGTAGAGTTGAACATATTCATCGAAATGACCATCGTAAGCGAAAAGGTCACCGCCATTGCGATCAGCGCAATGGTGGCAGCAACGCCCAGACTGATTTTTTTACTCATGGGTCAGACGGCTCCTTACTGTTTGGTGACCGCCTCAGGCGGCGTAGGACAACGAGAACAGAATGGTGCTGAACAGGCTCAACACCATCATGGCTGCGAACACAAGACAGAAAATGCGCACAGCCGTTTTATGCTTCTGCGGTTTCATGAATAGCTTCCTCCTCCGCGACTAGTGCGGGATCCAGTTGGCGACGTTGGTCAGCACGCCGTTGATCTTCATTTCCAGATGCAGGTGGTTGCCGGTAGAATAGCCGGTAGAGCCCACATAACCGATGACCTGGCCCTTGGTGACACTCTGCCCGGCGCTGACAATGGGAGTGCTGATCATATGGGCATAGAGCGTGGAGTAGGTGTTGCCCTGGTCGTCCTTGCCGTGGTAGATCTGCACGTAGTTGCCCCAGCTGTAATGATAGGTGGCGTCGGTGACGATGCCATCCGCAATGGCATAAATTTCGGTGCCGCCGGGGGCTGCGAAGTCGGTGCCGCGGTGACCGCCGGTGCCGAACACGCAGGAGATGTACTTATAGGAAGGCAGGGCCGGGCCGAAGCTCAGCGAGCAGGTCAGCGCCGCACTGCTGTACTTGTTGACCTGCGCATTCAGGTAGGCATCCAGCTGGGCGGCGGCCTCATCCAGATTTTTCCGGGCCTGCTCCTCCTCGACCTTCAGCGCCTCTTCTTTTGCCTCCGCATCCGAGATGGTCTGGTCCTGCTGCTGGATACTGGTCTGCAGTTCGGACTTCTTGCTGTCCAGCTGGCTGTTCTGGTCTTCCAGATCGGCCTGGTTGGCTTCCAGCTCCGCCTTGGCATTCTCCAGTTCGGTGCGCTGGTTTTCCAGCTCCTGGCGCTGGCTTTCGATCTGCTGGCAGATTTCCTTATCCTTGCTGGAGATCTGCTCCAGGGATTCCGCAAAGGTCAGCAGCTGATAGAGGTTGTTGGCGCTGGAAAGCAGCGCGATGGAGCCGCCGTCGTTGAGCATCTGCATGGCGCCCAGGCGCTCCTTGAAACCGGCCCAGCGCTCATCGTATTCGGCCTGCTTGACATCCACTTCCGCCTGCTTCTCGTCGATTTCCAGCTGCTTATTGTTGATGTCCTCCTCGACCTGGGCAATGGACTGCTGCAGCAGGCCGATCTGGGTGGTGATGACCTCGGTCTGCTGCTGGAACTGCTCCTTCAGGTCCTCGGCGTTGGCTTTTTTGGCCTGGTTGTCCTTGATTTTTTGCTGGATTTCCTCCAGTTCCTGCTGGGCGGCGTCTTTCTGCGCCTGCAGTTCGGATTTTTTATCGTCCGCCAGTGTCATGGTGTTGGTGGAGACCGTTATGCTCACAACCATCGCCACCGCCAACGTCATGGACACGGCGCGTTTGATCAGCGGAGAAATTTTCTTCATGGTTCGTTCCGTCCTGTTTGCTCACACATTCAGATGTTTACGGATACTGGTGGCGGTGCCGATGCCGCACAGCACAAAGCCCAGCAGCGCGAAGCCGCCCACAATGTAGTACCACACATCGGTGAGGGGCACCAGCTGGCCGCCGAACATCTGGGAAAGGGTGCTGGGATTCTCGGCGTACCAGCGGCAGAGCGCGTAGTAGGCGCCGCACACCACGCCGGAGGCGATGGCCGCCGCGATCAGGCCGGAGGTGACACCCTCCACAAAGAAGGGGAACCGGATGAAGCCGTTGGTGGCGCCCACCAGCTTCATGATGCCGATCTCCTTGCGGCGGTTGAAGACCGTGATTTTGATGGTGTTGTTGATGACCACAATGCTGACGATGGCCAGCACGCCCACCACCACGTAGCAGGCGTAGCTGATGGTGCGCTGCAGCGACACAAAGATGTTGGACAGATCCAGCGGCGCATTGACGCGGTAGACGCCGTCGATCTGTTCCAGCTGCTGCTTCACGGCGGGGATGTTGTCGGGGCTGTCCACCACCACCCGGTAGTTGGGATAGAACGGGTTGTCATTGGCAAAGGCGGACTGCAGGTCGATGTAGTCGGACAGCATATCGCTGTAGATGGAAAGCACTTCCTGGGGCGATACGTAGGTAACCCCCACCACATGCTCGGTGCTGCGGATGGCGGAATCCGCTGCGGCGATCTGGTCCTCGGTGGCGTCCAGGTTCATATAGACGACGGTCTCGTTCTGGTCGCCGATGTAGGCCACCATGGCGTCAATGTTGACGCCCAGCAGATACGCCGCACCGATCAGCAGCATGCAGACCGTCAGCACGCCCATCGAGGCAAAGGTCATCAGCCGGTTGGCCCGCAGGTTGTGCAGGCCCTGACCGACCAGGTATGTAAAACTGGAAAAACGCATGTTGTTCCCCTCTTGGTTCTGTTATGGGTTATTCGTCGTCGTATTCCTCGCGGCTGCGGGCTGCCACCTTGGCGGCATAGCGACGCGCCACCTCCGGGTGGGCGGTATCGGATGCCACCATACCGTCCGCCAGCGTGATGACGCGGTTGTTGTATTTGGCCGCCAGCTTGTGGACCAGCTCGTGCTCGTGGGTAACGACCACCACCGTGATGTTGACCTTGTTGATGGCCTCAAACAGCTGCATGATATCCAGCGACATTTCCGGGTCGATGTTGCCGGTGGGCTCGTCCGCGATGATGATCTTGGGGCCGTGGGCCAGGGCGCGGGCCACCGCCACACGCTGCTGCTCGCCGCCGGAAAGCTCATCGGGCAGGCGGTCCATCTTGTCCTCCAGGCCCACCAGCGACAGGGCAAAGGGCACGCGGGCCTTGATCTTCTTGGTGGAGATGTTGGTCACCCGCATGGCAAAGGCCACATTCTCGTAGACCGTCATGGTGGGGATCAGGCGGAAGTCCTGGAACACCACACCCATCTGGCGGCGCAGGTAGGGCACCTTGCGCCGCTTGATCCTGGTCAGGTCCTGTCCGTTGATGAAGACCTTGCCCTCGGTGGGCTTCTCCTCCATCTGGATCAGCTTCAGGAAGGTGGATTTGCCTGCACCGGAGTGGCCCAGAATGAAGACAAACTCGCCTTCATCGATGTGAATATTAATATCCTCGAGGGCCACATTCTCGTCATTGTGGGTCTCGTAGGTCTTGGAAACATGCTCAAAATCGATCATTGATGAACTCCTGTTGACTTGCTACGTCCGGGTTATGGTTACAGTCATACATTTATAAGGATACCATGCTGTGCAGGTTCGGTCAAGGGTTTGCCCCCGTATAAAACCGTGAAAATTGTGGGAACTTTCTCCACATATTTTCATGCAACAAGACAGAACCGCGCCGTCACAGCCTTTCCGGCTGCCCGGGCGCGGTCCTCATTTTTTATTCGTATTACCGAAGATTTCTCAATCCCTTGGGATAGTGGTTCTTGATGCGGCCACCGCTGACCTTTCCCGCTCCCAGCGGGAAGCCGTCCACGCAGACGGCGCACCATCCGCTGTCTGCGTCGCGGCTCTCGATCTCCTCCCCACGCAGCCAGGCCTCGGTGCGGGGATCCTCCCGGGACAGGTTTTCCCGGTTGGTGCACCGGGCTCCATAGGCCATGAAAAGCGCATGGGCGGGCTGGAACCGCTTTTTGACCACACTGCCTGCCAGCACACCGCCGCGGACCAGCCGCAGCTTGCCCAGCGGCAGTTCCTCGCCGCCCGCGGGCGGCAGCAGCAGCCAGTCCCCTGCCGTCGTCACCGGCCGCTGTGCCAGTTCCGGGAAGTAGGTCCGGGCAAAATCCGTCCATTCGGACGGCACTTTCGGAGCCCGCGGCGGCTTGCTGTGGCCCGGTGCGGCCGGTTCCGCCGCCGGGGATTTCTGCAGTTTGGCCATGAAATGCCCTTCCCCGCCGTCCGCCGGCCAGATGCGGCGGCACCGACGGGCGTCAAAGCCCTCGGGGGCACGGTTGGCCTCCCCGGGGCGGCCGAAACCGCACCCCGACAGATCGCATAGGGAAAACTCGGGATGGCGGGCCAAGAAGGCTGCGATCTGCCCTTCGTCCTCCTGGGGGGCAAAGGTGCAGGTGGAGTAGACGAGGATGCCCCCCGGCGCCAGCAGCGCCGCTGCATTCTCCAGAATCTCGGCGCCCAGTGCGGCACAGTGCTCCACCAGCGCTTCATTATGCTGGGTGGCGGCCACTGCCTCCTTGCGGAACATGCCTTCCCCGGAACAGGGCGCGTCCACCAGCACCCGGTCAAACCGGCCGGGCCAGGCGGCGGCCAGGCGGGCGGTGTCCTCGTTGGTGATGAGGGCGTTGGTCACCCCCATCCGCTCCAGGTTCTGGCGCAGCACTTCGGCCCGCGCCGCCACATACTCGTTGGCCACCAGAAGCCCCTGACCCTGCAGCGCCGCCGCCAGCTGGCTGGTCTTGCCCCCCGGTGCGGCGCACAGGTCCGCCACCCGCATGCCGGGCTGCACATCCAGCAGCGCCGCCGGGGCGCTGGCGCTGGGTTCCTGGGCGTAGAACACCCCGGCGTGGTGCCAGGGATGACGCCCGGGACGCCATCCGGCTTCGGTGGTGAAGGCCGCAGGACAGAACGGCGACGCTTCCACGGCGAAATCCGCATGGTCTTTGAGCCAGTCCGGCGTGCAGCGCAGCGTGTTGACGGTGATGCCCCGGGCCGGTTCCGGCGTGGCATAGCGGTAGAGTTCCTCGAAGCGTTCCCCCAGCAGGGCACGCTCCCGCGCGGCAAAGTCGGCGGGGAATTCCATCTTGTATCCTCCCTTGCATAAACAGGCCATGACCGGGCAAACTACCAGTGCGGCCACAAAACCGCAAGATCGTTTTTTACTTGCGAAAGGAGTAACCTCTCATGGCAAAGAATCAGACGAACAACACGACCAACCGCACCACCAACACCACCAATGGCACCCAGAAAAAGACCACCAACGGTACCCAGCAGCGCAGCACCAACCGCACCACCAGCGCGACCGAGAGCAAGAACTGCAAGTGATTTTCCGGTGCACCGCTGATATGGTGCAGAAAAGGCTCCGGCCCCCGCAAAGGGGCCGGGGCCTTTTTATTGCGGCTGATACCCTGTCCAGAGGGCATCAAACAATTCCTGGACGCGGTCGGTGCGCCCCTGCAGATAGAGCCAGCCCAGCAGGCACTCAAAGCCGGTGGAGGCCCGGTACTCCTGCACGGTGGCATGTTTGGCCACGCTGGCTTTGCTGGCGTTCTTGCCCCGGCGCAGCACGCTGGCTTCCGCTTCGCTGAGCAGCGGTTCCAGGATTTCCAGTTCCCGGCTCTGGGCGTGGGCGCTCACATAGTGGGTGGCCACGGTGTGCAGCCGGTTGGGCTGCAGCCGGGTGGTGCCCACCAGTTTGGCGCGCACCAGCAGCTCCAGCACCGCATCCCCCACAAAGGCCAGCGCCAGCGGGGACATTTCGTGAATATCCACTTCGGGTTTTGTCTCAAACAGCATACTCAATACAGATAATCAAACTCGTATTCGCCGATCTTGATGGTGTCGTCCTCCTCGACGCCCTCCGCCACCAGCTTGTCCAGAATGCCGGAATCGCCCAGCTGGGTCTGGAAATACTGCAGGCTCTCGTAGTCCTCCACGTTGGTGCCGGCCAGAATGCGCTCCAACCAGGGGGCGTCGATGGTAAACTCGTGCTCGCCGGTGCGGGTGACGGTAAAGGGCCGGGTGGGCTCCAGGCTCTTGTCGGGACGCTTGTACTCCGGCGCGTACACCTTGATGGGCGGCAGGTCCTTGAGCCGGTTGTAGACCAGCGCCGGCAGACCGTCCACCCCCTGGCGGGTGGCCGCCGAGATGGGCAGGAAGGTCAGGCCCTTCCCTTCAATATAGTTTTTGAACTCCTCCACCTGTTCCGGGGTGGCGATGTCGCACTTGTTGCCCAGCACGATCTGGGGACGCTGGGCCAGCTCGGCGCTGAAGCCCGCCAGCTCATGGTTGATCTGCTCAAAGTCCGCCTTGGGGTCGCGGCCCTCGCAGCCGGACACATCCACCACGTGCAGCAGCAGCCGGCAGCGCTCCACATGGCGCAGGAAATCATGGCCCAGGCCCACGCCTTCCGCGGCGCCCTCAATGAGGCCGGGGATATCGGCGCAGACAAAGCTCTGTTCCGGGCCCACCCGCACCACGCCCAGCACGGGGGTCAGCGTGGTGAAGTGATAGTTGGCGATCTTGGGCTTGGCCGCCGAGATGATGCTGATGAGGGTGGACTTGCCCACGTTGGGGAAGCCAATCAGGCCCACATCGGCGATGACCTTCAGTTCCAGCTGGACGTGCAGGTCCTCCCCCGGCAGGCCGGGCTTGGCAAACTTGGGAATCTGACGGGTGGGGGTGGCAAAGTGGGAGTTGCCCCAGCCGCCGCGGCCGCCCTTGGCCACCACCACCGGGTCGGAGCCGGACAGATCGGCAATGACCAGGCCGGTCTCCGCCTCCTTGAGCACGGTGCCCCGGGGCACCCTGATCACAAGATCGTCGGCGTCTGCGCCGCTCTGCCGCTTGGCACGGCCGTTCTCCCCGTCCGCCGCCGTGTACTTGCGCTTGTAGCGGAAGTCCATCAGGGTGGAAAGGTTGTCGTCGGCCACAAAGATGATGTCGCCGCCGCGGCCGCCGTCGCCGCCGTCGGGACCGCCCGCCGCCACGAATTTCTCCCGGTGGAAGGTCACGGCGCCGTCGCCGCCCTTGCCGGCGTGCAGCCAGATGGTTGCGGTATCAATAAAATTGCTGGTTGCCATTAGTGTACCTCGCGCGGTGCAGGGCACCGTCTAGAATAAAAATCGGGCAGGCCATGCCGGCCCGCCCGTCTGGTTTTTTTACTGCTTGACCGTGCAGCGCTTGCGGTCGCGGCCCATGCGCTCGAAGTGAACGCGGCCATCTACGAGGGCAAACAGCGTGTCGTCGCTGCCGATGCCGACGCCCTCACCCGGATGGATGTGGGTGCCGCGCTGGCGGACCAGAATGTTGCCGGCCAGAACGAACTGACCGTCGCCGCGCTTGACGCCGAGGCGCTTGGACTCGGAATCACGGCCGTTCTTGGTAGAACCTACGCCTTTTTTATGTGCCATTGTGCTGTACCTCCTTAGCCGTTAATCGCGGTGATTTCCACCTTGGTGTAGGGCTGACGATGACCCTTGCGGACCATGCTGCCCTTCTTGGGACGGTAGGTGATGATGTTGAGCTTCTTGCCCTTGCCGTTCTTGACGACCTTGGCAGTGACGGAAGCGCCCTCAACAACGGGAGCGCCAACCTTGACAGCGCCCTCCTCGCCAACGGCCAGGACCTGATCGAAGGTGACTTCGCTGTCAGCCTCAGCGTTGAGCTTCTCGACGTAAACCACGTCGCCAACCTTGACGCTGTACTGCTTGCCACCGGTCTTGATAACTGCGTACATTCGGATAACCTCTTTCAACAAGTCTCGCTGGACAGTAGGGCGTTGCGGCAAAACCACACACTTTTCGGGCCCATACCAAGCGGCCTTAAAACTATACCATAGATTGTGCGGCTTGTCAAGACATTTTCATCAGAACAAGACCGATGCAGCGTATTTTATTTCTTGAGCGTGCGGCGGGCTGCCTCCACCGTGTTGAGCATGAGCATGGCGCGGGTCATGGGACCTACCCCGCCGGGCACCGGCGTGATCCAGGAAGCCTTCTCGCAGGCCGCCGCAAAGTCCACATCCCCGTGCAGTTTGCCGTCGGCGCCGCGGTTGATGCCCACATCGATGACCACCGCGCCGGGCTTGACCATATCTCTGGTGACAAAGCCCTCGCGGCCCACCGCCGCCACCAGAATGTCGGCGGAGGCACAGATTTCCTTGAGGTTCTGCGTCCTGGAATGGCAGATGGTCACGGTGGCGTTTTTCGCCAGCAGCAGCATGGCCGCCGGCTTGCCCACAATGTTGGACCGGCCGATCACCACGGCGTGCTTGCCGGTGATGTCGGTGCCGGTGGACTCAATCATACGGATGCAGCCCGCAGGCGTGCAGGGCAGATAGCAGGGTTCCCCGATCTGCATACGGCCCACATTCACCGGGGAGAAGCCGTCCACGTCCTTCTCGGGCGGGATGGCGTCGATGACCGCCTTCTCGTCGATCTGGGCCGGCAGCGGCAGCTGTACGAGGATGCCGTGCACGGCGGGGTCCTGTGCCAGGGCGCTGACCTGGGCCAGCAGCTCCTTCTGGGTGGTGGTCTCCGGCAGACGGATGTTCCGGCTCTCCATGCCGCACTGGGCACAGTCATTGATCTTGCCCCGCACATACACCTGGCTGGCGGGGTCCTCCCCCACCAGAATAACCGCCAGGCAGGGGGTCACGCCCTGCGCCTTCAGTTCCTCCACCTGCTGGGCAGCCTCCTGCTTGACCTGGGCCGCCAGCGCCTTGCCGTCGATGATCTTTGCACTCATTTACTTTCCCTCCTGCTGTGCGTCCTCCCCTTCGGCAGGCTGTGCCGCCTCCGCTTCGGCCGCAGATTGATCTATCTCGTCCGGCGCCGGCGCGGGGGCTTCCCCGGCCGGTTCCGGTTCGGGATCTTCCAGTTCCTCAATGTCGAGGGCATCCAGGTCCAGTCCCGCCAGACGGGCGTTCATGGCATCGGTGGCCGCCACAAACTCCGCATGGGAGGCACTGGCCGGCAGCGTGTCGGGCGCAAAGCGGCTGCCCGCTTTGGCCTCCTTCTGGATGTCACGCACGGCCAGCGTCACCTGGAGCGTCTTGCCCCGGGCGCGGCGCAGGCCCGCCAGCAGCAGGCAGAAGGCCGCCAGCGCCGAGATGTAGGCCACCAGCTGGCTGGCCCGCAGGCCGGTGCCGCCGATCAGCAGCGAGTCGGTGCGCAGGCCCTCGATCCAGCCGCGGCCCAGGCCGTACCAGATGGCGTACAGCAGGAAAAGCTGGCCGTGGAACTTGCGGTGCTTGACATACAGCGCCAGCGCCACAAAGCCCACCAGGCACCAGATGCTCTCATACAGGAAGGTGGGATGCACCGGCATGCTGGGGTCCACCGTCACGCCGGCCGGCAGCGTGACCTGCACCGACTGCAGGTAGGCCTTGGTGCCCTCGCTGTACATGCCCCAGGGCAGCGTGGTGTTGGTGCCGAAGGCTTCCTGGTTCACAAAGTTACCCCAGCGGCCGATGCCCTGGCCGATGAGGAAGCCCAGCGCCACCAGATCGAACAGCGGCAGCAGCGGCACCTTGCGCCATTTGGCGGCCAGACCGCCGAAGACAAAGGCGCCGATCACCGCGCCGTAAATGGCAATGCCGCCCAGGCGGATGTCCACCATCTCCCAGAGGCTGTGATACTGGAAGGGCGCCATGGCCACATAGTAGATGCGCGCACAGACAATGGCCATCACGGTACCGATGGCCACAACATCCATCAGACGGTCGGAGTCAATGCCGAAGTCCGGGGCGTTGCGGAACGCATACAACAGCGCCAGCAGCATGCCCACCGCAATGATAACGCCGTACCAATAGATATTGAATCCGCCGATGGACAGGGCCACCCGGTTGATGGTAAACGACAGGCCCAGTCCCGGGAATTGAACATGGTAGACCATAATACTTCCTCGATTTCTTCTATTATATTACTGCGGATCGATCTGCACGTAGGCGCGGTTTTCCTCCCGCAGCGCCGTCTGCATCAGCGCGTTGGCATCCTCCACCGTCAGCTCCGCCAGCGCCGCGATCTCATCGGCCAGCGTGCGGCCCTTCAGGCAGGCGGCGGCCGCCTCCTCGGCGGCATCGTCCACCGTCTCCACGTCGCCCAGCAGTTCACCGTACATCTGGTTTTTCACCAGCAGGAACAGCTCCGGGTCGATGCCCTCGGTGCGCATCCGCTCGATCTCCGCCTGGAGCATCTCGGTCACCTTCCGGGGTTCTTCGCTCTCCCCGGTGAAAGCTACCGCGCAGGCCCCCTGCACTGCCAGGAAGTCGCCGGAAAACTCCGGGTTGACCAGGGCTTCATCGTACAGTTTCCGGTACAGGTTTGTCAGACCGCCCGCCACCAGATCGCCCAGCATGTCCAGCAGCAGTTCCCGCTTCAGGTCCCCGTGGGCCAGCGGCGACTCCCGGTAGGCCACGCCGAAGCAGGGCTTGTTCACCGGCATGGTGAAATGCGCCTCCTTGCGGGGAATGGGGCCCGTTTCCGCCGGGATCTCCCATTCCACCTGGTGCGCCGCACGGGCCCGGTAGAGACCGTTGCGCTTGCAGGCTTCCACCGCCTGGTCCAGCGTGATCATGCCCGCCACCGACAGCACCATGTTGGAAGGCGCATAGAAGGCCCTGGTGCAGCTGTAGAGCAGCTGGGGCGTCAGCGTGGCGATGCTGTCCACCGTGCCGGCGATGTCGTCCCGCAGGGGGTGGTCGGTGTACAGGCAGCGGAAGAGGGCGTTGAGCAGCCGCCAGTCGGGGCTGTCGTCGTACATCTTGATCTCCTGGCCGATGATGCCCTGCTCCTTGGCGATGGTCTCCTTGGTGAACCAGGGTTTGCCCACCAGGCCCAGCAGAATGTCCAGGTTTTCCTCGATTTTCTGGGTGGCCGAGAAGATATAGCAGGTGCGGTCATAGCTGGTGAAGGCATTGGCCGAGGCGCCGGTCTTGGCGTAGAAGCTGAAGGAATCGCCCTGGGGCGTTTCGCACATTTTGTGTTCCAGGAAATGGGCCGTGCCGGCCGGCAGGGACACCGGCTTGCCGTCCAGGGTAAACTGGCGGTGGATGGAGCCAAAAGCGGTGGCATAGATGGCATGCACACTGCTGTAGCCCGGCATGGTGCGGCAAAGCACCGTCAGGCCGCTGGGCAGCACCACCTTCTCGCAGCTGACGGCCGCGGCGGCCCGGGCCTGGGCGGCGGCGAATCGTTCGTTATTGGACATCTTCGGCGCCTCCTTTCCCCTGGGTGCCGGGTTTGGCCGTGACGGCATAGCAGACCGAATAGTTGTAACCCTGCAGGGCCTGGCGCACCTCGTCCAGCGACACAGCGCTGGTGAGCACCTTGCCGTATTCCGGCGGGTAGAGCGGCTCGCCCCGGGTGATCTGGCCGTAGTACCAGCCTTCCAGCGCGGCCAGACTGTCCCCCAGCGCGTCCATGCCGGAGAGCAGACTGCGGCGGCAGTCGTCCACCTCTTCCTGGGTGATGGGACCGTTCTTGAGGGCCTCCCACTCGGCCAGAATGGCCGCTTCGGCCTGCTCCTCCCGGCCCGGTTCCACGCCGGAATCGATCATCATCACGCCGGTAGCCCGCTGGGCCGCCGAACCGCAGTAATAGCACAGCGACTGCTTTTCCCGCACGTTGCGGAACAGCCGGCTGGTGGCGGAACCGCCCAGCACGCTCATGGCCACCCGCAGGATGCTGACACTGGGCGGGTTGGGGTTGTCCCCCGCCGTGAACAGCATGCAGAGTTTGGCCTGGGTCAGGCCGGGGATCTCCTCCCGGTAATGCTGCACCGGCGCGGCGGGCATTCCCATGGGCACCGCAAAGGGCTGGGGCTGCCGGGCAAGGTGCTGCAGCTTCTGCAGAAGAAGATCCGCCACCCGGGCCTCGTCCGCCCCCTGTACCATGACATCGATGGTGGCGCTGGAGAGAATCCGGTCATACTCCGCCTTCAGGCTGGCGGGGGTCACATGGACCAGTTCCCCGGGATAGCCGCCCAGCTCGATGCCCGCCGGGGAATCCCCGAAGAATTTGCGGCGCGCCTGGCGCACGCAGTAGAGCCGCTTGGAGTTGAACTCCGCTTCCAGGCGCCGGGCCTGGGTCTCCGTCTCGATGCGCACGGCCTCGGCGTCAAAGACACCGTCCACCAGATAGGGATCGAAGATCGTGCCGAAGACAATGTCGGCATAGGCGTCCGTCAGGTTCTCCCCGTTCAGGGCGTAGCGGTCCTGGATGCCGCAGATATCCGCCGAGAGAATGCGGTCCGTCCCGGCGTTGGAGAGATCCACCCCCAGGTCGGCACCGTACAGTTCGGCCAGCCGGCGGGACAGTGCCGTCATATCCGGGCAGGCCGCATAGCCCCGCTCCAGCACCAGGGCCAGCACGGCGGCATCGGTGGCGGACTCCCGCCGCGCCGGAAAGCGCAGATGGATGGTGATGCGGCAGCGATTGAATTTTGAAGCGTCCAGCGTTGTGATGAAGACGCCGGGCGCGAGTTGCTTACGTTCCAAAGTGTTATTCCTTTCCAACAAATAGATATCGGTATTATACCGCTTGCGTCCCCAAAAGTAAACCGACCCGCTCAAAATCCTCTCCTGCAAAAAGGAATTATAGGTAAAACTTTGAATTTTTTCAAAAAAAGATTGACGCCTACCGGGTTTGCTGCGATATTATAGAAGGTACGGAGGGAGAATGTCGCCCCAGGTTCCGCCGGGCACCAAACCGCTCGTGCCCACTTTGCGGACGGAGCCGGGGCTTTTGCACATGGAAAAAAATCTTACCACCGGCAGCGTACTGCGCAATGTGCTGTACTTTTCGCTGCCCTATCTTCTGTCCTATTTTCTGCAGCTGCTCTACGGCATGGCCGACCTGTTCATCATCGGCCAGTATGAGGGCGCAGCCTCCACCACCGCCGTCTCGGTGGGCAGCCAGGTCATGCACATGATCACCGTCATGATCGTGGGGCTGGCCATGGGTACCACCGTCAGCATCGGGCGGGCCATCGGCGCCCAGGACCACAAGAAAATCTCCGCCGTCATCGGCAACACCGTCTCGCTGTTCATGGCGGTGTCCATCGCCCTGATGGTGGTCTTCCTGGCGCTGGTGCGCCCCATCGTGGCCGTCATGTCCACCCCCGAGGAAGCCGTGGCCGGCACCACCGCCTACCTGACCATCTGCTTCATCGGCATTCCCTGCATCACCGCCTACAGCATCATCAGTTCCATCTTCCGGGGGCTGGGCGATTCCAAAAGCCCCATGTACTTCATCGCCGTGGCCTGTGTGGCCAACATCGCCCTGGACTATCTGTTCATCGGCGCCATGGGGCTGGGCCCCGCCGGTGCGGCCCTGGGCACCACCCTCTCCCAGGCCATCAGCGTGGTGGTATCCCTGGTGGTGATCCTCAAGCGGGAGACCGGCATCAAGCTCCACCGCCGGGACCTGCGTCCCCGGCGGGGCGTACTGCAGCAGATCCTGAAGATCGGCCTTCCTGTGGCGTTCCAGGACGGGTTCATCCAGATCGCCTTCCTGGTCATCACCATCATCGCCAACCGCCGCGGCCTGAGCGACGCCGCCGCCGTGGGCATTGTGGAAAAGGTCATCAGCTTCCTGTTCCTGGTGCCGTCCTCCATGCTGTCCACCGTTTCGGCGCTGGGCGCCCAGAACATCGGCGCCGGCAAACACGACCGCGCCGCCCGGACCCTGCGGTACGCCATCCTCATTGCCACAGGGTTCGGCTTCTGCGTCAGTATCCTCATGCAGTGGATCGCCGAACCGGTGGTGGGACTGTTCACCACAGATGCCATCGTCGTGGTGGCCGGCGGGCAGTACATCCGCGGCTACATCTGGGACTGCCTGTTTGCCGGTATCCATTTCAGCTTCAGCGGGTATTTCTGCGCCTACGGCCGGTCGGAGATCTCCTTCCTGCACAACATCTGCGCCATCCTGCTCATGCGCATTCCCGGCGTCTACCTGATGTCGGTGCTCTTCCCCGACACGCTGCTGCCCATGGGCCTGGCCACCGTCTGCGGCTCTGTGCTCTCGGTGCTCATCTGTGTGGGCGCTTACCTCTACCTCAAGCGGCGCGGTTGCTTCAGCGGCGCTGCCGTGCGGGCCTGATTCCCGCATAACAATAAAATCCTCCGCACACGGCACTGTGTGCGGAGGATTTTTTATCAGAAAGACCGATCAGTTGATGAAAGCGTCATGGATGGCGGCCACAGCCTTGTCGGCATCCTTCTTGTCGATGATGACGCTGATCTTGATCTCACTGGTGGAGATCATCTTGATGTTGATGTTCTGGCTGAACAGCGCCTCGAACATGGTGGAGGCCACACCGGAATGGCTCTGCATACCGGCACCCACGATGGAGACCTTGGCGGACTCCTTGTCGACGCTGATATCGCCGCCGCCGAACCGGGAGGAAGCAGCCTGCAGGGCGGAGACAGCCGACTCGGCATCGCCCAGCGGCACCGTGAAGCTCAGGTCCTTCTTGCCCTCCTCATTGCCGGAGCTCTGCAGGATGATATCCACGTTGATGTTCTTCTGGGCCAGCAGGCTGAACACCTTGAAGGACATACCCGGCACATCCGGGACATTCTTGATAGAGACAACCGCGACATCGTTATCCTTCGCCACTCCTTTGATCAGCATACCTTCCACTTTGGTTTCCTCCTTTACGATGGTGCCGGGCACCGGGTTGATGCTGGAGATGACTTCCAGCTCCACGTTGTATTTCTTGGCCAGTTCGACGCTGCGGTTGTTGAGCACCTGGGCGCCCAGCGAGGCAAGTTCCAGCATCTCGTCAAACGTAATTTCCTTCAGTTTGGTTGCCTTGGGGATCTTGCGGGGGTCAGCGGTGTAGACGCCTTCCACGTCGGTGTAGATCTGGCAGCGGTCGGCGTGCAGCGCCGCGGCCAGCGCCACAGCGGAGGTATCGCTGCCGCCGCGGCCCAGCGTCGTGATGTCGTCCGAACGGTTGATGCCCTGGAAACCGGCCACCACCACCACACGGTTGCGGGCCAGCTCACTTTCCACGCGCTCGGTGTCCAGACGCTTGATGCGCGCCTTGGAGTAGGCACGGTCGGTGTTGAAGCCGGCCTGCCAGCCCGTCAGGCTGATGGCGGAAACGCCCAGTTCCTGCAGCGCCATGGTCAGCAGCGCGATGGAAATCTGCTCGCCGGTGGCCAGCAGCATATCCATCTCCCGGTGGGACGGGTCCGAGGTGATCTCGGCCGCCTTGGCGATGAGGTCATCGGTGGTATCGCCCTGGGCGGACACCACCACCACCACGTCGTTGCCGGCGTTGCGCGTATTCATGACGATGCGCGCCACGTTGAAAATGCGGTTGCGGTCCTTTACCGACGTACCGCCGAATTTTTGCACGATCAAAGCCATAGGTATCCTCTTCCTCCTCAATCTATGCGCAGGCTTTTTACTCCACCACCGCGCCGGTGTTGTCCGCCAGCAGACGATGCACGGTAAAATGCCGGAGCAGCTCACTCTGCTGCAGTGCCGCTGCAGCCCGGTCAAAGAAGGCGGTATCGTCCTTGTGGACCACCGCCATGATGGTGGGGCCGGCCCCCGAAATGTACACCGCCAGCGCCCCCAGGTCCAGGGCCAGCTCAAAGACTTCGTCGCCGCCCTGAATCAGCGGCAGCCGGTACTGCTGGTGCAGCGCATCCTTGGTGGCCACCCCCAGCAGCGCATAGTCGCCGTCGCAGAAGGCGGCCGTGGCCAGGGCTGCCCGGGACAGGTTATACACCGCATCCTTGTGACTGACCATCTGGGGCAGCGCGGCGCGCGCCTTGGCGGTCAGCAGCCGGAAATCCGGCACGAACGCCGCAAAGGCCAGTTCCAGGTCGATGTCCTTCTTGACAGTGTAGACCTGGCCTTCGTCGATGACGCTGGTGACAAAACCGCCCAGCATGGCCGGGGCCACGTTGTCGGGATGGCCCTCGATGGCGGTGGCCAGCGTCAGCATCTGGCGCTTGGTCAGCTTGTTGCCCAGCAGCGCATTGGCGCCCAGGATGCCCGCCACGATACAGGCGGAACTGGAACCCAGGCCCCGGGCCATGGGGATATCGTTGCGCTGGGTGATGCGAAGGCCCCGCATGGGAATGCCCAGCTGGTCGTACACCACCCGCGCCGAGCGATAGACCAGGTTGTTGGAGCCGGCCGGCACATGGGTGCCGTCCACAGAGGAAATCTGGATGCCGGTGCACTCCTCGAAGGTGAATACGTTGTGCATCGAGACCGCCAGGCCCAGCGAGTCAAAGCCCGCGCCCACGTTGGCGCTCGTCGCAGGAACCGTTACCTTTACCATATGAGAGCTCCCTCTCTTTCGTGATTCGTATTCAGTCCGCCAGCTGCTTGAGCACCAGCGCCACTTTCCCGCCAAGGACCTCGATCTTGCCGCGGATCTCCTCCAGCTGGTCCACGGTGGCCGCATCGATGCGGTAGGCCGCCTGGTCCTGTTCCTCCAGCACCACATGGCCCGCGCCCGCCACCTTGGGCAGCAGCGCCGCCGCCACACCGCACACCCGGATGTACCAAGCGTAGGTGCCGGGGTCCTTCACCATACCCTCCAGTTTGGGGGCGGGTTTCCAGAAGAGGCTGTCATGGACTTTGACGCCCTCCTTGAGGGCATCGATCACGTCGGCCACCACGGCGCTGGCCGTGGGCAGCTTGCCGGCGCCCTTGCCGTAGAAGACCACGTCACCCAGCATATCGCCCTGCATGAGCACCGCATTGAAGACATCGTCCACGCCCGCCAGCTGGTTGGAGTTGGGCACCAGCATGGGCTCCACGCCCACCGCCATCTGACCGTTCTCCCCCTCGTCGTACCAGGCGATGAGTTTGATGGCGCTGTCCAGCTTCTCCGCCGCCTTGATGTCGGTGACGGTGATATCCCGGATGCCCCGGGTGGGGATGTTGTCGGGATAGATGTGGTGCCCGCAGGCCAGGCTGGCCAGAATGGCGATCTTGCGGCAGGCGTCGCGGCCGTCCACATCGTCGCCGGGGTCCCTCGTTTCGGCATAGCCCAGCTGCTGGGCGATCTTGAGGGCTTCCGCAAAGCCCATATTTTCCCGCTTCATCTTGGTGAGCATGAAGTTGGTGGTGCCGTTCACAATGCCCTGGATGCGGCTGATATGGTTGGCCGCCAGGCACTGATGCATCGGGGTGATGATGGGGGTGCCGCCGCCCACGCTGGCCTCAAACAGGAAGGCCACACCGTGCTCCCGCGCCAGCGCCAGCAGTTCGGCGCCGTAGGTGGCCACCATCTCCTTGTTGGAGGTGCAGACGCTGCGGCCGCTCTCCAGGCACTGCCGTACATACGGGTAGGCAAACTTGGTGCCGCCGATGGTCTCCACCACCACCTTGACCTCCGGATCGGCCAGGATGGTGTCCAGGGAATTGGTGAACAGGGCCGCATCCGGCGAACCGGAAAAGTCCCGCACATCCAGAATGTATTTCACTTCCACCGGCTCGCCGGCACGGCGGGCAATGGATGCCGCATTGCGGCGGCAGACCTCCAGCACGCCGCTGCCGACGGTGCCGAAGCCCATGATTGCGATTTTAGCCATCTATGTTTCCCCCTTACTTGCTTATCAAAGGCCGGCTGCCCCCGCTTCAGGCTCCACGGTGGATCTCCACCACACAGGGCTGATGGGACAGGCGGGTGAGCATCTCCTCCACCGGCATCTGCATCGTGCCGGTGCGCACCGTGACTTCCACCTGGGCCGCGCCGTTCTCCGGCCGGGACTGGGTGATGGTCACGATGGAAGCGCCGGCGGCGGAAATGCCCGACAGCAGCGCCTGCAAAGCGCCTGTTTTATCCAGCAGGGTGGCCACCACCGTGATGGACTCCCGCCCTGCTTCGGCGTCAAACACCGTATCCTTATATTTATAAAAGGCACTGCGGGAAATGCCTGCCTGACGAGCCGCCGTAGAAATGTTGGTCACCGCACCGGAAGCCAGCAGTTCCTTGGCCTGCAACACCTTGAGAAACACTTCCGGCAGAACGGCCGCATCCACCAGCAGGAATCGGCGATCCGGCATGTTGTCCCCTCCTTGCGTACAGTTGTAGTTTCGACAAGCATCATCATACCACCGAAGCCACCACTTTGCAAGCCTCTTGCCCCGCCTTTTGCCCGTTTTTGGCATTTTGCACAGCGTTCCACTACTTTGCCACCTGTTTTTCTACGGCAGCTTTTTGTGCGCGGGTGAAAAACAGACGACCACCCCGATGCAGTGCATCGGGGTGGTCGCAAAGAGTTACAGCATCAGGCTGCCGGCTGGGTGGTGGCATCCGCAGGCTGGGTCGCATCTGTAGCCTGCGCGCCCTCCGCCGCCTGCTGTGCCAGCGCCGCGTAGGGATCCACTTCCGGCGTCGAATAGCTGTCGTCGGGGAGGTTGTCCTCGGTGTAGTAGCCCGTGGCACCGCCGCCCGAAACAATCGCACCGGTGGAGGTATCGAACTGCTTGGCCACAACGCCATCCGGCATGGGGAACTCCGCCGCCTCCTTGTCGGCCTGCAGGGTTTCCATCAGCGACTTCCAGACCAGCTGGATGGGCTTGCCGCTGCGGCCCGCACGCCCCAGCTCATACAGGCTGGTCGGCTTGTCGCAGCCCCACCATAGCGTGGTGACGTAGTAGGGCGTCAGACCCGCAAAGGTGTAATCCTTGTAGTCACTGGTCGTACCGGTCTTGGCCACCGCCTCGATGTCGCCTTCCGGCGCCATGCCGCTGGCCGTACCGCCGCTCTTCAGGACGTTGGCCATCATGCGGTTCATGATATAGGCCGTGGTCGGGTCAATGGCCTGAATGGTGTTGATATACTTGGTGTTATCCAGTACCTCGTTGCCCTGGTAATCGGTGATCTCGGTGTAGTAGTGCGGTGTGGTGAAGGTGCCGTCATAGAAGATGCTGTAGGCACCGGCCAGCTGCACCACCGTCATACCGTGACTCTGGGAACCCAGCACCAGCGGGCCCAGGTCCATATCGGTCTCAGCGTCGATATAGGTGCATTCCAGGGTGTCGTGGACAAAGTTGTACAGGAAGTCCACGCCCACCATGTTGCCGACCCAGACAGCCACCGTGTTGTAGGACTGACGCAGGGCGTCGTACACCAGCATGGGGTTGCCCTGACCGCCGGCGCCGCCGTAGTTGGTGGGCCAGGCACGCCAGACATCCGAACGGGACTGGGCCGCTTCGGAATACGGATCCATATAGGAATACTGATCCTTCAGCACCCGCTTGTCCTCCGCCGCATAGAAAGGCGCATCCAGCACCTGGGAGGAGTAGTTGATCAGCTTGTAGTCCAGCGCCAGGCAGTAGGCACCGATGGGTTTCATGGTAGAACCGGTCTGGTGCGGGATGGTAGCGCGGTTGGTGCCCAGGTCGTATTTCTTCTCACCGACGCCGCCGCCGATGCCGAGAATGTTGCCGTCATAGTCCAGCGTGGCAATGGCCGCCTGGGTGCGCACCGTCTCGTACACACAGAGGTACTCGGTATCATCGTTGGGGTAGTTGTCGTCGGTGGAAGTGCCCATCTTGAGGGTGGTATGCTCGTCGTCGGTGTAGACCGGGATGTCGTCCACGCCGTACACTGCCAGACCGTCCTTGGTCAGCGGCAGGCCGGTGTTCTCGTCGAACTGGACTTCGTCCCAGCTGCTGGTATCCGCCGGGTAATCCCGCAGGCAGACTGCCTCCTCATGCCACAGCGCCGGGATGTTGCCCTCCGCGTCGTACATGGCATTCTCGATGGCCGTCTGGACCTCGGGATCCACAGTGGAGTAGACGCGCAGACCGCCGTTGAAGATCATCGACTTGGCCTCGTCCGCCGTCATGTTCAGCTTCTCCTGCAGATCGTTGAGCAGCTCATAGTAGAGCGCATCGGTGAAGTAGGAGTTCTGGGAGGAACGGGTGGCGTTCTCGGTGGAGCTGCTGGTCTCGGTCAGCGTGATGGTCTCGGCACAGGCGGAATTGTACTCATCCTCGGTGATATACCCCTGGGTATACATCTCATACAGCACGTGGTTGCGCCGGGTGATGAGGTTTTCCGGGTTGGTGAAGGGATTGTACGCCGTGGGGTTCTTGGTGATGGAAGCCAGCACCGCGCACTCCGACAGGGTCAGATCCTCCACATGCTTGCCGAAATATTCCTGGGCGCCCGCTTCCATGCCGCAGACAATGCCCGTCAGCGGGATGGTGTTGAGGTAGGCTTCCAGGATGGTCTCCTTGCTGTAGCGGTTGGCAAGACCCAGGGCGCGGAAGATTTCGCGCACCTTACGCATCTTGTCCACCTCATCGTCGCCGGTCAGGTTCTTGACCAGCTGCTGCTCCAGCGTGGAAGCGCCCTGCTGGGAGCCGTAGATGGCGTGGTCTGTGAACTCGTTGAGGGCCGCACCGATGGTACGCTTGATGTTGATGCCGGGCTCGTGGTAGAAGTCCTTGTCCTCGATGGCGATGACCGCATGCTGCAGATTCTCCGGCATGGCCGAAAGTTCGCGCCAGATACGGTTTTCGCCCTGGGTCAGCGTGGCGTACTCGTTGCCGTTCTTGTCGTAGATGATGGTGGTCTGCTTGTTTTTCTGGTTGTCCAGGTCCAGGACCTCGCCGTCATCCGCGGTGACCTGCACGATATACATCGACAGCAGCACACCGCCCACACTGCAAAGCATGATGCCCACGCAGAACACACAGCCGATGAACCGAAGAATCATGCCGGGAATACTGCGGCGTTTCTTCTTCTTTTTCTTCTTGGGGTCCTGCGGATTGACCGGGTCAAACTGCCCCGTGGCACCGTTTCCAGACTTTGCGCCACCCATGGAAAGATGACGCTCCTTTTTGGGTTCTATGGGAACCGCCTCCTTTGATACGATCCGAAAAAGCATTGCCGGCAGAGCCGGAACACAGAATTGCAGAATGTTATAGAATGGATTATACCACAAAACCATCGCAAAAGTACAGTCTGTTCCGCAAAATTCACAAGTTTTTGTTTTTTTGCCGCCACATCGTCCCATACTAACGCAAAAGGAGGGCTTAGGATGGAAAACAAACACAGACGGGGTGCTTCGGTGTATCTCTGGGCGCTGGGCGCGGCGGCGCTGGTGTGTCTTGTCATCAGCGTATGGTTTCTCTGGCGGGACAGCGCCCGCAGGGCAGAACCCCTCTACCTTTTAAAGGACAACGCCGGCCATCTGGCGCTGTACACCGGGGACGGCACCGGACCGCTGGCCCAGTACGACGAGATCTACACCCGGCTGCTGCCCGAGGCAGACGTACTGGCTCTGCAGCAGGGCGTGCCCGTCTACAGCGAGACCGAACTGGAAAAACGGCTGGAGGATTACGGTTTCTGAAGGGCAGAATTCCGCCGCTCTTTTACAACTTTTCTTGCGCCGCGCATGGATTTATGCTATAGTATGGGTAATTACCAATCTTTAAAGGAGAAACATTATGACCGAACAGGATATTTTGACTGCGGTGCAGGATATTTTCCGTGACAACTTCGACGACGACACGCTGGTCATCACCCGCGATACCTGCGCCGACGACATCGAGGACTGGGACAGCCTGGAACAGATCAACCTGCTGACCGCCATCGAAAAGAAATTCAATATCAAGTTCAAGCTCTCGGATGTCCGCGGCCTCAAGGACGTGGGCGACCTGCTGGACCTGGTGGCCCGCATGGTCTGATGAACCGGGAAGTGTAACACATCCTGTAAGGGGCGGCTCTGAGCCGCCTTTTTTCGAAGGAATAAAGGAGTCTGCGATGAACCACTATACCCTGGCCGAGATGGTGCCCGGCCTGACCGAGGAATTCACCGTCACGGTCACCGCCGAGATGATGGAGGCCTTCCGGACCATCACCGGCGATGTCTCCCCCATCCACATCGACGCCGACTACGCCAAGGACCGCGGCTATCCCGGCCGGGTGGTCTACGGCATGCTGGGTGCCAGCTTTTTCTCCACACTGGCCGGCGTGTATCTGCCCGGCGAGCACTGCCTGCTCCACGGCGTGGAGTGCAAGTTTGCCAAGCCGGTCTTTATCGGTGACACCCTGACCGTGAAAGGCACCGTCCTGCGGGTCAGCGAGATCGGCAGCGAGGCCGAGATCAAGGCCGTCATCACCAACCAGAACGGCCAGCGCGTCACCCGGGGTATCATCAAAGCAGGCCTTGCCAAATAAGGGAGGTTTCCGCTATGTCGTATACGTATCTGATCACCGGCGCCACCAGCGATGTGGGCCGTGCCCTGATTGCCCGCCTGCTGACCGGCGCTCCTGACGCGCTGGTCCTGGCCCAGGGCTGCGGCGATCTGGACAAGCTGGCGTCCCTGTGCCAGCGTTTTCCGGGACAGGTCCGTCCCTTTGACGTGGATCTGTCCGACCGGGCCAAGGTAGACACCTTCATGCAGCTGCTGGAGACCTCTGCCCCCGCCCCCACCCACTTCATCCATCTGCCGGCGCTCCCCGTGATCAACACCAAGTTCAAGGCCTTCGACCAGACCCGCTTCGACAAGGACCTGGAAATTGAAGTGCACAGCGCCATCCGCATCTGCCGGGGCATTCTGCCCGCCATGGCCCGGGCCAAGTTCGGCCGGGTGCTCTTTATCCAGACCAGCTACACCATCGGCTGCCCGCCCAAAAACACCGCCGCCTACGTGATGGCCAAGAGCGCCATCGGCGGCCTGGTGAAGAGCCTGGCCGTGGAGTATGCCAAGTTCGGTGTCACGGTGAACTGCGTGGCCCCCAGCATGATGGAGACCCACTTCCTCAAGGACACTCCCGACCTCATTGTGCAGGCAGCGGCGGCCGACAACCCCATGGGCCGCAACGCCACTCCGGAGGACGTAGTGCCCGCCATGGCGTTCCTGCTCTCCGACGAGGCGGGCTTCATTACCGGCGTGACGCTGCCGGTGACGGGAGGTTCGGCCATTGTCTGACGTGACATTCCGTCTGGCCCGACTGGGCGAAGACCGGGCCATCATCGACTTCATCAATGAGCACTTTGACATGCGGCTGCCGCTGCTGAATCGCCCTGAACTCTTTCACCACTACTATGCCGGGCGCGGCGGTGTACCCCAGTTCGCCGTGGCCGAACAGGACGGCCGCTATGTGAGCGCCGCCGGATACATACTGGCCAACACGGCGCGTCGGCCCGATGTGTGGGTCAGCGTCTGGGTGGCCGCCAAGGGACACAACGGCGTGGGCCTGGAACTGATGAATGCGCTGCCCGGCCTGTTGCACGCCGACGTGCTGGCCTGCAACAACATCCGGCCCAACACCTGCACCTTCTACCAGTTTCTGGGATGGCAGGCCGGACGCATCCCCCACTACTACCGGCTGGGAAGGCGCTCCGATTACCAGCTGGCCAAGCCGCTGCGTTACACGCTGCCCCCCGTGCAGCGGGACCTGGGGCTGGAGAAAATCGAATCTGCCGCCGACCTGATCCCCCTTGGCATGCCCCCCACGCCCCATACCCCCCGCAAGGACACCTGGTACCTGCGGCGGCGGTATTTCCACTATCCCCACTTCCACTATGATGTGTGGGCGGCCCGGGAGCACGGCAAGCTGTTGGCCTACGTTGTCACCCGCACCGTCACTGCCCGGGAGACCGGCTGTGTGCCGGTGGTACGGCTGGTGGACTACATCGGCGAGGACCGGGTCCTGCCGCGGCTGGGTGGTGCCCTGGACGCCATCCTGCACCGCACCGGCGCCGAGTATATGGACTGCTACAACGTGGGTATTCCGGCGGCAGTCTGGCAGGCGGCGGGCTTCACCGAGCGGCTGGAAGGAGACGGCTGCATCATTCCCAACTACCTGACGCCCCCGCTGCGGGAGAACACCGAATATTACTATTTCACAAACAAGCCGGAAAACTTCGTGCTGTTCAAGGCAGACGGAGACCAGGACCGGCCCAACCTGAAATGACGAAAACCCCCGCCCGGATGGAAATCTGGGCGGGGGTTTTGTTATGGGCTCACAAAAAAAGACCGCCTGCAAGGGCGGTCCGAACGGTGGGGTAACAGGATTTACTGGGCGACCTTCTCCTTGAGGCGGCCGCTGGCCTTGAAGCCGGGGATGGCGGTGGGCTCCAGCTTGCTGGTCACCTTCGTCTTGGGATTGGTAAAGTTCTTGGTCTGGCGCTCCCGCATCTCAAAACGGCCAAAACCCGCAATCGTAACCTTGTCGCCGCCCTTGAGCACGTCACCGATGGTGCCGAAAATGCAGTCCATGACCTTTTCCACTTCGCCGCTGGTCATGCCGGTGTCGTTTGCAACTTTGGTAATCAACTGAGATCTCGTCATAATTCCTTTATACTCCCTATTGCTTAGGCATGGTGCCTGTTATTGTTACGCCCCATATTATAGAAAAAATACCGCGCAGAATCAAGCGTTTTTGACCAATTGAGACGGAAATCGGCAAATGGTCTAAAATTCCCCAAATACAGCCGCGCAAATTCCGTCATTCAGCGAATAGACGCTGCTTTTTCTGCCAGCCCGGCGCAAATTTTATCGCAGAATCCACAAAAAATGTGCCCGCACCACACGGTACGGGCACATTTTTTCATAAAATCAATCCTGTTTGGCGTCCTGATGCAGGCGGGCGATATCCACCAGTTCCATCTGGCTGATATCGTGGTCGCCGCGCAGGGCGTCCACCAGCACGCGGGCGGTATCCAGCGCCGTGATGCACGGGATGGACAGCTCGGTGGCCTTGCGGCGGAACTTCACCGAGTCGCGGTGGGGGTCACGGCCATGGGGGCTGGTGGAGATGATGTAATCCACCAGACCGCTTTCCAGCAGGTCGATGACGTTGGGACGGGCACCGCTCATCTGACGGACCACGCTGCAGGGGACCATCTGGCTGTTGAGATAGCGGGCGGTCTCGGAGGTGCCGTAGATCTTGTAGCCGTAGTCATGCAGCTTCCAGGCCAGCTCGGCGGCTTCCTTCTTGTCGCTGTCCTTCACCGTGATGATGACGCAGGAACCGGGGCCAGGCACCTTGAACTGGTAGCCGGCCGCCACGAGACCCTTCATCATGGCCTCGTGGAAGGTGGGCGCGATGCCCAGCACTTCGCCGGTGGACTTCATCTCGGGGCCCAGCATGGTGTCCACGCCATGCAGCTTCAGGAAGCTGTAGACCGGCACCTTGACGGCGTAGTAGGGGCTCTTGCCGCCGCGCCACAGGCCGGTGCCGTAGCCCATATCCTTGAGCTTCTCACCCAGCGTGCAGCGCACCGCCAGATCCACCATGGGCACGCCGGTGACCTTGCTGATGTAGGGCACCGTGCGGCTGGAACGGGGGTTCACCTCGATGACGTAGACCTTGCCGTCCTGCACGGCGTACTGGACGTTGACCAGGCCCACCACCTTCAGTTCCCGGGCAAAGCGGCCGGTGTAATCCACCAGCGTGTCGATGACCTTCTGGCTGAAGTTGTAGGGCGGGTAGACACAGATGGAGTCGCCGGAATGCACGCCGGTGCGCTCGATCTGCTCCATGACGCCGGGCACCAGGTAGTCGGTGCCGTCGCAGATGGCGTCCACTTCACATTCGGTGCCGTAGATGTATTTGTCCATCAGCACCGGGTGGCTCATATCCACGTGGGCCGTGATGACGCCCATATACTCCACCACGTCGGCGGAGTTGTAGGCCACGATCATGTTCTGGCCGCCCAGCACGTAGGAGGGGCGCATCAGAACCGGGTAGCCCACCTCCTGGGCGGCCTTGAGGGCCTCGTCCAGGGTGTAGACCGTGCGGCCCTCGGGACGGGGAATGCCGCAGCGCTCCAGCAGTTCGTCAAAGCGCTCCCGGTCCTCCGCCTCGTCGATGGCGTCAGCCGGCGTGCCCAGAATGGGCAGACCGATGTCGTCCATGTGCTTGGCCAGCTTGATGGCGGTCTGGCCGCCGAACTGCACCAGGCAGCCGTCCGGCTTCTCGGTGGCGATGATGTGGTCCACACTCTCGGGGTTCAGCGGGTCGAAGTAGAGGCGGTCGCCGGTGTCGAAGTCGGTGGAAACCGTCTCGGGGTTGTTGTTGACCAGAATGGCCTCGCAGCCGTGCTGTTTCAGCGTCCAGACCGCGTGCACCGAGCAGTAGTCGAACTCGATGCCCTGGCCGATGCGGATGGGGCCGGAACCGAAGACCAGCACCTTTTTCTTCTTGGGGTCGCTGCGCTCGGCGATGAACTGCTCCGCCTCGTTGTCCTCGTCGAAGGTGGAGTAGAAGTAGGGCGTCTTGGCGGCAAACTCCGCCGCGCAGGTATCCACCATCTTGAAGGAAGCCTTGGGAGCTGCCGGCAGCTTATCCACCTTGGCCAGCCGCTGGATGGTCTTGTCCTGGAAGCCGTACTTCTTGGCCTCCAGGTACTTCTCCCTGGTCAGTTCGCCCCGCTGCAGGCCCATCTCAACGTCGGCCAGGTGCTGCATCTTGTCCAGGAACCACCAGTCGATCTTGGTGATGTTGTAGATCGTCTCGTGGGAGACGCCCCGCTTCAGGGCCTCGTAGACGCAGAAGGCACGCTCGGAATCCTGCACATGGAGGTGCTCGATGACTTCCTCGGTGGAGAGCTGCTCAAAGGCAGGCAGCGTCAGGGTGTCCATGCCCAGCTCGATGGAGGACACCGCCTTCATCATGGCGTGCTCGAAGTTGTTGCCGATGGCCATGACCTCGCCGGTGGCCATCATCTGGGTGCCCAGGGATTTGTCGGCGTAGACGAACTTGTCGAAGGGCCACTTGGGGTATTTGACCACCACGTAGTCCAGTGCCGGCTCGAAGCAGGCACAGGTCTCGCCGGTGACATCGTTGGTGATCTCGTCCAGGGTGTAGCCCAGGGCGATCTTGGTGGCCACCTTGGCGATGGGATAGCCGGTGGCCTTGGAGGCCAGCGCCGAGGAACGGGACACACGGGGGTTGACCTCGATGACCGCATACTCGAAGCTGTCCGGCTTGAGGGCGAACTGGCAGTTGCAACCGCCCTCGATGCCCAGCTCGGTGATGATATCCAGCGCCGCGGTGCGCAGCATCTGGTATTCCTTGTCGGAAAGGGTCTGGCTGGGGGCCACGACGATGGAGTCGCCGGTGTGGATGCCCACGGGGTCCAGGTTCTCCATGTTGCAGACGGTGATCACGTTGCCCTTGGAGTCACGCATGACCTCGTATTCGATCTCTTTCCAGCCGGAGATGCACTTCTCCACCAGGATCTGGTGGATGGGCGACAGGCGCAGACCGTTGGTGGCGATCTCATGGAGCTTTTCCCGGTCCTCGCAGATGCCGCCGCCGGTGCCGCCCATGGTGAAGGCGGGACGGACAATGACTGGATAGCCGATCACATCGGCGAAGTCCAGCGCATCGTCCAGGTCTTCCACCACCTTGGAGGGAATGACCGGCTGGTGCAGCTTTTCCATCGTATCCTTGAAGAGCTGCCGGTCCTCGGCGCGGTCGATGGTCTCCGGCTTGCAGGCCAGCAGACGCACGCCGCTGCGGTCCAGGAAACCGTTGCGGGCCAGCTCCATCGAGAGGTTCAGGCCCATCTGGCCGCCCAGGTTGGGCAGGATGGCATCGGGCTTTTCCTTCTCGATGATGCGCTCGACCACTTCCGCCGTCAGCGGCTCGATGTAGACATGATCGGCAATATCGGGGTCGGTCATGATGGTGGCAGGGTTGGAGTTGACGAGGACCGTCTCCACGCCCTCCGACTTGAGGGCGCGGCAGGCCTGGGTGCCGGAATAGTCAAACTCTGCCGCCTGACCAATGATGATAGGGCCGGATCCGATGACCAGCACCTTTTTGATCCGCGGGTCTTTAGGCATTGTCGGTTACTCCTTTCGCTGCCAGCATGCGGCTGACAAACTCGTCAAACAGGAACTCGGTATCCTTGGGGCCGCCGTTGGCCTCGGGGTGGAACTGCACCGTGAAGCAGTTCCAGCGGAAATAATCCACGCCCTCGCAGGTGCCGTCGTTGGCGTTGCGGTAGCTCACACGGCCCACCTCGGCGGGCAGGGTCTCCCCTTCCACCGCGTAGCCGTGGTTCTGGCTGGTGATGAAGGTGCGGCTGCCGCTGATATGGCTGACCGGCTGGTTGGCGCCGCGATGGCCGTACTTCAGCTTGCAGGTCTTGGCGCCGGCGGCCAGCGCCGTCAGCTGATGGCCCAGGCAGATGCCGAAGGCCGGAATGCCGGTATCCAGCATCTCGCCGATGTTCTTGATGATCTCCACGTTTTCCGCCGGGTCGCCGGGGCCGTTGGACAGCATCAGGCCGTCGGGGTTCAGCGCCTTCAGCTGGGCGGCGGTGGTGTAGCCGGGCAGCACCGTCACACGGCAGCCGCGCTTCTGCAGGCAGCGCACGATGTTGTTCTTGCAGCCCAGGTCCAGCAGCGCCACATGCAGCGGCGTTTCGCCCCAGGCGCCCTGGGCGGTGGGCTCGTAGGTGGTGGCCTGCCGGCAGGTGACGGTCTTGACCGCGTCCACCACGGCGTAGGCCTGGATCTGCGGCATGATCGCCGCCACCTTCTCGGGCTCCGCGTCGGGATCAAACTCGGTGGTGATGGCACCGTTCATGACGCCGCTCTCCCGCAGGGTGCGGGTCAGGCTGCGGGTATCGATGCCCTCGATGCCGATGATGCCATACTGTTTCAGGAAAGAATCCAGCGTTTCCTCACTGCGGAAGTTGGAGGGCGTCTTGCACGCTTCGCGGACAATGTACCCCTGCGCCCAGACTTTGGTGCTCTCCACATCCTCATGGTTCATGCCATAGTTGCCGATGAGCGGGTAGGTCTGGGTGATGATCTGCCCGTAGTAGCTGGGGTCGGTCAGCGTTTCCTCAAAGCCGACCATACCGGTGGCAAACACCACTTCGCCGATGGTGGTGCCGGGGCAGCCAATGCTCTGCCCGCGGAACACCCGGCCGTTTGCCAGTATCAGATATGCCTGCATATTCTAAACTCCCTGTTTCTTATTAAAGAGTCTGCTTGGCCGCTTCCTTCATCTTGCGGCTGCCCAGATGGACCAGCGGCAGCTTGCCCTCCTTGCAGATGGGGCACTCTTCCGGGGCGTAGTTGGGCAGGTCCAGCTTCAGCGCGCTGGCCACGATGGGAATGGGAGACGGCGCTTCGGCCCGGGTGCGGTCCACCACACAGGCAATGCCCAGGCAGACGCCGCCCGCTTCCTCGATGACACGCTTGGTCTCCAGGCTGGAAACGCCGGTGGTGACCACGTCCTCCGCGATGATGCAGCGCTCACCCGGATGGATACGGAACCGCTTGAGGGTCATCACGTTGTCCACACGCTCGGTGAAGATGGCCCGCTTGCCCAGCTGGCGGCCCAGCTCGTAGGCGTAGACGATGCCGCCCATGGCGGGGCCCACAACCACATCCACGTTGAGTTCCTTCAGCTTCTCGGCCATCGGCGCCATGACCTCGGCGCAGCGGTCGGGATACTGCTGCAGAAACGCCATCTGGCAGTAGGCGCCGGAATGACGGCCGGACGACAGCAGAAAATGCCCCTCCAGGAAGGCTTCACATTCCTTCAAAACTTCAATTGCTTCTCTCGCCATGATAGGTTCCTCCTGTAGTTTCTCTTCCTTTTATCCTAGCACAGTCTGTATATTATTACAAGATAGATGCATAAAAATTCAAATCAGCTGCGGGCGCAGCCGCGGATCTCGTCCAGGGTCCTGACACCGTGGGCATCCATCCACTGCCCGATCTCGGCGGTGATGCGCACACAGGCCTGGGGGTCCAGGAAGTTGGCCGTGCCCACCTGCACCGCGGCTGCGCCGGCCATGATGAATTCCAGCGCGTCCTTACCGGTGAGGATGCCGCCCAGCCCCACCACGGGGATCTTGACGGCGCCCACCGCCTGCCAGACCATCCGCAGGGCGATGGGTCGCACCGCCGGGCCGGACAGCCCCGCAAAGGTGTTGTTGAACACCGGGCGGCGCTTTTCCAGGTCGATGGCGCAGGCCTGGAAGGTGTTGCACAGGCTGATGCCGTCGGCACCCGCCGCCTCCACCGCCTTGCACATCTCGGGGATGCTCTCCGCCTGGGGGCTGAGCTTGACCACCAGCGGCACCGTGCAGACCTTGCGCACGGCGCTGACCACCTCGCTGGCATCCTGTGCCCGGATGCCGAAGGCGAGCCCGCCCTGCTTCACGTTGGGGCAGCTGATGTTCAGTTCCAGCACATCGATGCCGGCGGCGCAGAGCATCTCCACGCCCTCCACGTTCTCCTCGATGGTGTGGCCACCCAGGTTGGCCCAGACGGTGGTGCCGCATTTGCGCATGGCCGGCAGCTCGTTGTCAATGAAATGCTGTACGCCGGGGTTCTGCAGCCCGATGGAATTCATCAGGCCGGAGGGCGTCTCGTAGAGGCGCTCGCCCTCGTTGCCGGGCTGGCCGTGGAGGGTCAGCCCCTTGCCGGAGATGCCGCCCAGCACCCGCAGGTCCTCGATGTCGGCGTACTCCGGGCCGAAGCCAAAGGTGCCGGAAGCGGCGATGACCGGGCCGGCCAAACGCTTGCCGAGAAAATCCACATGCAGGTCTGCCATCAGTCAAACACCTCCTCGGCTTTGAATACCGGTCCGTCCTTGCAGACCGTGCGGGGGCCCACCTTGGTGTGGCAGGTGCAGCCCAGGCAGGCGCCCAGTCCGCAGGCCATCTTCTTTTCCAGGCTGGCCAGGCAGGGCGTGCCCGCCGCCGCGCAGAGTTTGGCAACACCGCGCATCATGACCATGGGGCCGCAGGTCAGCACCACATCGTAGTTGGCGGCGTCCAGCAGGTCGGTGACCAGGCCGTGGTGGCCGTGGGCGCCGGAATCGGTGGCCAGGTGGATGGTGTGGCACCAGGGCACGAAGCTCTCCATGCCGTAGGGCTCGTCCCGGAAGCCCACGAACAGGTCGGGACGCACACCGGCGCGGCAGAGCTGCTTGCAGAGCAGCAGCAGCGGCGCGGTGCCGATGCCGCCGCCTACCACGGCGATTTTCTGATACTGCCCGGCCAGGGCCGCGGCATCAAACCCGTTGCCGCAGGGGCCGGTGACGGTCAGCGCCTGGCCCGGCTGCAGGGCCGCCAGCTTCTGGGTGCCCTCCCCTTTTACCTGATACAGGAAGGTCAGCGCACCGCTCTGGTTGTCAAAGTCGTGGACGCTGATGGGCCGGGACAGGATAGGCGTTGCGTCGGGCGCCCAGGCCCGGAGCATATAGAACTGACCGGCATGGGGTTCGTGGCGGGGGTCCTGCCACTGCACCACCAGGCGGCGGATGTCCGGCGCCAGGGCTTCCTGGGCCAGCACCTGAAGTTTACAGCTTATTGCACTCACTCTGGATATCCTCCCGCATACGCACGCATTCGTTGTAGGCGGCCTCGTCAAAGGCCACGCCGGGCTGCTTCTTGTAGGCCAGCAGGATACCGCGGCTGGAATTGACCACGCCGCCGTTGCCCTTGGTCAGGTACTGGGCGATGTCGGCCGCCTTGCCGCCCTGGGCGCCGTAGCCCGGAATCAGGAAGAAGGTGTTCTTGTAGGCCGTGCGGATGGCGGTGGCTTCCTCGGTGTAGGTGCCGCCGATGACCAGACCCACGCTGGAATAGCCGTGCTCGCCCATGTAATCCTTGCCCAACTCGGTGAGGCTGTCGCCCACCAGGTCGTAGATGTGGCGGCCATCGGCCAGTTTCTGGTACTCAAAATCCTTGGCGCCGGGGTTGGAGGTGCGGCAGAGCACAAACACGCCCTTGCCCTGCTCCTTGCAGTAGGGCAGATAGGGGCTGATGGAGTCAAGACCCATGTAGGGGGCCAGCGTGACGATATCGGCTTCGAAGTCGCCGGTGAAGTGGGCCTTGGCGTACATCTCGGCGGTCTTGGCGATGTCGCCCCGCTTGATGTCGGCAATGACCGGCAGGCCGGTGGCCCGCGCCATCTTCAGCGTCTCGGCGTAGGCGCGCATACCGTCCAGACCCAGGGACTCATAGTAGGCGATCTGCACCTTGTAGCAGCCCGCCACGCCCTTGGTGGCGGTAATCAGCGCGCGGTTGAACTCCACCACGTTCTCCCCTGCCGTCTTGGCGGTGTCGGTGGTGGGCAGGTAGCTGATCTCGGTGTCCAGACCCACGCAGACAGGGCCGTTGGCCGCGACACTCTCGTACAGTTTATCCATGTTGGTCATGATGGTTCCCCCGTTCTTTTCTCGTTGTTATTCCTCAATCTGAAAGGTGACCTTGCCGCCCTTGATGGTGGTGATGACCTTACCGTAGAGATAGGCACCGTCGTAGGGGCAGTTCTTGCTCTTGCTGTGCAGCTCCGAGGCGTCCACCTGGTACATGTGGTCCAGGTCCACCAGCACCACATCGGCGTCGTAGCCGGGCTGCAGCAGACCCTTATGGTCCGCCAGGCCCATCACGGTGGCCGGGCCGGCGCTCATCAGGAAGCTGAGCAGCTCCAGCGGCAGGCACTGTTCCCGGCAGAGCTTGGTGTAGCAGACGCCGAAAGCGGTCTCCAGCCCCACCATGCCGGCGGCGCCCTTTTCCTTCTCCTCCGCGGTGTGGGGGGCGTGGTCGGTGCCGATGCAGGTCACGGTACCGTCCTTGATGGCCTCGATCAGGGCGGTCACATCATCCGCCTTGCGGATGGGCGGGTTGACCTTGTACTGCAGGCGGCTGTCGTCGAACCACAGGTGGTGGGGCGTCACTTCGCAGCTGACCCGCGCGCCCCGCATCCGGCTCACCCGGATGGCGTCCACCGCCTCCTTGGTGGAGACGTGGCACATGTGCAGCCGGGTGCCGTAGTACTCGGCCAGGTGGCAGTTGCGCACCGTCTCGATGTTCTCCGCCAGGCGGTAGTCCCAGGGGCTGATGTCGCTGTCCTCCGCGTGGGACATGACCGTCAGGCCCCGCTCGGTGGCCAGGGCAAAGACCCGGGCCATCACCGCGTTGTTCATGACGCCGTGGCCGTCCTCGGTGATGAACCTGATATCGTCGGGCAGAGTGGCCAGGTGATCGATGGTCTTGCCGTCAAAGTCCCTGGTGATGGAAACCGTCTGGTTGGCATCGCACAGACCGATGCGTTTGGCTTCCGCCTCCACCGCGTGGGCGATCTCCGCCGAGGAACACACCGGCTTGGTGTTGGGCATCAGATTCACGAAGGTGTAGCCGCCCGCGGCAGCCGCCGCAGAACCGGTGGCGATGTCTTCCTTGTACTCAAAGCCCGGCGTGCGCCAATGGCAGTGGGTATCGATGAAGGCGGGCAGCACCGTGCGGCCCTTGGCATCCAGCACTTCCTCCCCGTCCGGCACCAGAAGTCCCAGACCCACGGCGGCAATTTTGCCGTCGCGCAGCCAGAGTTCCACCGGCTTCCCGTTATAGTCTTTTGCGTTGCGGATCAGCATGGCAAGACCTCCTGTTTTTCTTGGCGGCGCCCCACGCGATTCGGCGTGCGGGCAAAAAAAAACTTTTCCCGAAAAAGGGAAAAGTCAAAAAGCAATACCCCGTGCAGTGCCGGGAAAGAACACCCCACCGTAGATTTTGAAGCTGGCAGAACAGCTCATCATACGGCGCACCTCTCCCCTTACACAGATTTTACTTATTGTACCATGCCGGGCCGTCAGTGTCAATGCAAAGCGGTCCTTTCCGCATCGAGGGATTTTATGGATTTTTGCGTCAACTTTTGGACATTTTGACAAAAATACACGTCCCTGTCCGGATGATTGCCTTTTACGGCAAAGTGTGCTAGTATTTAGATGTGTATCGCTTGGTTTTAGGGAAAGGAAATCATCATGGGTCTTTGGGAAGACGCAAAAAACATCCGGGATAAGGACCCCGCCGCCCGCAACGTGCTGGAAGTCATCATCCTGTACCCCGGTTTTCACGTGCTGGTCACGCACCGCATCGCACATTTCCTCTATCAGAAGAAGCTGTTCTTCATTGCCCGGCTCATCAGCCAGGTCTCCCGCCATCTGACCGGCATCGAGATTCACCCCGGCGCCAAGATCGGCCACAAGCTGTTCATCGACCACGGCATGGGCATCGTCTTCGGCGAAACCACCGAGATCGGCGACAACTGCACCATCTACCACGGCGTGACGCTGGGCGGCACCGGCAAGGATACCGGCAAGCGCCACCCCACGTTGGGCAACAACGTGCTGGTGGGCGCCGGCGCCAAGGTGCTGGGCCCCGTCTACATCGGCGACAACGTGCGCGTGGGCGCCGGCAGCGTGGTCCTGAAGAACCTGCCCGCCAACGCCACTGCCGTGGGCGTGCCTGCCGAGGTGGTGCGGGTGGGCAACATCAAGTGCTGCCCCGCCGACGACCTGGACCAGCAGGCCCTGCCCGACATCCTCAGCAACCGCATCAACGAGCTGGAGGCGCGCCTGAGCCGGATGGAGGCCAAGCTTCAGGGCGAATACCCGCCCGACAAACCCGCCCCTGCTCCCACTGCCAAACCGTAACCGCCGCACAGGGTTCTGCCCTGTGCTTTTTTTGTGGCAAATTCCCGCCGGGGGCCGTTT
>CALXHT010000018.1 GCA_944388215.1 uncultured Gemmiger sp. | reverse complement strand
TGCGCCACTCCTGCTAAAACCGAATATTCCTGCACCCGGGGCTTTTTTGTACTGTCTGCACAATCTGGGGCGGTTCAATCGTTCCACGGGATTTTTTATTGATGGGATTGATGGGGCAGAATCAGACGTTCAGTTCTACTTTCTGGCCGATGTCCTCCGCATTGGCGGCGAGAACCGGGGCAATAACGTCCCGGAGATACTCCTCCACCTGTTCCGGTGCACGGCCGGTGAAGTCCTCGGGGCTCAGCTCCGCCTCGATTTCCTCACGGCTCAGGCCGAAGGCGGGATCCGTTTCCACACGTGCGATCATATCGTTGGGCTT
This sequence comes from uncultured Gemmiger sp., assembly GCA_944388215.1. Lineage (GTDB taxonomy): Bacteria > Bacillota > Clostridia > Oscillospirales > Ruminococcaceae > Gemmiger. Next base: position 41,292 of record CALXHT010000018.1, on the reverse strand, counting down.
GCCCTCCTGTTTGACTACGGCGGCAGCTGCCACGGCGTGCTCCCGCAGGCGCTCATGCAATTCCTGACGGTCGCCGCCCTTCTTCACAGCCTTCATCATGATGTTTTCGCTGGCCATGAAGGGGAGCTCTGCCATCACGCGGGCACGGATGACCTTGGGATAGACCACCAGACCATCGGAGACGTTCAGCAGGATGTTCAGGATGGCGTCGGCGGCCAGGAAGCCCTCCGCCATGGCAATGCGCTTGTTGGCGGAGTCGTCCAGCGTGCGCTCAAACCACTGGGTACCGGCGGTCATGGCGGGGTTCAGCACATCCACCATCAGGTAACGGCTCAAGGCGCAGATGCGCTCACAGCGCATGGGGTTGCGCTTGTAGGGCATGGCGGAAGAACCGATCTGGTTCTTTTCAAAGGGCTCCTCCATCTCCTTGAAGTTGGCCAGCAGACGGATGTCGGTGGCCATCTTCATGGCACTCTGGCCAAGCCCCGCCACGGCAGACAGCACATTGTAGTCCACCTTGCGGCTGTAGGTCTGGCCGCAGACCGGCACCACCTTGGTGAAGCCCATCTGCGCGCAGACATCGGCCTCCACGGCCTTGACTTTGGCGGAATCGCCGTTGAACAGCTCCATGAAGCTGGCCTGGGTGCCGGTGGTGCCCTTGACGCCGCGCAGCGCCAGCTGACCGATCTGGTGGTCGATCTCTTCCAGGTCCATGTACAGCTCGTTCATCCACAGGGTGGCGCGCTTGCCCACCGTGGTCAGCTGTGCGGGCTGGCAGTGGGTGTAGGCCAGGCAGGGCATGGCCTTGTACTGCTCGGCAAACTTGGCCAGGTTGGCCAGCACGCCGATGATCTTCTTGCGGACCAGCTGCAGGGCTTCCCGCATGATGATGATATCGGTGTTGTCGCCCACATAGCAGCTGGTGGCGCCCAGATGAATGATGCCCTTTGCCTTGGGGCACTGCAGGCCGTAGGCGTAGACATGGCTCATCACGTCGTGGCGCACGAGCTTCTCCCGGGCGATGGCATCCTCGTAGTTGATGTCGTCCTTGTGGGCTTCCAGCTCGGCAATCTGCCCATCGGTGATGGCCAGACCCTGCTTCTGTTCGGCCTTGGCCAGAGCGATCCACAGCTTGCGCCAGGTACGGAACTTGTTGTCGTCAGAGAAAATATACTGCATCTCGTCCGAAGCATAGCGGGTGCTGAACGGAGAGATATAGCGGTCATGTTGTGCCATTGCGAAATCCCTTTCTTACAGCTTGAAGTAGTTGACGCCGCCCTCGAAGATGGGCTGATACTTGTCGCCGGTCACATTCTTGTACAGCTGGTTGCCGGTACGCTCGCTGTGACCCATCTTGCCGAAGACACGGCCGTCGGGGCTGGTGATGCCCTCGATGGCCAGCACCGAGCCGTTGGGGTTGTAGCGCAGATCCATGGTGGGCTGGCAGGTCAGATCCACATACTGGGTGGCGATCTGGCCGTTGGCGATCAGCTTCTGGAGCAGGTCGTCGTTGCAGACGAAACGGCCCTCGCCATGGCTGATGGCAATCAGGTGCTCGTCGTTGATATCGCATTCGCTCAGCCAGGGGCTCTTGTTGCTGGCAATGCGGGTGCGGACCAGCATGCTCTGGTGGCGGTGGATGGTGTTGAAGGTCAGCGTGGGATCATTCTCGGTGATGGGACGGATCTCGCCGTAGGGGACAAGACCCAGCTTGATGAGAGCCTGGAAGCCGTTGCAGATGCCCAGGGCCAGGCCGTCACGCTGGTTGAGCAGACGGTTGACGGCATCGGCCACGGCGGGAGCGCGGAAGAAGGCCGCAATAAACTTGGCGGAACCATCGGGTTCGTCGCCGCCCGAGAAGCCGCCCGGCAGCATGAGGATCTGCGCCTCATCCAGTTCCTTGACCAGCGCTTCGCAGCTCTCGGCCACGTCGGCGGGGGTCAGGTTCTTCAGCACCAGCACATGGGGGTCACCGCCGGCACGGCGGAAGGCGCGGGCGGTATCGTACTCGCAGTTGGTGCCGGGGAAGACGGGAATGATCACGCGGGGAGTGGCCAGGCGCACGGCGGGAGCCACGCGGTCCATCATGCTGCACTCATAGTTCAGCGCCTGTACGTGATCGCCCTTCTTGCGGTAGGGGAAGACAGGCTCCAGCTTGGCTTCCCACAGCTCCTGCAGGTGAGCCAGATCGATCTTGTTGCCCTCTGCTTCCAGCGTGTAATCCACCGTGGTGAAGCCCAGGAATTCGCCGGCTGCGGGATCCAGCAGTTCCAGAATCACCGCACCGTAGGCGGGTTTGAACAGATCATCCAGCTTGAGAGCATTGCTCAGCTGCAGGCCCACATGGTTGCCCACACACATCTTGAACAGGGCCTCGGCCACACAGCCGTAGCCGGGGGTGGCGGCCGCCAGGACCTTGCCCTCGTCGATCATCTGCTCCACGGTCTTGTAGATGGAGATCAGGCTGCCGATCTCCGGCAGGCCATCCTTGTACTGCGGGCGCAGCATGACCACCGAGCTGTTGGCTTTCTTGAATTCGGGGCTCTGCACATCCTTCACGTTGCCGATGGCGGTGGCAAAGCTGACCAGCGTAGGCGGCACGTCCAAACCTTCAAAGCTGCCGGACATGGAGTCCTTGCCGCCGATGGAGGCGATGCCCAGGCCCATCTGGGCATCCAGGGCGCCCAGCAGAGCCGCCAGCGGTTTGCCCCAGCGGGTGGGATCGTCGTTCATGTGCTCGAAGTATTCTTGGAAGGTCAGGTACATGTCCTTGTGGTGGAAGCCGGCGCAGACCAGCTTGGTTACGCTCTCCACCACGGCCAGGTAGGCACCGCGGTAGGGATCCGCTTCGGACAGATAGGGGTTGAAGCCCCAGGCCATGCCGGAGCAGGTGGTGGTTTCGCCGTCCACCGGCAGTTTGGCGGCCATGGCCATGGCGGGGGTCAGCTGATACTTGCCGCCGTAGGGCATCAGGACGGTGGCGGCACCGATGGTGGAGTCGAAACGCTCGCCCAGACCCTTCTGGCTGCAGACATTGAGGTCGGAGACCAGGTTCTCCATCTTCTCTTCAAAGGTGGAACCGGCCCACTGGGGCTGCCAGACATGGCCCGGCAGGATGTGCACATCGGCGTGGCGCTCGGCGCCGTTGGAGTTGAGGAACTCACGGGACAGATCCACAATGGCCTTGCCGTTCCAGATCTCGCGCATCCGCTTCTCTTCGGTCACAGTGGCGACCACGGTGGCCTCCAGGTTTTCCTCATGGGCATAGCCGATGAAGGTATCGGCATCCTCGGCGGCCACAGCCACAGCCATACGCTCCTGGCTCTCGCTGATGGCCAGTTCGGTGCCGTCCAGGCCTTCGTATTTCTTGGTGACCTTGTTCAGATCGATGCGCAGGCCGTCGGCCAGCTCGCCGATGGCCACCGAAACACCGCCGGCGCCGAAGTCGTTGCAGCGCTTGATCAGGCGGCAGGCATCCTCACGGCGGAACAGACGCTGCAGTTTGCGCTCGATGGGGGCGTTGCCCTTCTGCACCTCGGCGCCGCAGGTCTCCAGGCTGGTGAGTTTGTGGGCCTTGGAGGAACCGGTGGCACCGCCGATGCCGTCACGGCCGGTGCGGCCGCCCAGCAGGATGACCACGTCACCGGGGGCGGGCTCTTCGCGGCGGACATGGTTGGCCGGCGTGGCGCCCACCACGGCGCCGATCTCCATGCGCTTGGCCACATAGCCGGGGTGATAGAGCTCGGCCACCTGGCCGGTGGCCAGACCGATCTGGTTGCCGTAGCTGGAGTAGCCTGCCGCGGCGGTGGTCACCAGCTTGCGCTGGGGCAGTTTGCCGGGCATGGTCTCCGAGACGGGCTTCAGCGGGTCACCGGCGCCGGTCACACGCATGGCCTGGTAGACGTAGCTGCGGCCGGACAGGGGATCGCGGATGGCGCCGCCGATGCAGGTGGCGGCACCGCCGAAGGGCTCGATCTCGGTGGGATGGTTGTGGGTCTCGTTCTTGAACAGGAACAGCCAGTCCTGCAGTTCGCCGTCCACATCGCACTTAATCTTGACGGTGCAGGCGTTGATCTCCTCGCTCTCGTCCAGATTCTTCAGGATGCCGCGCTGCTTCAGCGCCTTGGCACCGATGGTGGCGCAGTCCATCAGGGTGCGGTTCTTCTTGTCGCGGCCGGTCTCCTCCCGCAGAGCCATATAGCGGTCAAAGGCGGCCTGGACCAGCTCGTCGTCAATCTTCACATCGTCCAGGATGGTGCCGAAGGTGGTGTGGCGGCAGTGGTCCGACCAGTAGGTGTCGATGAGGCGGATCTCGGTGATGGTGGGATCCCGGTGCTCGCTCTTGAAGTAGTCCTGGCAGAAGACGATGTCGGCATGGTCCATGGCCAGGCCCTTCTCGTTGCGGAACGCCTCCAGGGCATCCTCGTCCAGGGCGGTGAAGCCGTCGAGGGTCTCCACCGCGGTGGGGATGGCAAACTCCATCTTCAGGGTGGCGCGGGGCTCCAGGCTGGCTTCACGGGCCTCCACAGGGTTGATGACATACTTCTTGATGGCGGCCAGGTCCTCGTCGGTCAGCTCGCCGTCCAGCAGATACACCCGGGCGCTGCGCACGTCGGGGCGCTCGCCCTGGCTCAGCAGCTGGATGCACTGGCTGGCGGAGTCAGCGCGCTGGTCGAACTGGCCGGGCAGGTATTCCACCGCAAAGACGGTGGCAGCCGCGGGCAGTTCCTTGTAGGTCACGTCCACAGGGGGTTCGCTGAAGACGGTGGGAATGGCCTTCTGGAAAAGTTCCTCGTCGATGCCCTCCACGTCGTAGCGGTTGATCAGCCGCAGACCTTTCAGCCGGGTGATGCCCAGCAGGTCTACCAACTCATGGAACAGACCCTGGGCTTCGCCGTCGAAGCCGGGCTTTTTCTCAACATAAATCCGATATACCATTATATTGCCTCCCGGTTACTGCATGGCAGCCAGTGCACGGGCACCGATGTCGCTGCGCTTATGCAGTTTGTCAAAATGAATGTTTTCGCTGGCGGCGTAAGCCTTCTTCAGCGCCTCGGGCAGGGTATCCGCCGTGGCGGTCACACCCAGCACGCGGCCGCCGTTGGTGACGAGCTTGCCGTCCTTCAGCGCCGTGCCGGCATGGTAGACCGTCACATCGGCGCAGCCGGGCAGCTGTCCCTCGGTAAGGCCGGTGATTTCCTTGCCCTTTTCGTAGGCCAGGGGATAGCCACCGCTGGCCAGAATGACACAGGCTGCGGCACCGTCGCGGAACTTGACTTCGGTTTTCGCCAGCGTGCCGTTGGTGGTAGCCTGCATAACGGTGAGCAGATCGCTTTCCAGCAGCGGCAGGACCACCTGGGTCTCGGGGTCACCGAAACGGCAGTTGTACTCGATGACCTTGGGACCATCGGGGGTCAGCATCAGGCCGAAGTAGAGGCAGCCCTTGAAGGGGCAGCCTTCGGCCTGCATGGCGGCCACCGTGGGCAGGAAGATCTCCTTCATGCAGCGGTCGGCCACTTCCTTGGTGTAGTAGGGGTTGGGGGCCACCGTGCCCATGCCGCCGGTGTTGAGACCCTGGTCGCCGTCCAGGGCGCGTTTGTGGTCCATGCTGGACACCATCGGCTTGACGGTCTTGCCGTCGCAGAAGGACAGCACGCTGACCTCGGGGCCGGTGAGGAACTCTTCCACCACCACATGGTTGCCGGAAGCGCCGAACTTTTTGTCCAGCATGATCTCCTTCACGGCCTCCACCACGTCGTCGTGGTTCTGGCAGATCAGAACGCCCTTGCCCAGGGCCAGGCCGTCCGCCTTGATGACCACCGGGTATTTGTTCTTCTCCTCCACGTAGGCCACGACCTTGGCGGGATCGTCAAACACCGTATAGTCGGCGGTGGGAATGCCGTATTTCTGCATCAGGTTCTTGCTGAACACCTTGCTGGCCTCGATGCGGGCCGCCGCCTTGTCGGGGCCGAAGGCGGGAATGCCCACAGCCGCCAGGGCGTCCACCATGCCCAGTGCCAGCGGGTCGTCCTGGGCAACGACCACATAGTCAAAGGCTTCCTCTTTGGCAAAGGCGACCATGGCCTCCACGTCGGTGGCGGGAATGGCCTTGCAGCGGGCATCATAGCTGATGCCGCCGTTGCCGGGAGCGCACCAGATTTCGGTGCATTGGGGACTTTGTTTCAGCGCGCGGATGATGGCGTGTTCACGCCCGCCGCCGCCAACAACGAGAATCTTCATACTGAACTCCTTTGACAGCACAACTGCCCGCGACGAAAAAACGCCGCAGGCAAGTGCGATTTTTAGTGATGGAACAGCCGGATGCCGCAGAAGGCCATGGCAATACCGAAGCGGTTGCAGGTGTCGATGACCTGCTGGTCGCGGATGGAACCGCCCGGCTGCACGATGGCAGTCACGCCGCTGCGGCGGGCGCGCTCGATGTTGTCGCCAAAGGGGAAGAAGGCGTCGCTGCCCAGAGAAACGCCGGTGACCTTGTCCAGCCAGGCGCGCTTTTCTTCCGCGGTGAGGGGCGCGGGCTGCTCGGTGAAGGTCTCGGCCCAGACATCATCGCCGATGACATCCTCCGGCGTGTCGCCGATGTAGACATCGATGGCGTTGTCCCGGTTGGGCTTGGAGATATCCTCCCGGAAGGGCAGGTTCAGCACCTTGGGCATGTGGCGCAGCTGCCAGTTGTCGGCCTTCTGGCCCGCCAGGCGGGTGCAGTGGATGCGGCTCTGCTGGCCGGCACCCACGCCGATGGTCTGGCCGTCCTGCACGTAGCAGACGCTGTTGGACTGGGTGTACTTCAGTACAATCAGGCTGATGATCAGGTCGCGGCGCTGCTCGGCGCTGATCTCCTTGCTTTCGGTGACGATGTTCTGCAGCATGGTGGCATCCGAGATGTCCAGATCCTGGCGGCCCTGCTCGAAGGTCACACCAAAGACGGTGCGGGTCTCCAGCTTGGCGGGCTCATAGTCGGGATCGATGGCCACAATGTTGTAGTTGCCCTTCTTCTTGGACTTCAGCACTTCCAGGGCATCGGCATCGTAGCCGGGGGCAATAATGCCGTCGCTGACCTCATGCTTGATGAGCTTGGCGGTGGCCAGGTCGCACACATCGGACAGGGCGATCCAGTCGCCGAAGCTGGACATACGGTCGGCACCGCGGGCGCGGGCGTAGGCGCAGGCCAGCGGGGTCAGTTCGGCGTCAGCGTCCACGTGGTACATGGCGCGCAGCGTGTCATCCAGCGGCAGGCCAATGGCCGCGCCGGCAGGGGAGACATGCTTGAAGCTGGCAGCCGCCGGCATACCCAGCGCCTTTTTCAGGTCGCGCACCAGCTGCCAGGAGTTGAGCGCATCAAGAAAGTTGATGTAGCCCGGACGGCCGTTGAGGATCTCCACCGGGAGCTCACTGCCGTCCGCCATATAAATGCGAGCGGGCTTCTGGTTGGGGTTGGTGCCGTATTTCAGTTGAAATTCTTTCATTTATTCACCCTCCACCGCATTGTATTTGTTCAGAATGGTATCTTCGTAATCGCCGGTCTCCAGCGTGATGGTCCGCACAAAGAGGCTGACCTTGTTGTCCTCATTGAGGGACTCCCACAGCTTGCCGGCAAATTCGGCGCCGTCGTTCTCGTCGATGGTCACCCGCATGGGTTCCCCTGCGTAGCTGGGGATGGGGGCGCCATTTTTCAGGTAGGTGCTGATGAAATGGCCCTCGCCCGCCACCGGCTGGGGGTAGTCGAAGGTCTGGCGCTGGACGCTGGCGGCATTGCCGTCGCAGCTCTTGAGGATGGACAGCTTGTAGGCACCACTGCGCATATCCACCACGCCGGAGATGCGCGGCGTGAAGTTGGGCGCGTCATCCTCGTAGGTGCGGGTGGCCAGGGCGGCCTCGAAGCTGTAGCCGGGGAAGAGGTTCTCGTTCATGAAATGGGCGATGGTATCGGTCTGGTCGCCGTTGGTGACAATGGTGGTCTCCCGGTGAGTCAGCACCGCATTGTAGATGATCAAATGGGGATCTTCCAGTTTGGCCGGATCGGCAGCCACCGTGCGGATGCCGCCCGGGATCGCCTCAAACACACGGTTGCGGCTGTTGGCACTGCGTCCCATGATCCAGTAGGCGATGATCGCCTTCTGGCCGTCGGGGGTGCGGCCCAGCACAATGCCGCGGCCGGGATATTCGTTGCCGGCCAGATATTTGTACAGATTCTTTTTCATTGCATTACACCTCGTCGTTGCAAACCATGGCCAGAGCCTTGGGCAGCAGTTTCCATTCCGCTTCCACCATCACGCGCTTCTGCAGCACTTCAGGGGTATCGCCGGGCTGTACTGCCACGGCTTTCTGGAGCAGAATGGGGCCGCCGTCGCATTCCTCGTTGACCAGATGCACGGTGGCGCCGGTCACCTTCACGCCCCGGGCCAGGGCCGCTTCGTGGACCCGCAGGCCGTAAAAGCCGGGGCCGCAGAAGCTGGGGATCAGGCTGGGGTGTACGTTGAGGATGCGGTTGGGGTAGGCTTCGATCACGCGGGGACCCAGCACCGAGAGGAACCCGGCCAGCACCACCACATCGATCTGGTGGCTTTGCAGGGTGTCCAGCAGGGCGGTGTCGAAGGCCTCGCTGTCGGGGTATTCCTTGCGGGCCACCACGGCGCTTTCCACACCGAAGTTGGCGGCCCGTTCCAGGGCATACACGCCGGGTTTGCTGGCCACCACCAGCACGATCTTGCCATTGGGGTTTTCACCCCGGGCTTCGCTCTCCAGCAGGGCCTGCAGATTGGTGCCGCCGCCGGATACCAGTACAGCTACACGCTTCATACCAGTTCCACCCCGTCGCCTTCCACGATGGTGCCCAGACGGTAGGCACCTTCCTCGCCGTGGGCGTGCAGAATCTCCAGCGCCTTGTCGGCGTCCTCGGCGGCCACCACGATGGTCATGCCGACACCCATGTTGAAGGTGTTGAACATGTCGCGCTCCGGCACGTTGCCTTCCTTGGCCAGCACGCCGAAGAGGGCAGGGGTGCGCACATCGGCTTTGGCGATGCGGGCGGCACAGCCCTTCTTCAGGCTGCGGGGAATGTTCTCGTAAAAGCCGCCGCCGGTGATGTGAGAAACACCCTTCACGGTGACCTGTTCCATCAGGGCCAGCACCGGCTTGACATAGATCTTGGTGGGCGCCAGCAGCGCTTCACCAAGGGTCTTGTCCATGCCCTCGAAGGTCTTGTCCAGCACTTCGGGATGGTTGTCGATGTCAAAGATCTTGCGCACCAGCGAGAAACCGTTGGAATGCACGCCGGTGGAGGGCAGAGCCAGCACCACATCGCCGGGCTGCATGGTGGAGTTGTCGAGGATCTTGCTCTTGTCCACCACGCCCACGGTAAAGCCGGCCAGATCGTATTCCTCCTCCGGCATCATGCCGGGGTGTTCGGCGGTCTCGCCGCCCACCAGGGAGCAGCCGGCCTGGACGCAGCCCTCGGCCACACCCTTGACGATCTCGGCGATCTTCTCGGGAATGTTTTTGCCGCAGGCGATGTAGTCCAGGAACACCAGCGGTTTGGCACCGGCGCAGATGACATCGTTGACGCACATGGCCACGCAGTCGATGCCGATGGTATCGTGCTTGTTCATGTACTGGGCCACGCGCAGTTTGGTGCCGACGCCGTCGGTGCCGGAGATCAGGACGGGATGCTCCATGCCGGAGCAGTCCAGTTCAAACAGGCCGCCGAAGCCGCCCAGACCGCCGATGCAGTTCTCGGTCATCGTGCGGGCCACATACTGCTTCATCAGTTCGACGGAGCGGTAGCCGGCCGTAATATCCACGCCGGCAGCGGCGTAGCTGGCAGAATAGCTTTTTTCCATGTCGGTACTCCTATCGGGTGTAGTTGCAAAGGACGCGGACGCGGTGCAGGGGCCGCAGACCGGTCACAGTTTTTTGTTCGGATTGGAAATGCTCAGCGGTTTGTCGTAGACGATATCCATCGTTTCCTGGGGCGGATCCACGGGGTAATGGCCGGTGAAGCAGCCGACACAGAAACCGCAGCGGCTGTGAATGGCCAGCTGCTGCACATGCTCGATGCTCAGGTAGCCCAGCGTATCGGATCCCACCAGCTTGTTGATCTCCTCCACGGTATGACCGGTGGCGATCAGCTGCTTTTCGTCGGGAATATCGGTGCCGAAGTAGCAGGGATGGGCAAAGGGCGGTGCGCTGATGCGGTAGTGCACTTCCTTGGCGCCGGCCTCCCGCAGCAGGCGGATGGTCCGGGCGCTGGTGGTGCCGCGCACAATGGAGTCGTCCACCAGCACAACGCGTTTGCCGCGCACGGTGGACTCAATGGCGTTGAGCTTGATGCGCACGCTGTTCTCGCGCTGGGCCTGGCTGCCCTGGATGAAGGTGCGGCCCACGTACTTGTTCTTGATAAAGCCGATGCCGTAGGGGATGCCGCTCTCCTGGGCATATCCCAGCGCGGCGTCCAGGCCGGAGTCCGGCGCACCGATGACCACATCCGCTTCCACGGGATGCTCCTGGGCCAGGAAACGGCCGGCCTGCAGCCGGGCTTCATGGACGCAGGTGCCCTCCAGCACGGAATCCGGACGGGCAAAATAGATGTACTCAAAGACACACATGGTATGGGGGGCTGTGCCGCAGTGGGTGTCGATGCAGCGCAGACCGTCGTGGTCAGCGATGACGATCTCACCGGGACGCACATCCCGCACAAACTTGGCACCCACCGCATCCAGGGCGCAGGACTCGCTGGCAAAGGCGTACCCGCTGCCGTTGGGCAGCTCGCCGATGCACAGCGGACGGAACCCGTGGGGGTCGCGCGCCGCGATGAGCTTGGTGTGGGTCATGATGACCAGACTGTAGGCGCCCTCGATCTCATCCATCGTACGGCTGACCGCCATCTCGATGTTGGGGGTCAGCAGACGGTTCTGGGTCAGCAGGTAGGCGATGACCTCGGTGTCCGAGGTGCCGTGGAAGATGGAACCGCTCATCTCCAGCTTGCGCCGCAGCTTGGGGGCGTTGACCAGATTGCCGTTGTGGCAGACAGCCATGGCGCCCTTGCAGTGATGCAGGATCATGGGCTGGGCGTTGGAACGGCTGCGCTGACCGGCGGTGGCGTAGCGCACATGGCCGGTGGCCATCTTGGCGCCGTGGGGCAACTCCTCCAGCACGCGCTTGGTAAAGACTTCGCTGACAAGGCCCAGGTCGCGGTGGCCGGACAGCACGCCGTCCACATTCAGCGCGATGCCGCAGCTCTCCTGGCCGCGGTGCTGCAGGGCGTAGAGGGCGCTGTATACGGCGCTGACCATGTCGGTCTCGCCGGTCTTGTCATAGATGCCGAAGACACCGCATTCTTCATGCAGCGACTCGGTATATTGGGAAATTTCACTCATTCCGCTTTTTGCTCCGTTTTCTCAGATCAGCCCAGCAGGCGCTTCATGACTTCCTGATAGGCATCGGCCTCGCCGCCCATATCGCGGCGGAACAGATCCTTGTCCAGATGGGCGCCGGTGGTGGCATCCCAGAAACGGCAGGTGTCGGGGCTGATCTCGTCGGCCAGGATGATGGTGCCGTCGGGCAGGCGGCCGAACTCCAACTTGAAGTCGATCAGGCGGATGTTGGCATCCAGCAGGATCTTCTTGAGGATCTCGTTGATCTTGAAGGAGTACTTGGTGATGGTGTCGATCTCCTCCTGGGTGGCCAGATCCAGTGCCAGGGCGTAGTAGTGGTTGATGAACGGGTCATGCAGATCGTCGTTCTTGTAGCTGAACTCCAGGATGGGGGTCTTGAAGGGAGTACCCTCGGGCACGCCCATGCGCAGGCTGAAGTGGCCGGCGGCGACGTTGCGGATGATGACCTCCAGCGGCACGATCTCCACCTTCTTCACGAAGGTGTCGCGGTCGTTGATCTCCTCCACATAGTGGGTGGGGATGCCTTCCTTTTCCAGCTTCTGCATCAGGGCGTTGGACAGCTTGTTGTTCACAATGCCCTTGTCGCGGATGGTGCCCTTCTTTTCGCCGTCGCCGGCGGTGGCATCGTCCTTATAGTGAACCATCACAATGGCGGGGTCGCTGGTAGCGAAAACCTGCTTGGCCTTGCCTTCGTACATCTGCTCTTTAACTTCGTATTTCATGATAAACGCTCCCTTTTATGTAGTGTATAAAAACGAGTGTACAACTGCAATTTTATTGTACCCCGTTTTGTGTCGGTGTGCAAGAATTTGTTTACATCGCGGCAGCTTCAGCGGCGATGGCGGCGTCCTTCTTGGCGATGGCCGCAGCGGTGTCGGCACGGAATTTCTCCAGCTTGGCGGCCAGCTCCTCATCAGAAACCGCCAGGATGGCCACGGCCAGGTAGGCGGCGTTCTTGGCGCCGTTCAGGGCAACGGTAGCCACGGGGAAGCCGCTGGGCATCTGCACGGTGGCCAGCAGGGCATCCAGGCCGTCCAGGGCGCCGCCCTTCATGGGAATGCCCACCACCGGCAGGGTGGTGTTGGCGGCAAAGGCGCCGGCCAGATGGGCGGCCATACCGGCGGCACACAGAATGACGCCGTAGCCGTTGGCACGGGCGGCCTTGGCAAAGGCGGAGGCTGCTTCGGGCGTACGATGGGCCGAGAGGATGTGCGCCTCATAGGGGACACCAAAATCCTTCAGTACAGTGCAGGCTCCCTTGACCACAGCCCAGTCGCTGTCAGAACCCATAATGATCGCTACTTTTTTCATTGGTAAGCTCCTTTCCTGATTACACGCCAGACGAAAAGAGCGCAGCGGCCGGCAAAACGGTACACTGCGCTGTTCGGATATACGAATACGGCATGCGGGGTACAAAGAACCCGTGAATAATTCCAAGACGCATCAGCGAGTCTTGCACGGAAGATCCCCCTTTATATAAAGAAGTAAAGTACCCTTGTAAAATCAGTGTAAGGCGTAAACGATAAAAAAGCAAGATGAAAGCGGTTTTTTCAGCCAAAAAACGGCGGGAAGAGGATTTTCCCTGTTGCTTTTTGTCGTTTTTGATGGGAACAAAAGCGATAAGGTATGACTTTATCAAAATGGCAGGAAAGAGGGGATGGCGTCCCGGAACGGGATATGGTATAATAAGAAAAATCACTCTCCCGAAGAGAGGAACAGAATTCATGGAACAACCCAAAAATTGCACAGAGGACATAGCGCTGCACGGCAAGGAGGAGCGTGTCAAACGGATCTTCCGGGACCAGATCGCCGAGGCGGCGGGCATCCTGGAAGTGGTGCTGTCCGGCATTGTGCTGGTGGGGTTGCTGTTCAGTGTTGTGCCGCTGGTGCAGTGGATGCCGGGGCTTATCGTGGATGGCAACGATGTGGAAGTGTACAACTTCCTTACCCGCGCGCTGGACATTGTGATCGGTATCGAGTTCATCAAGATGCTGGCCAAGCACAGCCCCGGCAGTGTGCTGGAGGTGCTTTTGTATGCCATCGCCCGCCACATGATTGTGGGGCACGAGGATGCCGTGCAGAACCTGGTCAGCGTGGCAGCGATTGCGCTGATCTTCATCATCCGGCGCTTCTTCTTTGTGCCGTCCTTCGGCCAGAAGATGCCCGGCGGGCAGATTGCCCCCGACCTGGCGCATCTGTATTCGCCGGACGAAGAGGAAGGCCGGGAACTGGGAGACGAGAAGGACAAGCTGTAACCGCAAAAACCAAAAGGAGCCTGCCCCTGGGGGCAGGCTCCTTTTGCGTGTGACAGAGGAACAATCAGAACAGACCGGTGATCTTGCCGTGGGCATCCACATCAATGTCCATGGCGGCGGGGTGCTTGGGCAGGCCGGGCATCGTCATGATGCTGCCGCAGACTACCACCACAAAGCCGGCCCCGGCCGACAGGCGGATCTCCCGCACGTTGAGGGTGAATCCCTCGGGGGCAGCGATGAGCTTGGCGTTGTCGCTGAAGGAGTACTGGGTCTTGGCAATGCAGACCGGCAGGTTGCTGTAGCCCATGGTTTCCAGTTCGGCCAGCGTCTTCTGGGCCGCGGCGCTGTAGGAAACACCGCCGGCGCGGTAGATCTTCTTGGCGACGGCTTCGATCTTCTCGGGCAGGGAAGCGCTCAGTTCGTAGGTGTAGTTGACCTTGGCATTGTCGTCCAGGATGGACAGGACGGTCTCGGCCAGGGCTTTGCCGCCCTCGCCGCCCTTGGCGAAGACCTCGGAGAGGGCGCAGGGCACACCGGCCTTCTGGCAGACCTCGTAGATGACATCCATCTCTTCCTGGGTGTCGGTGGGGAAGGCGTTGATGGCCACGCAGACCGGCAGGCCGAAGTTGCGCATATTCTCGATGTGGCGGGCCAGGTTCACAGAACCGGCCTTGACAGCCTCGGCGTTGGGCTTGCTCAGATCAGGCTTGGCCACACCGCCGTGGGATTTCAGGGCGCGCACGGTGGCCACCAGAACCACGGCGGAGGGATGCAGCCCCGCATAGCGGCACTTGATGTCCAGGAACTTCTCGGCACCCAGGTCGGCGCCGAAGCCGGCCTCGGTCACCACGTAGTCCGCCAGTTTCAGGCTCAGCTTGGTGGCGATGACGCTGTTGCAGCCGTGGGCGATGTTGGCGAAGGGGCCGCCGTGGATGATGGCGGGGTTGTGCTCCAGGGTCTGGACCAGGTTGGGATCCAGGGCGTCCTTGAGCAGGGCGGTCATGGCACCGGCAGCGCCGATCTGACCGGCAGTGACGGGCTTGCCGTCATAGGTGTAGGCACAGACAATGCGGGACAGCCGTGCCTTCAGGTCCTCCAGGTCGGTGGCCAGGCAGAAGATAGCCATGACCTCGCTGGCTACGGTGATGTCGAAGCCGTCCTCCCGGGGGGTGCCGTTGACCTTGCCGCCCAGGCCGTCCACGATGAAGCGGAGCTGCCGGTCGTTCATATCCATGCAGCGCTTCCAGGTGATGCGGCGGGGATCGATGTTCAGCGGGTTGCCCTGCTGGATGGAGTTGTCGATCATGGCCGCCAGCAGGTTGTTGGCGGTGCCGATGGCGTGGATGTCGCCGGTAAAGTGGAGGTTGATATCCTCCATGGGCACGACCTGGGCATAGCCGCCGCCGGCCGCGCCGCCCTTGATGCCGAAGACGGGGCCCAGGGAGGGCTCACGCAGGCAGAGCATCGTCTTTTTGCCCAGTGCGTTCATGGCGTCCGCCAGCCCTACGCTGGTGGTGGTCTTGCCTTCGCCGGCGGGGGTGGGGCTGATGGCCGTGACCAGGATCAGCTTGCCCTCGGGACCGTCGCCCTTGGCCAGCTTATGGTCGATCTTGGCCTTGTAGTGGCCGTAGGGGATAACGCTCTGTCCCTGCAGGCCCAGCTTGGCCGCAATCTCGGTGATGGGCTTCATTTCGGCAGCCTGTGCAATTTCGATGTCGCTCAACATACGCAATTCCTCCTGTGGTGATAAAAACAAAGGGCTGCATACACCTGCTTCAGTGCATGCAGCCCAGACGGTCGGCTTTTTCTTCAGCTGCCTCCCCTGTGGTAATCCCCACAAATCCGTCGGTCAGCAGCCTGCTATCGTTACTGTAGCATATTCGGGCAAAGTTTGTCAAGACTCAAACTTCGCCTTTTCCGCAGCCCCATTTCCGGAAATACCGTCCCATGCTCAGAAGCTGCATCTTGAATTTGCCGGCATCCCGCATGGGAGCGCGGTGCCAGGCATGTATGGCCGAAAACTGCGGCGCCAGCCAGACAGTGCCCTCCCGCAGCACCTTCTGGGTCAGGTCGGCATCCTCCACATACATGAAGTAGGCCGGGTCAAACCCGCCGATCTTCTTCAGCACGTCGGTGCGCACCGCCATAAAACTGCCGGTGCAGAACTCGATGCGCCGCGGCTCGGTCAGCGTTTCATCCTGCATGGTATAGTGTTCGTCGGCCCTGCGGAAAGCGCCGCCCAGCTTGGGTGCCAGCTGGCGGGCCAGCAGCAGCCAGGGGGTGGGTTTGCGCCGGGGCAGATGCTGCAGCCGCCCGTCGGGGTAGCGCAGCTGCGGTGTGGCCATGGCCGCCCCGGGAACGGAGAGCAGCCAGTCGGCCATGGGCTCCAGGATGTCTTCGGTGAGCAGGATATCGGGGTTCAGAATGAAGTGAACGTCGCTTTCCAGCCGGTCCAGCACGGTGTTGTGCCCTTTGCCAAAACCGATGTTATGGGGCAGCGGCAATACCGTGACCCGCTTATCGCCGAAATCGGTGTCCGTCAGCTGTTTGCCGCAGCCGTCGGGGCTGCCGTTGTCCACCACATAGAGGGCAAAGTCGGGCGTGGGGGTGTGATGCAGAATGCTGCGAACCGCGGCGCAGACTTCCTCGTAATCGCAGTACGCCACAATACAGGCGCTGATTTTGGCCATGCCGGAACTCCTTATTTCTTCAGGGCTTCCAGCTGGCTCAAGTCGTAGGGGGTGTCCTGATAGACATAGTAGTTGAGCCAGTTGGTGTATAGCAGATACCCGTGGGCGCGCCAGCGGAACAGCGGGTCGCGGCTGGGGTCATCGTCGGGGTAGTAATTGCAGGGAACGTGGATCTCCTTGCCGGCGGCCACATCCCGCTTGTATTCGGCGTCCAGGGTATATTTGTCATACTCGGGATGGCCGATGACAAAGATCTGACGGCCGGACTCGGTGGAAAGCAGCATCGGCCCGGCCACGTCACTCTCAGCGAGAATGCGCAGATCGTGGCAGGCATCGATGGCCGCCCGGTCCAGTCCTGCCCACCGGCTGTGGGGGGCGTAGAACACCTCGTCAAAGCCGCGGACCAGCGGGTTGGAGGGGCGCGTCACCCGATGCTCAAAGACACCAAACATCTTCTGGGGCAGATGGACCTTGGGAATGCCGAAATGATAGTAAAGACCTGCCAGCGCACCCCAGCACAGATGAATGGTGGAGTAGACGTTGGTCTTGGTGTAGTCCATGATCTTGCACAGCTCATCCCAGTAATCCACATCGGGGTAGTCCAGGTCCTCGATCGGCGCACCGGTGATGATCATGCCGTCAAAACGCTCCTCCTTGATCTCGTCGAAGGTCTTGTAGAAGGCCTGCATGTGTTCCGGCGAGGTGTGGGTGGTGTCGTGGGTGGCGGTTTTCAGCAAGGTGATCTGTACCTGCAGCGGGCTGTTGGCCAGCAGGCGGGCCAGCTGGGTCTCGGTGACGATCTTGGTGGGCATCAGGTTGAGGATCAGGATGCGCAGGGGCCGGATGTTCTGGCTCTGCGCGCGCTCGCGGTGCATGACAAAGACGTTCTCCCGGGAGAGCTCGTCATAGGCGGGCAGTTCTTTGGGTATAATCAGCGGCATGGAATCGCTCCCTTTTCAAGACTTCGGAACGGATCAGATCTGCGCCAGAGCCTGGTCGATATCGGCGATCAGGTCGCGCTTGTCCTCCAGGCCGCAGCTCATGCGGACCAGATCGGGCTGCACGCCGGCGGCAATCAGCTGTTCGTCGTTCATCTGACGATGGGTGCTGCTGGCGGGATGCAGGCAGCAGGTGCGGGCGTCAGCCACGTGGGTCTCGATGGCGGCCACCTTCAGGTGAGCCATGAAGTTGGCAGCCGCCTCACGGCCGCCCTTGACGCCGAAGCTGACCACACCGCAGGAGCCGTTGGGCAGATACTTCTGGGCCAGGGCATGGTACTTGTCGCCGGGCAGGCCGCAGTAGTTCACGTAGGCGATCTTGGGATGGGAAGCCAGGAACTCCGCCACCGCCTGGCCGTTCTCACAGTGGCGGGCCATCCGTACATGCAGGCTCTCCAGGCCCAGGTTGAGCATGTAGGCGCTCATGGGGCTCTGGACGCAGCCCAGGTCACGCATCAGCTGGGCAGTGGCCTTGGTGATGAAGGCGCCTTCCTTGCCGAAGCGCTCGGCATAGGTGATGCCGTGGTAGCTCTCGTCGGGGGTGGTCAGGCCGGGGAACTTGTCGGCATGGGCCATCCAGTCAAACTTGCCGCCGTCCACGATGGCACCGCCCACGCAGCCGCCGTGGCCGTCCATGTATTTGGTGGTGGAGTGGGTGACGATGTCGGCGCCCCAGGAGAGGGGACGGCAGTTGATGGGGGTGGCAAAGGTGTTGTCCACCACCAGAGGCACGCCGTGACGGTGGGCCGCAGCGGCAAACTTTTCAATGTCCAGCACGGTCAGGGCGGGGTTGGCGATGGTCTCGCCGAAAACCACCTTGGTGTTGGGGGTAAAGGCCGCTTCCAGCTCCTCCTCGGTGCAGTCGGGGGAGACAAAGGTGGCAGTGATGCCCATCTTGGCCATGGTGACGGCGATCAGGTTGAAGGTGCCGCCGTAGATCGAGCTGGAGGAGACGATGTGGTCACCGGCGTTGCAGAGGTTGAACAGCGCAAAGAAGTTGGCGGCCTGGCCGGAGCTGGTCAGCATGCCGGCGGTGCCTCCCTCCAGCTCGGTGATCTTGGCGGCCACGGTGTCGCAGGTGGGGTTCTGCAGACGGGAATAGAAGTAGCCGCTGGCCTCCAGGTCAAACAGCTTGCCCATCTCGTCGGAGCTGTCGTATTTGAAGGTGGTGCTCTGGATGATGGGGATCTGGCGGGGTTCGCCGTTGCCGGGATGGTAGCCGCCCTGTACGCACAGGGTGTTGATGGAATAATTCTGACTCATACTTTTCCGCTCCTTTTGTATGAGCGGGTCACTGGCCCGCATCCGTTTTTTTCACGAATTAGTTCTATTGTAAGAGGTTGCCGCCGTAAAATCAAGAGGAAAACACCGCCCACGCCGCGAGAAAATCCGAATCCTGGGCAAAACGGGTATGGAAATCCCCGGGGGAGTGTGTTATAATAAACAACGGCAGCGGATCCCGGGGATTCCGGAAAAGGCTGAAATGCCGAACGAAACTGCAAAAGAGGTAGAAACTATGCTTACTGCAATCACCGGTATCAACTGGGGCGACGAAGGCAAGGGCCGCATGGTGGACCTGCTGAGCCAGGATTACGACATCGTTGCGCGCTATCAGGGCGGCGACAATGCCGGCCACACCGTCAAGAACGAGCGCGGCAAGTTCATCCTGAACCTGATCCCGTCGGGCATTCTGCGTCCCGAGGTCGTCTGTGTCATGGGCGGCGGTATGGTCATCGATCCCGAGCATCTCGAGAAGGAGATCGCCTCCCTCACCGAGAAGGGCATCCAGATCAGCCCGGCCAACCTGAAGATCTCCGACCGTGCCACCATCACCATGCCCTTCCATGTGGCACAGGATGGCCTGGAGGAGGAGCGTCTGTCCAAGACCGGCGCCCAGTTCGGCTCCACCAAGCGGGGCATTGCCTACACCTACGGTGACAAATACATGAAGAAGACGCTGCGCATGGGCGATCTGTGCCACATGGACGAGGGCGTCAAGAAGCGGCTGACCACCATCGTGGAGTCCAAGAACCTGACGATGGTGAACATCTACGGCCAGAAGCCGGTCAGCGTGGAGGAAATGTGGGCCTGGTGCGAGCACTACGCCAAGGTCTTTGCGCCGTATATCTGCGATGTGGGCCAGTACCTGGCCGAGGCGGATGAGGCCGGCAAAAAGATCATGTTCGAGGCCCAGCTGGGTGCGCTGCGCGACATCGATTTTGGCATCTATCCCTACACCTCTTCCTCCAACACCATCGGTGCCTATGCGCCCATTGGTGCGGGCATCCCCGGCCACAAGCTGAACCTGTCCATCGGCATCATGAAGGCTTATTCCTCCTGCGTCGGCGAAGGCCCCTTCACCACCGAACTGGCCATGACCGAGGAGGAGAAGGACGTGCTGCGTGAGCACGGCCATGAGTACGGCGCCGCCACCGGCCGTCCGCGCCGCGTAGGTCCCTTCGACGCGGTGGCCAGCCGGTACGGCGTACAGTGCCAGGGCTGCGATGAACTGGCCTTGACCCTGCTGGATGTGCTGGATTACATGGAGGAAGTGCCCATCGTCACCCAGTACCGTCTGTCGGACGGTAGCCTGACCACCCGGTTCCCCATGGGCAAGACGCTGGACGACGCCCAGCCCGTGGTGGAGAAGGTGCCCGGCTGGCACTGCGACATCACCACGGTGCGCAAGTTTGAGGACCTGCCCGCGGCGGCGCAGAACTACGTCAAGCGCCTGGAAGAACTGGTGGGCTGCAAGATCAAGTATATTTCGGTCGGTCCTGAGCGGGATGCCTGCATTGTCCGCGACTGATCGTCACATCTGAAGAATCCAAGCAACGGCGGACTGTGAGGGTCCGCCGTTTTCTGAAAGGGGGAGAACGGGTTGGTAGATCTGCTGATCCGTACTTTCATCAAAAATCATCAGAACACCGCCGATCGTGCGGTGCGCACGGCGTACGGCAACCTGGCCTGCGTTGTCAGCGTTGTCTGCAACCTGCTGCTGTTCGCCGGTAAGACGGCCGTCGGTACGCTGGCGGGCAGTGTTTCCATTACGGCCGACGGTATGAACAACCTGTCGGATGCCAGCTCCAATATTGTGAGCCTGGTGGGCTTCAAACTGGGATCCCGCCCGGCGGATTCCGAACATCCCTATGGTCATGCCCGGTATGAGTATCTGGCCGGCCTGGCGGTCTCGGTGATGATCCTTGTCATCGGTGTGGAACTGCTCAAGGAAAGCTTGGCCAAGGTACTGCACCCCAGCGATGTACAGTTCGGCTGGCTGACGGTGGCGGTGCTGGTGGCCTCCATCCTGGTCAAGCTGTGGATGAGCGTGCTGAACCGCAAGATCGGCTGCACCATTCAGTCTGAAACGCTGATGGCCACGGCAGCCGACGCCCGCAACGATGTCATCACCACCGGCGCGGTGCTGGTGGCCTCGGTGCTGACCTACCTGACCAAGTTTGCCCGGATCGATGGCATCATGGGCCTGGGCGTGGCCGCCTTCATCCTGTACAGCGGCATCCAGCTGGTGCGCGATACCATCGACCCCATCCTGGGTGCGGCACCTGACCCGGAACTGGTAGAGCATATTGAAAAGAAAGCGCTGGGCTATCCCGGTGTGCTGGGCATCCACGACCTGATGATTCACGACTATGGTCCCGGCAACCGGCTGGTCAGCTTTCACATCGAGATGGACGCCAAGGGCGATGTGATGCAGAGCCACGATGTCATCGACACCATTGAGCGGGACCTGCTGGTGCAGGATGGCATGATCGCCACCATCCATTACGATCCCATTGTCACCGGCAACGCCCATGTGGATGAGATCCGCAGCTTCCTGAAAGCCAAGGTGGCGGAACTGGAACCCGAGGCCAATCTGCATGATCTGCGCATCGTGCCGGGCCCGTCCCATACCAATGTGATCTTTGACTGCGCCGTCCCGGCGGAATATATCACCGACAAGCAGCGCCGCGGCGCCAAACTGGTGGCAGCGCTGCGCACCTCGGTGCAGCAGAAATGGCCCGATCATTTCTGTGTCATCAAACTGGAACCGGAATACGCATCTTCCGTACGGAAAGAAAACTGAAAGAAAGAGGAAATCCTATGGACTACAATCAAGCCGCTCTCGAACTGCACGCCAAAGGCCCCGGCAAACTGACGGTGCAAAGCCTGGTCCCCTGCAAGGACAAGGATGCTCTCTCCACAGCTTACACGCCGGGGGTGGCGGAGCCCTGCCGCAAAATCGTGGCCAATCCCGACGATGTCTACACCTATACCCTCAAGGGGCGCACGGTGGCCGTGGTGACCAACGGCACCGCCGTGCTGGGCCTGGGCAACATTGGCCCCGAAGCCGGCCTGCCGGTCATGGAGGGCAAGTGTGTGCTGTTCAAGGAGTTCGGCGGTGTGGATGCATTCCCCATCTGCCTGAATGCCAAGACGAAAGAGGAAGTGATTGCAGCCGTCAAGGCCATTGCGCCCACCTTCGGCGGCATCAACCTGGAGGATATCCGCAGCCCGGAATGCTTCGAGATTGAGGCGGAACTGGAGCGGGATCTGGATATCCCGGTATTCCATGACGACCAGCACGGCACGGCCATCATTGTGCTGGCCGGTGTGCTCAACGCCCTGAAGGTGGTGGGCAAGCGAATCGAGGATGTGCGCATTGTGCAGAACGGCCCCGGTGCGGCCGGCACGGCCATCATCCACATGCTGCAGGTGGCCGGTGCACGGCACATCATTGCGGTGGATGAACACGGCATTCTGGTGCCGGGCCGTCCCGCCGGACTGGCCGGCCATAAGGCCAAACTGGCGGAGGAGACCAACCCCGAAAAACTCAGCGGCGGTCTGGCCGAGGCCATCCGCGGTGCGGATATCTTCATCGGAACATCCATTGCCGGGGCGCTGACGCCGGAACTGGCGGCCACCATGGCGCCGGACGCCATTGTGTTTGCCATGGCCAATCCCACCCCGGAGATCATGCCGGATCAGGCCAAAGCCACGGGCATCCGGGTCATCGGCACCGGCCGTTCGGACTTCCCCAACCAGGTCAACAATGTGCTGGCATTCCCCGGCATTTTCAAGGGTGCTCTGTCGGTGCGTGCCCGGGACATCAACCCGGCCATGAAGATGGCGGCAGCCAGGGCCATTGCCGGTCTGATCCCCGACGAGGAACTGAACGAGGAAAACATCCTGCCCAAGGCCTTTGATCCGCGGGTGCCGGAGGCGGTGGCAGCCGCAGTGGCCCAGGCTGCCCGGGAAAGCGGTGTGGCACGCGTATGAGCAAGATTCGGGAACTGAGCGCCGATACCATCCGGGACGCGGTGGAGGCGCTGTGCATCGAGGCCAACACCAGCCTGCCCAAAGATGTGAAGGCGGCGCTGGACCGGGCCGAAGCCGCAGAACCCTGGCCGCTGGCCAAGGAGACACTGGGACTTTTGCAGCAGAATCTGTGTGTGGCGGCCCAGCAGGATCTGCCCATCTGCCAGGACACCGGCATGGCCTGTGTGTTTGTGGAACTGGGGCAGGATGTGCATATCGACGGCGATCTGAATGCCGCGGTGGACGAGGGTGTGCGCCGTGGCTACGAGAAAGCCTATCTGCGCAAATCCATCACAGCGGATCCGCTGCAGCGGGTGAACACAGGGGATAATACCCCGGCGTTCCTGACGGTGCATCTGGTGCCGGGCAGCGGCTGCAAAATCACCGTGGCCCCGAAAGGCGCCGGCAGCGAGAACATGAGCCGCCTGGCCATGCTCAAGCCGGCCGACGGGGTAGAGGGCGTCAAACAGTTTGTGCTGGACACCGTTCGTCAGGCGGGGGCCAATCCCTGCCCGCCCATTGTGCTGGGCATTGGCATCGGCGGGAGCTTTGACCACTGTGCGGCCCTGGCCAAGAAAGCGCTGCTGCGTCCGTTGGATCAGCCCAATGCCGACCCCTATTACGCCGCGCTGGAGAAGGAATTGCTGGACGCCATCAACGCCACCGGCTTTGGCCCGCAGGGATTCGGCGGAGCCACCACCTGTCTGGGGGTATCCATCGAGCAGCGGCCCACCCACGTGGCCTGCCTGCCGGTGGCCGTCAACATGAGCTGTCATGTGACGCGGCGTGCCAGCCGGGAGGTATAAGGATGGGAAAAAGCAAGATTGATATTTCGCTGGATGGCGTGGGGGAGAAGCGCCGCCCTGCCCGCAGCAGCATTGACATTCCGCTGGACAGCGACCAGGGGGCGGCAAGTATCACCGATAAGGAATTTGAGTTTGTCAACCGTCACCATGAAGAGTACAAGGAAATGCGCCGCCGCGCGCGGGAACAGGGAGGTCGCTGATGCAGTACGTTTTACACACGCCGCTTCATAAAACGGACCTGGATCCGCTGCGGGCAGGGGATACGGTGCTCCTTTCCGGTGTGGTATATACGGCGCGGGACGCCGCCCATGCCCGCATGATGGAATTGCTGGACGCCGGGAAAGAGTTGCCGTTCCCCATAAACGGCGCGGCGATCTATTATGTGGGGCCAACGCCGGAACGCCCCGGCTGTGCCATCGGTGCGGCAGGTCCCACAACCTCCGGACGGATGGACGCCTACACGCCGCGCTTGCTGGACCTGGGGCTTGCCTGCATGATCGGCAAGGGCAAGCGCAGCCAGGAAGTCAAAGATTCGGTGGTCAAGAACGGGGCGGTGTATCTGGCGGCCATCGGTGGAGCCGGCGCCCTGATGGCGCGCAGCGTAGAGAGCTGCGAGATCATCGCCTGGCCGGATCTGGGATGTGAAGCGGTACGCCGCCTGGTGGTAAAAGATTTTCCGCTGACGGTGCTGCTGGATCCCCATGGCGGCGATTTGTACGAGAGCGGCCCGGCCGCCTATCTGTCGTCTTTACATTGAATTGCCTATGAAACGAGCTTTACTTCATTCCAGAATGCGGCACTGTCTGCTGGGGTGCGCTGTGGCGCTGCTTGCCAGTATTGTGGTGGCTTGCGTGCTGGTAGCGCATGCCCGGGCGGTGGCCCGCCAGAGGCAGGAAGCTGCCCGGCAGGCCGCGGCGGAGGCACAGGCAGCAGCAGAAGCTGCGGCCGCTGAGCAGGCGGCACAGGAAGAGGCCGCTGCTGAAGCGGCACGCCAGGCGGAAGAACAGCGTCAGGCGGAGGAGGCTGCCGCGCAGCGAAAGCAGCAGGTGGAGGACGCCGCAGCAGCGCACGAAAGTGTGCAGTACGGTGACAAACTGGGAACAATCCGGGTGGAAGGTACACAGATTGACTGTGACCTGTATTGGGGTGACAGCGATGCCCAGTTTGACGCAGGAGCCGGATGCAGCGCTACGGATGGCTGTGTGCTGCCCGGGGAGAACGGAACGGTATTCATAGGCGCCCATACCGGCACCTACTTTGCGGATCTGGGGTCGGCGGAAGTGGGGGACCGGATTTATCTGGATACCTACTGGGGCAATTTTGTGTATGAGATTACCGAAATGCAGGTCATCTATGAGACCGATACCGATAAGGTGCGCTGGGGCGCTACGGAGCCGAGCTGCATTTTGTATACCTGCTATCCTTTCGGAATCCTGACCCACACGGATCGCCGGTATGCGGTATACGCCGATCCAGTGGAAACAGATGCCGACGGTGTGATTCCGCAGTGACCTGCCATTGACAAAGACTGCCAAAGTTGCTACACTAAATTGTGCTATGCGGCTATGGCGGAATTGGCAGACGCGCTGGTTTTAGGGTCCAGTGTCCACGACGTGCAGGTTCAAGTCCTGTTAGCCGCACTTTTATATCGCGCTGCGATGCCATGTTGATATCGCGGCGCGATTTTTTATACTCCAAAGGAGGTGCTGCTTGTGAATGAAGCTATTTTACTTGCCGGTGCGGTCATTCTGATCTGCATACTGATGAGTCGTTTCCTGGAAAAAATTCCGGTGCCTTCACTCTTGATCTTTATCGCACTGGGCATGTGCTTTGGGGAAAACGGATTGTTCCGCATTGTGTTCAATGACTATGCCGCCGTCAACCTGATTTGTTCGGTCTGCCTGATCTTTATTATGTTTTACGGTGGATTCGGTACCAATCTGCAGGCAGCCCGCCCGGTTTTGGCACAGTCGGTGCTGCTCTCCACAGCGGGCGTGGCGGGAACCGCCGGTGCGGTGGCTTTGTTTGCACATTTTGCCCTGAGCCTCCCCTGGATGGAAAGTTTGCTCATCGGTTCAGTCATATCGTCCACCGATGCTGCGTCTGTGTTCAACATTCTGCGTACCAACAAACTGGCGCTCAAATATCATACCGATTCCCTGCTCGAGGTGGAATCCGGCTCCAACGACCCCATGTCCTATATGCTGACTACCGTTACACTGTCACTGATGGCGGGGGAGAAGGTCTCCATTCCGCTGGTGCTGCTGCAGCAGATCAGTCTGGGCGTATTGTGCGGTATTCTGATCGGCAAGGGGACAGTATGGCTGCTTCGGCAAAGTTTTCTCGAGTCCCAGCAGAACCGCACGGTGCTGCTTTTCGCGGTCATGCTGCTGGCCTATGCGTTGCCCGCGGTGCTTGGCGGCAATGGATATCTCAGCGTGTACTTGTGCGGCATCACACTGGGAAATACCAGGCTTTCCCAAAAGCGGTATCTGGTTCATTTCTTTGATGTACTCACTGATGTCTCACAGGTAATCATTTTTTTCCTGCTTGGGCTTCTGGTGACGCCCTCAGAACTGCCGGAACTGCTGCTGCCTGCGCTGGGAATTATGCTGTTTCTTACGCTGGTGGCCCGCCCTGCGGTGGTTACAGTGCTGCTGCTGCCGTTCCGCGCACGGTGGGGACAGATCGGAATCGTCTCCTGGGCCGGGTTGCGAGGGGCAGCTTCCATCGTGTTTGCCATTTCGGCGGTGCTCAGCGGCGTGCAGACGCGCAATAATTTGTTCAATCTGGTGTTCTGCATCGTATTGTTTTCCATTGCGCTGCAGGGATCACTGCTTCCCAAGGCCGCCAGACATTTCTCCATGATCGACCATAACGAGGATGTGGCTAAGACATTTAATGATTATCAGGCAGAGAGCGATGTGGATTTCATCAAGATCCATCTGGGAAGTGGGCATCCTTGGTGCGGATGCACGCTGCGGGAAGCGGCGCTTCCGCCGGAACTGCTGGTGACAATGATCGTGCGCGGCAAAGAGACGATCGTCCCGGACGGAGCCACCCGACTGCAGGCCGGCGATCTGCTGGTACTGGCAGCCCGTGCGTTTGAAGATCGAGAAAATATTTCGCTGCACGAGATCAATGTGGAACGCGGTGATCGCTGGGCGGGAAAATCGCTGGCTGAATTGCCGGTACCGGAAGGATGTCTGGTAATCCTTGTCAAGCGTGGCATCGAAACGATGATCCCGACGGGGCGGACGGTGATCAACCCCGGGGATGTGCTGGTGCTGGCCGAGTCCCTGACGCAGCCCAAGACGGCCTGAATCTATGATTTTGGGAATCCCCGATGGAGACTTGACCCGGCGGGGATTCCGTGCTTTATATGAAATAAATCAGGAAAAGCAAGTGCCTTCCGAAAGACAGCGAGGCGCCTACCTAGAGGTGCGATATGGTTTGAACAGAAATTTCGCCTCAAACAGGGAACAGAGCATCTTGCCAATTGGCTGCATACCTGTGTTATAGTATGACGTGGTATCAGCAGTACCATACCTGTTAAAAGAACGTCTTTTACATAGAGGTTCTTTTTGCGCCGTCTATACAATCAGGGGAAGGGGGATCACCTATCACAAAAGTTCTGTGAGATTTTTGCTGGCGGGAGCCGGTGAATCGGGAATGAAAATCTTCCTCAAATGAACGGGGGTTACATTGCGCTGTTCGGATCCCCGGCAGAATAGGAAAAGCCAGAGCGCCTTGATTACACAAGGACGTCTGGCTTTTAAGTTGGTGTCCCTGAGAGGAATTGAACCTCCGGCCTACCGCTTAGGAGGCGGTCGCTCTATCCAACTGAGCTACAGAGACAGATATAATTTTATTTGGCTTTTGACAGTCACCTTTTTATCAAGGAGATTATTGCGACGTGACCTCAGAAGTCAGGCATGACTCCACTGGTTTAATAGAGCGAAAGGAAATAGGACTTATCACGAGCAACTATGTTATTATAGCCAATTCCCGGAGAAAATGCAAGTCGGCCGCGGGGCGCCTACGGGGACACCGCTTTCTTGCCGGGCTACTTGTCAAAAAGACCCACGATGCGCGAAAACTGACGAAGTCAATGAATGCTACCCGAAGTGAACGACCACATAGGATGCCAAAATGCGTTATAAATGACGTGGATACGTGTGTTTTGCTGAGCCATAAAATTCTTCAAAAAAATAGTAAAAAAAATCAAAAAAAGGCTTGCATTTCTCTTTTTGTTTTGCTATAATAATCAAGCACTCGGAACTGCGGTGCACAAAACAAAATAAGGGAGCTTTCCCGAGTGGCCAATGGGGACAGACTGTAAATCTGCTGCTTAATGCTTCGGTGGTTCGAATCCACCAGCTCCCACCAAAAAAGACCTCGTAGAATCGATATTCTACGAGGCTTTTTTTATTTGGGGACCCCGTTTAGGACCCCACTTTCGGTGGTTATCAATTATCAAGGTACCTCCCTAAAATTTGGTCCACCTCTCCGGCAATGCGGGGATCGTCATCGCATAGTTTATGCGCATACACACCCCCTGTATCCATGCTGGCAGATTGACCACACAATCTTCATAGATCTCCTTCCGGCAGGTTCTGCGCCAAAGGGATAAAGGTGTGGCGCATTTCATAGCAGCTGATGGCCGTGATGCCATTAGAGTGCGCATAAGACTTTCATTGATACCGGCTCTGTTGATTCATAGCAGGAAACAAAGGGCTTTCCGGGCAGGGATTTCAGGCTGAGCGGCCCTTTCGAAGGACGGTGCGTATCTTGTCGCAGACAACCTTTCTGCGCGGAAAGATTGAGCACTCTTTGCAGGTGACCCTCATTCAAGCGAGAAATTCGTAAGTTTCCGCAGACAGGCAGTATGTAAGTGTGGCCAAATTTCCGTGCCTGATCAACGGTGCTGGTTCCCACCCGCTTTTCTTCCACCAGATAGAGGAGAAAGTACTCCCATAGTTCTGCGACAGATGGATCATTATAACTCCATTCAGGAGTTCAAAATGGAATACAGTGATAACGGTAACTGGCTGTTGCATGATCCCACCATGTTATGGTTTCAAAACACATTCATGGATGATTACCTGAAGGAATGGAAAATACGCAAAAGAGAATTGCGAGAGAAAACGATCACCCTGGAAGAATGTACCGAGTGGAAACTCCAGTGGCCATATTCCTGCGATGGTTGCGGAAAAAATAAAGCTCAGAAGCAATGGCGAGTTTTACAGAAAGACACTTCCAATAAAGAGAATAGATAAACACATCGGTTTTCAATCTGCTTTTACATTAAAACAGCGAGATAGACGCCTCCCTTAAGGAGGGGCTATCTCGCTGTTTTGATGTAATAATTCGATCTGCAGCAGATGTATTATCACGTCAAGCCATGCTGAAAAGTGCTCCCAACAGCAGAGCGACAGCCAGCATTGCAAAAGAAAAAACAAGGGACGAAACAGAAACCAGCGTTGCCCTTCGAGAGGAGGGGACCATTTCGTTCAGTATAACATCGCTGCACACGTCCATCAGATCACCCAGTGTCCCTGCTAGAAATCCACCAGCCAGCACCGCAGGGAGCCAAGATGTAGCGGCCAAAAGCGTTCCTGTGAGAACGCCGGTACCACACAGCACCACAACCAAACGGTACCGCAGCCGACCTGTAAGGCGGGCAATTTGCAGCCCCAGTGTGCCGCTCAGTCCCAGCAGAAACAACACCGGGCCCAACCAGCCGTCAGGAACCCCCATAACCGGCAGCCGCGCCTGGAGCAGATAGAGCAGCATAGTCGCCACAGATCCTACCAAAGCGTTGCCTAACATCAGCTGCAGGACCTTTGGGCTATGGACAATAAAATCAACGCTTTCCTTTACAGCAGCACAGATGCGCTGCATTCTATCGCTGTCAGCGCCCTCGCTGCTTTGAGATTCCTGTAGCTGCATGGCTGGCCACAACCCCAACAATGCCAGGGTCAAATCCACGCCATAGGCGGCACGCGGGCCGATCAACAGTGCGGCTCCAGTGCACAGCGTGGATAATGCCGTCCCGATTCTCCATATAGTTGTGTCATTGACGGCAAAACGCTCATAGACGCTCTGCTGACCGCATTGTTTCAGGCTCTCATAGGCAAGTGTTTCTCGGGCTCCGGAAGCAAAATTGTAACCCAACGCACTGAGTGCCATCGCTATACAGACACCCCCTATAAAGCCAGAAAGCATCATGGCAACGGAGGCCATTGCGGACATACATTGGCTGGCGATCATACAGCGTTTACGTCCAAATACGTCGGCAATCACGCCGGATGGAACTTCAAATAAAAGGCTGGTGAGGTGAAAGACCGCCTCTGCCAATCCGATCTGGGTCAGGGAAAAGCCCCTCGCTGCCAGTAGCGCTGCCCAGCAGGCTCCTGCAAACTGGAGGCTTCCCAGTGCCGTTATGGAGTAGATGAGGCAAATCTGCCGTTTAATAGTAAACATAAAAAATCTCCTTTTCTCACAGGTGTCTGCAAGTAAAAGGAGATAGTGCACAGCTTTTCACGTCCAAAAGCACATCAACGTGCCATCTTGACCTTCCAAAAGGGCGCACTATCCCCCTGAAAGGCCAAAACATTGCCTTTTTTCAGTTGGATCTTAGAAAATCTCCAAGCCATTTGTGCGCCCTCCTTTCTTTTTGAACTGTGTCAGTATATCATTTCCCCGACTTTTGTGTCAACAACAGGCTCCGGGACCCAGCCCCTTTTCTATAAGTGTACATTACATATTTTTTCCGCCGCTTAATGGAATAGCTGAAGGGCTTCAGGGGAAGATTCCCCTGACAAGTGGCATTTTGCCGGTGTATGCCAGCATGATGCCGTGCTTGCCAATTTTTTACCTCACTCTGTTAACAGCTGAAAAGGAGAGCGCCCTCTGCAGAGAAAACACTGACAAACCGGAAGTCCAAAATAGGCACTCACATCTTCCTTTTCAGCCAGTAGCTGTTTTGCTTATTTCGGTACTTACTAATCTCCCATATTCAGTTGCGTTGGGTTCTCCAGAACTGGAAAATCCAATCATGGGTTTTCCGGCTTTGGAGAATCCTCTTGTATGCTTTGGCAAAATGAGAACCCCAACTCTGTGGGGAGAGTAAAAAGCTTCGGCTTCAAGAATCGAGTGAAGTGAGAAAAGAGCAACAACTTTACTATTGTCAAGAAAGTTGATTTTGGATAAACAGCGTCCGCTTACGGGCTGTAGGGCAAGTGATGCGAGTGGCAGATTTTTCAATGCTTTTTGAGAGGCTTGCCGGTACGATGCCCTTCTAGGGCTTACACAAGGCCCCGGCTTAGCCGGGGGTCATGACTGCCATTTTGGAACAGGAGGGAAGATGCTGGCATTGTTTTGTCATATTCCCAGAAAAAAGTGATTCATGGAATGCAGGCCCTTCCTGGCGTTTCGAAAAGATGAATAAAAGTCAAACAGGCCCGGCCCGGAGAATCTCTCTCCGGGCCGGGCCTGTTTCGCTGTATACAATAAGAAACAATCAATGGTGTTGGCAGGTAGTCAGATTTCCTTTTCTTCGCCGGGATCCCAAAGACTGGGCTTGGGCTTTTTGGGGGCAACCAGGGAATCCACACTGCGGCTGATTTCAGCTTTCTGATAGGTATTGCGGGACAGGCAGGTTACATACAGCGTGTCGATGAGCATCAGCATGGGCACCTGGGGAGAAATCCGCAGGCCGCCGCCAATCTCACGCAGGGAGAGCAAGTGGACAACTTCGTCAGGTGCATTGGTGCCCTTTTCAGGGCGCTGCCCGCCGGTAAACAATACGGTACGTGCCCCACGCGCTTTGGCCATCTGTATGCCGCCCATGATTTCGGCTGTGCGGCCGCTCATGGTAAATGCAAGTACCAGATCCCCTGGACCCACCAGGGCCGAGGTGATCTGGATCAGCTGGGAATCGGTAACTGCCTGGATCCAAAGTCCCAGGCGCATGAACCGAAGCTGAAAATCCTGTGCGGCCAGGCCGGAATGCCCCATTCCAAAAAGGAAGATACGTTGGCTTTCATCCATGATGGCTGCGATCCGGCGCATCTGGGCATAGTCAATGGAAGAAAAGGTATGTTCCATCAGAAGACTGTAGAGACCCTCCACCTGGGAATCTGTGGCAGGGGACGGAGATTCACCTTCGCTGCCGCCCAGTTCCCGTTCGTATTCATAGCTGAATTCCCGGTATCCTTTGTAACCGCACTTCTTGGCAAAGCGGGAAAGGGTGGCCTCGGACACGTAGAGCAATTTGGCCAGGTTTTTGGAGGCCAGATCCACCGGCTTAGTGTTGTTCAGGAAAAAGTCGGCCACAGTTCGTTCCACTTGGGTCATTTGATTATAAGTGTCCATGATGCGATGGATCGTTCTGCGGTATTGCATGAGGTTCGCTTCCTTTGTGCAGGGGGAAAGGGTACAGACAAGAATCACTACGCGAAACTATAGAAGTATGAACACCATTATAGGGCGGGCTGAAGAAAAAAACAAAGCATGGATATGCACGAAAAGCGGGTGTGCGTGTTGAAAAAATAGGTAAAGATTTGGACAAATAATCGAAAAGTGTGACAATTTCGAAAAAGACACTGTATGTTTTGCAAAAAAATAAGGCGAAACTTCAAAGAAAAATAGAGAATATGCACAGAAACGCCAGCGGAGTACGACGCACCGGAAAGCCCAAAACAGAATCTACTTTCAATCCTTTGCAACTTCTTTCAGAAATGCCGCCATCTATTGAAAGCCGGAAAATGGATGATTATACTAGGAAAAAACAAAGAAAGACACAGGTAAACAGGAGGTATTCTGCACAAAGGAGGCGAGGCATTATGGCATGGCGGATCAATGGGGATCACACAGCGCGTGCGGCAACGGTTCTGCAAGAGTTGCTGCCGATGGTGAACCCGAGTGAAGACCATCGCACGCTGTATGTTTCCGAAGGAGCAGAATCCGGTTTCTGCATCGAGGCAGACCGGGAAAAAATTTCCATTCAGTATCACGATCTGCGGGATCTGGCACGCGGCTTGCTGGAGGCGGCCAGCTGCCCCAGTGAAGGGGGAACCATCCAAAGACGGTGTACTTTTCCGGACTTTGGTGTGATGGTGGATATTTCCCGCAATGCAGTGCTGCGTCCGGAAGCGGCGCGAAAACTGATCCGGTTGTGTGCTTTGATGGGGTACAGCTTTGTGGGCCTCTATATGGAGGACACAATAGATATCCCGGGGGAGCCGTATTTCGGGTACCAGCGCGGTGCCATGACCCCCGAAGAACTCAAGGACCTGGACCAGTATGCGGCCGGCCTGGGCCTGGAACTGCGGCCCTATCTGCAGACGCTGGCCCACCTCAACCAGATCATGCGGTACCAGCGGTATGATGAGATCCGCGATACCGAAGACATCCTGCTGGCCGGGGATGAGCGGACGTACCGTCTGCTGGATAAGCTGCTGAAGACGGTATCGGAATGTTTTACCACCCGGAAAGTCAACATCGGCATGGATGAGGCAGCCCTGGTGGGAGCGGGCAAGTATCTGGAACAAAACGGCTACCAGCCCCGCATCCAGGTGCTGCAGGAACATCTGCAGCGGGTTCTGGCCCTTTGCGAGTCCCACCATCTGCAGCCGCAGATGTGGAGCGATATGTTTTTTAACCTGGCTTACGGCAGCTACGATCAGGCGGCGGCCGGAGCAAAAGCCCGCTGCCGGCCGGAAATTCCGCCGCAGGTGGAACTGGGATTCTGGGACTATTACCATGTAGGCAAAGAGCGGTACAAGGCCATGCTGCAAAAGCACAAGCAGATGACCGACCGGGTGGTCTTTGCAGGCGGTGCCTGGAAATGGAGCGGCTTTACCCCCTGCAATGCCTTCAGCATTGAGACCGGGCGGGATGCGCTGCAGGCCTGCATCGAAGAAAAAATCCGGTCCGTGGTGATCACGGCCTGGGGAGATAACGGCGCCGAGGCAAGTGTGTTTTCCATATTGCCGGTCTTGTATGCGGATGCGGCGCTGGCCTGGGGAATTCCGAAAGAGACAGAGGGATTCCGCATCCTTACAGGAATCCCGTTCCAGGAGTTTCTCCAGTTGGATCGTCCCAGCCGGTTCTCCGAGGATCCGACGGTCCACGGAAATGCCAGCAAGTTTCTGCTCTACAACGATCCCTTGCTGGGCACCTTTGATTCGCTGGTTCCCGCGGATGTGCAGCACTTTTACGCGAAGGCTGCCGGGCAGCTGGAACAGATAGAAGCCCGGGCAGGGGAGTACGCCATCCTGTTCCGCACCCAGAAAGATCTTTGCAGGGTACTGGAACGGAAAGCAGACCTTGGCAAACGGATCAAGACGGCCTACGACAGCCGGGATAACAAAGCACTGGAAGACCTTGCCGAAACGGTCATACCGCAGACGGTGCAGCGGCTGGAAACATTCCAGAATACGCTGCAGGAGCAGTGGCTGCAGGAAAACAAAGTATTCGGTCTGGAAGTCCAGCACCTGCGCCTGGGCGGGCTGCGAAGCCGCTTGCTGTACACCCGGCAATGCCTGGCGCGTTACCTGGACGGTACGCTTACAGCCATCGAGGAGCTGGAAGGCGAAAGGTTGCCCTTCGCCTACTTTGATAACAGTGAGATCGCCAGCCTGAACTACAATCTGTGGTCATGCAACGCGACCCCGGCAGTTTTATGAATTAAGCGCTCCCGAAACAGAAACAGGTACAGGCAATTTCCCGGAGGGAGCGTTTAAGAATATCAACAGAAACAAAAGGAGGACAAACACATGAGAAAAATTTGGAAACAAGCAGCAGCTGGTTTGTGTGCAGCCGCGCTTGCAGCCACCTCTTTGGCAGGCTGCGGGCAAAGCGCCAGCAGCACCGCTGCCTCCGAGGCGGCTTCCGGTTCCGGTTCGACCGCTTCCGGCGAAACAGCAGAGCCCGTCACGCTGGAGTTCTGGACCATCGCGCTGCAGCCCACGTTCACCGATTTCCTGAACGGCCTGATCGACAAGTATGAGGCCGAGAACCCGGGCGTTACCATCAACTGGGTGGATCTTCCTTATGATTCTATCCAGCAGAAGCTCGTCACGGCTACGGCGGGCGGCACCTCTCCGGACGTGGTGAACCTGAACACCCAGATGACCCTGACGCTGGCCGGCAAGGGCGCGCTGGTGGACCTGGAAAAGGAAGCAACCGAGGAACAGAAGAGCGTCTACGTCCCGAGCCTGTACGATTCTGCCCGGATCGGCGATTCCGTCTACGCCTTCCCCTGGTACGCCTCTCCCAACATCATGTTCTACAACAAGGCGCTGTTTGAGCAGGCCGGCCTGGATATCAGCACCCTGCCCACCCAGTACCGTGAAGCTTTCGACGCCGCCAAGACGATGAAGGAGAAGACCGGCGCCTATCTTTACAACCCGCCGGAGTTCTTCAACCTGCTGTTTGAAGAGGGCATTCCCATTCTGAACGATGACAACACCGCAGCAGCGTTCAACACCAGCGAGACGGTAGACCTGCTGAACAGCTTCAAGGAACTGACCGATCAGGATATCCTGCCCAAGAACAGCAAGTGGGGTGACTGGGATACCGAGCTGAAACTGTTCGAGACCGGCCAGCTGGCCATCGTGAGCTCTTCCGGTTCTTCCCTGAGCCGTATCAAGGATGAAGCCCCCGATGTCTACAACAACATTGGCGTGGCAGCGCCCCTCACCGGCAGCGAAGGCTTCTCCCGCAACGCGCTGATGAACCTGGTCGTGCCTGAGGCCAGCAAGCATCACGAGGAAGCCATCAAGTTTGCTGCCTACATCACCGGCGACGAATGCCAGCTGGAATTCTGCAAGCAGACGGCCATCTTCCCGTCCACCATCAAGGCCGGCCAGGATCCCTACTTCACCTCTGACAGCGAGACCCTGGAAGGCCAGGCCCGCATGATGTCCGTTGAGGTGAGCGACACCTCCAAGGACTACTCTCTGGGCACGGCCGGCCAGAGCGAGATCCAGGATGCCGTCAACCAGATTCAGGAAGCGGTCATCCAGAATGGTACCGACACGCAGACTGCACTGGATAACGGTGAAAAGGCTGTGAACGATATTCTGGCTCAGACTGCCGAATAAACAACTGCACGAAAACCACCGATGCCGCCAGGGAGCGTAGAAATCCCTGGCGGCCCTTTTCAAAGGGGCCTTGTGGGTTCCTATTTCAGCAGATCGTTGCTACAACGCAAGGCCCCGTTGAAAAAGGCCGAAAGCTGGCGGTTTGCGGAGCAAGGGGGAAGATGCTATAATGAAAACGTCTACGTCGGCAGCTGTTTCCAACAAAAAGCGGCGGCCCATGCGCCTTCAGACACGGCAAACCATTCTGGCGTATCTGTTCATGGCGCCGGCATTGATTCTGCTCATTATCTTTGTATTTGCACCGATTGTGGGCAGTTTGCCGCTGATGTTTTTTGATTACTCGGTACTGGGTAAGACGAAGTTTGTGGGCTTTGACAACTTCATCACGGCTTTCCACGACCGCAACTTCCAGGCGGCGATTGTGAACACCGTCCTGTTCGTGGTGGTTGTGCCGGTGATCCAGATTCTGTCCATCCTGCTGGCAGTGCTGGTCAACCGGAAGCTGCGGGGCATCACACTGTTCCGCACGATGTATTACATCCCGGTGGTCACTTCCATGGTGGCCATTTCCATCATGTGGGGCTTCCTGTTTGATCCCAGCGGCCTGATCAATACCGTACTGAAAAACTGGGGCGTGATCTCCAGCTCCCTGGGATTTTTGACCGACAGCCGGACCGCCATGCTTTGTATCATGTTCATCACGGTCTGGCAGGGCTTGGGCTATTATATGATGATGTATCTGGCCGGTCTTCAGTCCATCCCCAAAGAAATTGTGGAGGCCGCCTATGTGGACGGCGCCACGCCGATCCAGGCATTTTTCCATATCAGGCTGCCGCTGCTCAAACCCTATATCTGGTTCTGCAGCCTGAACTCGGTTATCTCGGCGGTGGGCGTGTTTGACGCCGTCTTCGTGCTGACCCAGGGCGGTCCCGACACCGCCACGATGGTCATCGCCTATTACTCCTACTACAAGGCCTTCAACAGCTTTGAATTCGGTTATGCGGCCACGGTAGGCTTTGTGCAGGCACTGATCACCGGTATCATCAGCATTGTCGTCTTTGTGTACGGCCGTAAGGGCGAAAAGGGGGAGTTGGCATGATGTACGGAACAAAAAGCCAGCGGATGGTTCGTGCCGTTCTCACTTATATTATGCTGATCCTCATTGCGATTATCTGTGCCGGGCCGTTTATCTGGCTGCTGGCGGCATCCTTCCGCTCCGGCCAGAACATCTATGATATCAGTCTGATCCCGGAAAATCCCACGGTGGAAAACTACGTGGGCGTCTGGGAGTTCCTTTCGGTGCCGCGCTACTTGCTCAACACGGTGATCATCACGGTGGGCAGCATCGTGCTGGACGTGATCCTCTCGGCACTCTGCGCCTACCCGCTTGCCTGCATGCGCTTCAAGGGCAAGAATGTGGTGCTCAGTCTGCTGCTTGCCTCGATGATCATTCCGGCAGCGGCTGGCATGATCATCAACTATCTTACCATTTCGGCCATGCATCTGCTGGATACCCTGGCGGGCGTGATCCTGGTGGGCTCCGTCAAGGTGTTCAGCATCATTCTGATGCGGCAGGGCTATCTGGGCGTCCCCAAGGATCTGATCGAGGCCGCCCGCATTGACGGGGCAGGGGAACTGCGGATCTGGTGGCAGATTATGCTGCCCGGCATCATGCCCACCATCTCCACCGTCATCATTTTTGACTTCATCAGCCGCTGGAACGAGTTTCTGTGGCCCATCATCGTGCTGCAGGATCCCGAAAAGTACCCCCTGGCCGCCGCCCTGCAGTATCTGAACGGCTCCTTCAACTATAAGTTCGGGTATATTGCCGCGGGCGCTATTATCTCGGTAATTCCTGTCATCATCGTCTTTATCCTGTGCCAGAAAAACTATATCGAAGCGGTCAGCGGCGCCGTCAAGGGCTGATTGGAGGAGGAAAGGATGCTTCCTGGATATTCCGTCTGGATTGAAATCCAGGCCAATAAAGCCACCATTTCCGATGCCCGCAAGTTCCGCACGGCCATGCAGCATTGCGCCGAAGCCGGTGTGGATGCGGTCCTGTTGAGTGTACGGGATACCAGCGGTTATGTGCTGTATCCCAGCACGCTGGCGCCGTCCTACAGTGAGTACGATCCGACCTTTGCGCCGGGTGTGGATTATCTGCGCCAGTGTCTGGAGATCTGCCGGCAGGAAGGTATTGCCCTGTATGCGGCCATGGATGTGTTTGTGGGCGGCAACCGAAACGACCCCAGGCCGGAGATGCCGGCATTACGGCACCCGGACTGGCAGGCGCAAGTATATGGATTGGATGCGGCGGGCAAACCTTGTGTGTGCCCGGTTCTGCAGGCCGGTTCCTTGCAGACGGTCAGTTCCATCGATGACTTCGGGGAGCTGTTCCTGGATCCCATGAATCCCGAGGTGCAGCAGTACCTGCTGGACATTGCCGGAGAGGTGCTGAGCCGGTATCCCGTTCAGGGACTGGTTCTGGACCGGGCACGCTATGTGGGGCTCTGTTCGGATTTCGGCCCGCTGACACGGCAAGCTGTGGAACAGCTGGCCGGAACGGCGGCAGGGTGGCCCGCATCGGTCTACCGGATTCAGGCAGGCAAGGCGGAGCCGGGACCGCTTTTCGATGCTTTCCGCATCAGCCGGGCCAGGGCAATCCGCGGGTTTATGGAGCGGATGCAGTCCTGCGTGCATCGTTTCCCGGGGCGTGTGCTGCTGGACTATACCGGGTCCTGGTACCCGCTGTATGACCAGGTGGGAGCCAACTGGGCTTCTCCCCGGTATCTGCCGCAGGAATACGGTTTGGCACGGCCGGAACAGTATCAGCAGGCAGGCTACGCACCGTTGGTGGATAATCTGCTCTCCGGCTGCTATTACCCGGAAATCACAGAGCGGGAGGCACAGGACAAACCCGCCTACTGGTACAGCGTGGAGGGAGCCGCCCGGCTGGCCCGGCAGGTGGTTATGGGCGACACGCCGGTGACGGCAGGCCTCTTTCTGGACCAGTACCGCGACGCGCCTGCCCGCATTGCACAGGCGATTCAGATGTGCTTTGCCCAGACCGGCCGCTGCATGCTGTTCGATCTGAGTTATCTGGAAGGGGATGGCTGGTGGCGATATGCACAGCGCTCTACCGCTTTGCAGCCGCTGACCGGCGCGGAATTGCCTGCCCTGCACACCCTGCTCCAGAAGGCATTGCCGCAGAGCTATGATCTGGGCAGGGAACGTCTGGAGCGGGCGGCCTTCCACGATCACGCCATACTGCAGACGGCCACTCTCTGCCTGAAACGGTGGGACGGCAGCCTGTTGGGAGCGGTGGTATCCAAGCGGTTTGAACCGGGGGCACCGCCCTACGGTGGCGCCGGATGTATCAGCGTGCTGGTGGTCGATCCTGCCTTCCAGAAACAGGGATGGGGCGGCTGCCTGTACAGGGCGGCTGAAAAGGCCATGAATAAACTGGGCATCCGCAAAATCTTCCTGGGGCAGGATGTATGCAACCTGTTTTCGGGGGTGCCGGAACCACTGCCGGAAAAACATGCATTCTTTGAACACCGTGGCTATGAGATGTGCATCGATGAGCACTATGATCTGGAGGCGGATGTGACGCAGGATCCCCTGATCGATGCCTTTGACGTGAGTGGATTCACTTCGTATACGGCGGAGCCGCTGCAGCGGGGGCAGGAAGCCGCCCTGTTTGCCTTTTTGCAGGCGGAATTCCCGGGACGCTGGCTGGAGGAGATGCAGTCCTTCCTGGGGAGCGGGGGAAATCCCGGAGAAATCATGCTGCTGTGCCCGAAAAATGGTGCCGTGTGTGGTTTCTGCAAGATTTCGGTGAATCCGCAGGGGCGTTCCGGGCTGGGGCCCATCGGCATCAGCGCCGGGGTACGCGGCCGGCGGCTGGGAGAGTTCCTGTTGCGGCAGTCTTTGCTGCAGCTGCGCGCACTGGGGGCTCATATCGTCTGTATCGACTGGACCATCCTGAAAGAGTATTAC
Organism: uncultured Gemmiger sp.; assembly: GCA_944388215.1. Classification (GTDB taxonomy): domain Bacteria; phylum Bacillota; class Clostridia; order Oscillospirales; family Ruminococcaceae; genus Gemmiger. The sequence goes on along the minus strand of CALXHT010000018.1, from coordinate 1,704 downwards.
GGCAAGTTCGGATTTTTGCCGGTGCGCAGATACCGAGGAGGAGTAAAAACATGTTGAACAGAAAGCTGAAGCTGGTATTGCTGCCACTGGACGAGCGGCCCTGTAACCGCCTGTTTCCCCAGCATTTGTTCCGGCACAATGGGATTGAACTGGTGGTGCCCGAGGCGCTGGGCAACAAAAAGCAGCCCGCCGATTTGGAAAAGGTGGACCGGTTTCTGTTGGAAGCCTGCCGTGATGCGGACGGACTGGTTCTTTCCCTGGATACGCTGCTCTATGGCGGGCTGGTTCCTTCCCGGATCCATCATGCAAGCCCGGAAGACCTGGAACCGCGCCTGGATATCATCCGGAAGCTCAAGCAAGAAAATCCGAATCTTCTGATTTACGGCTTTCAGGTGATCATGCGCTGCCCGGACTATTCCAGCGACGATGAGGAGCCGGATTACTATGAGCAGTACGGCGAGCAGATTCATCGGGCGGGAGAAATCCTGCACCGCAGCCGCCTGGGACTTTGCGGGGACCAGGAACTCAAGGGGATGCTGGAGGAGATCGATCAGGACAAGCTCAAGGATTATGTGGACCGCCGCTCCTGCAATCTGCAGCTCAACCATCGGGCGCTGGAACTGGTGGAGCAGGGAATTCTGGATGCGCTGGTGATTCCCCAGGATGACTCTGCACCCTATGGGTACGCAGCCATGGACCAGCAGGCCGTCCGGGATGAGATCGCCTGCAAGGGGCTCATGCGGGATGTGCTCATGTATCCCGGTGCCGATGAGGTGGGGCTTACATTGCTGGCCCGCATGCTGAACCACATGGCGGGCTGCAAGCCGAAGGTCTATGTGAAGTATGCGGCGGAGGGCGCCAAGTCGGTGATCCCGATTTATGAAGGGTGTTCTCTGGACACCACCATCCGCAACCAGCTGTTGTCGGCGGGCTGCCAGGTGACGGATTCGTATGAAAATGCCGATATCATCCTGGCCGTCACGGCGCCGGCGGAACGGATCGAGGAAGCGGTACAGCAGCCTTCGCGGGCGCGTGGGTACTGCGTGGAGCGCAGCCTGCCGGAACTGGTGGACTTTGTGGAAGAACGGGTCCGGGAGGGGCGCATCGTGACCATTGCCGACAACGCGTACGGCAATGGCGGTGAGCTGCTGCTGATCCGCATGCTGAACCATTCCGGCCTGCTGGACAAGGTGGCCGGATACGCCGGCTGGAATACCTCGGCCAACACCCTGGGGACCGCCATCGCGGAAGGAGTGGATGCCTATCATTTTGGTATCACGCAGTCGCATCAGAACTTCCTGGCGGAACGGTATCTCGAGGATGCCGGCTACTGCGGACTGGTACGGGCGCGTGTTACCCGCACGCTGAGCCAGTACGGCATGAACTATTTTGACGTGCATGAGCAGAACGGCATCATCAGCGAGAAGGTCCGGGAGGAGCTGGAGCGGTTTGCCCGCAAGGAGCTGTCCTCCATTGCGCCCCGGGTGAATCTGCAGCATGTCTGGATGCCCTGGCGCCGCATGTTCGAGGTCGGTCTGGATGCCACCATGTGTCCGGAACCCATTGCCAGAGAGGCCTGAAAACTCCATAAGCGTAAAACAAATAGCCCCGGCAGATTCTGGGAAAGTGAACCGCCCCAGATTGTGCAGACAGTACAAAAAAGCCCCGGGTGCAGGAATATTCGGTTTTAGCAGGAGTGGCGCA
>CALXHT010000017.1 GCA_944388215.1 uncultured Gemmiger sp. | reverse complement strand
TAGATATAAACCTCCACGGTCAAATCATGCCATTTTGACGGTTTTATGCCGTATCCATGGGATTTATAGAAGGTTTGTGCTTCATCAAATCCAATGGTGAATGACAGAACTCTTACTTGCGGGGGTTCTTGATAGCGGCCTGAGCAGCAGCCAGACGAGCGATAGGCACACGGTACGGAGAGCAGCTGACGTAGTCCAGGCCAACATTGTGGCAGAACTCGACGCTGGAGGGATCGCCGCCATGCTCGCCGCAGATGCCCAGACCCAGGTTCGGGTTGGTCTCGCGGCCGTCGTGGGCAGCCATCTTGATCAGCTTGCCAACGCCAACCTGGTCCAGATGCTGGAACGGATCGCTCTCGTAGATCTTGGTGTCGTAGTAGGCAGTCAGGAACTTGGCAGCGTCGTCACGGCTGAAGCCGAAGGTCATCTGGGTCAGGTCGTTGGTGCCGAAGCTGAAGAAGTCAGCTTCCTTGGCGATCTCGCCGGCGGTCAGGGCAGCACGCGGGATCTCGATCATGGTACCGATCTGGTACTTCATGTCAACGCCAGCCTCAGCGATGAGCTTGTCGGCGGTCTTGACGACGACATCCTTGACGTACTTCAGCTCCTTGACCTCGCCAACCAGAGGAATCATGATGTGCGGGGTAATCATCTTGCCGGTCTCGGCGCTGACCTTCAGGGCAGCCTTGATGACGGCGTTGGTCTGCATCTCGGCGATCTCCGGATAGGTGACGCACAGACGGCAGCCACGATGGCCCATCATGGGGTTGAACTCGTGCAGGCTGACAACCACGTTGTTCAGCTCTTCGGTGGTCATGCCCATGTCCTTGGCCAGAGCCTCGATCTCCTCGGGCTTGGTGGGCAGGAACTCATGCAGAGGCGGATCCAGATAACGGATGGTCATCGGACGGTCGCCCATGATGCGGTACATGGCGATGAAGTCGGCCTCCTGGTAGGGCTCGACCTTGGCCAGAGCGGTCTTGCGCTCTTCCACCGTACGGGCGCAGATCATCTCGCGGACAGCCTTGATGCGGTCCTCGGCGAAGAACATATGCTCGGTACGGCACAGACCGATGCCTTCAGCACCCATGTCGACAGCGTTCTGGGCGTCGCGCGGGTTGTCGGCGTTGGTCAGGACCTTCATCTGACGGGCAGCGTCAGCCCAGGCCATGAAGCGCTTGAAGTTGGCGTTCTCGGTGGAAGCCACGGTGGCAATCTGGCCCTCGTAGATGTTACCGGTGGAGCCATCGATGCTCATCCAGTCGCCCTCATGGAAGAGGTGACCGTTGATGGAGATGGTCTTGGCGTCGTAGTCAATGACAACATCGTTGTCGTTGCCGCAGCCGGAGACACAGCAGGTGCCCATGCCACGAGCGACAACGGCGGCGTGGCTGGTCATACCGCCACGGACGGTCAGGATGCCCTGAGAAACCTGCATGCCGACGATATCCTCGGGGCTGGTTTCCAAACGGACCAGAACGACGCGCTTCCAGGCCTCGTCCTTGACCTTCTCCTCGGCGTCCTCCGCAGAGAAGACCACACGGCCGCAGGCAGATCCCGGAGAAGCAGCCAGGCCCTTGCCGATTGCCTCGGCGGCCTTCAGAGCGGCAGCGTCAAACTGGGGATGCAGCAGGGTGTCCAGCTGCTTGGGCTCAACGCGCAGAACAGCAGTCTGCTCGCTGATAACGCCCTCGTCCACCAGGTCGCAGGCGATCCGCAGAGCAGCCTGGGCGGTACGCTTGCCGTTACGGGTCTGCAGCATGAAGAGCTTGCCATCCTCGATGGTGAACTCCATGTCCTGCATATCCTTGTAGTAGTTCTCGAGGCGGGTAGCGATCTCAACGAACTGATCGTAGACCTCGGGCATCTCCTCATGCAGCTTGCTGATGGGAGAAGGAGTACGGATACCGGCCACGACATCCTCGCCCTGGGCGTTGATCAGGTACTCGCCCATCAGCTTCTTCTCGCCGGTGGCGGGGTTACGGGTGAACGCAACGCCAGTGCCGGAACGCATGCCGGAGTTGCCGAACGCCATCTGCTGGACGTTGACGGCAGTGCCCCACTCGTAGGGGATCTCGTTCATCTTACGATAAACGTTGGCGCGGGGGTTGTCCCAGGAACGGAAGACGGCCTTGACGGCACCGATCAGCTGCTCCTTGGGATCCTGCGGGAACTCGCTGCCCTGCTTCTCGCGGTAGATCTGCTTGAACTCCTTGACGAGTTCCTTCAGGTCGTCGGCAGTCAGCTCCACATCCTGCTTGACGCCCTTGCGCTCCTTCATGGCATCGATGCGCTCTTCGAAGAAGCTCTTGCCCAGCTCCATAACGACATCAGAGTACATCTGGATGAAACGGCGGTAGCAGTCATAGGCGAAGCGGGGGTTGTTGGTCTTCTTGGCCAGGCCTTCCACAGCCTGATCGTTCAGGCCCAGGTTCAGGATGGTATCCATCATACCGGGCATGGACTGACGGGCACCGGAACGGACAGACACCAGCAGCGGGTTGTCCACGGAGCCGAAGGTCTTGCCGGTCTGCTCCTCCAGGATGCCCATGTATTTGAAGATGTCCGCTTTGATCTCGTCATTGATCTCGCGGTTGTCGGCATAATACTGGGTGCAGGCTTCGGTGGTGATGGTGAAGCCCTGCGGAACCGGCATGCCGGCGTGGGTCATCTCGGCCAGGCCGGCGCCCTTGCCACCCAGAATGTTCTTCATGGTGGTCTGGTCGCCGCCGAAGGCGTCATGGCCCTCTTTGAACAGGTACAAGAATTTCTTGCTCATACTAACCTCCCAAAAACGGTAACGTGTTTGCATACAACGTTTCGTGTTTGCACAGTCCATTATAACAGACCCTAAAACGAATTTCCAGTGGATTGTTAAAAAACTGCTCACTACTTTGGCTGAAAATCTAACAAACTTTTCTCCCCAGGGTATTGCAATTTGCACAAAAATCGTGTAAAATATACTGGGCGGAAAGTTCGGAAATTGTTCCTTACTCCGCTTTTTTTGTTATTTTTGTTCTCTTTGCATTTTTCCTGCCGACGGGGCCTTTTTTCGGGTTGCGTAATCGGGCCGTCTGGGGTACAATACAGAAATAAGGTATTTATATATAAGGGGGATTTTTATGTCTACCGCCAAAGAAAATTTTGAACTGGCGCAGCAGCGTTATACTGCCACCTTCGAGCGCCATCTGAATAACGGTGTGGAATTCATCAGCCGCGATGTCTACATCGACCCCGAAGTGGAGATTGCCCCGGGAGCCACCATCCTGCCCGGCTGCATCCTGCGGGGCAAGACCGTCATCGGCGCCGGCTGCGTCATCGGCCCCAACACCCTGCTGGAGGATACCGTGGTGGAGGAAGGTTCCACCATCAACGCCAGCCAGTGCTACCAGAGCCACATCGGCCCCAACAACAAGATCGGGCCCTTCACCCATGTGCGCACCGGCACCAAAACCGCCGAGGGCTGCCACCTGGGCGCCTACGTGGAGACCAAGAACGCCGACTTTGCCGAGGGCAACACGGTCAGCCACCTTACTTATATAGGCGATGCCACCGTGGGCAAATACTGCAACTTCGGCTGCGGCACCGTCACCTGCAACTACGACGGCGAGGGCAAATTCCACACCACCATCGGCGACTACGTCTTCATCGGATGCAACACCAACCTGGTGGCGCCGGTCACGGTGGGCGACCATGCCTTCACGGCCGCCGGTTCCACCATCGGCAAGGATGTGCCCGCCGGGGCGCTGGGCATCGAACGGGCCAAGCAGGTCAACATCGACGCCTGGGGTGAACACAAGCTGGAAAAGTACATTGCCAAAAAGCAGAAGCTGGAGGCCGACAAACGAAAGGGTTGATGCGGTATGATGTCCGTCTGGCTCATGATCCTTGGTTATGTGGAGGTACTGTGCACCTTTGACGCCGCACAGTACGGCGCTTCGCTGCAGGCGCTGCGCAAGGAAGGTATCGTCTGCCGCACCCGCACCATCAATTTCAGCAGCGCTTCCCGCCGCACCGGCACCATGTTTGCCGTGGGCGAGCAGACCGACCGCAGCATAGAATACCAGATCTTCGTGAAAAAAGCGGACGTGGCCAAGGCACAGCTGGTCTTGCAGAATCGTCTTGACAGCCTGTAAGGGCGGAAAGGGACCGGATCATGCGCCTTCTTGGCAATCTTCTGTGGTTTCTGCTGGGCGGATGGCTCAGCGCCCTGGGCTGGGCCGCGGCCGGTGTGCTGTGGTGCATCACCATCATCGGCATTCCGGTGGGACTGCAGTGTTTCAAATTTGCCTCATTAAGCCTGTTTCCCTTCGGGAAAGAGGTACTGTACGGCGGCGGGGCCCCTTCCCTGCTGCTGAACATTATCTGGCTGATCGTGACCGGGCTGCCCATGGCGGTGGCCCACGCGGCGTGGGGATGCCTGCTCTGCATCACCATCATCGGTATCCCCTTCGGCCTGCAGTATTTCAAGATCGCGCGGCTTGCCCTGTTCCCCTTCGGAAGCCGGATCGTGGAAGTCTTATAAGCGTCCCCCAAAAGTACATCAACAAGGAGCGTTCTATTCGTTTATGGCTTTCTTTTCTTCTCCCGCCAGTGCCGACTGGCTGATTGCCGGTCTGGGCAATCCCGAACCCAAATACGACGGCACCCGCCACAACGCCGGCTTTGAGGCGCTGGATTATCTGGCCGAGCAGTGGCAGTGCCCGGTGAACAAGAGCAAGTGGCAGGGACTGTACGGCACCGTGCAGGTGGGCGACCACAAGGTGGTGCTGCTCAAGCCGCTGACCTACATGAACCTGAGCGGACAGAGCATCGCCCCGGCCGCCCACTTTTTCAAGATCCCGGCCAGCCGCATCATCGTGCTCTGCGATGACATTACCCAGCAGCCGGGGCATCTGCGCATCCGGCCCCACGGGTCGGCGGGCGGCCACAACGGGCTGAAAAGCATCATCGCCAGTCTGGGCACCGAGGAGTTCAACCGCATCCGCATCGGCATCGGCGCCAAGCCCAATCCCCAGTACGATCTGGCGGCCTGGGTGCTGGGCAAGCTGCCCGCCGAGGACCGCAAGGCGGTGACAGACCGCTACCCTGATATTGAACAAGCCTGCAAGCTGCTGATGGACGACAACTTGCAATATGCACAAAACAAATTCAATCGATAAAGGAGATAGACCCATGAGCTCTCTTCGCAAACAAGCACTGGTCCGTTTGCTGGTGTGTGCGGTTGTATTCATCGCCACCATTGTGTTCTGTTTTCTTTTGCTGACCGGCGCCTTTGACGGCGGCAGCTCCGCTGACCCGTCCACCACCCCGGAGAGCGCCTCCACCGCGGAAGGCGTTGCCTCGGACAGCATCGCCGCGGAGGGAGAAGTCCCCGGCGACGCGGTGGAAGCCACGCCGGAACCCACCCCCGAGCCGACCCCGGAACCCACGCCGGTCAACTTTGACGGCCTGTCCGAGCAGCCCGCCACCGTCTATGCCGAGGGTGAGCAGCCGGCCTTTACCGTGACGCCGGACTCCAACATGAATCTGCGCGCCGGCCCCGGCACCGACTTTGACAAGGTGGCCCAGATCCCGGCCGGCACCGCCGTGACCGCCCTGGGTGCCAACGCCGACGAGACCTGGATCGTGGTCCAGTACGAGGGTCAGTACGGCTGGCTGGCCAAGGAATACCTGAACCAGGCCTGATCGGCCCGCTTCCCCGCCCGTCGGTGCATTCCGGCGGCGAACCTTCTTTCCGTGTTTAGTGACCTTTGATCTGTGAGCCGTTTTCCCCTGCCGTCCCCTTTCGGGTGTGCGGCGGCGGGAAACGCTCTTCTCTGATTCTATGACACTGTTTACTTCCCGCTTTACCCAAACGAAGGAATATGAAAAACTGGCGCATGCGCTCTCCGAACCGGGGGCATGCGCCTTATTTGGGTTGCCCGGTTCGGGGCGTGCCCTGGTCTACGCCGCCCTCTGCCGCACCTTGGAACGGCCGCTCTGCATCGTGACCCCCGGCGAGGCCGAGGCCACCCGTTTTGCGGGCGACCTGAACACGCTGGGCATTCCGGCGGCGGTCTTTCCTGCCCGGGACTATGTGCTGCGCCCCATCGAGGGCACCGCCCGGGAATATGAATACCGCCGTCTGGGGGTGCTGGGCGACCTGGTGGGCGGCCGCCTGCAGGCGGTCTGTGTCTCGGAGGAGGCGCTGACCCAGTACACCACCCCCAGGGCGGATTTCTGCGCCAACACCCGCACGCTGCGCCCCGGGGATTCCATCCCCCGCACCGAGCTCACCGCCCTGCTCCACGGCGCCGGGTACACCCGCCGCACCCAGGTGGATGGTCCCGGACAGTTTTCCATCCGCGGCGACATCGTGGACCTCTACGCCCCCGACATGAAACTGCCGGTGCGCATGGAGTTCTGGGGCGACGAGATCGATACCATGCACACCTTCGATCTGACCACCCAGCGCCGGGAGGACCCGGTGGAGAAGATCTATGTGAGCCCCGCCCGGGAGGTGCTGTTCGGCGCCCCCGCCCAGGCGGCCGACCTGCTGCGGGCTTTTCTGAAAAAGCAGCGCGGCAAGAAGCGCACGGCGCTGGAATCCTGCATGGCCTCCGAGCTGGCCCAGCTGGACGGCGGCGCCGTGCCGGTGAACCTGGACAAATACCTGGCGGTGCGCTATCCTGAGCCCGCCACCCTGCTGGGCTATTTCGACGACCCGCTGCTGGTGCTGGAGGAACCCGCCTCGCTGCGGGAGGCCCAGCGGGCCACCGCCTACCGCCGGGGGGAGGAGCTCACCACGCTGCTCCAGGACGGGGTGCTGGCCCCGGGGCTTGACAAGCTCTACGCCGAACCCGCCTGGCTGTGGGCGCAGCCCGCCCGCTGCCGCACCATCTGCGCCGAGAACTTCGCCCGCAGCATGCCGGACATTGCCCTGAAGGAGATCGTCAACGCCCCGGCCCACGCCCTGCCCGCCTGGGCCGGCGAGGTGGCCCATCTGCTGGAGGATCTGCAGCCGCTGTGCGACGGCGGCGCCGCCGTGACGGTGATGGCAGGCACGCCCCGCGCCGCGGCCGGCCTGGCGGCCGATCTGCGGGTGAAGGGGCTCAACGTCACCACCGACGAAAACGCCGTCCCCGCCGCCGGTCTTGTGCAGGTGCTGCCGGGACAGCTTTCCGCCGGGTGCAGCCTGCCCTTTGCCAAGTATGCGGTGTTCACGGCCCGGGCCTTCGGGGTGAGCACCGCCCAGAAGAAGAAAAAGCGCAACAAGGACGCCCTGAACAGCCTGAGCGAAATCTCCCCCGGCGACCTGGTGGTCCACCAGAACCACGGCATCGGCCGCTACGCCGGCATCCAGCGGATGGCCGTGCAGGGGGTGACCAAGGACTACCTGCGCATCGAATACGACAAGAAGGATGTCCTGTATGTGCCGGTGACCCAGCTGGACCTGCTGTCCCGCTACACCGCCCCCGGCGACAAGGACAACGTGAAGCTGAGCCGTCTGGGCGGCAGCGACTGGGCCAAGACCCGCAAAAAGGTCAAGGCCGCCACCGAGGCCATGGCCAAGGAGCTCATCGAGCTGTACGCCCGCCGCAAACAGGCCAAGGGCTACGCCTTCCCCGCCGACGACACCTGGCAGGGGGATTTTGAGCAGCGCTTTGCCTACGAGGAAACCCCCGACCAGCTGACCTGCGCCGCCGACATCAAGCACGACATGGAACAGCCCTGGCCCATGGACCGGCTGCTCTGCGGCGACGTGGGGGTGGGCAAGACCGAGGTGGCCCTGCGCGCCGCCTTCAAGTGCGTGATGGGCGGCAAACAGTGCGCCATCCTGGCCCCCACCACCATCCTGGCCTGGCAGCACTTCAACACCGCCATCGCCCGGATGGAGGCCTACCCCATCCGCATCGGGCTGCTCTCCCGCTACCGCAGCAGCAAGGAACAGAAAGAGACGCTGCGGGGCCTCAAGGACGGCACGGTGGACATCGTGGTGGGCACCCACCGGCTGCTCTCCGACGACGTGAAGTTCCGGGACCTGGGGCTCGTCATCATCGACGAGGAACAGCGTTTCGGCGTCAAGCACAAGGAAAAACTGAAGGAAGCCTTCATCGGGGTGGATATGCTGACCCTGTCGGCCACCCCCATCCCCCGCACGCTGAACATGGCTCTTTCCGGCATCCGGGACATGAGCACCATCGAGCAGCCCCCCTTCGAGCGCCAGCCGGTGGAAACCTACGTGCTGGAATACGACGAGGGCATCGTCTCGGAGGCCATCCGCAAGGAACTGGCCCGGGGCGGTCAGGTCTACTACCTGCACAACCGGGTGGACACCATCAACGAATGCGCCGCCCGCATCGGCAAACTGGTGCCGGGGGCCCGCATCGGCATCGCCCACGGCAAGATGACCGAGGAACAGATCTCCTCGGTGTGGCAGCAGCTGCTGGACAACGAGATCGACGTGCTGGTCTGCACCACCCTCATCGAAACCGGCGTGGATGTGCGCAACTGCAACACCCTCATCATCGAAAACGCCGACCGCATGGGCCTTTCCCAGCTGTACCAGCTGCGGGGCCGGGTGGGCCGTTCCTCCCGCAAGGCCTACGCCTACTTCACCTTCACCCGGGACAAGGTGCTCACCGAGGTGGCCGCCAAACGGCTTTCCGCCATCCGGGAGTTCACCGCCTTCGGCTCGGGGTTCCGCATCGCCATGCGGGATCTGCAGATCCGCGGCGCCGGCAGTCTGCTGGGCCACAGCCAGCACGGCCACATGGAGGCCGTGGGCTATGATCTCTATGTGAAGATGCTGGGCCAGGCCATCGCCACCGCCCGGGGCGAGACCCCGCCCCCCGACAAGAGCGACTGTCTGGTGGATATCTCCATCGACGCCTACCTGCCGGAGGACTACATTCCCGACCCCGCCGGGCGCATCGAGGCCTACAAGCGCATTGCGGCCATCGAGACCACCGCCGACGCCGAGGACGTGCTGGACGAACTCATTGACCGGTACGGTTCCCCGCCCAAGAGCGTCCAGGGACTGGTGGATGTGTCGCTGGTGCGGGTCACCGCCGCCCGGGTGGGTATTGTGGAGATCGTGCAACGCAACGATCTTCTGATCCTCTACTCCGACGTGATCGGCCCCCAGCAGCTGGCCGCCGTCATGGACCAGTATCCCCACCGGGTGCTCTACAACGCCCTGGGGCGGCCCTATTTCAGTCTGCGCGTCCAGAAGGGCGAAAACCCGCTGGTGCTTCTGCGGGATGTGGTCACCCTGCTGCCCGGCGCCACCCCCGCCGCTTCCTGATTCCGGCAACAAAAATCCCGGCTCCTGTGGAGCCGGGATTTTTTATTATTTTGTTTCGGACTGCCCCGGGGCCGCCGTGGTGCTGCGTATGACGTACTGGGGGCTTTTGTTCATCGTCATGTACATGCGGCCCACGTACTCTCCCACCAGGCCCAGCATCATCATGAGGATGCCGTCCAGCAGCAGCACGATGGCCACAATGCTGGACCAGCCCGCGTCGATCTGATCCAGCAGGATGATCTTGCGCACCACGATGATCACCGCAAACAGAAAGCCGATCAGCGAGAAGACCACGCCCATCACGGTGGCCACCCGCAGCGGCTTCACCGAGAAGGCGGTGAACCCGTTGAGCCAGAGCCCCAGCAGCTTGAAGAAGGTATAGCCGCTCTCCCCTTCCGCGCGGTCCTGGTGGTCGATGGGAATATTCTTGAACCGGCAGGTGGAACGCACGGCCAGGCCGTCCACATAGGGGAAGGGATTGTCGCACTTGACCATCTCGTCGATGATGAACCGCCGGGCCGCATAGTAGCTGGCCATGTAGAGGTCCTTGGGCTTGCCCATGAGCCAGGTGGCCATCCAGTCGTTGACCCTGCTGCCGAAGTTGCGGAAGGCGCTGTGGTGCTTGGACGGGTAGCTGGCATAGACCACATCGGTGTCCTCGTCCAGGGCGTCGATGAGGCGGAACATCTCGGCGGGCGGCGTCTGGCCGTCGTCGTCGAGACTTACCACAATGTCCCCGTGCACATGGCGGTAGCCCGCCATCAGCGCCGAGGCCTGCCCGAAGTTGCGGGACATGCAGATGCCGAAGATCTGCGGGTCCTCCTGTTTCAGGCGGCAGATCTCCCGCCAGGTGTCGTCGGCGGGGTTGTCGTTGACCAGAATGATCTCGTACTCATAGCGGCCGTCCGCCTCTACGGTCTGCCGGATCTGCCGGGCCACCGCGCCGATGGTGGCCGCGCTGTGGTAGCAGGGAATGACAAAGCTGAGCAGTTGCATGAAATGCCGTCTTTCCTTCCTCTTATTTTTCCATCCAGGTGCAGATGCGCGCCGGGTCCTCCGCGGCAAAGATGTAGTAGCCGAACCGGGTGGAGGAATCCGTCACGATGTGGTCCATGGGGTCGATGGGGCTCTCCTCCACCAGGGTGATGCCCGGCACCGCGCGCAGGGCTTCCCGCCGTTCCAGGTCCCGGGGACCGAAGACAAACTGAATGCCGCAGGCCCCGTGATGGGGCCCGGGGGTCAGGTCCGGGGCCTGGCCCAGGGCGATCTGCACCACCATCCCTACGAAATCCAGTCCGGTGGACAGCGGCACCAGATGGCTGCCGATGCAGTCGCCGCCCATCCGGCCGCCGATCTCGATAAGGCGGATGTTGCCCGCCGCGTCGATCTTGAGTTCGCTGTGGGAGGCGCCGTTTTGGATCTCCAGCGTGTCCAGCGCATGGAAGACCGTCCGGCGTACCTTTTCCCGCATGGCATCGGTCAGCGGGGCCGGTTCCATGTGGCCGGTCTCTATGTACATGGGCGCTCCCGTGGTAAATTTGAGCGTGATCTGCAGAAGATGATGCTCTCCTTTCCAGGAGATGCACTCCACGCTGTACTCCTGCCCGGTGGCGAACTCCTCCACCAGGGCCATCTTCTCAAAGCTCTGTTCCCGGGCACGGGCAAGGGCCGCCTGCAGCCCCGCCGGGCGGTTCACCTCGGTGATGCCGCGGCTGCCCGAACGGTCGGTGGGCTTGACGATCAGCGGATACTGCATGCCCTCCAGCACCGAGAGATCGGTGCCGGGCGCGATGAGCACCGACTGCGGGGAGGGGTCCCCCGCCGCCGCAAAGGCTTCCCGCATCTTGTGCTTGTTGGTGGATTTCTCGCAGCAGCGCATGGTGTTGCCGGTCAGGCCCAGCTTTTCCGCCACGTAGTTCACCGTGATGGCCGCCAGGTCGCTGGCAATGGTGCAGATGCCGTCGATGCCGATCTCGCGGCATTTTTCCAGGATGGCGTCCTTCTCCACAATGCTGATGGGATAGAAATGGTCCGCCATCTTCTCCCCCACATCGTCCGCCGCCCAGGCAAACACGTGGGTTTCACACCCCATATCCTTCGCTTTCTGAATCAGCGGCGCCTGCAGATAGGACGCGCCGATAATCGCCAGTCGTTTCATTTTCCCGTTCCTTTACCCCGGTCCGCCCGAAGCGGTCTGTTTGTCGTGTACCGTGTATTATAGCACAGGCAGCCCCAAATGGGAAGGACCCTTTCTCTTGTGTTTTGCCGCCTTGCAGGGTATAATGGTAGGCATTATGAGTGAGAGGATGTTTTTATGCAAACGTTGCAAACTGCACTGCGCGGCACGGTGCGCTACCTGCGGGTCTGTGTCAAATGGGTGGTGCTGGCGGCCCTGGTGGGCTGCATTACCGGGCCGCTGGGGGCGGCCTTCGGACTGGCACTGAACTGGGCCAACGCCACCCGCGGCGTCCAGGGCTGGCTGCTCTGGCTGCTGCCGGCGGGCGGCCTGGTCATTGTTTTTTTATACCGCCGGTTTGACCCCCAGGGGGGCGGCTCCACCAACCAGGTCTTTGCCGCCGTGCGGGAGCGCCAGGTGCTGACGCTGCGCACTGCCCCGCTGATCTTCTTTTCCACCGTCACCACCCACCTGCTGGGCGGTTCCAGCGGCCGGGAGGGTGCGGCGCTGCTGCTGGGCGGCTCGGTTTCCGGGCAGGTCGGCCGTCTGCTGCGCCTCAACCGCCGCGACTGCCGCTTCATGACGATGTGCGGCATGGCCGGGGCCTTCTCCGCCATCTTCGGCACACCGCTGGCCGCCACCGTCTTCACCATCGAGGTGGTCAACGTGGGCTCCATGCAGTATGCCGCCCTGCTGCCCTGCCTGGTGTCCGCTTTGCTGGGCGTCTGGATCAGCAGCCAGATGGGCCTTGCCCCCACCGCTTTTAAGCTGGCCGCCACGGCGGAGCTGAACCCCGTCACCATCGGGCAGGTGCTGCTGCTGGGCGCGCTGCTGGCCGTGCTGAGCATCGCCTTCTGTGAGCTGCTCCACGCCACCCCCAGGCTGTACGCGAAATTCTTCCCCAACCCCTATCTGCGGGTGGTGGCAGGCGGTATCCTCATCATCGCCCTCACCAAGCTGCTGGGCACCACCGATTACAACGGCGCCGGCAGCGCGGTCATTGCCGCCGCCATGGCCGGCCAGGCCCTGCCCTGGGCCTTCGCCCTCAAGATGCTCTTCACCGCCCTGACGCTGGGCGCCGGGTACAAGGGCGGCGAGATCGTGCCCATCTTCTTCACGGGCGCCACCTTCGGCTGCGCCGTGGCCCCGCTGCTGGGCCTGCCCGCTCCCCTGGGCGCCGCTTTGGGCATGGTGGCCCTCTTCTGCGGCTGCACCAACAGCCCCCTGGCCTCCATCTGTCTGGGGCTGGAGGTCTTCGGCGGACAGTGCCTGCCCCTGTTTGCCCTGGTGTGCGCTGTTTCCTACATGCTGTCCAGCTATTTCAGCCTCTACCATGAACAGCATTTCCTGCACTCCAAGCTGCAGATCGGCGGCGTCCGCTTCCAGGAGGGCCGCTGGACCGAAGCTGCCCCCGAAGAGGAAAATTGAGTTGTACCCGAACCTTGAACATGGTATAATGAAACGTTAAGAAGGGAGGACGGTCATGGACGCCATGCAGCATATCACCGGTCTTGTGCGCAAGGCCGTGCAGGACTATGAAATGATCGCCCCCGGCGACCGGGTTCTGGTGGGGGTCTCGGGCGGCAAGGACAGCGTGGTGCTGACCGTCGCCCTGGGGCGGCTGCGGGCCTACCTGGGCGTGCCCTTTGAGGTACAGGCCGTGACGCTGGATCCCTGCTTCGGCGGGGTGGAAACCGACTACAGCCCGCTGGTGGATCTCTTCGCGGCGGAAAACATTCCCTACGAGATCCGCCGCACCGACATCGGTCCCGTGGTGTTCGACTACCGCAAGGAATCCAACCCCTGTGCCCTCTGCGCCAAGCTGCGCCGGGGCACGCTGCACACCGCAGCCCAGCAGCTGGGCTGCAACAAGGTGGCGCTGGGGCATCACCTGGACGACGCGGTGGAAACCTTTTATATGAACCTCTGGCGGGAGGGCCGCATCGGCTGCTTCTCGCCGGTGACCTACCTGTCCCGCCGCGACCTGACGATGATCCGGCCGCTGCTGCTGGCCACCGAGAGCGAGGTGCTCTCCGCCATCAAGCGGGCGGGATTCCCGGTGATCAAGAGCCGCTGCCCTGCCGACGGCGTGACCACCCGGGAGGAGACCAAACAGTTTGTCCGTGAATTCAGCCGCAAGGACCCTGCATTCCGTCAGAAAACGCTGCACGCCCTGCAGGAAAGCGGCATTGACGGCTGGAAGCCGCTGCACACCGGCCGCAAAAAGGAGTGGTCCAAGTGAGTGATTTCATGCTGGAAAAACACTGCTGGGCAGAGATTGATCTGGACGCCCTGCGCCACAACTTTGCCTTTATCAAACGCACCGTCAACGGGCCGGTGTGCGCCGTCGTCAAGGCGGACGCCTACGGCCACGGCGATGTCACGGTGGCCCGGGTGCTGCAGCAGGAAGGCGCCGCCGCCTTTGCGGTGAGCTGCCTTTCAGAGGCAAAACACCTGCGCCGCCACGGCATCACGCTGCCCATCCTGATCCTGGGCTACACCGACCCGTCCCAGGCCGCCGTCCTGGCCGACCAGGACATCATCACCGCCTGCTTCTCCACCGAGTATGCCAAGGCCCTCTCGGAGGCGGCGGTGGCGGCGGGCGTCAGGGTCAAGGTCCACCTGAAAGTGGACACCGGCATGGGCCGCATCGGCTTTGCCGCCTGCAGCGACTGGCAGGCCGTGGTAAAAGAGCTGGAAGCGCTCTACGCCCTGCCCGGGCTTTCCATCTGCGGCATCTTCCAGCACTTCGCGGTGGCGGACAGCGTGAAGCCGGACGCCCAGGACTACACCGACAGCCAGTATGCCCTCTTCCGCCAGGTGGTGGACCGGCTGCAGGCCGACGGCTACGACACCGGCACCGTCCACTGTGCCAACTCCGCCGCCCAGCTGCGCCATCCCGAATGGCGCCACGACATGACCCGCGCCGGCATCATCCTCTACGGGCTGGACCCCAGCGACGAGCTGCACTTCCCCGTGCTGAAGCCGGTGATGACGCTGAAATGTCTTGTGACTTTTGTCAAGGACCTGCTGCCCGGCCAGAGCGTGAGCTACGGCCGGACCTTCACGGCGAAGGCCCCCATGCGGGTGGCCACCGTCTGTGTGGGCTACGCCGACGGCTACCCCCGGATGCTCTCGGGCACCCAGGGCCAGGGCCTGATGATGGTCAACGGCCAGCCCGCGCCGGTGCTGGGCAGGGTCTGCATGGACCAGACCCTGCTGGATGTGACCAACATTCCCGGTGTCAGGATGGGCGACGAGGTGACGGTCTTTGGCCCCGGCGCTGCCGACACCGCCGACACCATCGCCCGCAAGACCGACACCATCTGCTATGAGATCGTATGCGGCATCGCCCGCCGGGTGCCCCGCGTCTATCTGGAACAGGGAAAAATCTGCAAGATCTGGAACGATTTGGAGGAAAATTGATGGCTCGCGACACCATTCGCAACTTTTGTATCATCGCTCACATCGATCACGGCAAGTCCACCTTGTCGGACCGCATGCTGGAGCTGACCGACAGTGTGGACAAACGCACCATGACCGACCAGGTGCTGGACGACATGGACATTGAGAAGGAGCGCGGCATCACCATCAAGGCCCGGGCCGTCACCATGCGCTACAAGGCCGACGACGGCAAGACCTACGAGCTCAACCTCATCGACACCCCGGGTCACGTGGACTTCCAGTACGAAGTCAGCCGCAGCCTGGCCGCCTGCGAGGGCGCCGTGCTGGTGGTGGACGCCAGCCAGGGCGTGGAGGCCCAGACGCTGGCCAACTGCTACCTGGCCCTGGACCACAACCTGGAAGTGGTGCCCATTCTGAACAAGATCGACCTGCCCAGCGCCGACCCCGACGCGGTGGCCAAGGAGGTGGAGGATGTCATCGGCCTGCCCTGCATGGAGGCGCCGCGGGTGTCCGCCAAGCTGGGCATCGGCGTCAAGGACGTGCTGGAGTGCGTGGTCAAGGACATTCCCGCCCCTTCCGGCGACGCGGACAAACCGCTGAAGGCGCTGATCTTTGACTCCATCTACGACAGCTACAAGGGTGTCATCGTCTATGTGCGCATCTTTGAGGGCACCGTCAAGCCCGGCGACACCATCCGCCTGATGAGCACCGGCGCCGAGTTCCAGCTGGTGGAGGTGGGCCACATGGGCGCCACCAGCCTGACCCCCTGCGACCATCTGGAAGCCGGCGAGGTGGGCTATCTGACCGCCAGCATCAAGACGGTGCGGGATACCCGGGTGGGCGATACCGTCACGCTGGCCTCCAACCCCACGGCGGAGGCGCTGCCCGGTTTCCGCACCGTGACCCCCATGGTCTTCTGTGGCATCTATCCGGCGGACGGCGCCGACTACCCCGACCTGAAGGACGCCCTGGAAAAACTGCAGCTCAACGACGCTTCTTTGAGCTTCGAGCCGGAAACCAGCGCTGCCCTGGGCTTTGGCTTCCGCTGCGGCTTTCTGGGCCTGCTCCACATGGAGATCATCACCGAGCGCCTCGAGCGGGAGTTTGACCTCAACCTCATCACCACCACCCCCGGCGTACAGTACCGGCTGACGCTGACCGACGGCACGGTGGAGATCATCGACAACCCGGCCTCCTACCCCGACCCCACCCGCATCGTCAAGCAGGAGGAGCCCTTCGTCAACGCCCACATCTACACCCCCAACGACTACGTGGGCCCGCTGATGGACCTCTGCCAGGCCAAGCGGGGTGTCATGGTGGACATGAAATATATGGACGAAACCCGCGTGGACCTGCACTACCAGCTGCCGCTGGGCGAGATCGTCTACGACTTCTTCGACGCCATCAAATCCCGCAGCCGCGGCTACGCCAGCTACGACTACGAGTGGGAGGGCTGGCACGAGAGCAAGCTGGTCCGGCTGGACTTTTTGCTCAACGGCGACCCGGTGGATGCCCTGTCCATGATCGTCTTTGCGGATAACGCCTACGCCAAGGGCCGCCGCATCTGCGAGAAACTGAAGGAGAACATCCCCCGCGCCCTCTTCGAGATTCCCATCCAGGCGGCGGTGGGCGGCAAGATCATTGCCCGGGAAACCGTCAAGGCCATGCGCAAGGACGTGCTGGCCAAGTGCTACGGCGGCGACATCACCCGCAAAAAGAAACTGCTGGAAAAGCAGAAGGAAGGCAAAAAGAAGATGCGCCAGCTGGGCAGCGTGACTTTGCCCAGCGAGGCCTTCACCGCCGTCTTGAAGCTGGATTCCGATTCTTAAACTGTATGGCAAGCCGCGCGGAACACCGTGCGGCTTTTTTGTGCGGGGACGGCGTATTTCATTTTGAAATCGGCGCCCCCTTGCCATTTTATAGGAAGTAGTGTACAATAAAGGGACACTAAAAATTTGGGGTGCGATTTATGGCAGAAGAAAAATTTTCCAACTTCTTGACGGATATCATCGATGCCGACCTTGCCGAGGGCAAGGTCGATACCGTGCATACCCGTTTTCCGCCCGAGCCCAACGGATATCTGCATATCGGTTCGGCCAAGGCGATTTTCATCAACTACACCATCGCCAAGCACTACGGCGGCAAGTTCAACCTCCGTTTTGACGACACCAACCCCGCCCGCGAGGGTGACGAATACGTGCAGAGCATCCTGAAGGACCTGCACTGGCTGGGCGCCGATCCCAACGGCGGCGTCTTTTACGGCAGCGACTACTTCGAGCGCTGCTACGAATACGCCGAGAAGCTCATCCGGGAGGGCAAGGCCTATGTGGACGACCTGACCCGGGAGGAGATGCAGGAATACCGCGGCAACGATGCCGGCAAACCCAGCCGTCCCAGCCCCTACCGGGACCGCACGCCGGAGGAGAACCTGGACCTGTTCCGCCGCATGCGGGCCGGTGAATTCGCCGACGGCGAAAAGACGCTGCGCGCCAAGATCGACCTGGCCAGCCCCAACATGAATATGCGCGACCCCGCGATCTACCGCATCAAGCATGTGGCCCATCACCGCCAGGGCGACAAGTGGTGCATCTATCCGCTGTACGACTTTGCCCATCCTATCCAGGACGCCATCGAGGGCATCACCTTCAGCCTGTGCAGCCTGGAGTTTGAAAACCACCGCCCGCTGTACGAGTGGGTCATCACCAACATCTTCGGCACCGAGTTCCCCAAACAGCGGGAGTTTGCCCGCCTGAACGTGACCAACACCGTCATGAGCAAGCGCTACCTGCGGGAACTGGTGGAGAAGAACATCGTGGACGGCTGGGACGATCCCCGCATGCCCACCCTGAGCGGCCTGCGCCGCCGCGGCTACACCCCCACCAGCATCTTCACCTTTGTGCGGGAGGCCGGCATCTCCAAGGCCGACAACCTGGTGGACATGCGCCAGCTGGAAGCGGTGCTGCGCTCCGAACTGGAGCTGAACGCCCAGCGCCGGGTGGCCGTGCTGGACCCCGTCAAGCTCATCATCGACAACTACCCCGCCGATGCCTGCGAGACCTTTGAGCTGCCCAACAACCCCAACCGCGACGCCAACGACAGCTCCACCCGGCCGGTGGCTTTCACCCGCGAGGTGTGGATCGATCGCAGCGACTTCTTTGAGGTGCCGCCGCCCAAGTTCAAGCGGCTGACCCTGGGCAAGGAAGTGCGCCTGATGGGCGCCTACCTGGTGCGCTGCACCGGCGTGGACAAGGACGAGGACGGCAACATCACCGCCATCCACGCCGAGGCCGACCTGGAGACCCGCAACGGCAACCCCGCCGACGGCCGCAAGGTGCGCGGCACCATCCACTGGGTCAGCTGCCAGCACTGCGTGGAGGCGGAAGTCCGGCTGTACGACAAGCTGTTCACCGAGGCCAACATGAACAGCATTCCCGATGACGCCGACTTCAAGGACTACCTGAACCCCGAGAGCGTTGTGGTGGTTCCCCACGCCAAGCTGGAGGAAAGCCTGCGGGATGCCCAGCCCGGCGAACGCTTCCAGTTCGTGCGCACCGGCTACTTCACGCCGGACAGCAAGAACCCCGGCGTCTACAACCGCATCGTGACGCTGAAGGACAGCTTCAAGCTGTAACAACACAAAGCAAAAGACCGACGCAAAAGCGCCGGTCTTTTTGTTTTTATTCCGCTGCGGGGTGCCGCGCCGCAATGCAGCGGGTCAGCCAACCGCCCTTTTTGTAGTAGAGAATGAAGAGCAGCGAAGCCAGCGCCCAGGTGATGGGGTAGCTCATCTCCACCGTGGCCACCGAGTGCCACACCGGCACCGCCGTGACCAGCCAGAGGATGCGCAGTCCGCAGACGCAGACCACCGTGATAAGGGTGGGAATGCGCACATCGCCGCAGCCGCGCAGCGCGCCGGACAGGATCTCGATGCAGACGTAGGTCACATAGGCGGGCACCAGCACCTGCATCATATGCACGCCCACCTCGATCACGTCGGGGTCCTGGCTGAACAGGCTGAACAGCGGCCGCGCCCCCAGGTAGAACACCACGCTGATGCATACCGTGATGCCCGCCGCCATCTCCAGGCAGATGCGGGTGCCCCGGTGCACACGGTCGTACTGTTTGGCGCCGAAATTCTGCCCCGCAAAGGTGGTGATGGCAATGCCCAGCGAGTTGATGGTCATCCAGAAGATGAAGTCGATCTTGCCGTAGACGCCCCAGGCCGCGATGGTGTCGGTGCCGAAGCCGTTCATGCAGCTCTGGATCATCATGTTGCTCACGTTGTACAGCGCGCTCTGGGCCGCCGCCGGGATGCCGATGGTGCAGATGGCCACGAGAATGGTCCGTTCCATCCGCAGTTTGCCCGCCGACAGATGCCAGGGCATGCCCTGGAACCCGGCCAGGCAGCGCAGCGTCAGCACCGCGCTGGCGATCTGGCTGATCACCGTGGCCAAAGCCGCCCCCGCTACGCCCCAGTGGAACCCGGCGATGAAGACCACGTCCAGCACGATGTTGACGAGGGACGCCACAATGAGGAAGTAGAGCGGACGTTTGGAATCACCCGCCGCGCGCAGGATGTTGGTGCCCATGTTATAAAGGATCTGGGGGATCATGCCCAGGAAGTAGATGCGCAGATAGAGCGCCGCATCCCCCAGGATCTCCGCCGGGGTGCCCATCAGCCGCAAAACCGGCTGGGCGGACAGCAGCCCCAGCACGGTGAGCAGCGCGCCGATGACCACGCTGAACACCAGGGCGGTGTGCACCTGCCGGTCCACGGCGTCCAGGTCCCTGGCGCCGTAACTCTGGGCCACCACCACGCCGGCGCCGCTGCAAAGGCCCACAAACAGCCCCACCAGCAGGTTGACAAAGGCCCCGGTGGCGCCCACCGCCGCCAGGGCATTGGTGCCCACAAAATTGCCGACGATCAGCGTGTCGGCGGTGTTGTACAGCTGCTGGAACAGCGTACCGAACCAGATGGGCAGAAAGAAAACCAGCAGCTGCCGTGGAATGCTGCCGGTCAGGATATCCGTTTGTCTGACAGTGCGCATAATAAAACTTGATTTTCTCCTCTTCCATATTCCTTGCGCACCTATTTTATGCTATAATGGCCACAATGTAAAGAGGGGGAAACGGTTATGGCAGTGTTATGGCAGCCCTGCGGGGAGGGCGCGCGGATTCTGCGCGTGCTGGGGGATTCCCCCTGTCCCGTTTTGCCCGGCCTGGTGGCGGGACGCCCCGTCACCGAGGTGGGGCCCTACTGTTTTGCCGCCCGGGAGATCGAACTCCGGGACGGCGCCCTCTGGCCCGCCGACAGCACCGATACCCACGAGGTGACCGGGGATTTTCTGGAGGAAGCGGTGCTGCCCGATTCGGTGCAGGTGCTCCACAGCGCCGCCTTCTACAACTGCCACCGGCTGCGCCGGGTGGAGGCAGGCCCGGCCCTGGAAAGCCTGGGCAGTGACCTCTTCACCAACTGCAAGGCGCTGCGCACCTTCGCGCTGCGGGCCGCCCCCGATGCCGAAACCGGCTTAAAAAAGCTGCTGGGGGCCGTCAGCGCCGATGTGGGGGTGGAGTTTCTGGGGGCGCCGGGGGCAAAGCTCTTCTACCCCGAATACTTTGAATGGCTGGACGAAAACACCCCCGCCCACATCTTCAACCACAGCATTGAGGGCGAAGGCTACCGCATGCGCCAGTGCTTTTCCGGCGGGGCAGTGGACTACGCCGCTTACGACGCCACCTTCGCCCAGGCATGTGTGGGAGAGAGCGAGGAAAAACTCTGCCGCCTGGCCCTGGGACGGCTGCTGGCCCCCTTTGCCCTGGGGGAGGATGCCCGCGCCGACTATGAATTTTACCTCACCGCCCACCCCGATGGGGCCTTCGGGCTGGCCATTGCTGCCCGGGACGAGGCGGCCCTGCGGCTGCTGGTAAAGCTGGGGCTGCCGGTGCAGCAGGCCGCTGCCCAATGCGCCAAAGCCGGCTGGAGCGCCGGGGCCACCATTCTGCTGGCCCGCCCCAGGCGCGCAGCCAAGCGGTACGATTTTGACGATCTTTGACGGAGGGAGCTATGGCGCACACCGAAACCCAAACAGAATGGGAAGAGACGATGGCCCGCCGGGTGATGGAACAGATCCGCAGTGAGCTCTACCTGGACCAGCGCTATCTCAACGCGGCCCTGGGCGCCCTGCCCCCTGCCCCGCTGCGCAGCACCCAGAAGGCCCTGGCCACCGACGGCGCCCACCTGTATTACCCGCCGGAATGGGTATTGCAGCTCTACCGCAAAAACCGCTGCTACCTGCCCAGAGCCTACCTGCACAGCCTGTTCCACTGCATTTTGCGGCATCTCTGGCTGCGGGACCGCCGGGACCCCGCCCTGTGGGGCCTTGCCTGCGACATTACGGTGGAGCATCTGCTGGATTCCCTGGGCACCCCCGCCACCACCCGTCCGGTGGGCTGGCTGCGGCAGCAGACCTACGCCCGGCTGAAGGCGGAATGCAAACTGTTGGCCGCCGGGCCGGTCTACCGGGTGCTGGCTGCCACCGACGCCGCCACCCTGCAGAAATACCGGCAGGAATTTATCAGTGACGACCACCGGCTGTGGCCCGCCGACCCCGACAGTGCCTCCGCCCGGATGCGGGGCAAGCAGTGGGAGCAGATGGGCCGACAGACCGAGCTGAGCATGGAGGAATCCGGCCGGCAGGCGGGCGAAACCGACGGCGCCCGCGCCTTGCAGGCCCAGGTGCAGGCCAGCCGCAGCCGCCGCAGCTACAAGGATTTTCTGCGCCGGTTTGCCGTCTGGCGGGAGGAATCCCACCTGGACCCCGACGAGTTCGACCTGGGCTACTACACCTATGGCCTGCGCACCTACGGCAAGATGCCGCTGATTGAGCCGCTGGAAAGCCGGGAGAGCAAGAAGATCCGGGACTTTGTTATTGTGCTGGACACCAGCGAATCCACCGCGGGGGAGCTGGTGAAGAACTTTCTGCGGGAGACCTTTACCCTGCTGAAAAGCCAGGACAGCTTTTTCCGCCAGTGCCGCATTCTCGTGATGCAGGCCGACAACGCCGTGCGGGAGGAAACCTGGCTGTACGACCTGGAAGCCCTGGACCGCTACACCCAGGCCTTCACGCTGGTGGGCGGTGGCGGCACCGACTTCCGCCCCGCTTTTGCCCGCATCGAGCAGCTGCGGGCCGAAGGGCCCTTGCGGGAGATGCAGGGGGTGCTCTACTTCACCGACGGCAAGGGCACCTACCCCGCCAAGCGGCCCCCTTTCGAGGTGGCGTTCCTGTTTCTGGAAAACGGCGAACCCCCGCCGGAGGTGCCGCCCTGGGCCATGCGGCTGGTGCTGCAGCCCGAGGAATTTTTACAGCAACCGAAAGGATGAGATAAATCCATGGACATCCAACGTGCCAAAGAGGAAATCAAAGATACCGTGCGGGCCTACCTGGCCTGCGACGACACCGGCTGCCCGCTGATTCCGCCCATCCGCCAGCGGCCCATCCTGCTGATGGGCCCTCCGGGCGTGGGCAAAACCCAGATCATGGAGCAGATCGCCCAGGAGTGCGACATCGCCCTGGTGGCCTACACCATCACCCACCACACCCGCCAGAGTGCCGTGGGCCTGCCCTTTATCCGGGAGCGCAACTTCGGCGGCAAGACCCGCAGCGTTACCGAGTACACCATGAGCGAGATCATCGCCAGCGTCTACGCCGCCATGGAGCGCACCGGCAAGAAAAACGGCATCCTCTTCATCGACGAGATCAACTGCGTCAGCGAGACGCTGGCCCCCACCATGCTGCAGTTTTTGCAGTGCAAGACCTTCGGCAACCAGGCGGTGCCGGAGGGCTGGGTGATCGTGGCCGCCGGCAACCCGCCGGAATACAACAAGAGCGTGCGGGACTTCGACCTGGTCACGCTGGACCGGGTGCGCCGCATCGACATTGAACCCAAGCTCAGCGTGTGGCAGACCTACGCCCGCGCCCACCGGCTGCATCCCGCCGTGACAGCCTATCTGGAACTGCGGCCCCAGCACTTCTACAAAATCGAAAACGACGTGGACGGCCCGCTGTTTGTCACCGCCCGGGGCTGGGAGGACCTCTCCGCCTTTTTGCAGGCCGCCGACAAGCTGGGTCTGCCGGTGGACGAGGGGGTCATCGGCCAATACCTGCGCCACCCCGACGTGGCCCGGGATTTTGCCGCCTACTGGGTGCTCTACCGCAAATACCACCAGGATTACGGTGTGGAGGATATCTTGCAGGGCAAGCCCTTTGACGCCGTGCTGGAACGCGCCCTGAACGCCAGCTTTGACGAGCGCATCAGTCTGGTGAGCCTGCTGCTGGCGGGACTGAACACCCGCTTTGCCGCCGCCCGCAGCGCCGACGCCGTGACCGATGCATGCTACCAGCAGCTGCGCAATTTCCGGCGCGCCCTGAACCAGGCCCAGGCCGACACCGTTCCCGCCCAACTGTTCGCCGACCAGTGCAAGAGCTACCGCGCCCGGCTGGAGGAGGGCAAGACCGCCGGCACCATGCTGCCCGCCGAGGTGGCCACCCGCACCCGGGCGGCGGCGCTGCTGGACCGGTGGGCCGCCACCCTGGACGAGGGACTGGACGCTGACGCCGCCTTTGACACGGTGCGGGCCGCCTTCAACCAGCAGGTGCGCCGCCGGGAGACCGCCGTAGCCGACGCCTCTGACGCGCTGGAAGCCGCCTTTGACTTTATGGAGCGGGCCTTCCCCGACGGCCAGGAGATGGTGGTCTTTGTGAATGAGCTGGCCCTGGGCCCCGATTCTGCCCCCTTCCTGGCGGACAACGAGTGCGAGCGGTTTGAGCAGTACAGCCAGAAGCTGCTGCTCCACGCCGGGGAGGACGAACTGCTGGCGGAACTGCAGCGGGACGACCTGCGGGCGGAAGAACACAGCCACGACTTTTAAGGAAAATCCCGGCGCTGCGGTGCCGGGATTTTTGCTGCCCCTTTACACCTCGCCCCGGGGAGAGTATAATGGGCCACGGAACGGCTGCGGCAAGGGGCCGCAGCGTTTGCGCAGAGAGGGGTTTTGTTATGTCGCAACCAATTTCGTCCGCGTCCCGGCAGATGTCCGAGGCGTTCCGCACGGTCCTGTTCCTGTCGCTGTCCGGCGGCTTGCAGGATGCCTACACCTATCTGGGACGGGGCAAGGTCTTCGCCAACGCCCAGACCGGCAACATCGTCTTTATGGGGCAGTCCCTTTTCACCGGGGACTGGGCCCGCTTCTTCCACTACCTGGTGCCGGTGCTGGCCTTCGCCCTGGGCGTGGCCGCCGCCGAACTGATTCGCGTCTTCTTTAAAGAGAACCGCCGCCTGCACTGGCGGCAGCTGGTGCTGCTGGTGGAAATCCTGCTGCTCTTCTTGGTGGGATTCTTTCCCGACACCTTCAACCTGGCCGCCAACGCCCTGGTCTCCTTTGCCTGCGCCATGCAGGTGCAGGCTTTCCGCAAGGTGCACGGCTATCCCTTTGCCAGCACCATGTGCATCGGCAACCTGCGCAGCGGCATGGATTCCCTTGTGACGGCGCTGCGCCTCCACGACCGGAAAACCCTGGGCAAGGCCGGGCATTACTTCGCGGTGATCCTGCTCTTTGCCCTGGGGGCCGGCGTGGGCGCCCAGGGCATGGCGCCCCTGGGGCTGCGCACCATCTGGATTTCCTGCGCGCTGCTCTGCGTCAGCCTTTGCCTGATGTTCCGCAAGGAGACCAACCGTCCTGCCGAAACCTACTGAGTTCGCCAACACAAAACCCGCACGGGAAGCGCCCCGTGCGGGTTTTTGTTATGCCTGTTTGTGTGCCGCGCGCAGCTGCCGCCCCTTTTGCCACAGGGCATCCACCGCCCGGGCCGTGCAGCGCAGCACCGGCAAAGCCAGCGCCGCCAGCACCGCCAGAATCAGCGTTTCTCCCGGCGAAAGAGGGATCAGTTCCAGCCAGGGGGCGAACAGCACCGCACCGCCCAGCCCCAGCACCGTGCAGCCGCCCCAAAGCGTCCAGCGCAGCGGCGTGAAGGGGTGGCAGACCCGGAACAGCACGATGAGGCCGGTTTCCAGCACCAGCAGCGTGCTGATGGTGCCCAGCGCCTCGCCGGAAAGTCCGAACGCCCAGGCAAAGCCCTGGGCCACGAACACCAAAAGAAAGTCCGTCACGCCGCCGGGGAGGGCATCGTGGAGCACATTGTGCATGAACTTGCCCCGCACCAGCTCGTAGTTGGGCTCCAGCGCCAGCACGAAGGAGGGCAGCCCGATGGTCACCGCCGAGAGCAGCGAAAGCTGGAGCGGCTGGAACGGATAGGTCAACGGCAGGCAGAGTGCCGCCAGGCTGAGCAGCAGCGAGAAGATGTTTTTCACGAGGAACAGCGACGCCGAGCGCTGGATGTTGTTGATGACCCGGCGCCCTTCGGCCACCACCTGGGGCAGGGCGGCAAAGTCCGAATCCAGCAGCACCAGCTGGGCCACCTGGCTGGCTGCCTGGGCTCCCGAGGCCATGGCGATGCCGCAGTCGGCGTCCTTGAGGGCCAGCACATCGTTGACGCCGTCCCCCACCATGGCCACCGTGTGGCCCGCCCGCTGCAGGGCGTGGACCAATTTGCGCTTCTGTTCCGGCGTCACCCGCCCGAACACCACGCTCTGCCCGGCGGCCTTTGCCAGCTTTTCATCGCTGTCCAGGGTGGCGGCGTCCACCCACCGCTCCGCCCCCGCAATGCCCGCCGCGGCGGCCACATGGCTCACCGCCCGGGGCTCGTCGCCGGAAATCACCTTCGGCGCCACCCCCTGCTGCGCAAAATACCGGATGGTGTCGGGGGCGGTGGCCCGGATGCGGTTTTCCAGCGGCAGCAGGGCGAGAAAATCCAGCTGCGCCGGGTCCAGCGCCTTGGCGGGGTCGGGCAGAGGTCCCCGGCAGCGGGCCAGCAGCAGCACCCGCCGCCCTTGGGCCAGCATCGGCTCCAGCTGCGCCCGGAATTCCGACAGGCGGCCCCCCGCCAGAATGTCGGGGGCACCCACCAGGTAGACCCCCTCCTTGCCGAAGGACTTGGCGCTGTACTTGTAGGCCGTCTGGAAGGGAACCTGCCCCGTCACCGGCCAGGGTTTGCCTCCCCCGCCGAACCGCGCCTTTAGCGCCCGCCCGGTGTCGTTGTCCGGCTCCTCGGCACGGTAGTAGCTGCCCAGAATCTCCCGGACAGCCGCTTCGGAGGCGCCCCCCAGCAGGATAGGCTCCTGTGCCTCCATGGCGCTCTCGGTGATGGTGCCGGTCTTGTCCATGCACAGCACATCCACCCGGGCCAGCGTCTCGATGCAGTTCATGTCCTGGGTCAGCACCCGCCGCCTTGCCAGCCGCAGCATGCCGATGGCCAGCGCCACACTGGTGAGCAGATAGAGCCCCTCGGGGATCATGCCGATGAGCGCCGCCACGGTGCCCTCCACCGAGCTGCGCAGATCCAGCGCCAGCACCCCGTGCTGCTTCCAGAACAGCGCCACCCCCACCGGGACCAGCCCCAGCCCGATGGCCTGGATCAGCTTGTCCAGCGAGCGCATCATCTCGCCCTTGGCCACCTTGTGGCCGTCCGCCTGGGCGGCTGCCGTCAGCTTGCTGGCGTAGCTCTCCGCCCCCACCCGGGTCAGCCGGGCCGTGCAGTGCCCTGCCACCAGGAAACTGCCCGACCGCAGCGCCGCCCCGGGCCCTTTGGGCACCGCCCGCTCCTCGCCGGTGATCAGCGATTCGTTCACCTGGGCCTGGCCTTCCAGCACCACAGCGTCCGCCACGATCTGGTCCCCCGCCCCGAAGGCCACCACGTCGTCCTGCACCAGCGCCTCCGACAGGCAGGATTCCCACCGGCCGTCCCGCAGACAGCGCACCCTGCGGGCGGAGACCAGCGTCAGTTCATCGATGGTCTTTTTGGCCCGCAGCTGCTGGGCAATGCCGATGAGGGTGTTGCAGACCACCACCCCCAGGAATCCCATGTTCAGCCAGGACCCTACCGACCCCAGCATGACGGCCAGCACCACAAACACCAGGTTGAAGTAGGTGCACAGGTTGTCCCGCACGATCTGACCCACCGTCTTGGTGGGCGACTGGGGCGGCGTGTTCACTTTGCCCTGGCGGCGGCGCTCTTCCACCTGGGCCGCCGTCAGCCCGTTGGTTGCAGCCATCTCCCGGCCCCCTTTCCCGATTATCACATCAGTATACCAGCGGATTATGAACAAATAAAGGGCCGGTATGCAAAAAGCGGCACACAGAAACCTCTGTGTGCCGCTTGGGATTTCCTGCCGGTTACACGTCCTGCAGTTCGCCGCGGGAACTGGCCTTCAGGTAGGCGTAGATGAAGCCGTCCAGGTCGCCGTCCATCACAGCCTGCACGTTGCCGCTCTCGTAGTTGGTGCGGTGGTCCTTCACCAGCGTGTAGGGCATGAAGACATAGCTGCGGATCTGATGGCCCCAGGCGATCTCGTTCTGGACGCCCTTGATGTCGTCGATCTTCTCTTTATGCTGCTGCAGCGCGATCTGGTAGAGCTTGGCCTTCATCATCTCCATGGCGTACTCGCGGTTCTGCAGCTGGCTGCGCTGGGTCTGGCAGCTGGTCACAATGCCGGTGGGCTTGTGGATCAGGCGCACCGCCGAGGAGGTCTTGTTGATGTGCTGGCCGCCGGCACCCGAAGAACGGTAGACCTGCATCTCGATATCCGCCGGGTTGATCTCCACCTGGATGTTGTCGTTCAGTTCCGGCATGACTTCCAGGCTGGCAAAGCTGGTCTGGCGGCGGGCATTGGCATCAAAGGGACTGATGCGCACCAAACGGTGCACGCCGTTCTCGCTCTTGAGCATGCCGTAGGCGTTGGCACCCTTGATCATCATGGAGGCAGACTTGATGCCCGCCTCGTCGCCGTCCAGCACGTCCAGCACCTCCACGCTGTAGCCGTGGGCCTCCGCCCAGCGGGTGTACATGCGGTAGAGCATCTCGGCCCAGTCCTGGGCCTCGGTGCCGCCGGTGCCGGCATGGAAGGTCAGAATGGCGTTGTTGTGGTCATACTCGCCGTTGAGCATCGTCATAAGCTGCAGCTCGTCGATGGCCTTCTCCACGCCCTCCACGGCCTGCTCGCCCTCGCTGGCCAGGGAGGGGTCGTTCTCCTCCTCGATCATCTCCAGCAGGGTCTCGGCCTCCTCGTACTGGGTGGACAGCTTGCCGAAACGCTCCAGCTTGTTCTTGACTTCGCCCATCTCGCTGATGACCTTCTGGCTCTTGGCCTGGTCATCATAGAATCCGGGCAGCGTCATCTGGTGTTCCAGCTCCGCCAGCCGCTTTTCGCTGGCTTCGATGGAGAGCGCATCCCGCAGATCGTCCACCGAGGTCTTCATGGCCCCGAGTTTTGCTTTCAGTTCGTCAATGGTGATCATATCGTTACCCCTTGGTTGGCATAAATTCACATAATAGTAGTATAAACCATATCCGGAGGGTTGTAAAGGGGGATTCCCGCCTCCAAACGGCGCCGGAACGGGGAAACTTCATAGAAAATTCTTTGCATTTACCGCTTCAATGCGGTATAATGGCTCTATGTTATTGGGAGGACACTACACATGGCACGTTACACTGGAAATCACTGTCCTGTCTGCGAACAGGTCTTTACCGACGATGACGACATCGTCGTTTGCCCCGACTGCGGCACCCCCTATCACCGGGCCTGCTGGCAGAAGGTCGGCGCCTGCCTGCATCAGTCAGAGCACGCGGCCGGCTTTGAGTGGCAGCCGGAATTCGGCCCCGAAGCCGAGGCGGCGGCCCATGCAGCCATCTGCCCCAACTGCGGCACCCACAACGAGCCGGGTTCGGCCCGCTGCAGCCACTGCGGTGTGCCGCTGCCCCGCCCCGACGAACCGCCCCGGGAGCAGCCCTCCGCCTCGGAGGAAAACGGCCCCATCTATGCACGCCGTCCCGGTGCCTACACCCCCGGGAGTGACAGCACCCGCTCGGCCGCGGGCCCTCACATCGACGCCTACGGCGCCGGGGCGGACGGCACCATCTACCGCCGGGAGGTGGGCCCCGAGGATGCCATCGACGGCATCAAGGCCAAACACTGGGCCATCTTCCTGGGCCGGTCGCCCATGTACTATCTGATGCAGTTTTTCCGCATGAGCGAGACCCGCCGGCGCATCACCTTCTCCTTCTCGGCCTTCTTCTTCGGGCCTGCCTATCTTCTCTACCGCAAGATGTGGCGGGAGGGCATCCTCACCGGCATTCTCTCGGTGCTCTTCTATCTGCCCGGGCTGCTGGACGTGGTGGCCTACTATAACCCCAGCTTCTTCGGTTCGTTGCCGGTGGGCTGGCTGCCCGCCGCCGCCACCTTCGGTGAGATCGCCAACTGGGCGCTGCGCGTGGTGCTGGCCCTCTTTGCGGTGTCCTGGTACGAAAAACACGCCAAGAACCGCATCGAGACGGTCTGCAGCCGCTGCCCCGAGGGGCCGGAGCGCACCCAGGAGCTTTCCCGCAGCGGCGGCACCAACGTGCTGGCGGCTATCCTGTACTTCGCGCTGGTGGGCCTGATGGAGGTTGCCTTCCTTTATATGGCAGGCCCCTCGCTGATCAATCTGCTGTTCTACGACATGCGCTGGTAACCCCGCAGGGCGGACCGCACGCGGTCCGCTCCGCAAAAGAATAGAAAGTAGGAGGATTTCTATGAAAACGGCACTGGTAATCATGGCGGCCGGCATCGGCTCCCGCTTCGGCGGCGGCATCAAACAGCTGGCGGCTGTCGGCCCCAACGGCGAGATCATCATGGACTATTCCATCCACGATGCCATCGAGGCCGGCTTTGACAAGATCGTCTTCATCATCCGTCACGACATCGAGGAGGCCTTCAAGGAGGCCATCGGCGACCGCATCGAGGCCACCTGCAAGGCGCTGGGCGTGGAAACGGCTTACGCCTTCCAGGCGCTGGAGGATGTGCCCGCCGGTTTCTCCGTGCCCGAGGGACGCACCAAGCCCTGGGGCACCGGCCAGGCCGTGCTGGCCTGCAAGGGCATCCTGCAGGAGCCCTTTGCGGTGATCAACGCCGACGACTACTACGGCAAGGAAGCCTTCGTGCAGCTGCACGACTTCCTGCAGGGGTATGACCCCGCCCAGCCCGGCAAGCTCTGCATGGCCGGTTTTGTGCTGAAGAACACCCTCAGCGACAACGGCGCCGTGACCCGCGGCATCTGCCAGATGAACGACGAGCACTATCTGACCGGCGTGCTGGAGACCAGCGGCATCGAGAAGACCGCCGACGGCGCCGCGGCCGGCGGCAAGTCCATCGATATCAACAGTCTGGTATCCATGAACATGTGGGGCCTGACCCCCGCCTTCGTGGACCTGCTGGAGTCCGGCTTCGTGGAGTTCTTCGAGAAATCCGCCCCGGCCAACCCGCTGAAAGCCGAGTACCTGCTGCCCATCTACATCGACGAGCTGCTGCAGGCCGGCAAGGTCAGCGTCAAGGTTCTGCCCACCCACGACAAGTGGTTCGGCGTCACCTACGCCGAGGACAAGCAGATTGTCATTGACAGTTTTGCCAAGCTGGTGGCCGACGGTGTCTACCGCAAGGACCTGTTCAGCGACCTGAAAAAATAAGCATGCCTTCTCTCCCCTGCCGGGCCTTTCCGGCAGGGGATTTTTCATTGACATCCGCCCGGCAACATGCGACAATAAAGAAAAGAGTACTGCTGAAATCGACAGCTTTTGCGCCCGGAAAGGTGGTGCCTCCCATGAAGCGCTGTACGCTGCTTTTGTCCCTGTGTCTGCTGCTCTGTGCCTGTACCCCCGCTCCCGGGGAATCCGCCCCGCCGCCGGACGCGACGGCGGGCGCCCAGACCGCCGAAACCGCCGAGACTGCCACCGGGGAGAGTGCCGGGGCCAGTACCACCCTGCCCGCCGGGCTGGAACCCCTGGACCGGGAGGTGCTGGACTACGACAACATCCGGTTGGTCTGCCGGTTTTCCGTCTGGAACGAACCGGTCCCCGGCTACTTCACCGCCAGCCGGGACGGCCAGTGGGGCCTGCTGCGCAACGACGGCAGCGAGGTGCTGCCCTGCACCTTCGACCGGCCGGTGGCGCTTTGTTCCGACGGCGCGCCGCGCTATCCCGCCTGGATTCTGAGCAAGGGAGATACCGATGGCGCCTACTGGGAGGAGACTTCCCGGTATCTTGCCTCCATCGGGGAGGGGATGGTCTGCGACATGGCCCACTGCGGTCCCGGGTATGAGGACTATCTCTGGCTGACCGACCGCGGCCAGATGTGCGCCTACATCGGCAGCCTGGGGCCCAGCCTGCCCACCCACATCGCGCCGGCACAGCAGGCAGATTACAGCAACTGTTTTCCCACCCGGGACGCCGTGCTGGTGAGCGAGGAGTGGGGCGAGGTGCCCGACCAGTACCAGGAGGAGCCCTACCGCTACCGCACCATCGACGGCACACCGCTGAACAACTACGAATACCAGCAGGCACAGCCCTTCCTGGACGGCGCTTTGCTGGCGGCGGCCAAGCGGGGCAGCCGGTGGGTCTATCTGGACCAGCAGGGCCGGGAGGTCACCGACCCTGCCTACGAAGGGGTCTACAGCGATATCTGGAACGGCAATTCCCTGGCTTCCCCCCTGCTCAACGGCTATGCGGCGGTCTGCCGGGACGGCCGGTACGGCCTGCTGGACAGCGCCGGCCAGGAGTTCGTCCCCTGCGCCTACGACGGCCTTGCCTGGGACGGACGGCTGGGGTGGATCAAGCTGGCCGACGGCTGGCATGGTTTCACGGTACCCAGCGCCCCCGCCGCCAGCGCAGCCCCCGAAGGGACCGACACCTGGGACCCGCTGCAGCACGTTCCCATTGATCTGGTATTTCCCGATATCTGCCAGCCCGAGCGGTACCAGCCCACCTACCGGACCATCTCCTACGACAACCTGAACGTCCGCGCCGGTCCCGGTGTGGACTATGACAAGGTGGACAGTCTGCCGCCCGGGTCCCCCGTAACCCAGCTGGGGCGCAGCAGCGCCACGGACGGCTGGATCTTCGTAGCCTGGCAGGACCGCCCGCTGGGCTGGGTCAGCACCGAATACCTGAAATAGCTGTGCACTGTGCATGAAAACTGCAAAACCTTGACACGCAGTGCTATGGAAAACGGAGGATTTTTGCGGTATGGTTAGTACAAAAGAACCGAAAGCACACCGCTACAGGAGGGCTATTATGGCAATGAACGAAATGGACC
Source organism: uncultured Gemmiger sp. (assembly GCA_944388215.1). Classification (GTDB taxonomy): domain Bacteria; phylum Bacillota; class Clostridia; order Oscillospirales; family Ruminococcaceae; genus Gemmiger. The sequence continues at coordinate 11,940 of CALXHT010000017.1, read as the reverse complement.
GCAACGCCTTGACTCCGGAACAGCGCGACGCCCGTCTGGCTTTGGACGTGGAGCGGCTGCTGCGTTTTGGACGCAAGCACAAACTCATCAAGGACCTGGATGTGCTGGTGGCGCGCAACACGCTGCTGGATCTTCTGGCCCTGCAGGCTCCCAGCGACAGCAAACCGCCCAAGGAGAACCCCGAGACGCCCGCTGCCCTGCTGGATGAGATGGTGGAATTGGCCTCCCAGAAAGATCTGTTTGACGGCACGGTGCCCCAGTACCGCATCAACTTCGAGACCCGCCTGATGGGCGCCCTGATGCCCCGGGAGAGCGAAGTCTGCAAGAAGTTCAAGAAACTCTACGAGCGCAAGGGCGCCAAGGCGGCCACCGACTGGTTCTACGACCTGTGCGTCGTCTCCAACTACATCCGCACAGCCCAGATTGCCAAGAACATCCAGTGGAATTCCGCCAGCCCCTACGGCGACCTGGAGATCACCATCAACCTGACCAAGCCGGAAAAGGACCCCAAAACCATCGCCCTGGAGCGGCTGCAGCCCAAGTCCGGCTACCCCGCCTGCATGCTCTGCAAGGAGAACATCGGCTATGCCGGGCGCATCAACTTTCCGGCCCGCCAGACCCACCGCATCGTACCCATCACGCTGGCCGGCCAGCAGTTCTACCTGCAGTACAGCCCCTACGCCTACTTTCATGAGCACTGCATCATGCTCCACGAGACCCACAAGCCCATGGAGATGGACCGTCAGACGCTGGCGGAGATTTTTGACTTTGTCTCCCAGTTCCCCCACTACACCTGCGGCTCCAACGCCGACCTGCCCATCGTGGGCGGCAGCATCCTGAGCCACAGCCACTTCCAGGGCGGCCGCTATGTCTTCCCCATGCAGAAGGCTTCCATCGCCGTCCCCATGACCGATATCCGCTATCCCGGTGTCCGGGCCGGTATCCTCAACTGGCCGGTGTCCACCGTGCGGCTGATCGGCCGCAGCAGCCAGCAGACCCAGATCGTGGCCAACAACATCCTCACCGCCTGGCGCAACTACAGCGACGAGAGCGTGGGCATCCTCTCCCATACCGGGGATACCCCCCACAACACCGTCACCCCCATCCTGCACTACAATGAGAAGGACGGCTACATCCTGGACCTGGCGCTGCGCAACAACCGCACCAGCGAGGAATACCCCGACGGCATCTTCCATCCCCACAAGGAATACCACAACATCAAGAAGGAAAACATCGGCCTCATTGAGGTCATGGGTCTGGCCATCCTGCCCGCCCGCCTGAAGGACCAGGGCGCCCAGATTGCCGAAATCCTGTCCGGCCAGCGCCCCAACACCAGCCGGGAGGAGGGCTCTCCCCTGGCGGTCCACGCCGACTGGATTGACCAGCTGATCGCCAAATACGGCACCTCCATGGCTCCCCAGGAGGCCAACAACGCCGTCAAGCAGGAGATCGGCACCGTCTTCAGCCACGTGCTGGAGAACGCCGGCGTCTTCAAACAGGACCGCAATGGCCAGGATGCTTTCCTGCGCTTCATGCAGAGCGTGGGCTTCCGGGCTCTGTGATTTCCTGACAAAACAAAAATCCGGGAAGGCAATGCCTTCCCGGATTTTTTGTGCTGCTTTTTCTGCAACAAAAAAAACTCCGAACCACTTGGTCCGGAGTTTTGTGGTGGAGATGAGGGGGATCGAACCCCTTACCTCCTGCATGCCATGCAGGCGCTCTCCCAGGTGAGCTACACCCCCACAGGTCTTTCCGTCATCGCTGACAGCTTTATTAGTATAGCAGCCTTTTCCCTTTTTGTCAAGCACTTTTTCGAGTTTTTTCTCTTGATTCCTTTTTTGCCTTCCCGCGGTTTCCAGCCGATCCTTCAAAACGGCCCGCTTTGCTCCTGCGCAGCCTTGGCCAGGCAGACCTGCGTTTTCCGGTGCCCTGCACCGCCGGGCCATCCCAAAGGGGACAACAAAAAATCCGGATCCATTCAAGGATCCGGATTCAAATATGGTGGAGGATGGGGGACTCGAACCCTCGACCTCTGCGATGTGAACGCAGCGCTCTAACCAGCTGAGCTAATCATCCATAACGGGGTCAACGCTGATTATTATACGGCATTCACTCCGTTTTGTCAACCCCATTTTTGGATATTTTCGGGAAATTACTTGCTCAGCGCGGCCACCAGGGCATCCAGCTGGGCACGGCTCGCCTCGTTCAGCGCGCTCTTGATGCTGACCGTCTCATCCAGGATGGTCAGGTTCTTGCTGTTCTCCAGCATCTTGCGCATCACACGGCCGGCCGTGGGCGCCCAGGTGCCGTTCTCGATGATGGCCACCGTGCGGTTCTGGTAATTGCGCTCGGTGAGATGCTCGATGAAGCTGCGGGTGAACGGGAAGACCTCGCCGTTGTACGTCGGGGAGGCCAGCACCAGCTTGCTGTAGCGGAACGCCTGGGCCACCGCCTCGGCCATATCGCAGCGGGCCAGATCCATCACCGTCACGTCCACGCCGTTGGCGCGCAGCTTGTCGCCCAGCTCCTCGGCCGCCTGCTTGGTGTGGCCGTAAATGGAGCTGTAAGCCACCAGCACGCCCTCCGTCTCGGGACGGTAGGCGCTCCAGGTATCGTAGGCCGCCAGCACGTCGGCCAGCTGCTCCTTGTGCAGCACCGGGCCATGGAGCGAGCAGACCGTCTCGATATCCAGGCCGGCAGCCTTCTTCAGCACAGCCTGCACCTGCATGCCGTACTTGCCCACAATGCCGATGTAGTAACGGCGGGCTTCGGGCAGCCAGGGCTCCTCCACATCCAGGGCGCCGAACTTGCCGAAGGCGTCGGCGCTGAAGAGCACCTTGTCGGCGGCGTCATAGGTCATGATGACTTCCGGCCAGTGCACCATGGGGGCGGTGACAAAGTGCAGGGTATGCTTGCCCAGCTCCAGGGTGTCCCCTTCCTTGACGATGACGCTGCGGCTGGTGAAGTCGATGTCAAAGAACTGCTGCATGATGGCGACAGCCTTGGCGGAAGCCACGATCTTCGCCTCCGGGTAGGCCTGGGCAAAGGCGTACACCGAGCCGGAATGGTCGGGCTCCATGTGCTGCACCACCAGGTAATCCGGCGTGCGGCCGCCCAGGATTGCCGCAATGTTGGTCAGCCAGGCATCGGTAAAATGGGCGTCAACGGAATCCATGACTGCCACTTTCTCGTCCTGAATCAGATAGGAATTGTATGCCATGCCGTTGGGCACCTTGTACTGCCCTTCGAACAGGTCCACGTCATGATCGTTGACGCCTACGTACAAAATATCCTTGGTGATTTCCATTGTGGTAAACCTCCCTGAAATTCTTACAAATTAACCTACAGAAGACAGTATACCATACTTCTGCCGTTCTGTCCCCCTGTTTTTGCAAAAAATTCCTGCAAACGCAAAAAAAGATTCCCTGTGCGGGAAGCACAGGGAATCTTGCAGTATCTGTCAGCGCACCTCGGGGGCCGGCACCTCTGCGTCCATGGGACAGGGGGCGCCTTCCACCCACTGGATGGCTTTCTTGGGGCACTTGGTCACGCAGGTACCGCAGCCATTGCACTTGGTATAATCAATGACAGCCACGTTGTCCTTGAGGAAGATGGCCTGCTGCGGGCAGTTGCGCACGCAGAGACCGCAGGCGATGCAGCCCACCTTGCAGGTCTTGTTGACCAGGGCGCCCTTGTCCTTGTTGGAGCACTTGACGGCGGGCTGGGGGGCAATGGGCTTCATCTGGATGACCTTGCGCGGGCAGACCGCCGTGCAGGCCGTGCAGCCGGTGCACTTGCTGCGGTCCACAACCGCCACACCCTTGACCACATGGATGGCGTCAAACTTGCAGGCGCGGGTGCAGTCCCCCAGGCCCAGGCAGCCGTAGGAGCAGGCGCTGGGGCCGCCGGCCACCGCCGCCGCGGCGGCGCAGGTCTGGATGCCCTTGTAGTCGAACCGCTTGCCGCAGTTCTCGCCGCCGGCACAGATCACCGTGGCGCGCATGCTGGGACGGTCGGTCTCCTCGGCGCCCATGATGCGGTTGATGGCGTCGGTGGCTTTGTCGCCGCCGGGAGCGCACTTGTAGGTGGGCGCGCCGTCCTCCACGATGGCCTTGGCGTAGTCGGCACAGCCGGCATAGCCGCAGCCGCCGCAGTTGGCACCGGCCAGGCATTCGGTCACCTGGGCGATGCGCGGGTCCTCATACACCGCCATGAACTTGGAGGCCAGCACCAGAATAAAGCCACCGATCAGGCCCAGCACCACCAGCACCACGATAGCAAATACGATCGGGTTCATGTTTTGTATTCCCCTTTCTCACAGAATCGCGTTGATGATGTTCTCCACCAGGCCGCCGAAGCCCATGAAGCTCAGCGAGGTGATGGCCGCCGAAACCAGCGTGATGGGCAGGCCCTTGAAGCTCTCCGGCGGGTTGGAGTTTTCCACCCGCTGGCGCACGCCGCAGAAGAGCAGCATGGCCACCAGGAAGCCCACACCGGCGCCCGCCGCGCAGATCAGCGCCTCGGCGTAGGCCAGGCCGAAGCCGGAGGCCTCCACGATGGCGGAGTAGTCCTGCACGGCCAGGATGGTCACGCCCAGCACGCAGCAGTTGGTGGTGATGAGCGGCAGGTAGACGCCCAGCGACTGGTACAAGGCCGGGACGTAGCGCTTCAGGGTGATTTCAATGAGCTGGACCAGCACGGCGATGACCAGGATGAAGATGATGGTCTGCATGTAGCCCAGGTTAAAGGCGTCCAGCAGGAAGATCTGCAGCGGGAAGGTGACCGCCGTGGCGATGACCATGACCGCAATGACGGCCATGCCCATACCCACCGAGGAATCCAGCTTCTTGGAAACGCCCAGGAAGGGGCAGATGCCCAGGAACTGCACCAGCACGTAGTTGTTGACCAGGATCATGCTGAAGAAGATGGTGGCAAAGGTTGCAATCTGGGAACTCATGCTTCAGCGCCCCCTTTCTGCTCGGTCTTGGCGGCATCGATCTGTTCCAGCATCACGTCGCCGCATGTCTTGCGCTCGATGGGCTTGTTCAGCTTGCGCTCCAGCCAGACACAGCCGGCCATCAGGCAGCCGAAGACGAAGAAACCGCCGGGCGCCGAGTTCATGATGGTCATGCGGTCGACGCTCTCGGGGATGATGGTGATGCCCAGCCAGCTGCCGCTGCCGATGATCTCACGGATGGAGGACATGAGGGTCATGGTCAGGATGTAGCCGATGCCCATGCCCAGACCGTCCAGGGCGGAATCCACCACGGTGTTCTTGCAGGCAAACATCTCGGCACGGCCGAGGATGATGCAGTTGACGACGATCAGCGCCAGGAAGACGCCCAGCGACTTGTACAGTTCCGGCACAAAGGCCTGCAGCACCATCTGCACCACCGTGACGAAAGTGGCGATGATGACGATGTAGCAGGGCAGATGCACCTTGCCGGGGATGACCTTGCGCAGCGCCGAAATGACAATGTTGGAGCAGACCAGCACGAATGTCATGGACAGGCCCATGCCCACGGCGCCGGAAACGGTGGTGGTGACGGCCAGGGCGGAGCAGCAGCCCAGCACCAGGCGCAGCACGGGGTTCTCACGGATGATACCCGCGGTAAAGACTTTCCACTTGCTCGGTTTTTCCGCCATCGTTACATACCCCCTTTGATTTCGTTGGTATAGCAGTCGATGGCCGCGTTCACGGCAGTAAAGACCGCATTGCTGGAATAGGTGGCGCTGGCCACGCCGTCCACCGGGTTGCCGCTGGAGACCGCTCCCCCGTTCCAGCCGATGAAGCCGGAGGTGAAGCTCTCGTCGGCCACCTTGGAGCCGATGCCGGTGGTCTGGGTGGAAGCGTCCACGCTGATGTTGGAGATGGTGCCGTCCATGTCAAAGGCCACATAGACGGTGACATCCTTGCCGGAATAGCCGGAGGCATCCGCCTTGACCGCCGCGGCACCCGCGCTGGTGGTGACAGCGCCCTCCACGTCGGGAGTGGTGATGTCGGTCACTTCGGTGAGGTCGGCGTCGGTGGTACCCTCGGGCAGCACCGACAGATAGGCGGCCAGCGTCTCGGCCTTGGTGTTGGCGTCGATGATGGGGGCGGTCACGTCATTGAGGACCGCCAGCAGGGCGCTGCACACCAGGCAGATGACCACCAGCACAATGACCGGCAGCACCAGTTCCTTGAAGGCGCTCTGCTTTTCCGGAGTCTGGTTGTTCGCCATCAGTCAGCACCCCCTTCCTTTTTGGCTTTTGCTTTTTTGGCTTTCTTGTAGCCCAGCGGCACCTGATGGCCCCAGGCGTTGAACCAGGGCACCATGAGGTTGCCCAGCAGAATGGCGAAGCTCATGCCCTCATTCATGCTGGCGAAGTGACGGATGAGGAAGGTCACCAGGCCGATGAAGATACCGTAGAACAGCTTGCCCTTGGTCGTGAACGGGCTGGTGACGTAGTCGGTGGCCATGAAGACGGCACCGAACAGCAGGCCGCCCGCCATGCACTCCATCAGGGCCACGTAGGGGTCCCGGGTGTAGAGCAGCGTCAGGATGTAACAGGTGGCCACGATGCTCACCGGGATGGTGGCCTGAATGGTGCCGGTGGCCAGCAGAATGGCAAAACCGGCCAGGATGGCCAGCACGCAGGTTTCACCCAGCATGCCGCCGTGCAGGCCCAGGAACATATCCAGGAACTTGACGGCGCCCAGGTCCACCGAGGAGGAGAGCGGCGTAGCCGAAGCCAGGGCATCCACCGCCATGTCGGGGTAGACGTAGGCCGTCATGCGGGCGGTGAAGCCCAGGAACAGCACGATACGTCCCACCAGGGCGGGGTTGGCGAAGTTGTAGCCGATGCCGCCGAAGAGCTGCTTGGTGATGACGATGGCCACAAAGGCGCCCACCACCGCGATCCACAGCGGCATGCCCACCGGCATGTTGAGGGCCAGGATGATGCCGGTGACCACGGCGGAGAGATCCCCCACCGTGTTCTGTTTATGGGTCAGGATTTCGTACAGATATTCAAACGCCACGCAGGCAAAGGTGGTGACGACCACCTGCACCAGCGCCTGCACGCCGAAAATCAGGGCCGAGGCCAGCACGCAGGGCAGCAGGGCGATGACAACATAGCCCATGAGGCCGCGGGTGGTGGAATGGTCCCGGATATGCGGCGAGGCGGTTACCAGCAGACGATCTTCCATGGTTATTTGCCTCCTTTCCGCACTTCAGAGAGATACCACGCCTTTGCCAGCGTCATGGTCTGGCTGACGGGGCGCTTGGCCGGGCAGGCATAGCTGCAGCTGCCGCAGGCCACGCAGAGATCCACGCAGCGGGCCTTGAGGGCCGCAAAGTCCTTGTTGTTGAAGGCTTCCGCCACCACAACGGGCTCCAGGCCCATGGGGCAGGCGTCGATGCAGCGGCCGCAGCGGATGCAGGCGGAGGCTTCGGGCAGGTTGGCCGCCTGTTTGCTGAAGAGCAGCAGGCCGTTGTTCTGCTTCAGCACGGGGAAATCCGCGCTGGGCGCAGCGCCGCCCATCATGGGGCCGCCGAAGATGATCTTGCCCAGCTCCACGTCGGGCTTGATGCCGCCGCAGGCCTCGATCACATCCCGGTACAAGGTGCCGATGGGCACTTCCACGTTCTGGGGCTTGACGATGGCGTCGCCCTCCACCGTGACGCGCTTGGTGATCAGCGGCATGCCGGTCTTGAGGTACTTGCCCAGGGTGGACACACTGGTCACGTTCATGATGATGCAGCCCACGTCGGCGGGCAGGCCCGCCTTGCCGGAGGGACCCACCTGGGGGACTTCCCGGCCGGTGCAGGTCTCCACCAGCGTTTTCTCGGCGCCCTGGGGATAACGGGTGGGCAGCGGTTTGACGCTGACGCCCGGCATATTCCGGGTCAGAGAATACATCTGGTCGATGCACTCGGGTTTGTTGCGCTCGATGCCGATGATGCAGTTGGGAATGTTGCAGTACTTCATCACGGCGGCAATGCCCGAGATGATGGTATCGCTGCATTCCAGCATTTCACGGCAGTCGGTGGTCAGGTAGGGCTCGCACTCCGCCGCGTTGATGAGCAGCGTGTCGACAGTGTCGGCGGCCAGCTTCACATGGGTCGGGAAGCCGGCGCCGCCCACGCCCACCAGACCGCAGGCCTGAATGGCCGCCAGCAGGCTGGCTTTGTCGGTGACGGTAGGCGGTACACAGGCCGGGTCAATGGTCTGCTGACCGTCCGTCTTGATGGCCACCGCGGTGGTCATTGCACCGTTGACCATCCGCATGGGTGCCACATCCTGCACCGTGCCGGATACGCTGGAGTGAATGTTGGCGCTGACAAAGCCGCTGGCTTTGCCGATCAGCGTGCCAACCATGACAGTGTCGCCCTTCTTGACGACAGGTTCCGCCGGTGCGCCGATGTGCATCGACATGGGAATGATGACATGCTCGGGCACCGGCATCTTGACGGTCGGCTGTCCTGCTGTCGCCTTCACATGCGGCACGCTCGCGCCTTTGGCCGAACGCTTTAGGGACTTGAACAAGCTATTTCCCCCATTTCCTTGTTATTTCGGGCATCGCCGCGGAGCCGGCAGGCCAGCCTCGTCCGACAATACCCCATGTATACTCCATCATTTTACCATGTTGCCACGGCAAGTCAAGGCGTGGTTTTTGGCAACTGGGGGGATTTTGTCCAATCCCGCAATTTCTGCAACAATTTACGCAAATGTCGCAAAGGATGTACAATGTTTGCATCCCGCCGCCGGGTATGATATGATAAGGATATCATCGTTTGGCCGTCATTTTATAAAGGAGGCAGCTATGAAACATCTTGCCAAAATCCTGGCTCTGCTGGCCGCGGCTGGCGGGCTGCTGGCTCTGACCGCACTGCTGTGCCGGCGGCACAAACGCCGTCGCCACGCCCGCTACCTGACGCTGTACAGCCATTCCTCCTGAAATCGCAAAACCGCCCCGGCAGGGATGCCGGAGCGGTATTTTTGTATACACAGGTTTTACAGGTCGATCTCCTGCAGGCGGAGCAGCGCCAGAATGTAGATCTTCAGCGCCTCCATCAGCTTCTCAAAGGGCGCGCCCTCGTTGGCACCGTGCATGGGACCGGCGAAATCCGGGATGGCCAGGTCGGTGTGCTCCGGGCCGAAGCTCACCGCATAGGGGAAGTGCCGCGCATAGGTGCCGCCGCCCATGGTGAAGGGGGTCTTGTTCTCCCCCGTCACCTCGTTGTAGGTGGTGATCAGCGTCTGGATGGCGGGGCTGTCCGCCTCGATGTAGAAGGGCACCTTGCTGGTCAGATGCTCCAGATGGGCCGCGTCGCCGCAGACCTTCTCCAGGGCGGCGGTCATCTTGTCGGGGTCGGTGTTGGTGGGATACCGGCAGTCAAAGCTCTGGCGGATCACACCGTCCTGCATCTCGATGGTGCCGCCGATGATGGTCAGCGGGTCAAACAGGCCGTCGTTGGCCGCAATGCCCAGGGCGCTGCCGTCGGTGGAGGCGTGCAGCGTGTGCAGCACCTCCAGGTAGGCCCGCTCCTGGGGCGTGCAGAAGTCGTTGGCCAGCAGACAGTCCACCAGCAGGGCGATGGCATTCACCGTGCCCGCCGGCATGGCCGCGTGGCCGCTCTTGCCCCAGCCGTGCAGCACCGTGGTGCCATTCTCCCCTGCCTCGGCGGTGACACCTTCGGTGAGCTTGACGGCCTCGGGAGCCACCCGCACCGTGCAGCTGGCCTGGTTGGGCACCGCGTTGCGGGCCACACCGCCTGCAAAGTCCAGGATGGCGCCCTTTTCCAGTTTGGGGCTGACGAACTCACCGTTGAAGCCACCCTTCTCGCCGTTGCACACCGGGAATTCGGCGTCCGGCGTGAAGCAGAAGGCCGGCATGGGGTAGTGCTCGGCGTAGTAGTCCACGTCATGCATGTTGGTCTCCTCGTTGGCGCCCAGCAGCGCGCGCACGGGATACTTCAGCGCCACGCCGTTGTCCTTGAGGTATTTCAGCGCGTACAGGCAGAGGATGCCGGGGCCCTTGTCGTCCGCCACGCCGCGGCCCAGCAGCCAGCCGTCTTTCACCCGCACGGTGTAGGGGTCGGCGTCCCAGCCGTTGCCCTCCGGCACCACGTCCACATGGGTGATGGTGGCCAGGAATTTCTGGCCCTCCCCGATGGGGCCGGTCTCGGCCCAGCCGATGTAGCCGTCGGCGTTGTGGGTCTGCAGGCCCAGCTCTGCGGCGATCTCCAGGGCCTTGTCCAGGGCCGCCTTGGGCCCGGCGCCGAAGGGAGCACCCGGCTCCGGCGTGCCCTCCACACTGGGCACCGCCACCAGGCGGGTGATGTCCCGCAGGATATTCTCGCGGTTCTGTTCAGCAAAGGCGTCGATGGACGCCCAACGCGGATCGTTCATGGAAGTACCTCCCAAAATCAATGTAGGTTGCCCTTAGTATAGCACAGCCAAATAAAATGTAAAGGCTTTGCCCGCCCGCCTTGACAGCCGGTTTATTTTGTGATATATAGTATTTAGCAATGCTAAACATTTAGAAAGGAGGATTGCAGGTGGCAGACAGTGAGCAGCGTTTTGCACAGCAACTGAAAAAGGGCGTGCTGGAAATGCTGGTGCTGCGGCTTTTGTCCGACGCCCCCGGCCACGGCTACCAACTGATCGTGCGCCTGCGGGAGAGCAGCGGCGGCCTTCTGGAATTGAAGGAAGGCACCCTCTACCCCATTCTCTACCGGCTGGAGGAGGAGGGCTGCATCACCTCGGCCTGGAACAGCCCGGACCAGGCCAGGCCCCAGGGCAGGGTGCCGCGCCGGGTCTATTCCATCACCGAAACCGGGCAGGCCGTACTGGCCCGGGAGACCGCCGCCTGGCACCGCTTTGCAGCCTGTGTGGACCAATATCTGAGGAGGGACCCATCATGAAACGGAAAATCGGAAACACCACCATCGACATCCTGCCCCCCGTCAAGCGATACATGAACGCCATAGAGCGGCGGCTGCGGGTGGACGGCCCAACGCGGCTGCGCATCATGACCGAGCTGGCCGGGGACTTTGAGAGCCGCCGGGAAAGCGGCCAGAGCGACGAGCAGATCATGGCGGAGCTGGGCACCCCCGCGCAGGTGGCCGCCCAGTTCAATGCAGCCTTCGGGGCGCCGCGCCTCGACCGCCGTTGGCGGTGGGCTTTTGTGGCGGCGGCCGTTCTGGTGGCGGCGCTGGCGGTGCTGCCCGGCCTGCTCGCCCCGGGCGGGGCAGCCTCCGTGGGAGTGATCGGCGGCGTGGACGGTCCCACCAGCATCTACGTGACTGCCTCCCCGAATCAAAACTTGGTGAGCATTTTCCCCTGGCTGCTGGGCTGTGCCGGCGGGTTTCTGCTGCCTGTCTGGCGGCGTCCCCGTTCCGGGCAGGGCGGGGGCGCTTCCCTGCTGCTCTGCGGCCTGGGACTGCTGCCGCTGTGTATCGTCATCATGGAGCTGGGGGTGGTGGCCTACACCGGCCAGCTGCCCGCCGCCCAGCTGGGTGCCGCCTGCTGGGCGCTGCTCACCGGATTTTTCCGCAACGGCGAATGGCTCTGCGCCGCCGTATTGGCCTGGGCCATCTGGGACCGGCGCCGGACCAAAAAGGCGTCTGAGCATAGCGTGGAAAAAAATTGAAGAAAAAAATGAAAGCCGGGGTTGACAACCCCGGCTTTCCATGCTAAAATAATACTCGCATTTGGCGGCAGCCACTGTGGAGAGGTGTCCGAGTGGTTTATGGAACTGGTCTTGAAAACCAGCGATTCGCGTGAGCGGACCATGGGTTCGAATCCCATCCTCTCCGCCATTTTGTATAACAAGTGAATAGATTATCACTTTGACTTGTGGAGTAATACTCAAGAGGTCGAAGAGGCGCCCCTGCTAAGGGCGTAGGGTCCGAAAGGGCCGCGAGAGTTCAAATCTCTCTTACTCCGCCA
>CALXHT010000016.1 GCA_944388215.1 uncultured Gemmiger sp. | reverse complement strand
TCATTACCGCCCTTTATCCGAGATTGTCCCACGAGGATGAATTGCAAGGCGAGAGTAATTCCATATCGAACCAAAAGAAACTGCTGACCAAGGTGGCGAAGGAAAAAGGTTACACCAACCTGGTCCACTTCCTGGACGATGGCATTTCCGGCGTCACGATGGACCGCCCTGGCTTCAACGACATGATGGAGCAGCTTGCCGCTGGTAAGGCCGCCGCCGTGTTTGTGAAAGACCTTTCCCGGCTGGGCCGCAACTACATTGAGGTGGGCCGGCTGACCGAGGAATTTTTCCCGGAGCACGACATTCGTTTGGTGGCGGTTTCAGACAACATCGACACCGCCGAAGGAGAGAACGAGCTGGCGCCCATCCGCAACCTGTTCAACGAGTGGTACGCCCGCGACATCAGCAAGAAGCGCCGGATCAGCAATAAGATCAAGGGCAATGCTGGTGAACCAATGGGGCCACCGCCCTATGGCTACAAAAAAGACCCGGACGATCCCAAACGGTGGGTCGTGGACGAGGAGGCCGCCCAGGTGGTGCGCCGTATCTTTCGTATGACTGTGGATGGTTATGGAACAGAGCAGATCGCCACGATCCTCTCCGAGGAGAAAGTTCTTACCCCCATCGCCTATTGGCGTGAGAAGGGCGTCAATCGTCCTGGGAAAAGCAAGCTCCGCGGGCCGTATATGTGGAACAGCTCCACCATCACTCACATTCTCTCTTTGCAGGAGTATTGCGGTGATATTCTCAACTTCAAGACCTACTCCAAGTCGTACAAGAACAAAAAGAGGCTTGCCAATGACCGGGAAAACTGGGTCATCTTCCAGGATGTTCACGACCCCATCATTGAGCGGGCGGTCTTTGAGCAGGTCCAGCAGAAGCGGGGCAAGATCCGCAAGCGCCGCACCCATGAGGGGGAGCGCAATATGTTCTCCGGCCTTCTGGTCTGTGCCGATTGCGGACACAACCTGCACTTCCATTTCAATCAGGGCAACCCCGACATCAAGTATTTCAACTGCTCCAACTACAAGGGCAATCGTGGGAGCTGCACTTCCACCCATTATGTCCGCGTGGACTTCCTGGAGCAGGTGGTGTTAGGCGAGATCCGGCGGCTGACCAAGTTCGCCAGCCAGTTTGAGGATGAGTTCGTGAAGGCCGTGATCGGCCATTCCCAACAGGCAGAGGCCACCGACCGAAAGCTGAAGGAAAAGGAGCTGAAAGCCCTCCAAGCCCGTGATGAGGAACTGGACGGCCTGTTTGAACGGATCTATGAGGACAATGTTTCCGGCAAGCTCTCTGACGACCGCTTCGCCCGTATGTCAAGGCGGTATGAGGAGGAGCAAAAAGAGCTGGCGGAGAAAATCAAGGCGCTCCGCGCCGAGATCGACAAGCAGAGCAGCCAGTCCATGACCACGGATATGTTCATCTCCCTGGTCCGCAAATACACCCGCGCCCGCAAGCTGACGCCCCGGATGCTCAACGAGCTCATCGAGAAGATCGAAGTGTTCAACGCCGAGAAGATAGACGGGGTGTGGGAGCAGCGGCTCCGTATCCACTATAACTGCGTAGGAGTTATTGAGATCCCCGACCTCATTCCGCTGCCCGCCCCGGAGGTGTCCGTAAACACAAGAAAGGGCGTAGTCGTCAACTACGCCCCATCCACCATCGCCGGATGAAAACAAAAGAAAAAGACGAGTGTTCTTACAGCTTTTCAAATGCTATAAGAACACTCGTCATGGTGCGGAAGATGGGACTTGAACCCACACGTCATGGACACACGCACCTCAAACGTGCCTGTCTGCCGATTCCAGCACTTCCGCTTACAGCTTAACTGCAAGGGATATTTTAGCATAAAGTCGACAGGGAAGTCAAGCCTTTTTTGCAGGTTTTTCCATTGTGTTTTCTGTGGGGGCATAATGCTTCAGTTCAGCGGCCGCCCTTCCACGCAGTAGGTACGGCCATTCCAGGCGGCAAAGCCATCACAGAGCTGAAAGCGATATTCCTGGGCAGAGTATCCCCCGTCCCCGTTGAGTTTGGCCACCAGCTCATCCCCGTCCCAGCTGATCTGCCAGCCGGTATGGAGTCCGTTATACCCCGGCACGGCACCGCTGCCCAGATTAGCTGTATAGGCTTCGATATTTTCCGCCGTGAAACCCGGCCACTCTGCCGACAGGAACCGCTGGTTGCCGCTCCAATCATTTTCTGCGGTAAAGTCTATGGTCAGAATTCGGTTTCCATTTGATATTGCACTCATGGCATTCTGCCAGATATCCGCCTCGATGCCAAAATCCTGGCCCCGGTAGTACAGATACCGATAGAGTTCCTCCTCGGTCCAGTCGGCAGGCGAGGTAAACTCCCGCAGTCCTGCCGCCGCCATGGCCCGGCACTGGTGCAGCACCATGCGGGACTGGTAGATTGTCAGCCCTTCCGCCATCAGGGTCTGGCCCGGACGGGGCATTTTTTCACCAATTTGGGAACTGTACCAGCCGCTGATCACCTCGCAGGGCTGCGTGGTATCCGTGGGCACCAGAATATACACGGCGGTCAAACCGTCTCCATATTGGGGTCCCTGATAGTATCTCTCCGGCTGGTATTCCACATAAAAATGGACCTCCACCAGAAGATCGGTCCCCGCATAGATCCGGTCCAGTGCCCGTTCTCCCTCTTCTCCATAAGACACGATCCTCAACAGTTGGTCATTGTATATGCAGCTTTCATAGGGCACCACCGACGCCGCCACGCTGTCCACCAGGGCATAGCGATGGGCCATCTCGCCGGTTGTCATATCAGCATACCAGTATTGCTGCGCCCGCAATGCCGCATCCTCGCACTGGGCATAGCTGAAGGTGGCGGCCCCCGCCGGGTCCGGGAAAGAGGTTTCCGCCGTCTGCCCGGCGTCGTCTGTCTCCTGCTCTTCCGGGGTCGCTTCCGGGACAGCTTCTTCCGCTGTCCGTGCGGCGGCTTCCTCCGACGATGCCGCAGAAGACGGCGCCGTGCCGCATCCCGCCAGCAAAAGCAAACAAACAGCCAGCGGCAGCAGTACAGACCATAGAATCGCAGTTTTCCGCATTTTCTTCGCCTCCTGTTCCCTCTTTTCTTTTTATTGTAAGGGATGCACAAAAGTGCCGTCAATGCGCAGAACCGCTAAAACCATAGCACTGATTTTGACAAAACAAAAGCACGCCGCGCAAAGCAGAACGCTTCGCGCGGCGCGCAGAGTTACGGGGATTTACCGCAGATACAGCCGGCCGGTGTTGTCGGCATCCACGGTCAGGGTATCGCCAGCCGAATGGGCACCGGCGATGATCTCCTTGGCGATCATCGTCTCCACATGGGCCTGGATATACCGCTTCAGCGGACGGGCACCGTAGATGGGGTCGTAGCCGCCATCGATGATGGCGTTCTTGGCGGCCTCGGTCACATCCAGATGCAGTTGCTTGTCTTCCAGACGGCGGCGCAGGTCGGTGAGCATCAGATCCACAATGGAGCCGATTTCCTTCTTGGTCAGGCTCTTGTAGTAGACGATGTCGTCCAGACGGTTGAGGAACTCGGGACGGAACTGCCGCTTGAGCAGTTGGTCGATGCCGTTCTTCGCCTCGTCGGACAGCTCATTGCTGCCGTTGGCACGGCTCTTCTCCAGATCTTCCAGAATCAGGTCGGAGCCCAGGTTGGAAGTCAGGATGATGACGGTGTTCTTGAAGTCCACCGTGCGGCCCTGGCTGTCGGTGATACGGCCATCGTCCAGCACCTGCAGCAGAATGTTGAAGACATCGGGATGGGCCTTCTCCACCTCATCGAACAGAACCACGCTGTAAGGATGACGGCGCACCGCTTCGGTGAGCTGACCGCCCTCCTCATAGCCCACATATCCCGGAGGCGCACCGATCAGACGAGAGACACTGAATTTCTCCATATACTCGGTCATGTCGATACGGACCATGTTCTTCTCATCGTCAAACAGGGCCTGGGCCAGCGCTTTGGCCAGCTCGGTCTTGCCTACACCCGTGGGCCCCAGGAAGAGGAAACTGCCGATGGGCCGGTTGGGGTTGGCAATGCCGGCACGGGAACGCAGGATGGCGTCGGACACCTTCTGCACTGCCTCGTCCTGGCCGATAACCCGCTGATGCAGCACATCGGGCAGACGCAGCAGCTTCTCGCGCTCGCCTTCCACCAGTTTGGCCACCGGAATGCCGGTCCAGCGCGCCACGATCCGGGCGATCTCCTCGTCGGTCACGCGGTCACGCAGCAGGCTGGCTTCCTTCTTCTCGTTGGCCAGCTTCTCCTCGGCCTCCAGTTCCTTCTGCAGGTTGGGCAGCTTGCCGTACTGCAGTTCGCCGGCCTTGGCGTAGTCGCCGGTGCGGGTGGCCTTCTCGATCTCCGCCTTGGTGGATTCCACCTCGGCGCGCAGGCTCTGCACCTTGTTGATGGCGTTCTTCTCGTTCTCCCACTGGGCCTTCTTGCTGTTGAAGCTGTCCCGCAGTTCGGCCATCTCTTTTTCCAGAGCCGCCAGGCGCTGCTTGGACAGTTCGTCGGTCTCCTTCTTCAGCGAGGCCTCCTCGATCTGCAGCTGGGTGATCCGATGGTTCATCTCATCCAGTTCGGCGGGCATGGAGTCCAGCTCGGTCTTCACCATGGCGCAGGCTTCATCCACCAGGTCGATGGCCTTATCGGGCAGGAAACGGTCGGTGATATACCGGTCGGACAGGGTGGCCGCCGCAATCAGCGCGCCATCCTGGATTTTCACGCCGTGGAACACCTCGTACCGTTCCTTCAGGCCACGCAGGATGGAGATGGTGTCCTCCACGCTGGGCTCATTGACCATGACAGGCTGGAAACGACGCTCCAGGGCGGGGTCTTTTTCAATATATTCACGGTACTCATCCAGCGTGGTGGCGCCGATGCAGTGCAGCTCGCCGCGGGCCAGCATGGGCTTCAGCAGGTTGCCGGCGTCCATGGCGCCGTCCGTCTTGCCAGCACCCACGATGGTATGCAGCTCATCGATAAAGAGGATGATCTTGCCTTCCGACTTCTTCACTTCGTTCAGGACGGACTTCAGGCGTTCCTCAAACTCGCCGCGGTACTTGGCACCGGCCACCAGCGCGCCCATATCCAGGCTGAACACCGTGCGATCCTTCAGGTTTTCCGGCACATCGCCGCGGACGATCCGCTGGGCCAGACCTTCGGCGATGGCGGTCTTGCCCACACCGGCTTCACCGATCAGCACCGGGTTGTTCTTGCGCTTACGGGACAGGATGCGGATGACATTGCGGATCTCGGTATCCCGGCCGATGACCGGGTCCAGCTTGTTGGCACGGGCCATCTCCACCAGATCCTGGCCGTACTTTTTCAGTGCGTCGTAGGTGGATTCCGGGTTATCACTGGTCACGCGCTGGTTGCCGCGCACGGCGGACAACTGCTGCATGAAGCTTTCCGTCGTGATGTGGAAAGCCTTGAACAGCTCACTGGCGGCTTTGCCGGGGCGCTGCAGAATGCCGAGGAATACATGCTCCACGCTGATGTATTCATCCTTCATCTGTTTGGCCTGCTCCTCCGCCGCATTGAGGGCGCGGTCCAGGTCGCCGGAGATGTAGACCTTTTCGGGGTCACGTCCGGAGCCGGTCACCCGGGGCAGCGCCTCCACCTTCTGCAGGGCAGCCTGGGCGAAGGCGTTGGGGTCCGCGCCCAGCTTGGTGAGCAGCTGGGGGATCAGCCCCTCCTGCTGCTGGGCCAGCGCGGCCAGCACGTGTTCCTGCTCCACCGCCTGGTTGGAATATTCCACCGCAAGGCGCTGCGCACTCTGCAGCGCTTCCACGGTCTTTTGCGTCAATTGATTCATGTTCATAAGTGCGTACCTCCTTACTGTGCAGATACACGCAAATTCATCTATTAGCAACGGAGGCCTCCGAGTGCTTTCTTTTCCCGTCTACCTCTGTGGCGGCGCGGCATTATCACCGTTTTGTTTGAATTAGCACTCTTTGCATCCGACTGCTAATATTGTACCACAACCATACGGTGTGTCAATAGGAAAATTGAAAACATTTTGTGAATGACAGCTTTTTTTGCGGGTTGATAGAACTCGGAAAGAAGTGTACAGTAGACTGAGAGTACTTCGAAGGAGGGACCCCGCATGCGCCCCATTTTGATTGTGGAAGATGAACACCCCATCGCCGACCTGATCGAACTGACCCTGACCAGAGCCGGTTACACCTGCGAGCAGGTCAACGACGGTGAGACCGCCGCCGACCGCATCGCCGAGCAGGACTACGAACTGGCCATTCTGGATATCATGCTGCCCAAGGTGGACGGCTACGAACTGCTGCGGTATCTGCGCAGCGTGGACACGCCGGTCATTTTTGTGACCGCCAAAGCTGCGCTGAACGACCGGGTCCGCGGCCTGCACGAAGGCGCCGACGATTACCTGACCAAACCCTTTGAACCGCTGGAGCTGGTGGCCCGGGTGGAAAGCGTGCTGCGCCGCACCGGGCGGGCCAACGTGATCCTCCACGCCTTCGGTGTGGACCTGGACCCCGCTGCCCGCGTCGTTTTGCAGAACGGCAAGCCCGTTCATCTGTCGCCCCGGGAATTTGAGCTGCTGGAATTGCTGATGCGCAACCGCGGCCTGACGCTTTACCGGGAGGTGCTCTACGAGCGGCTGTGGGGCGACGACGGTGGGGATGATACCCGGCCGCTGGACCTGTGCATCACCCGGCTGCGCAAGAAACTTGGCTGGAAAAAAGAAATCTGCACAGAGTTCCGGGTCGGATACCGCTTGGAAAAGGAGGAGAACACGCCATGAAATTCGGCTACAAACTGACGCTGGCGCTGTTGGGCGTACTGGCTCTGGTGCTGAGCCTGAGCACCGTCTGGACGCAGGAGCGCCAGTTTGACCGCGCACTCGCAGACCTGCGCCGGACCGCGCAGGCGGAATGGCAGCGGGAGTCCCAGGACTTCCAGAACGGTCTGCGCACCGACACCGAAACACCCCTAGGCAGCCGCGCCTGGAGCTATCTGGGCGGAATGGCCCGGCAGGGCAGCACCGCATTACTGGCCGTCTACGATGAAAAGGGACAGTCGCTGGCGTCCACCATGCCCGCCACCCTGGCCCAGAGCGAACTGACCCGGAATATGCCGGACAACGGCGCCCTGCAATGCCGCATTGTCACCGCCACCGACGGCACCCGCTATCTGCTTTGCAGCGGACTGCTGATTCTCCCCGAACAGTGTCTGACCTTTATCAGCGCGCAAAGTCTTGCCAGCCTTTTTGCAGATCGTACCCTGCGGCTGCGGGACGCCTTGCTGGGTCAGGGCCTGGCGCTGGTGGTGGCCGCGCTGTTGGTACTGCTGCTCTGCCGCCGGATGGTCCGGCCGCTGGAGCGGCTGGACAGGGTCAGCCGGGAAATCGCCGCCGGCGCCTACGACCGGCGCACCGCCCTGTCCGGCAGCGACGAAATTGCCGGGCTGAGCCGCAGCTTTGACGAGATGGCTGCCGCCGTGGAGGACAAGGTCCACGCCCTGCAAAACCACCTGCAGGAGCGGGAGGATTTCATTGCCGCCTTTACCCACGAGCTGAAGACCCCCATGACCAGCATGCTGGGCTACGCCGATCTGCTGCGGGGTACCGAAGTGCCCCCTGCCACCCGCCAGAAAGCCGCCGATTTTATCTACCATGAAAGCAAGCGACTGGAATTGCTGAGCCGGCGCCTGATGGAACTGCTGCGCCTCAACGGGCAGGACGCCCCTGCCCTGGAGCCTGTCCGGCTGGATACGGTATTCCGTCAGCTGTCCCGGGCGCTCCCCGACGGCAAGCCCGCACTGTCGGTACCGGCCTGCCGGACCACCGTGCTGGCCCAGCCGGAACTGCTGTGCGATCTAATGTACAACCTGGTCCAGAACGCCCGCCACGCCACCCCACCGGACGGCCAGATCACTCTGGAAGTGGAGGATCAGCCGGAAAGTGTCACCCTCACCGTGCGGGACACCGGCTGCGGGATTCCCTCCGGGGACCTGCCCCGCATCACCGAACCTTTTTATATGGTGGACAAATCCCGCGCCCGGCAGCAGGGCGGCAGCGGCATGGGGCTGGCCCTTTGTGCGCGCATCGCCGCTTTGCACGGCACACAGCTCGTCTTTGCAAGCAAGCCCGGTGAAGGCACTGCCGTCTCCCTCACCCTGTCCAAACCAAAGGAGGCAAACCATGAAACTGCGTAAAAGCTGGCTGGCCCTGTTGGGCACGGTGGTTCTGGTCCTGTTCTGCATGGCATTGCCCTTTGCGTGGTTTATCCTCCGGGACCGCCAGCTGGACACCGCCATCTGGAGCACAGAACCCTCCGCCGACTTTCTGAGCGCTGCGGGGCGAGAAAACGCCGTGGCCCGGGAATTGTATGTACTGCGCCAGCAGTCCAACGATTTGCCCTACGAACAGCCCACCGAATCCGCCACTGCACGGGATGAGGTGCAGCCTTACCTGGCCGCGCTGCGCAATAACAAGGTGTTGCCGGACGACTATCTGGATGCCGCCGAAGAACTGGTGGCACAGGCCACCCAATGCCTTGCGGGAGAAACAGAAAACGGTGAAACCAGCTACTATTTTGGCACCGAAGACGGCCGCAACCTGACCCTGACGGTCAGCTGCTATGGCACCCTGACCAGCCTCAACGGGAACCTGGGACTGACCGAAGGGTTCGCCCCCGCCGAGGTTGCCGCAGCCTACCGCACCATGCTGGGTCTGGACAGCTTTACCGACTGGGAAAACGCCGAGCCTTTGGGATACGGTGACCCCGCGCCCTGTTACAGTGCGGACGCCCAGCTCTATCTGGTAGCCAACATGGACCGCGGCTATTTCAGCATGAGCGTCACTTCCATGGCCCCGGAAACCTATGCCGGATTGTGATTGTATATCGGAAAAGGAGGATGTTCGGATGAAACGAATTTGTTCTGTGTTGCTGGCCGCCCTGCTGCTGGCAGGCTGCGGCAGTGCTCCGGTCACCAGTGCCCCGACCAGTGCCGCAGCCACCGCCGAGACTGCGGCCGCAGAGACCCCCGTCGGGAACGGCAAACCTCTGCGGCGGCTGCAGCACGGTGACGAAAAGCAGTATTACACGAGGGAGACGATCGGGGACGGGGATTCCATGACCTTATATCATGTCGTGGATCTGCAAACCGGAGAGGACACCATCCCCTGTGACGTGGACGGCTGCACCCACGACAGTGAAAGCTGCCCTGCCGTCAACACGGAGGTTCCCGCCTATCTGCCCCTTGTGCTGAACGACACCACCCTGGTGGTAATATCCGTACAGACAGATTTCTCTCAAATCGGGTCGGCGGAATCTTCCCCGGACGGGAGTGTACCTCTCTCGTATCACAGCAAAATCCTGCTGATGGACCGCAACTGCCAGAACCGCCGGGTCCTGACGGAAGCGGACGGGATCAACCTTTTCTGGAACGCAGACCAGATTTATACCGATGATGATTTTCTCTACTGCTCCGGAAGTGAAAACAACGTCTATAACATCTATCGCATCAGCCTGTCCGATGGTTCCATCACCAATCTGACCGAACATTTCCAGGATTCCCAGTTCATGATGGGGGTAATCGGCCGCTACTATGTCCTGCAGCAGGAGGATCTCACCTACCCCGACCCGTCCACAGACGTTGCCACCGATGGATGGCCGGAAACCACCGGCACCAAAAGCCACGTTCTGCTGAATGTGGACACCGGCGAGACCCGCGTGCTGAAAAGCTACTCCTCCGACGAGCGGAATCTTGATTTGCTGGACGCCTGCGTGGTGGATGGACAGTACTACACCATTGACCGGGTCGCCGGGACCATCAGCACGGTGGATCCCGACACCAGCGAGGAACACCTGATCTCCGACCAGATTCCCACAGCGGAACCGAATGACCACTCCGCCGATTACCTGATCGAGGCCAATCTTCACGGATGGCTGGTCTTCTACAACCAGCCCTTCCTTGTCAATGTGGAAACCGGTGAGGTACGCCAGCGGATCGATCTGCCGGAAAACCTATGGAACGGGTACGGTCACCAGCCTTATATTTTCCTGCAGCTGAAGGACCGCCTGCTGGTGGACTGCCGGTACGAGCCCTACACCCGGACCGACATTGGCGAGGACGGTTCCCCCTTTACCACCCAGACCGAACAGATGTACCTGGGGCTTATCTCCATTGACGATTTCCTCAACGGCATTCCCAACTATACCGAAGTCTGCAAGGGTCCCTACTGATTTTCAAAAGGAGTTTGTATGAAGCGATTCTTTTCTCTGACGCTGGCTGCCCTGCTGCTGGCAGGCTGCACTGCCGCCCCCGCCGACAGCCAGAACGCCACGTCCGACACGCCCGCCACGGCGGAAGCCCCTGCCGCCACGACCGCCACAACCGCTGCCCAGACGCTGCGCCCCCTGCTTTTAGGGGACGAAAAGCAGTACTATATGGACGAGATGGTCACCGGCGAACTCATCCGTTACCGGGTGGCTGATCTGGTCAACCATGTGACGGAGGTCCCCTGCGACGTGGAAGGCTGTACCCACGACAGCGAGAGCTGCCCGGCTGTTTTCCGCCGGGGCGAATGTGACAGGGTGTTTGTGCTGGACGACGACACACTGGTAGCCTTCACCAACAACCAGTTTCCCGAGACCGAGGACAGCCTGGTGGTGCTGCTGGACCGCAACTGCCAGAACCGCCGGGTGTTCACCACCATCCCCAACAGCATCTTCTTATCCCTGGGATACGGTGCCGCCGATTGCCCCTACACCGATGGGCAATACCTGTACTGCCCCGGCTATAAGAACGGATACGGCGAGAACGAGGCAATGTTCCGCATCGATATGTCGAGCGGCGAGGTGACCGACCTGCTGGAAAACGCGCCGGTCCAGGATGTGCAGTTTCTGGGAGCGCTGGGTTCCCGGTTCGTCTTTTCCCAATCCGATGTAACCTACCCCGAACCCACCGGCGATCTGGCAGTGGACGCTCTAGCTGCCCCCACCGGCACCGACACCCACTGGCTTTTTGACCCCTACACCGATGAGTGGAAGGTGTTCTGGACCTATACCTCCGATGACGGCAGTCTGTCCCGGATATCCAGCACCATTGTGAACGGCCAGTATTACCAGGTGGACCAGGAGGCCGGCTCCATCTCGGTGGTGGATCCCGCTACCGGCGAGGCCAAACTGCTCACCGACCAGTATCCCACCGACCAATTGCAGGGTTCTTTCTTAATCCAGGACACCGTGCAGAATTGGCTGCTTTTCTACGCCCCGTCCCCGATGGTAAATTTACAGACCGGCGAGATACGGGAGAAACCGAATCTTCCCGACAACTACTGGAACGGCTCCTCCCACCAGCCCAACATTTACCTGAATCTGGGCGATACCCTGCTGGTGGATTGCCGGTATGAACCCTATACCCGCACTGTCGTCGGCACCGACGGCACCCCCTATACCATCGATACCGAGCATGAGTATCTGGGGCTGATCTCCGCCGAGGATTTTCTGAACGGTGTGCCCAACTACACCGAAGTGGGTGAATACACCACATAATCGAACGCCGCCCCGGCACTGGACCGGGGCGGCGTTCTTCCCTATTTATTTTTCAAAATGTTTGGCAACCAGCTTCAGATCTTCCCGGATGGGCAGATGCTGGGGGCAGACCTTCTCGCACTGGCCGCAGCCGATGCAGTCGCTGGCCTTGCCGAAGGACTTGGTCAGGTTGTCGTAATACTCACCCTGGGGCGTCCACTCCTTGCCCTCTGCCTCCTGCAGATCCGCATTGTACAGCGAGAAGTACTTGGGGATGGCAATGTGCTTCGGGCAGCCGTCCGTGCAGTAGGAGCAGCCCGTGCAGGGAATCGCAATGCTGGCATTGATGATGGACACCGCCTTGCGGACAAGGCCCTCCTCCTGCTCGTTGAGAGGCTGGAAGTCCTGCATATATCCGGTATTGTCCAGCAGCTGTTCCATGTTGCTCATGCCGGAAAGGACCATCTTCACATTGGGACGGCTGGCGGCAAAACGGATGGCCCAGGAGGGTACCGAAGCCTGGGGCGCGTATTCCTTGAAGAGGGATTCCACCGCCTCGGGCACCTTGGCCAGCGTGCCGCCCTTCACCGGCTCCATGACGATCACCGGTTTGCCGTGTTTTTCGGCTACCTCATAGCACTTGCGGGACTGTACCCCTTCGCTGTCCCAGTCCAGATAGTTCAGCTGCAGCTGGACAAATTCCACCTCGGGGTGTTCGGTCAGCACCTTGTCCAGCAGATCGGCATGGTCATGGAAGGAGAAACCGATATGCTTGACCAGCCCCTGTTCCTTCTTCTCCTGCAGCCAGCGGAAGCAGTCCAGCTTCTTGTAAATTTCGTAATGCTCGGTGCCCATATCGTGCAGCAGGTAATAGTCAAAATACCCCGCGCCGGTCTTCTCCAGCTGGGTGTTGAAGATCTTGTCCCGGTCCTCCAGGTTGTGGATAAAGCCTGCGTGCAGCTTGTCCGCCAGCGTGAAGGATTCCCGCGGATGACGGCTGGTCAGGCAGGTCCTGACGGCATTCTCGCTCTGGAAAGAGCAGTACATCCAGGCCGTGTCAAAATAGGTGAAGCCCCGCTCCAGAAAGGTATCCACCATCTGTTTGGTCTGCTCCACATCGATGCTGCCCGCGTTGTTGGGGTCGGTCAGCGGCAGACGCATCAGGCCAAAGCCCAGTTTTTTTGCACCATGAAAAATATCCATCGTTTGGTTCCTCCATGTGTAATCCCGGCAGATCGCTCTGCCCTCTTGTTTCCTAAGGTATTATATAACTTAAAGCGCACTTCAAGTCAAGGGGCAGTTCTTGCCCGATTTCTGATTTTAGGCTGTACTTTTTTTGAAAAATGTGTATAATAAAGGATGCGTATGCAATTTTTACATTACAGGAGAACCCCATGAAGAAGAAAACTTTGTACCGTTCCGCGGCCTGCGCGCTGGCGGTTGCCATGACCGCCGCCCTGGCCGGATGTTCCGAAACCGCCGAGAGCGAATCCACTGCCGAGACCGCTTCGGCCGAAACCGCCAGCCCCGAGACTGCTGACGATTCCGCCTACGACTATCTGGCAAATTTCAGCTACTCCGACGGCTTTGACGAAAACGGCTATCTGGATGGCGTGACTGCTGCCGACTATGTCACCCTGCCCGATGATTACGCCGACATCACCATTGACGCCTCTCTGGCCGAAGTGACCGACCAGGACATCACCGATTACATCAATCAGAATATCCTGTCCAGCTTTGCCACCACGAACCAGGTCACCGACCGTGCCGCCCAGGACGGTGACACCGTGAACATCGACTACGTGGGCACCATTGACGGCGTTGCCTTTGACGGCGGCAGCGACCAGGGCTACGACCTGGAGCTGGGCAGCGGCACCTTCATCGACGGTTTTGAGGAGCAGATCGTGGGCCATACCCCCGGCGAGACCTTCGATGTGAACGTCACCTTCCCCGAAAACTACGGCAGCGCCGACCTGGCCGGCAAGGCGGCGGTGTTCAGCACCACGCTGAACTACATCAGCGAGACTGTCACCCCTGAAGTCACCGATGCCTGGGTGCAGGAGAACCTCTCCCCCACCATGGGCGTCACCGATGTGGCCTCCCTCAATGCCTTCGTCAAGAAGCAGCTCGCCTTCAACAACCAGTACAGCGAGGTCTACACCCAGCTGCACGATAAGGTTTCCTTCGCCGACGAACTGCCCGAGTCCGCCAAGGAATACTACCGCAACGTGCTGCTCTACGGCATCTACAGCTACGCCCAGAAGTACGGCACCGACATGACCACCATCGCCACCTCCGGCTTCCTGGGCACCGGCTATTCCACCGTGGATGAGTTCATCGCCGATATGGATGGCAGCATCAATACGCAGGTGGAACAGACACTGCTGCTGCAGGCGATTGCCGAGAAAGAGGGCCTGAAGTGCGATACCGACACCCTCAACACCGAGTTTGTGAACCAGTACGGCATCAAGGACCCCAGCAACTTCACCGAGATCTACGGCGAAAACTACGTCAAGTGCCAGCTGCTGGACAGCATCGTCATGCAGAACCTCATCGATAACGTCAAGTACGAATAACCACGATTTTTCCCCGCACGCTTCGGTGTGCGGGGATTTTTATTTTCCCGTTGCGCTTGACAACAGGCCGGGAATGGCGTATAGTAAAGGCATAGATATTTAGATGTTTATCTAAATATCTATTATTCGCAGAAAGGAGTTCATGATGGGAGATGCATTCAAGGCCCTGGCGGATCCCACCCGTCGCCGCATCCTGGAACTGCTGGCCCGGGGCGATATGACCGCCGGAGAAATCGCCGCACAGTTTTCCATGACCAAGCCGTCGGTCAGCCATCATCTCAGCATTCTGAAAGCCGCCGGCCTGGTCTGCGACCAGCGCAGCGGCCAGAATATCGTCTACAGCGTGAATCTGACCGTCTTCCAGGAACTGGTCAAATGGTTCTACGATGTCGATCTGGTAAAGGGGGACCCCGATGATGAAAAATAAGAAACTCTATCTCACCCTGCTGGTGATCTGTCTGCTCAATTTTGCCGCCCATCTGCCCTTCTACCCGTCTTTGCCGGAAGAGGTCCCCATCCATTGGGGCTTTGACGGCCAGGCCAACGGTTGGGGGCCAAAATCCACCATTTTGCTTCTTTGCGCCCTGCCCCTGGCCATCCTGATCCTGCTGACCGTCATTCCCAGGATTGATCCCCGCGCCCAGAACTATGAAAAGTTCGGCAAGGTGTACCGCGGATTCGTCATCGGCTGCACCCTGTTTCTCTGCGCCATGACCTGGCTGAGCGAACTGACGGTGTTCAACGTGCTGCCCGGCAGCAGCAACCTGGTGAGCATCCTGGTCTGTGGGGGCATCGGTCTTCTCTTCATCGCCCTGGGCAATTATATGCCCCGCATCAAGCAGAACTATACCTTCGGCTGCAAGACACCGTGGGCGCTGAACGATGAGCACAACTGGAACCGTACCCAGCGCATGGGCGGCATCGTCTTTATCGTCATGGGGGCGGTGCTGCTGGTCACAGCCTTCTTCTCCCGGGCGCTGGGTGAGGCCGGCACCGTGACCATCCTGATGGTGGCACTGCTGGGCGGCTCCGCCTGGATTTATCTGTACTCCTACCTGGTCTTCATCGGTAAAATGAAATAAAACGCAAAAAGGGCCGCCCTCTGTGGGCGGTCCTTTGCTTGTATATCGGCCATCAGGCTTCGGCAGCACCATCCAGCACACCGGCAATGAAGTCCGGCACTTCCCCGGGGTCGATCCCCAGCGTGTAGGCAAATTCACTGTGCAGAATGTTCTGTGCCTCCCGCAGCGCGCTGTCCTCATAGCTGGAAAGCTGCTTGCCCATGGCATGGCGGTGACGGCGCTCGGTGTAGATGTCCCGGATCATCCGCAGCAGCGCATGGCGGTCGCCGCTCTGCAGCGTCTGGCGGTAATGCTCCTTGCGCACTTCCGGGTCGGGTTCATGTTTCGGTGCCGGCTCCTGCAGAAGATCCAGCAGTTCCTGCTTGCTGGGCAATGCCCGCATCCGATCCAGCAGCACCTGGCTGTTGCACGGCACACAGATCTTCATCGTGCTGTCATAGACCGGCTTCAAAATATAACATTCGCACTGCTGACCTGCCAGCTTCATGCTCTTTTTTTCTTCAATCGTACACACACCGCTCGTTCCGTAACTTACCGCATCTCCAACCTGAAACATGCTGCGTCCTCCTTTATTTATTTTCGCACCAGGGTACAAATTTCTCTACTATATAGTATAGTACTTTTTTAACAAAAATGTCATAGGCTTTTTCCACAAAAATAACGTTGTTACGACCACCTTCTCTTGACAGCAAAAGAAAAATCCCCCTGAACCCAGGGGGATCACTTTCTTGCCTACAGCTTTTACAGGCTGGAATAGCCGAAACTGTTGACCAGCGCATCAATCTTCTGCCCGGCCTTGCACCACGGGCAGGCATGGGAATCGTAGCTTTCGTAGTCCGGCAGGTCGTTGGGGTCAAAGATACTGGTCACCGGGAAGCCTGCGCACTCCTGCTGCGTCGCAAAAATAGCCGCAATACCCACCGGCACACCGCCGTAGTAGTTGATGGCCTCCACCGCGCTCTCCACAGTATAGCCCGTGGTGACAGAAGCCGCCAGTACCAGCACATGTTTGCCCGCGATCATGGGGGCGGTGTTCTCCCGGAACAGCAGCTGGCTGCCCACGGTATGCTCGGGCGTCACCACATAAATGGTCTGATGGGCATTCATATTGGCATACCCCGCCTTGGTCAGTTCGCTGGCCATGCAGGAGCCGATCACCTCGGTACCGTCCAGGCAGAGGATGGTATCCACAATGGTATTGAGGGTGTACTCCTTGACCAGCTCCGCCGCCACTTCCCGGGCTTCCGACAAGCGGGATTTGGTCATCGTCACATCAATGTAATAGTTGATATGGCTGTGGCTGGTGGCAAAGTGTCCCTTGCAGACACGGAGCATCAGATTGGTCTTGCCAGTGGGCAGTTTGACGAGATTCATGGCCATTGGAGGTCCCTCCCTTTAACTTTCTACCTACTATTGTAAAGAGTTTGCCGTTTGATTGCAAGGAACGCATTGCCCAAAATAACCGGGGCCTTTTTGGGCAGTTTTGCGGCTCCGGCTTTACACTCTGCGGTCAAACTGCTATAATGAGAATACTTTTAAAGCGGGGAGGTTTGGCAGTATGCCATACAAGCTGGCGGCGTATCACGGCGACACACTGGCCGTGCCACAGATCGTGCTGACGCATCTGGCACAGGCAGACGGAGACACCGTGCGCACCGCACTGTATGTTCTGCAGACCGGGGATACCGATCCGCGCACCATAGCCCGTGCGCTGGGTCTGCCCAGCATCGAATCTGCCCGCCGGGCGCTGCAGTACTGGGCCGGCGCCGGACTTCTGGAGAACGGCAAAGCCGCCGCACCGCTGGTGCCCGCGGAGGAAAAGGCCGCCAGCATCGACCTGGCCAGTCTCAACGACCCCTATGTGGCCGTCCTGTGTGAGGAAGCCCAGACGGCTTTCGGCAAGGCACTGAGCCGCAGCGAGATGCAGCGGCTGGTGGCCCTGTATCTCAACGACGGCTGGCAGCCCGATGTCATCCTGCTGTGCTGTGCCGAGGTCACCCGGCAGGGCCGTCGCAGTG
The DNA here is from genome assembly GCA_944388215.1 of uncultured Gemmiger sp. Taxonomy (GTDB): domain Bacteria; phylum Bacillota; class Clostridia; order Oscillospirales; family Ruminococcaceae; genus Gemmiger. The sequence goes on along the minus strand of CALXHT010000016.1, from coordinate 31,926 downwards.
TGGCCGCCGTTGCCCGGGAACTGACCCGGTGGCGGGAGGATGGCGTGGAATCCGGCGAGGATGCGGAGCGCTACCTGCGCAAGGTCAAGCAGCGGGAGGAATGGTGTGCCGATGCGGCCGCGCAGTTCGGCATCGCCCCCACGGCACTGACCCGCTGGGAACGCGGCGCCATTGCCCGCTGGCACGAGGAATGGGGCATCGGACGCGATATGATCGACGAGGCGCTGCTCCGGGCAGGCAGCAAGAACACCATACGCTACGTGGACGGTATCCTGCGCGCCTGGCGTGCCCAGGGCATCACCACCGTCGCCGCCGCGCGGGGCCAGGGTCAGCTGTCCGGGAGCAACATTCTGGCCACCGAACGGCCTGCCGTCCAGCAGCCCGCTGCCAGCGCCCAGAAAGACCTGTTCAACCGCGACTGGACCGCCATGTTCGACGAGGAGGGATAACCGATGCGCACCAAGGACGAACTGTTCCGCGCCGCACAGCGGGAGATTGCTTCCCGCCGGCAGTATGCTGTCATGCAGGCGGAGAATGCCCGCCGCGCCGCCTTTGCCGCCCATCCGGCCCTGGCCCGGGCGGACGACGCCCAGATGCGTGCTGGCCTGGCACTGGCCAAAGCCGCGGCGCTGGGGGGCGACGTGGAGGCCGCTCGTGCCGCGCTGGTGCGGGCTGATGAGGCCCTGGCCGCCGCCACCCGGGAGGCCGGATATGACGAAAACGCTTTCCAGCCTGCCTATTCCTGCCCGCGCTGCCATGACACCGGCATGTACAACGGCAACCCCTGCACCTGTGTGGCGGAGATTGCCCGCCGCCTGCGCCGGGAGGAGATCAACGCAGCCAGTCCCCTGGGCCTGTGCCAGTTTTCCACCTTCGACATCAACCGTTACTCGGCCGATGTGGAGCCGGAGCTGGGGATCTCCGCCCGGGCCTATATGGAAAAGCTGCTGCATTACTGCGAGAATTACGCGAAGAAGTTCAGCAGCAAAAGTCCCAACCTTCTGTTTATGGGCCACACCGGCCTGGGCAAGACCCACCTGGCGCTGGCCATCGCCGACGCCGTGCTGGGCGGAGGGCACGATGTGCTCTACACCAGTGCGGCCGCCCTGGCCGCCCGCCTGGGGCGCGAGCACTTCGACTTTGACAGCGGCGACGAATGGCTGAACGCCTGCCAGGAAGCTGACCTGCTGATCCTGGACGATCTGGGTACCGAGTACATCACACCGCTGACCATCAGCGTGCTGTACGAACTCATCAACACCCGGATGCTCACCGAGCGCCCCACCATTTACACCACCAACATCACCGATCAGAGTGTGTTTGTGGCGCGCTATACCGAAAAGGTGGCCAGCCGGATGCTGGGCGGCTGCAAAATGTTCAAGTTCTTCGGCACCGACCAGCGCCTGCAATCCTGAAACGAAAGGGACCGCCTCCTGCCCCGGCAGGAAGCGGTCCCTTTTTATACTATACAGATAACAAAAACCGCGAAAAGCATTGCAGCTTCTCGCGGTCAAGCAAGTCGGAGTGACGGGATTCGAACCCACGGCCTCTTGGTCCCGAACCAAGCGCGCTACCAACTGCGCTACACCCCGATAAAAAAACCGCAGCAGCAGAGCTGCTGCGGTGTGGTTGGGGATGAGAGGATCGAACTCCCACGGGCGGAGTCAGAGTCCGCTGCACTACCATTATGCGAATCCCCATCGCATTGTGTTGTGGGCGCCTGCCCTCAACGCTTAACTATTATAGCCGCTGAAGGGGCTTTTGTCAACAGTTTTTTTGCGATTTTTTCATGTTTTTTGCATCTGTCGCTTTATCGTCTATTTTTGTTTTCCAGGGTTGACAAGCGGTTTTCCGTGGCGTACATTTATAATAAGATTGCATGGCATCGCCGTGCAAAAACCGCGCACAGCGCGGCATACGGGAGGTAATCATTATGGCAATTCGAGTGGGTATCCTGACTTCCGGCGGCGACTGCCCCGGTCTGAACGCGACCATCCGCGGCGTGGCCAAAGCGCTGTACAATCGTATGGGCGACAAGGTGGAGATCGTCGGCATCCTGAACGGCTACGACGGCCTGATCAACGGCAATTATCGTGAGATGAGCCCCGATGAGTTCTCCGGTATCCTGACGGTGGGCGGTACCATCCTGGGCACCAAGCGCACCCCCTTCAAGAAGATGCGCGTTGTGGAGGATGACAAGGTGGACAAGGTAGCCGCCATGAAGAAAAACTACCGCGCTGCCAAACTGGACTGCCTGCTCTGCCTGGGCGGCAACGGCACCCACAAAACCGCCAATCTGCTGAGCCAGGAAGGGCTCAACATCATCGGCCTGCCCAAGACCATCGACAACGACATCTACGGCACCGATGTGACCTTCGGTTTCCATACCGCTGTGGATATCGCCACCGAGGTCATCGACCGCATTCACACCACTGCCGGCAGCCACAGCCGCGTGATGTGCATCGAGATCATGGGCAACAAGGCCGGCTGGCTGACGCTGTATTCCGGCATTGCGGGCGGCGCTGACATTATCCTGATCCCCGAAATGCCCTACGACATCAAGAAGGTGGCTGCCGCCGTGGAGAACCGCGCCAAGGCCGGCAAGAACTTCTCCATCCTGGCCGTGGCCGAGGGCGCCTTCTCGGTGGAGGAAGCCAAGATGAAGCGCAAGGAATGGACCGCCCAGCGCGCCCAGGCCGGCTACACCACCGCCACCGCCCGCATCGCCCATCAGATCGAGGAGATGACCGGTGCCGAGACCCGCATCTGCGTGCCGGGCCACATGCAGCGCGGCGGCAGCCCCAGCGCCTACGACCGCGTGCTGGCCACCCAGTTCGGTTCCTATGCGGCCAGCCTTGTGGCGGACGAACATTACGGCGTGACGGTGGCCATGGTCAACCGCCACGTGACCGCCAACCCGCTTGCCGACATTGCCGGCAAGACCCGCGGCGTGCCCGGCGACTGCGACATGGTCAATGTGGCCCGCGCCATGGGCATCAGCCTGGGCTGATCCGGCGGATTCTTTCTCATAACAAGCAGGAGCGCTGCCCGTAAGGGGCAGCGCTCCTTTTTTCATAGGGTCAGGTAAAAATCCCGCAGCGCGGACAGACGTTTTGCGTCCAGGCCGTACTCACTCTCAAAATACGCTTCATAACTGGGATAGCGCTGCAGAATCTCATCGATAGCGCCGGCGCCCATCTCCGCGCTGACCCCCTCCACCGACAAGAGCAGGCGATGGTCCCGGGGCGTTTTCCCCTGCAGGGAGGCCGCAATAATCCGGCGGCGGTACACATTGGTCAGCAGATAATCCGTCAGCGCCAATTTACGGGGCACACCCAGCGCCAACAGGACCAGCATGGCCGCAATGCCGGTACGGTCCTTGCCGCAGGTGCAGTGAAACAGCAGCGGGCCGCGGTGTTCTTCCAGCAGCCGGAACAGCAGCCGGTAGGCGGGATTGCCGAAGGGCATCTGCCGGTACAGCACACTGAACCATTCAAAATCGTGTACCGGATGACCGGCCTCCCGCTCAAACGCAGCCTTTTCGGCTGCCAGCCGCTGGATGCCCGTGGAGGAAAAATCCATCTCGGTGCCGTCCTGCATCCGCATGGCACATACCCGGTGATACTGCGCCCCCGGCACCGGCGGATCGGGGTGTTTGTCGGCCTCCCCGGCGCTGCGTAGATCCAGAATGTCCCGCAGGTGCCAGCTTTCCAGCACTGCCCGGTCCGCCGGGCTCTGCAACGCATCCAGGTTGCCGCCGCGGTACAGCAGTCCCCGGCGCACTCGGCGCCCGTCCGCCGCCGCATAGCCGCCCAGTTCCCGGAAATTCACCGCCCCCTCCAGCGTGATCTCCGGCCCCGGCACCGGCTGCCTTTGCTGTTCCATCCCGTTCTCCCCTTTGCACCGATTTTCCTTCATCATAGCACAGAACCCCGACCGGAACAAGTCCGGCCGGGGTTCCGTTTACAGTTGTGCCAGCAGGCGGTCGATTTCCTGGCGGGTGGCCAGCCCCAGGCTGAAGGCCGTGGCGCTCCCGCAGGCTGTGCCCAGCCGCAGAGCCGTTTCATAGGAGCCGGTCCGGAGGTATCCGGCCAGGAAACCGGCCAGCATACTGTCCCCTGCTCCCACACTGTTGATTACCGTCCCCCTGGGTGTGCCGATGCGGTGCACTCCACCGTCCGCGTCCAGCAGCAGGGCGCCGTCCCCGGCCATACTGACCAGCACGTTGCAGGCGCCCCGCTCCTGCAGTTCTCGGGCGGCCCCGGTGATCTGGTCATCGCCCTGCAGCGGGCGGCCCACGATCTCAGCCAGTTCATGGTGGTTGGGCTTGATGAGAAACGGGTGATAGGCCAGCACACCGGCCAGCAGCGCCCCCGAGGCATCCACCACGCTCTGCACACCGTGCCCCTGCAGGCGGGCGAGGATTTTCTCGTAGGTGTCGGGCTGCAGGCTGGCGGGAATGCTGCCCGCCAGTACCAGAATATCCCCCGTCTGCAATTTATCCAGCTGCTGGAAGAGGGCTTCCATGGCCTGCGGCGGGATAGCAGGACCGGCACCGTTGAGTTCTGTCTCCTGGTCCGCCTTGATTTTCACATTGATGCGGGTCATGCCCGCGGGCAGATGGATGAATTCGGTATGCAGTCCCTGGGCTGCCAGACCGCGTTCCAGCCAGGCGCCGGTCTCCCCGGCCACAAAGCCCAGAGCCACGCTGGGGCAATCCAGCTGCGCCAGCACCCCCGACACATTGATGCCTTTGCCGCCCAGGACACAGTCCTCCCCGGCACTGCGGTTTATGGTGCCCGCCTCCAGCGGCCGGTCCAGGCGCACCACATAGTCGATGGCCGGATTAAACGTTACGGTATAAATCATATCCATCTTTCCTTTTCAGGGCGTTCCCGGCCTGGTCACCGGAGTCATCGGTACAGAACTGTCCAGCAAAGCCTCCCGGCTGGCAATGGCATACCCGTTGTACCCATCAATGAGATACTGGGTACCATCCGCTCCGGCCAGTTGCTGCATCCCGGTGTTAGCATCCGACAGCACGAGATAGCGTCCCGGACCGGCCTCCCCGATGATCGAGATGGCGCGGTATTCCCCGCCAAACCAGCCCTTCCGGGGGCTGCGGTCCAGCGAGCCATCCGCGCGGTGGTAAACATACAGCCATTGCTCGCCCTCCTCGGTGCAGTAGAGCAGCACATCCTCGTCGTAGACGCCCCAGATATATGCACCTTCTGGCAGCTGGGCCAGCACCTGGTCTTCCGTCTGTCCCAGGGGGCGGCAGATCAGCCGGGACTGGTCATCAACACTCCAGAGTGCATCGTAGGCCAGGTCACTCCGGGCCAGGAAGAACCCCGGCTCGCTGTACAATTCTTCCTCCTGGCCGGTCACAGGGTCCAGCGCATACAGCACCGTCCGCAGCCAGGGGGAGAGCTCCTCCCGGTTGGCCACCGAATAATGATCGTAGACCGGCTCCACCGGACAGTCCTCCGCCAGCAGGATCCGGGTGATCAGAAGCCTGTTCTGCCACACGCCCATCAAATTTCCCCAGAACTTGTCCCACCGCGTCACCGTTTCCAGCGTGCGGGTGGTCAGGTCCAGGCGGACCAGGAAGTTCTCATCCGGTACCTTCGGGTCATCGGAAATCTGGCTATACCGAAAATACAGCCCATCTCCGTCGCTGGCCAGTCCGCCATCCCACACACCAATAGCGGTCCCCTGGGGAAAATCATAGACCGATTCGCAATTGCTGCCATCCAAATCGCTGCGCAGCAACACCGGTGTATCCAGAATCATACCGGACCAGGCCCAGTAGAGAGAATCCTCATCCGCGAACAGATACACGTTGCCGTTTTCAAAATTCTGAGGTTTCCCGACAATCTCTTCGGTGGCCCGGGCAAAATCGAAATAATGGGCTCCTATGCCGCCATCACCGTAGCGGCGGCCCCCTTCGCCATACAGCGGCTCCCGCCAGTAGAGTCCTTCACTGTTCCGCCCGTCGATCCAGTGCAGCGCCCTCGCCGGTGTATGCGTCGGGGTCGGCTCCGCTAACTCCGAGGTTTCCGGGGTGGCGGTCGCCTGTGGTTTTTCCGTGGACGCAGGCGTGGCGTTGCCGCGGCCACATCCCGTCAGAATTGCCGCACAGAGTATGGGAGTCATAACACAGAGATTCCATCGCCGCATGGGAATCCTCCTTTCCGGCCGCAGAACACCAAAAATCAGCTTCTGCCGCCTTGCCATATGGGAGTTAAACAGATCCTTTCTTCCAGATAGCGAGCGATAAAACGCACAAATCTTGCACGTTAAAAATGCAACAAAGTCGTCGTATAGCGCCCGAATTCTCCATAGTTTTATAGTAACATCGGTTTTGTCGTGAAGGCAAGTCCCATAGGCCGGATTTCTTCCCTGCAAAGTGACGAAAAATCCACCGCTCGACTGTGCAGCCCGCCAATGCGGGCTGCGTCGGAACCGGTACGTACCAGATCAGCCAGCGATGTGCCGGCCGGCAGGGCAGCATTTTTCAGACAGGAAAGCGCTTGTTTGCGGGCTCCCAGCACCAGCAGATAGGGCGGCGCGGGCAGATCCGCCGGAAAATCCAGCGCCGCATCCAGCACCAGCCGGCGGAGCCGTGCGTGGGGATATCGCTTAGTTTTCAGGCGGGTGTAGAGGTCTTCCAGGCTGGTTGCTTCCCGGACCGCCGCTGCCAGCCGGTGTTCCAGCCCCTCGCTGACGCCCCGCACCCGGGCGAAACGCTCCGGCGGTGCCGCCCGCAGCAGCGCCAGCAATGCCGTTTCCAACCTGCGGGGATCAAGCAGATGCCCTTCTGCTCCGGCCTTTCGGTAGAGCACCATGGCCTGCTGCGGCACAAACGGTGCCCACTCCTGCAGCGGGAGTTTTCGCAGATAACTGGCGCTGGCCATCGGGGTGCCGTTATGGCTCCCGGCTTCCCCGCCGTGGGCTGCTCCCCACCGGGGCAGCGGCATGGGGCGAAGCGGACTGTTCTGGCTCAGGATGGCCTTGCAGTATTCAATGCCCAGAATGTTGTTGGGAGTGCGCAGCAGGACCCCCATGCCGGGCGACAGCACTTCCGCTGCCTCGGCCCGGGCTGCCGCATAGGTCATACCGGTGCCCAGCCGCTGCCGCAGTTCTGTCTGCAAGGCGGGCTCCCCCAACAGTTGTGCCGCCTGCATCAGTCTGTCTGCCTCGGGGGTTTCGGCGCCGAAGGCCAGCGTATCACACCCCAGCGCCCCCAGCAAAAACACTCCTGCCGCGGCAAACTGCTCCGCCGTGGCGCAGGCATAGGGCGCCGGCAGCGCGATGACCAGATCGGCCCCCGCTTCCAGGGCAGCCCGGGCACGGACGCTGTCCGGCAGGATGGGCACACCGCCCCGCTGGACTGCGCCGCTGCTCATGCAGACCGCAATGCATGCAGCCCCCGCACGGCGCACCGCTGCCAGCTGTGCCGCATGGCCGTTGTGGAAGGGGTCGTATTCAGTAATGATGCCAACAAAATTCATTCGCTGCTCCTACTATGCAAAAATTGTGCTATCTTGCGTTTATTGTCCTTGAAAATCAAGTGTCCCCATTATATAATATTTTTAGTAACTCGAAAAGGGCCTTTTGCCCTGACACCACTGAAGGAGGATACCCCATGAAAATTCTGGTTATCAACTGCGGTTCTTCGAGCCTGAAGTACCAGCTCATCGATATGGACGGTGAGAAGGTGCTCTGCAAAGGCCTGTGTGAACGTATCGGCATGGAAAGCAGCATGATCACCCATGAAGCCAACGGTCAGAAGGCCACGACGCCTGCAATCTTCCCCACCCATACCGAAGCGTTCGGCGAAGTCGTCAAGAAGATGACCACCGGCAACGGCAAAGTCATTGACAGCGTCAGCGAGATCGATGCCATCGGTCACCGCGTGGTCCACGGCGGCGAGCAGTTCAAGAAGAGCTGCCTGATCACCCCCGATGTCATCAAGGCCATCCGCGACCTCTCTCCCCTGGCGCCGCTGCACAACCCCGCCGCCATCCTGGGCATCGAGGCCTCCTACAAGGTCTTCGGTGAGGACAAGCCCAACGTCGCTGTCTTCGACACGGCTTTCCACTCCACCATGCCGCCGAAGGCGTACATGTATGCCATTCCCTACGAGTACTATGAGAAGTACGGCGTGCGCCGCTACGGCTTCCATGGCACCAGCCACAAGTACGTCAGCCATCGCGCTGCGGAATACCTGGAGGAGCCCATCGAGCGCCTGAAGCTGATCACCTGCCATCTGGGCAACGGTTCTTCCATCGCCGCCGTCGACCAGGGCAAGGTTGTGGACACTTCCATGGGCATGACCCCGCTGGCCGGCCTGATGATGGGCACCCGCTGCGGTGACCTGGACCCCTCTGTGGTCAACTACCTGAAGTACACCCTGGATATCACCGGCCATCAGCTGGATGAGATCCTGAACAAGAAGTCCGGCCTGCTGGGCGTTTCCGGTGTTTCCAGCGATATCCGTGACGTGGAGTCCTCCGCCAAGGACGGCAATGAACGCGCACAGCTGGCCCTGGATATGCTGAACTACCAGATCAAGAAGATCATCGGCAGCTACATCGCCGCCATGGGTGGTGTGGACGCTATCGTCTTCACCGGCGGCATCGGCGAGCATGACGATGAGTCTCGCGCCAAGATCTGCCATCACATGGATTGGCTGGGCATCCGCATCGATACCGACAAAAACCGCAGTGTGCGCAGCCAGCACAAGGATGTGGTGGAAATCACCGCCTGGGGCGCCCGCGTCCGCACGCTGGTGGTGGAAACCAACGAGGAACTGATGATTGCCCGCGACACCAAGGAAGTTCTGGCCGACGAGTAATTCATTTCTCCCCTGTCACACAAACAAAAAGGAGACCGGCTCCCGCGGGAGCCGGTCTCCTTTTGTATTTTGCTTACTGCTGCTGGGCTGCACGCTTCTTGGCGATGGCTGCCAGCGCATCCTTGCGGGACAGGTTGATGCGTCCCTGCTGATCGATGTCGGTGACCATGACGAAGATGGGATCGCCCACGGCAACCACATCCTCCACATGGGCCACACGGTGATCGTCCAGCTTGGAGATGTGAACCAGGCCTTCCTTGCCCGGCGCAATCTCCACGAAGGCACCGAAGTTCATCAGGCGGGTGACCCGACCCTTGTAGATGGCACCGATCTCGGGATCCTCCACAATGGTCTTGATGGTGGCAATGGCCCGCTTGGCGTCCTCCTGATCCACGGCAGAGATGAAGACGTGGCCGTCCTCCTCGATGTCGATCTTGCAGTTGAAGTTGGCGCACATCTCCTGGATGACCTTGCCGCCCTTACCGATGACATCCTTGATCTTGTCCACGGGAATCATCATGCTGAACATCTTGGGCGCGTAGGGAGAGAGCTCCTTGCGCGGCTCGGCGATGACCGGCTTGATGATCTCGTCCAGGATATACAGACGGCCCTTGCGGCACTTCTCCAGGGCTTCCTCCACAATCTCGTAGGTCAGGCCGTCCACCTTGATGTCCATCTGGATGGCCGTGATGCCGCGGCGGGTACCGCCCACCTTGAAGTCCATGTCGCCGTGGAAGTCCTCCACGCCCTGGATGTCCAGCATGGTCATCCAGCGGCCGCCGTGCAGCGGGTCCCCGTCGGTGATCAGGCCGCAGGAGATGCCCGCCACCGGCGCCTTGATGGGCACGCCGGCATCCATCAGGGCCAGGGTGGAACCGCAGATGGAAGCCTGGGAGGTGGAACCGTTGGAGGAGAGCACCTCGGAGACGCAGCGGATGGTGTAGGGGAACTCGCTCTGGTCGGGCAGCACCGGCACCAGGGCGCGCTCGGCCAGATTGCCATGGCCGATCTCGCGGCGTCCGGGGCTGCGGGGTGCCCGGGCCTCGCCCACCGAGTAGGGCGGGAAGTTATAGTGGTGGATGTACCGCTTGTACTGGGTGTCGGACAGATCGTCCATCAGCTGGGCATCCTTGGTGGAGCCCAGCGTGCAGACCGTCAGGACCTGGGTCTGGCCGCGGGTGAACATGCCGGAACCGTGCACACGGGGCAGCAGGCCCACTTCGGCAGCCAGCGGACGGATCTCGTTGATGCCGCGGCCGTCCACGCGCTTGCCGTCCTCCAGCAGCCAGGTGCGAACCACCTTTTTCTGCAGCTTGTAGCTGATGAGGTCGATGTCCGCGGCGGTCAGCTCGGGATGCTCCTCTGCGATGGCGTCCATAATGGGCAGCAGGGCGGCGTCCCGCACATTCTTGTCGTCGGTGTCCATGGCCTTTTTGACTTCGTCCAGATGCTTGGCGTAGACATCCGCCAGCAGGCCGTGGTCCAGTTCCACCGGCGTAAAAGTCTTCTTGGGTTTGCCGATCTCGTCCACAATGCTGCGGATGAAGGCCAGCATCTTCTTGATCTCGGCATGGCCGGCCCTGATGGCCTCCATCATGGTGGCCTCGTCCACCTCGTTGGCGCCGGCTTCGATCATGACGATCTTCTCCTCGCTGGCGGCCAGCGTCAGGGACAGGTCACTGTGCTCCCGCTGCTCCTTGGTGGGGTTGAGGACGATCTGGCCGTCCACCAGGCCGACAAACACACCGGCAATGGGGCCGTTCCAGGGAATGTCCGACATGGCAATGACCAGCGAAGCGCCGTTCATGCCGGTGATCTCGGGGGAATTGTCGGGGTCCAGGCTCATGACGGTCATGGTCACGCAGACATCGTTGCGCATCTCCTTGGGAAAGAGGGGCCGGATGGGACGGTCCACCACGCGGGAGGACAGGATCGCATGCTCACCGGGACGGCCTTCGCGGCGCATGAAGCTGCCGGGAATGCGGCCTGCGGCGTAGAGCTTCTCCTCAAACTCCACGCTCAGGGGGAAGAAATCCACGCCTTCCCGGGGCTTTTCGCTCATCGTGACGTTGCAGAGCACGCAGGTGTCGCCATAGCGGACCATGGCACTGCCGTTGGCCAGGCCGCACATCTTGCCGGTTTCCACCACAAAGGGACGGCCCGCGAAGGTCGTCTCAAATTTGCGGTAGTGGGGGAATGTTTCCAGGCGGGAAGCAAATTCGTAAGCCATGAATGATTCTCCTTCTGTTTGGATTTTTTATACCGTGGCCGCGTCTGCTCCCGGTTTGAGCAATAAAGCCAGCAGCCAGACCCGATGTCTGGATGCTCGATTTACTGCACAAAACGGCGGCATCCCCGGCCGAAAGCCATGCAGTGGAAAAAATAAAAAGCGGGCAGGGTGCGGATATGCACCCTGCCCGTTTTTGCGAAAATTACTTGCGCAGACCCAGCTCAGCGATCAGGGCACGATAACGGTTGATGTCCTTCTTTTGCAGATAGGCCAGCAGATTGCGGCGGCGGCCGACCATCTTGAACAGGCCGCGGCGGCTGTGGTTGTCATGCTTGTTGCTCTTCAGATGCTCGGTCAGGTGGTTGATGCGCGCGGTGAGCAGCGCAACCTGGACCTCCGGAGAACCGGTGTCGCCCTCATGCAGGGCGGCCTTCGCGATGATGGGCTGCTTTTCGATAGCAGATTTCTGGCTCATAACAGATACCTCTTTCAAGTAATATTTGCCGATGGCGCAGTATGGGGTAACTGCAGATCTGAGGCATACGCCCCATACCGGGCCACGGTAGCAGACAATAGTATAGCACAACCGCGCCGGAATTACAAGAGCAGGGTGCGGTATTTTGCCAATTATTTTACCGTCTGAGCGGCAAAATAGGCCTCGCTCTCCCCCGCCGCGCGGTGAATGAGCTGGGACAGTTCTTCCAGCGTGCGGAACTTGCGCACAGGGCAGTAATACCGGTGAAATTCCAGCACCGGATTCTGGCCGTACAGATCCCCGGAGAAGTCCGGCACGTAGGTCTCACAGGTGACGGCCGCGTTGGCGCTGTCATCCACCGTGGGGCGCCGTCCGATGCCGGTGGCAGCGGGCCACCAGCGTCCTTCCAGCCGGATGCGGGTCAGATAGACACCGCTGCAGGGCTGCAGGGCATCGGGCGGATAGTTCTGGTTGACGGTGGGGGTTCCCAGCCGGCTGGTGCCGATGCCCTTGCCGTGGGTGATGGTCCAGTCGATGGCATAGGGCGCTCCCAGCATGGCGTTGGCATCATCCAGACGCCCCTCCTCCAGCGCCGCGCGGATGCGGGTGGAGGAAACGGCCTGGGAACCATACTGCGCCATGGGCACGATCTGCACCGAAATGCCCAGCGGGTCGCAGAGGGCGCGCAGACGCTCCACATTGCCGGCCGCCCGGGCGCCGAAGGTGAAATTGTTGCCGCAGAAAACCGCCCGGGCACCAAAGCATTCCACCAGCACCTTGCGGACGAAATCCTCCGGCGAGAGGTCCCGGAACGCCTCAAAGGGAGGCTCCAGATACTGTTCGATGCCCAGGCTTTCGATGCGGGCATGCTTTTGCGCCATGGAGAGAATCCGCCCGCCCTTGAGGGTCTGGTTGCCGGGCAGTTCAAAGGTGAAGGCGGCCGGCGTCAGGCCCCGTTCGGCGGCGTACCGCACGGCGCTGCCCAGCACCATCCGGTGCCCGCAGTGTACGCCGTCAAAGTACCCCAGCGCCACCGCGCACCCCTGCGGGGCCTGCACCGGCGTCATGGCATGATAGATCTGCATCGGCGTTTTCCTTCCTTTCACAAAAGAGTTTTTCCACCCGCAGCACGCCCTCCGTCACCGCCGCCAGGCCCAGGAACTGCCCGGCCTGGTCGTAGGTGCGGTAGCGCCCGTCGGCGGCTGCATAGTGGCTGGTGGGACAGCCGTTGAAAAGATGCGCTTTCACACCGTCGTTGACCGTCAGGGCCGGCAGCGGTGCAAACACAGTCTCCACCGGCAGGATCCAGCCGCTGTCCGCCAGCGCGCCGGCCTCGGCCGCCGCCAGAATTTCCGGCAGCGTATGGCACTGACCGATCGTGAAGACACCGGCCCGGGTACGGCGCAGCGCGGCCAGCGTGGCCGGCACGCCCAGGGCGCTGCCGATATCCTCGGCCAGCACCCGGATGTAGGTGCCCTTGGAGCAGGCAATGCGCAGCGTGTAATCCCCCGGTGCCGGGCTGCCCAGGTAATCGATGCTGTACACCGTGATGGGGCGGGGTGTGCGCTCCACCGTCTGGCCCTTGCGGGCCGCCTTGTAGAGGGGCTGGCCGTTGATCTTCACGGCGCTGTACATGGGCGGCAGCTGCATCTGTTCTCCCAGAAAACGGGGCAGCACGGCGTGCAGCTCCGTCTCCCCCACCGTCACCGGGGCGGTCTCCAGCACGGTGCCGGTGATATCGCCGGTATCGGTGCGCTGGCCCAGACGCAGCGTTGCTTCGTAGGTTTTGTCGTGATCCAGCTGGCGGTCGGCGGCCGAGGTGGCCTTGCCGATAAACACAGCGAGCACACCGGTCGCCATGGGATCCAGTGTGCCCGAGTGCCCCAGCTTGCGTGTGCCCAGGGCGCCGCGCAGCTTGGCCAGCACATCAAAGCTGGTCCAGCCGGCGGGTTTGTCCACGGGCAGAATGCCGTTTGGCGTTTGCATAGTGGGGTTTCCTTTTCTTTACTTTCAGGACTGGGATTCCGCCGCGTTCAGGGTGGCGCTGCGGTCCAGTTCCTTTTTCACTTCATCCAGGATGGCGTGTTTCGCGTTGTCCAGATTGCCGCTGATCTCGCAGCCGGCCGCACGGGGATGCCCCCCACCGCCCAGACGCCGCGCAATGTTGCAGGCGTTGGTATCGTGGCCGGTGCGCACGCTGATCTTGTAGCTGCCGTCCTTCTGCTGGCGCAGTGTCAGGCCGACCTCCACGCCCTCGATGGAGCGGGGCAGGCTGGTCAGGTCTTCCAGTTCGGCACCCGCCACGCCGGCCGCCTGGATCTGATCCCAGGTCAGGCAGATCAGGGCACAGCGATTGTCATAATAGAATTCCAGACTTTCCAGCGCCATCCGCTCCGCGGCCATCCGGGCATGGGAGCGGCATTCAAAGAGCCGCTCGTTGAGCTTCTCCACATCGGCGCCCGCCTCGATCAGGGCCGCCGCCGCGCGGTGGGTGGCCGCCGTGGTGTTGGTGAACCGGAAGCAGCCGGTGTCGGTGGCAATGCCGGTGTACAGGCAGGCCGCGATATCGGGCGTGATCTCCACGCCCATCTCGGGGATCAGTGCCGTCAGCAGCTCCGCCGTGGCGGCGGCGCTGTCGTCCACCATGGACTCGTAGGCATAGCCGCTGTTGGAGCCGTGATGGTCGATGCACAGGTCCACATGTTCGGCGTACTGGGGCATATTGTTGCGGTCGCCGAACAGCTGGATGCCGGCCACGTCCACCGCCACCACAAAGCGGGGCGTGAAGCTGCCGTCAAACACCGTGATGGGCAGGAACGCATACATGGCCGGAACGGGATCGCTGCACAGAACCGCAGCGGTCTTGCCCAGCTTCTGCAGCGCCAGACACAGCGCCGTGCCCGAGCCGATGGTGTCACCGTCCGGGTTCTTATGGCATAGTATCAGGATCTCGTCCGCGCTCAGCAGGCGCGAGACAACTGTCTCATGATCCACGGATTGCGTCATACAGTTCCTCTTTTCTGGGGATGGCGGGCATAGCCCGCCTGCATCGATTATTCGTCGTCGCTGTCCGCGCCGTCTTCTGCGGCCGGTTCCGCCTTGGCGGCCAGTTCCCCCAACAGCTTGTTGATATGGGCAGCATAGGCTGCGCCCTCATCTGCCACAAACACAAAGCGAGGCGCTTTGCGGATGTGCATGCGGCGGCTGATTTCGGTACGCACGTGGCCGGACGCCTTGTTCAGCGCCTTGACCACCGGTTCCGGACCGCCTTCCCGTCCCATCACGCTGATGTAGACCTTGGCCTGGTCCAGGTCGGGGGTCACATCCAGCCGCGTGACGGTCAGCAGGCCGCCGGTCACGCGCGGGTCCTTCATCTCGCCGATGATGGCGATGAGTTCCCGCTTCATGTCCTGTGCCATACGGCCGTGATTTTTGCTTGGCATGATCGTTTTCCTCGATTATATGCAGGATTTCCTGCGGATTGGCAAATCAGTCGCGGTATTCCTCGAGCTTGAAGCACTCGAAGACATCGCCCTCCTTGATGTCGGAGAACTTCGCCAGCGTGATGCCGCACTCGAAGCCCTCGGCCACTTCCTTGGCGTCGTCCTTGAAGCGCTTCAGGCTGGCGATGGCATCCTCGCAGATGACGATGCCGTCACGCACCAGACGCAGCTGGGCATCCCGGGTGATCTTGCCGCTGGTGACACGGCAGCCGGCCACGGTGCCCACGCTGGAGATCTTGTAGACCTGACGGACCTGGGCCTCGCCCAGCGCCACCTCGCGGATCTTGGGGGCCAGCATGCCCTTCATGGCGTCGGAAACATCGTTGATGGCATCGTAGATGACGCGGTACATACGCATTTCCACGCCGGCCTGCTCGGCTTCCGCCTTGGCGATGGCGTCGGGGCGGACGTTGAAGCCGATGATGATGGCGTTGGAGGCATCGGCCAGCGAGACATCCGACTTGGAGATGGCGCCCACGCCCGCATGGATGACCCGGACGCGGACCTCGTCGTTGGAGAGCTTCTCCAGGCTCTGCTTGATGGCTTCGGCGGAGCCCTGGACATCCGCCTTGACCACGATGGGCAGTTCCTTCATGTCGTTGGCTGCCATCTGATCGAACAGGTTATCCAGGGTGACCTTGGTGTAGGCGGCAAACTGGCGTTCCTTGGCCTCGGCGGTACGCTTGTCGGCCAGCTCGCGGGCCAGCTTCTCGTCCTCAACTGCCTCGAACAGTTCGCCGGCTTCCGGCACTTCGGTCAGACCGGTGATCTCCACAGGGGTGGAAGGACCGGCCTCGGTGATCTCACGGCCCTTGTCGTCCCGCATGGTACGCACACGGCCCACGGCAGTACCGGCGATCAGGCAGTCGCCCTTGCGCAGCGTACCGTTCTGCACCAGCAGGGTGGCCACAGGGCCCTGGCCCTTGTCCAGACGGGCTTCCACCACAGCGCCCTTGCCGCGGCGCTTGGGGTTGGCCTTCAGTTCCATAACTTCCGCTTCCAGCACGATGCGCTCCAGCAGGTCGGAGATGCCCATGCCGGTGAGGGCGGAAACCGGGATGCAGGCCACATCGCCGCCCCAGTCCTCGGGGACGATCTCGTACTTGGTGAGCTGTTCCTTCACGCGCTCGGGGTTGGCGGTGGGTTTATCCATCTTGTTGATGGCCACGATGAGCTTCACGTTGGCCGCCTTGGCATGGTTGATGGACTCGATGGTCTGGGGCATGATGCCGTCGTCGGCCGCCACCACCAGGACCGCGATATCGGTCATGTTGGCACCGCGGGCACGCATGGCGGTGAACGCCTCATGGCCCGGGGTATCCAGGAAGGTGATGATGTTGTCGCCGCTCTTGACCTGGTAGGCACCGATGGCCTGGGTGATGCCGCCGGCCTCGCCTGCGGTCACATTGGTCTTGCGGATGGCGTCCAGGATGGAGGTCTTGCCGTGGTCGACATGGCCCATGACCACCACGACCGGCGGACGCTCCACCAGATCGGCGGCGTTGTCCTCCTCCTGCACGAAGAGGCGCTCCTCGATGGAGACATGGACCTCATGCTCCACCTTAGCATGGAATTCCTCGGCGATGAGGGCGGCGGTGTCGAAGTCCACCACGTCGGAGACGGCGTGCATCTCACCCATCTGCATGAACTTGGCAACCACCTTGGCAGCGGTCTGCTTCAGACGGCTGGCCAGCTCGCCCACCGTGATCTCGTCGGGAATGGAGATCTTCAGCTGGGCATTGCGGGCTTTCTCCAGCTGGATGCGCTGCAGACGCTCGGCCTCGGTCTCGCGGCGGCGGCCAAACTGCTGACCGCGGCGGTTGTTGCGGTTGTTGAACTTTTCCTTCTTGCCGGTGGGCTGGTTCTTGCGCTTGTTGGGCATGTTGCGGCTGTCGGCCAGATCGTCATACCGGGCATTGAACTTATCCACGTTCACGTCCACCGTACGGGTGTCCACAGACACCTGGGCACGGTTGACCTTCACCTGCTCGGTGGCAGCCACCGGCTTCTTGATGCCGGTATCGGCGGCCAGCTCCTGCAGCGTGACGCGCTTCTCGTTACGCTTCTCCGCCGGCTTCTCGGGCTTGCGGTTTTCCCGCTTGGCCTCATGCTTCTTGGCTTCCGGCTTCTTCGCCTCCGCCTTGGGGGCCGGCTTGGGCTCTTCCTTCTTGGCACCGCTGGCGAGATACGCGTCCAGGCTCGCCTCGGCGTTCTCGCGGGTCAGCGTCTCCAGCAGGAAGTTCAGCTCCTTCTCCCCGAAGGTTCCGCCCGTCTTGTAGGCATCCCCCGTGACGGCGGAAACGGTCTCGATGACCTTCTTGGCGGGCACGCCGAACTCCTTGGCAACATCAGCAATCTTATATTTAAAATCCATAAACTGTGGTCCTCCTCTGCATCAGGTAAGATGTTTTGCGCACAGCTGCGCAAGGTGTTCGTCCGTTATGCCGAACACAGCGGCGGGCTTGGGGGTGAGCATCGCCAGATCGGCGGTGGTCAGCGGCATCTGCTCACAGGCCACGATGCCCTCACAGGCGCTGCGCATGTGGGTCACGGTGCGTTCGCTGGCGTCTGCGGCAAGCAGGACCAGCGCCACCTTACCGCGCAGGGCATTCTCCTGCACCCGGTCGTACCCGTGCAGCAGCTTTCCGGCTTTGCGGCAAAGCCCCAGCGCGCCCAACAACGGATGTTGATCATTCGCCATGCTCTGCCGCCTCCTTTGCACTTTGTTCCGCGCATTGGATCTCCTCGGTCAGGCGATCGTAGATTTCCCCGGGGATGGGGACCTCAAACGTGCGCTCCAGTCGCTTGGCTTTGCGGGCTTTCGCCAGGCATGCGGCGGACGGGCAGAGATATGCCCCCCGTCCCGGGGCCTTGCCGCGCAGATCAATGCTGATCTCGCCTTCCGGGCTGCGCACAACGCGCACCAGCTCGCGCTTGGGACGCTGGGCATTACAGCCCACGCAACGGCGCACCGGGATCTTTTTTTGCTTTTGCTGCTGCAAGTAGCCGACCTCTTTTCCCTTGGAATCCGGGGCAAAGGCACCCGGGTCGTTTTCTTTTATTCCTCGTCCTCGCCGTAGTAACCGGACTCAGGGCGGATATCAATATTGTAACCGGTCAGATGCGCGCACAGACGTACATTCTGTCCCTTGTTGCCGATGGCCAGGCTCAGCTGGTGATCCGGCACCGTCACGCGGCAGCTCTTGGTCTCGCCGGGAAGCAGCTCCACCTTGACCACCTTGGCCGGAGAAAGTGCCGCCGAGATGAACTCGGTGATGTCCTCGCTCCAGCGGATGACATCGATCTTCTCGCCGCCCAGCTCCTGGACGATCTTCTCCACACGGGCACCCCGGGCACCGATGCAGGCACCCACAGGATCCACGTCGGGGTTCTTGCTCCAGACCGCCAGCTTGGTGCGGGCACCGGCCTCACGGGCGATGGCCTTGATCTCCACAGTGCCGTCATAGATCTCCGGCACTTCCAGCTCGAACATCCGCTTGACCAGGCCGGGATGGGTCCGGCTGATCGTCACGCGGGGACCGCGGTCGGTGGCCAGCACATCCACCACGTAGACCTGCACGGTCTCGCCCTCATGGAAGGTCTCACCGGGGACCTGCTCGTTGCGGGGCAGCACGGCGCTGCCGCCCTTGCCCAGATCCAGCACGATATTGCCGCGCTCGGGATCGATGGAAACCACCGTGGCCGTGATGAGTTCGTGGGCACGGGACTGCATCTCGCTGCACTGCAGGTTGCGCTCGCCTTCCCGCAGACCCTGACGGATCACATGCTTGGCGGTCTGCGCAGCAATGCGGCCGAACTCCTTGGTCTTGAGCTGGGTGACCATCCGCTGGCCCACCCGGTAGCTCTTGCGGACCTTCTGGGCCTCCTCCAGGCTGACCTGGGTGTGGGGGTTCTCCACTTCTTCCACGATGTCGCGCAGCAGGCTGGCACGGAAAGCACCGATCTCCGGGTCGATATCCACCACCACGTTGTCGTCTTCCACCTCGTAGTCCTTCTTCACGGCAATGACGATGGCTGCCTTGATCTTCTCGATCAGGTAATCTTCCGGCAGACCGCGCTCCTTTTCCAGCGCAGCCAGGGCATCAAAGAATTCGTTGTTCGCAGTAGCCATTTTTACGGTTTCCTCCCAATATAGGTTTCAGTACACAAATACAGAACTTGGCGCTCAGCCAAACAGGTCTTCATCATCGCAGAGTTTGACGTACCCCGCCGCCTTCACCGGGAAGGTGTAGGTCTCCTCCCCATCCGCCAGGGTCACGTTGCCGTCGGCATCCAGCCCCTGCAGGATGCCCGCCACATCGCGGCGTCCCGCCTCGTCGGGGCGGATCAGGTGGGCTGCGCACTTCTGCCCGCGCAGCGCTTCGTAGTGCTCGGGGCGGGTCAGCCGCCGTCCCAGCCCGGGGCTGCCCACTTCCAGATAATAGCTCTGGTCAATGGGATCCGCCTCGTCCAGGATGGGGTCGATCGCACGGGAAACGGCTTCGCAGGTATCGGTATCCAGCGGCTCATCCCGGTCGATCAGCACCCGCAGAAACCAGTCGGGGCCTTCCTTTTCAAAACGGACATCCCACAGGCGCAGGCCCATGCCTTCCACCGTGGGGCGCACCAGCGTTTCGACCGTACGGGCCGCACCGCCGCTGTTTTGCTGTTTTGCCATGCCAACGCTCCTTAATTGTTCCCTATCACAAAAAGAAAGCGGACCTTGACGGCCCACTTTCCAATAAAATCATCATCGAACAGTAAAAATATACCACACCCCCGCGGGAATTGCAACCCCCTGCCGCAGAAAAACGACAGCAAAAATGCCTTTTACAGGCCATTTTTTGCCCGGAGGCGGGCAAATCGTTGACTTTTCAGAGATATCGTTATACAATATCATTAAACGATATCGTTACACGAGGTGTTTGCCGATGCCCAAACAGGCCATGGAAAATCTGACCGAATCCATGTTCTATCTTTTGATGGCGCTCCAGCTGGGCGATGCCTGCGGCGCCGAAATTTCCGCCCGGGCGGCACAGATCTCGGGCGGCGCCGTGCGGCTGGGCCCCGCCACCCTCTACACCCTGCTGGCCCGCTTTGAAAAGGAAGGCCTGCTGGCCGATGCCGGCACCGTAGGATGCAAGCGTTACTACCGCCTGACCGCCGCCGGCAAAGCCGCCTACGAAGGCGAGCGCGCCCGCCTGCAGCGCTGCCTGGACGATGCCGCCCGGGCCGAGATCACCGCCCCCGCCCGTCTGACGAAAGGAGAGGACCGGGATGAAACTGCTCAACAGGGAGACCGTATACCGTCTGGTGCCCTGCCCGTGCTATGAGGTGGAGGCCTGCGAGAGCTGGCTGACCGACATGGCCGCCGAAGGGCTGTTTGTGGAGAAGCTGGGCCGGACGCTGGCCCGGTTCCGCCGGGGCACACCCTGCGCTGTGCGCTACCGGCTGACTGCGGCCCGGCTGAAGGGCGGTTGGCTGGACACAGTCCCCACCGAGCCGCTTTCCGCCGAGAAGGCCCTCTACTCCGAATATGGCTGGGAGTTTGTCTGTTCCCAGCAGGAGTTCTTTCTGTATATCTGCCAGGATCCCCAGGCCCCCGAGCTGCACACCGACCCGGCCGTCCAGGCACTGAGCCTGAAGATGGCCCGCCGCAGCGCCTGGTGGTCCCTGGTGGGTGGATTTGCCGTCCTTGCGCTGCAGTTTTTTCTGAACGGCCGCGGACGCCTGGCGCGGCTTCTGGTGGAGATGCCGCTGCTCTCCTGCTGCATGTACCTGTACATTCTCGGCGCGCTGTTTCTCGCCGCCCGGGATGTATACCATATTTTCCGGCTGAGCCGACGCCTGCGCCGGGGTTATCCGCCGGACCACCGGAAGAACTGGCATGCCACCGCACGGGTCTACCGCATCAGCCGTGGGATCACCCTGGGCGCCTTTTCCCTGGTGATGGTGCTTGCTTTCGGAACCCTCGTGCAGATGGATTCCCGCCAGCCTCTGGAAAACTACCAGGGTCCCCTCCCCTTTGCCACGCTGCAGGACCTGACCGATGGCACGCTGGTGCAGGAGGACGACGGATACAACACGCTGGAGAAACGGCATTCCATGCTGGCGCCCGTCATTCTGGAATACAGCGAAAGTGGGGTTATTCTGGAGGACGGGGAATCTCCGTGGGGCACTTCCCTTTCCGTGCAATACTATGACACCCGCTCCCCCTGGCTGGCACGGTTTCTGGTCGGTGACCTGCATGAAAACAATGCCTTCCTGGCCGGGGATCCACAGCCGCTGCCGCCCCTGGCCGGGATGGATGCCGCCTATGCCTACAGCAACGGGAAGGGTGTTTTCCGGCAGCTGATCCTCGTGCAGGGCCGCCGGGTACTTTCCGTGCTGTGGACGGACCCCGACGGCACCTGGGATTTCGACCGGCTGGCACCACGCTTTGCGGAAGTTTTTGCCGCTGCCGCCTCCTGAAACAAAGCCCCGGACGGTTCGTGCTGAACCGTCCGGGGCTTCGTTGTTATGGATAAAATCAGAAGGCCCATTCGCCGTTTTCGAAGATGGTGACTTCCTCGCCGGATTTCGTCACACCGGTGATGTGACTGTCGGCGGCACCGATCATCACATCCTCATGGATGGCGGAATCGTTGAGGCCCTTCTCCATCAGCTGGGCCCGGGTCATGGAGGCACCGCCGCGGATGTTGGTGGGATAGCCGGCACCGAAAGCGATATGGCAGGCCGCATTCTCATCGAACAGGGTATTGAAGAAGAGCACACCGCTGCGGTTGATGGGGCTGGAGGCCGGCACCAGGGCAATCTCGCCGATGCGGTTGGAGTTCTCGTCGGTGGAGAGCAGCTCGGCCAGCAGATCGGCGTTTTTCTCGGCGCCATGCTCCACCACCTGGCCATCCTTGAAGGTTACGTGCCAGCCCTCGATGAGCTGTCCGTTGTAGACATAGGGTTTGGTGCCGTAGACAACACCCTCCACCCGGTTGCGGTCAGGGGCGCAGAAAACTTCCTCGGTGGGCACGTTGGCGATGAACTGGATGCCTTTCTCCGATTTGCTGGAAGCTCCCTCCCAGGTGGCATCCTGGGCCAGCCCTACCTTCAGGTCGGTGCCGTTGCCGCTGGTGATGTGCACATAGTCCAGATCCCAGGCATTGAGCTGGTCGCGGCGGGCGGCCGTCTTGGTCACATGCTCCTTCCAGGCCGTGACAGGGTCCCCCGTGGAAACCCGGCAGACATCAAAGATGACCGCCCACAGCTTTTCCACGGCCTCCTCCACCGGCAGATCGGGGAACACCTTGGCCGCCCAGCCCGGCGCAGGCACCGCAATGACGCACCACTGCACGCGGTCGTTCATGGTGTAATCCTGCCAGGACTTCATGAAGGTGCGCCGTGCCAGGTTCACCCGGTTGACCTTGCCGGCATCCAGTCCGGCCAGCGCCTCGGGGTCGTCGGCATGGATGGCCAGCGTGCAGCAGCCGTCCGGGTCCTCCGCATAGTCCAGATAGCTGCGCAGCTCGTAGGGTTTCATCTCGCAGAGGTCCGCCTCCTGCCCCAGTTCCATATTCAGGCGGGTGAGCTTGTCATCCTCCCAGCGGACAATGACCCGCTTGGCCCCCGCTTCGTAGCCGGCGCGCACACAAGCGTGGGCGAACTCCGGCATGGTGACCGGGCAGCGGACGATAAAATTCTGGCGCGGGCGCACGTTGACGCCCACCTTCACAACAAAATCAGCATACAGCTGCAGATAGTGCTGGTTCATAAACAGATTCTCCTTTTGTGGTTTTGCCTTAGTATACACCATTTTGGATAAGATGTGTAGCCGCACAGCAAAAAGCAGGCGACCTTCAGGCCGCCTGCCGCTTGTTCTGAAATTATTTGCCGACCATCATGTCCGCGGCCTTGTACAGATCGCCGCAGCTCATGCAGACCACCAGGTCTCCCTTGCCGGCATGCTGTTTGACCCAATCGGCGGCGCCTTCCAGGCCATCCACCACCACGCTGCCGGGGATCTTGGCGGCCAGCTGCTCGGAGCTGACCGTGCCGTCGTCCTCCTCGCGGCCGCCCATGATGGGCAGCAGCACCACCTGGTCGGCCTCCCGCAACACATTGGCGAAGTCGTCCATCAGCATCTTGGTGCGGCTGTAGGTAAAGGGCTGATGGACCGCGATCACCCGCTGGTAACCCAAACCCTTGGCGGTTTTCAGCGTGGCCTCCAGCTCGGTGGGATGGTGGGCGTAATCGTCCACGATGACCGCCCCGTTGCACTCGCCCTTGATCTCGAAGCGGCGGCCGGTCCCGTGGAAGGACTCGGCTGCACGGACAGCATCCTCGGGACGGAGCCCCAGCGGACGCACACAGCAGCACATGGCCAGTGCATTGTAGATGTTGTGGTAGCCGGGCACACTCAGCCGGATGTGGGCAAAGTTCTCGCCCATTTCCAGCACGTCGAACTCATAGAAGCCGGGTTTGTACTCCGCCACGTTGACGGCACGGAACCGCGCCTCCTCCTGAATGCCGAAGCTCAGCACCGGACGGTCGATGCTGTTCACCACATCCAGCGTGTTGTGGTCATCCATGTTGAAGACCACCGTGTGGGACAGAAGAGCGAACTTCTGGAACGCCAGCTTCAGCTGTCCCATGGTGCCGTAGTATTCCAGGTGGTCGTTATCGATGTTCAGGATAACCCCCACCGCACAGGTCAGGTGCAGGAAGGTCTCGTGGTATTCACAGGCCTCGATGACGGCGCTCTGCCCGCTGCCCGCCTTGCCGTAACCGCCGATCAGCGGCAGTTTGCCGCCGATCACCGCTGCCGGGTCCCGTCCGGCCAGCTCCAGCATGGTGGTGATCATGCCGGTGGTGGTGGTCTTGCCGTGGGTACCCGCCACGCCTACGCTCTGGGGATGCATCCGGCTCACATAGCCCAGCAGCACACTGCGCTCCACCGTTTTGATGCCCCGGGCATTGGCGGCCTGCAGTTCGGGATTGTCCTCATGAATGGCGGCACTGTACACCACCAGCTGGGCGTCCCCCAGATTGGCGGCATCGTGGCCAATCGTCACCTTGACGCCGAGGGCACGCTCCGCCTCGGTATTTTTGGTTTCTTCCACATCAGACCCGGTGATGGCAAAGCCATGGCTGTGCAGGATCTGAATCAGCGGATAGGTCCCGGATCCGCCGCAACCGATAAAATGTACGGTCTTGACGCCATCCAGCAATTTCGGGTCAAACATATTCAATACCATGAGCCTTCACCTCAAACAAAGTCCGCACCGTTTCGGAGCGGCTATTCTTGTACAAAAGTTTTTTATAATTATAATATTTTTTTGCAGTAAAATAAACACTTTTTTGAAATTTTTGGTATAATGGCAGAAAAGATTTTCAAAATCCGGCGTTTTGGGCCGCTGAGGAGGCAGGAAGTATGTCACAATGGATTTGGAGTCACGATCCGCTGGCGGTCTCCCGCCTGGGAAACGATCCGAGCAAAAGCCCCCTGGACAGCGGTGCCCTGCTGGCGCTGGGCATTCCCGCCCGCAAGGTGCCCCGGGTCCAGGCTGAACTGGCCCGGCTGTCTGCCCGCACCCCGCTGGACCCCGCCGCGTTGCCCGAGCTGGCCCGCCAGATCGCCCGCCAGCTGTGCTGAACGGTTGTTTTGCGGTGCCGCAGGGGTCTTACCCCGGGGCAGTACGCCGTTTTTCCTGTAGACAAAAGCGCACAGAAGCATCATCATTTTTATCCGACCGCTCTTCGGGCGCGTCGGATTTTTCATTATACCAATACAGATTGTTCTTTTCAACCGCTTTTGTGCCGCGGCGCTTGTGCGGGCCTGTGGCCTATGCTATAATAAGTACATTGCGCCCGATTGGTGCGGCGCATGAAATCGCTTTGTGTGGCAGCCAGCCATGCGGAAGGAGTATTATACATGAAGAACAGTGAAAAGACCCTGGACATGATCGTCAACCTGTGCAAAAACCGCGGGTTCATCTACCCCGGCAGCGAAATCTACGGCGGCCTGGCCAACAGCTGGGACTACGGTCCCCTGGGCGTTGAGTTCAAGAACAACGTCAAAAAGGCCTGGCTGAAGAAATTCGTCCAGGAAAGCCCCTATAACGTTGGCCTGGATGCGGCCATCCTGATGAATCCCCAGACCTGGGTGACCACCGGCCATGTGGCCAGCTTCTCTGACCCCCTGCTGGACTGCCGTGCCTGCAAGAGCCGTCACCGCGCGGACAAGCTGATCGCCGACTGCGAGCAGGGCAAGAATGTGGACGTGGATGCCATGACCTTCGACGAGATGGACGCCTTCATCGCCAGTCATCCCGAGGTGGTCTGCCCCGTCTGCGGCAAGCACGACTTCACCCCCATCCGTAAATTCAACCTGATGTTCAAGACGGCCATCGGCGTCACCGAGGATTCTTCCTCCACCTGCTACCTGCGCCCCGAGACCGCTCAGGGCATCTTCGTCAACTTTGCCAATATCCAGCGCACCACCCGCCGCAAGCTGCCCTTCGGTGTCTGCCAGGTGGGCAAGGCGTTCCGTAACGAGATCACGCCGGGCAACTTCACCTTCCGTACCCGCGAATTCGAGCAGATGGAGTGCGAGTTCTTCTGCAAGCCCGACACCGACCTGGAATGGTTCGCCTACTGGAAGGACTTCTGCAAGAACTGGCTGCTGAGCCTGGGCATCAAGGAGGAGAACCTGCGTCTGCGTGACCATGAGGCTGCCGAGCTGGCTTTCTACTCCCGCGCCACCACCGACATCGAGTACGCCTTCCCGTTCACCGACTGGGGCGAGCTGTGGGGCATTGCCGACCGCACCAACTACGACCTGAGCCGCCATCAGGAAGCTTCCGGCAAGAGCCTGGAGTACTTTGACCCCGAGACCAACGAGCACTACATCCCCTACGTCATCGAGCCGTCCCTGGGCTGCGACCGCGTGGCGCTGGCCTTCCTGTGCGAAGCCTACGACGAGGAGCACCTGGTGGACGCCAAGGGCAAGGAGGATGTGCGCACCGTGCTGCATCTGCATCCCTTCCTGGCTCCCTTCAAGTGCGCAGTGCTGCCGCTGTCCAAGAAGCTGGGCGACAAGGCCATGGAAATCCGCAACGAGCTGGCCAAGGACTTCATGGTGGACTACGACGACGCCGGTTCCATCGGCAAGCGGTACCGCCGCCAGGACGAGATCGGCACCCCGCTGTGCATCACGGTGGACTTCCAGACCGTGGGCGACGACAAAGTGGCTGCCGACAACTGCG
The DNA here is from genome assembly GCA_944388215.1 of uncultured Gemmiger sp. Classification (GTDB taxonomy): domain Bacteria; phylum Bacillota; class Clostridia; order Oscillospirales; family Ruminococcaceae; genus Gemmiger. Next base: position 5,600 of record CALXHT010000016.1, on the reverse strand, counting down.
TCACCATCCGTGACCGCGACACCATGGAGCAGGTCCGTCTGCCCATCAGCGAGCTGAAGGACTACATCGCCAAGAAAGTGGCGTTCTGATTTTTCTCTGATACGGCAATCCCTCCGGAACCTGTGTCCCGGAGGGATTTTTGTTGTCAAAAGTAGCCGCCGTCCTCATGGGTGTTCTGGCTCTCCAGCCCCATGGAGACCCCCAGCGCTTCGTCCACCCGGCGCATGTCGTCGGGGGGAATCCGCCCGGCCCGCTCCCGCAGACGGCGTTTGTCCAGCGTACGGATCTGTTCGGTGAGCACGATGCTGTCCTTGGACAGTCCGCAACGGTCGGCCCTCACACTGATATGGGTGGGCAGGCGGTTTTTGTCCTGCCGGCTGGTGATGGCCGCCGCAATGACGGTGGGACTGTGCCGGTTCCCGATCTCATTCTGAATGATAAGTACCGGCCGGATGCCCCCCTGCTCTGACCCCACCACCGGGCTCAGGTCGGCGTAAAAGACTTCCCCTCTGTGCACTTCCATCGAAAAGACCTCCTCTCGTCTTATACTGTTAGTATAAGCGGGAGGAGGTCCTTTTAATCATGAAGCTGTATTTTTGCGGCCAGGGCGTCGCCCCTGTCACAGAGTTTTCGGAACCACCGGCTGCCGTACAGCGGGCGCAGCACCAGCCGGGTGCGCAGCGCATCCACACACGCGCAACCCGCAAAGGTTGCCGCGATCACAAACAGGGTGTAGGGCACGGAGCCCCGGTGTGCCTGGGCCTGGAAGATGCCGTTCCACAGAAAATCCCGGAACGCCGGCACCTGGTGCAGGATATAGACCCCCAGCGTGGTGCCGGCCAGGGCATTCACCCAGCGCCGGCTGCCCAGGTCCAGCGTCTGGAAAAAGGCAAACAGGGCCAGCGCCGCCAGCAGATTGGGCAGTGCCCCCAGACCGGTGCGGTAGTAGGCAATGTACTGGAAGGCCTTGCCGTCGGTGCAGCCCTGCCATTCCAGCCAGGCGCGGCCCGCCGTGTTGAGCAGCGGCAAACCGATGCCCAGGGCCAGTGCCAGGGCGCGGTGACGCAGCAGGCGGCTCAGGCGGTTATCCGGGTAGCGGCGCAGATAAGACGCCAGCAGATATTCATACAGGAATGTCCAGGACAGATCACTGACGATACCGTCCTCGGCAAAGAGCGTGGGATAGAGAACCAGCGGCACTGCCAGCACCAGCAACAGCCCCCGGTGGGCTCCGCGGGACAACCCATGGAGCATACGGGCCAGCAGCGGCATGCAGACCAGCAGCACCAGATAGTCCGAGATGAACCAGAGTTGCCGGGTGGAGGCGGGGAAAACCGCCCACCGCAGCGTACCGAAAGACACCGGCAAGCCGCCCAGTGCGCAGAGTAGTGTGACCGGCACGGTGTACAGCCACAGGGACAGCCACAGCGACAGCGGTCGGCGGGTGGCAAAGGGCTGCTCGCACAAAAACCAACTGCCGATGAGCACAAAGATACTGCAGGCGATGCGGGAACCGCAGCCGATCAGGCAGAAGGCAAAGGAGGAGGACAGCGTGCTGTAATCCGCAATGCCCCCCTGCCCGGTGAGATGGTCACCGATGATGAACAGCATGCAGAGGATCCGCAGCAATTCCAGATTGCTGGCGCGAGGTGTTCTGACAGCCATCGGTCACTCCCCTTTGGGTCGGTGTTCTTCCAGCAGGACAATGGCATTGGCCAGGCCCCTCTCATGGGTCAGGCTGACATGCACCGTCAGCCCCCGCTGGGTGGCCCAGGCCGCCGCCCGGCCCTGCAGTTCAAAGTAAGGCGCACCGTTTTCCGCCCGGAGCAGCGCCAGTTCCGACAACGCGAAACCTCCCAGCCCGGTACCGGCCGCCTTCAGGAACGCTTCCTTGGCGGCAAAATTGGCCGCGGCGGTCTCTGCCCGGCGCTTGCCGGAAAGTCCCGCCAGCAGAGCCTGTTCGGCCGGTGCATACACATAGTCGCAAAAAGAAGGCTTCTCCAGGCTTTTCTCGATGCGCTGGGCGTCACACAAATCGATGCCGATGCCGAGAATCATGCCTTCACCACATAATCGGCCTTGCGCGGTGCCGCAGCCTTGACCCCGCCGGGCGCCGGATAGCCCAGGATGCAGTTGCCCACACCCTCGTACTTGTCGGGATCCAGGCCCCACTTGCGCAGCAGCGCCTTGCCCTCCTCGGTTTCAAAGGTTTCCTTGGCGCGGTGGATCCAGCAGGAGCCCAGTCCGATGCTGGAAGCCGCCAGCAGTAGATCGCCGATCACCAGGGAGCCGTCCTCCACGTGGGTGTGGACGCTGCGGTCGGACAGCACCACCAGCACGGTGGGCGCACCGTAGAACGGGTCGCCGCTGCTGCCCATGATGGCAGCATTGATGGCGGAGAGCTTGTCGCGGGTTTCCTTGTCCTGCACCACAACGATCACGGGGCTCTGGCGGTTCATGCCCGTGGGTGCCCAGGTACCGGCCTCCAGCACGGCATCCAGTTCCTCCGGCTTGATCTGATCCGGCTGGTAAGCACGGCAGCTGCGGCGCGCCTTGATGGCGGACAAAACTTCATTTTCGATCATAGCAAAAACCTCCCTGTAAAAATACTGCAGAATAAAATATTCAGGAATCGCCCATCATCCGCTGCGCTTCCTGCAGCAGCGACGTGCGCTCGTTGGCAATACGTCCTTCCATGACCGCGTTCAGCAACCCGTGCAGCAGGTGCCCTACCTCCGGCCCGGCCGGCAGTCCGGCGGCCATCAGATCGGAACCATTGACTGCCAGCTGCCGGATGGTATAGCAGCCTGTCTTGGAAAGTTCGGTCATCCGGGTTTCAAACACCGTGACATCCTGCCGGCGGCAGGCCACCTCCGGCGTGCGGGCGTGGGCATCCAGATCGGCATATTTGAGGGCGCACAGGCGGCGCAGGAACACCGCCCCGTAGCGGTTCAGACATTTGAGAATGGCGGTGTCCCCGGTGGGCAGCGGCGCGTCATGGATGGCAATGAGCCCGATGGCCCCTTCCAGCAGATAGCTGGGAGCCTTGAGGCGGCGCAGAATCGTGCGGGCCACCACCGCCCCCCGCTGGTTGTGCCCCTTGAAATGGGCGGCCCCGTCCGGGCCCACGCTGCGGCAGAGGGGCTTGGCAATGTCATGTAAGAAAGTGGCCCAGCGCAGCACCCGGGCGCCCCGGGTATCCTGGCCGCGCAGATCCAGCGCCGTAACCGCCGCCGCTGTGTGCTGCCACACATCGTAGCAGTGCCAGCGCCCCGGCTGTGTGCAGCCGATGCAGGGCGCCACTTCCGGCACGGCGCCGGCCAGGATCTCGCCATAGGTTGCCAGCGTCTTGCCCGCATACTGGGCCATCAGCAGGCCGTCCAGTTCGGCATAAATCCGCTCCGCGCTGACCGTCTGCAGACTGTCCCGGGCTGCCCGGGCGGCGGTTTCCGTCCCCGCCTCCAATGTAAAGCCCAGCCGCGCCGAAAAGCGCAGCGCCCGCAGAATGCGCAGGGCATCCTCGGCAAAACGTGCCTCCGGGTTTCCCACGCAGCGGATGATACCCGCCGCCAAGTCCCGGCGCCCGCCGTACAGGTCGATCACACCCTCACCGGGGGCGTAGGCCATGGCATTGATGGTAAAATCCCGCCGGGCCAGGTCCTGGGCCAGTTCGCCCACAAACTGCACCCGGTCGGGGTGGCGGTGATCCTGATACGTACCATCCAGCCGGTAGGTGGTAATTTCATAGGGTGTCCCGTGGAGCACCACCCCCACCGTGCCGTGTTTTTCCCCCGTCAGAATCAGCTGCCGGTCAGCAAACAGGGCACGCATCTGATCCGGGCGGGCCGCCGTGCAGATGTCCCAGTCCCCCGGGCGGCGCCCCAGCAGGCTGTCCCGCACGCAGCCGCCCACCACGTAGGCACTGTATCCGGCGTGGTGCAGCGTCTGCAGCAGCCAGACCACATCCTGCGGCAGATGGATGTTCTCCCGCTTCATGGGCGCCCCTCCTTTCCTCCCTGTCGGATTGGGTTATGCTTCGCGGTGCCACTCCTGTTTCAGGTCCACCACACAGGCAAGACTGCCCTCTTCCCCCTGCAGCGACGCCACCTTGCTCTGTGCTTTCTCGGCGTCGGTCATCCAGGTCAGGATGAAGAAATTCTCGGACGGCACTTCGTAGTACACCCACATGCCGTCGGCACGCAGCAGATCCGGCAGATGGTCCAGTTCTCCCTCCAGCAGCCCCTGGCCTTCCTCGCCGTAGATCATCTCGGGGCCCACCTGCAAAGAATCAATCACATTGATGCTGCTGTTGATATAGGTATCCCGGTCCACATGCTTGTCACTGCACTCCCACGCACTGGCGAACGCCTTGACCAGCAGTTCCCGGACTTCGATTTTATCGTCTCCCAATTGATACATGGTTTGTTTCCCTCTTTGTTTTGAAATACAATCCCAGTATAGCACAAAACAGGCCTCTATGGTATGATTATTTGAAAAAAAGCCTTGACCTTCCAGCGGGTGCAGGGTGTAATCTGAGGGAAAAGGAGGGCTCCCGATGAACATTAAACAAGCATCCGAAGCTTCCGGTGTCTCCAGCCGGAACATCCGCTACTATGAACAGGCCGGGCTAATCTGCCCGGCCCGCGATCCCGGAAACGGATACCGGATCTATTCCGAAGAGCTGGTCCGCACCCTCAAACTGATTCGTATCCTGCGCATGCTGGACATGCCGGTGGAAGAAATCCGTGGGGTACTTCAGGGGTCACTTCCGCTGGCCAGGGCAGCGGAAAAACAGGCGGAGCGCCTTGGCCAACAAGTCCGTGAACTGGAGACTGCCCGGAAGTTCTGCGAGGAACTGCAGCAGCATCAGGAAAGTGCCGCCTCCCTCGACACAGACGCCTGCCTTCGGCGCATGCAGGAAGTTCCCGTCTCCCACTGGTACCGGGACTGGGTCAACGACTACCGTGCTGTCTGCCGGGCCGAACATCGGCGTGTCTTTACCTTTACGCCGGACGCGCCTGTGACCACCCCCACAGAATTTTCCGACGCATTGTTCGGCTACGCGCAGGCACAGGGTCTGAATCTTGTAGTCACACGGGAAGGCATGTACCCTCATTTCACCATCGACGGCATAGAATACCGCGCCACGCGCTACTATGTTTCTGTCCGCGGCATTCCCACCGCACGGATCCGCTGCGTATGCTGCGACCCGGAGTTTGCCGAAGCAGATGTTTCCTCCTGGCGGTTGCGCCTGATGAAAGGGCTGCACTATGCCGCACCGTCACTGTTCATGCCGGGCATCGCCCTGCTTTTTCTGGTCCCCCGCGGCCCGCTGAGCGAGTGGTGGGGTATCGCCATCCTGGTGAGTCTCACAGCTGCCGGCATCAGCGCAGCCTGGTACAATGCCCACTTCTATTACAACGATAAAGACAATCAACCGCACAAAAAATGAACGAGGAGCCTGCATACCGGACATGTCGGCATGCAGGTTCCTCGTTCTTTCTATCAACCCAACAGCAGGGTGCGCAGATCCTCCACGGTGGGAGCCAGGGCCACCGCGCCGGCCGCCGTGAGTTCCTCGGCATTGCCGTAGCCGTAGA
>CALXHT010000015.1 GCA_944388215.1 uncultured Gemmiger sp. | reverse complement strand
GGAGATCGCCAAACGCAAAGAAGCCAACAGCTGAACCTTTCCGGCCCCGCACCCCCGGTGCGGGGCCTTTTTGCGCCCCCGGCTGCTTGACAAAAGCCTTGCGTTTTAGTACATTGGATGAGTATTTTGTGGGCTTATTCCACAACGCTGCGGCCGCCCGGAACAGGGCCGGGCCGCAGGAAATCTGCATTCCGGGAGAAACAGTCATGGCCTTTATTTCCGCTTCTTTCTATCTCTTCCTGGCTGTGGTGGTGCTGGCCTACTATCTGGTGCCGCTGCGGGTGCGCTGGGTCGCGTTGCTGGCCGGCAGCCTCTGGTTCTATTTCTGGCTGTCGCAGTACGACCCGGCCAGACTGGCCGTTCTGGTGGGGGCCGCCCTGGTCTGCTGGGGGCTGGCTTTGCTCCAGCGCCGGATCCCCGGCCTCAAACGCCTTTGGCTGGGCCTGGCCCTGGCCGCCACCGCGCTGCCCCTGTTGGTTCTCAAGGAGGCACCCTTCTTTCTCTCCCACGCCAACCGCACCGCCCCGGACTGGCTGGTGGCACCGGTGGGATTTTCCTTCTATACCCTGCAGCTCATCGCCTACACGGTGGATGTCAGCCGGGGCAAAACCGAACCGCAGGGGAACTTTTTGAAGTTCCTGCTCTTCGTCAGTTTCTTCCCCCAGATCCTCCAGGGCCCCATTCCCCGCTACGATCAGCTGGGCCCCCAGCTGCTGGAGGGCCACCGCTTTGAGGAACGCACCTTCGTGCGGGGGTTCCTGCTCCTTCTGTGGGGCTTCTTCCTCAAGCTGTGCATCGCCGACAAGGCCGGCGTGGTGGTGGATACCATCTTTGACAACTACCCCGCCTACCCCGGCGCCTACGTGCTGGTGGCGGGCGTCCTCTACAGCTTCCAGCTCTACGCCGACTTCCTGGCCTGCACCTCCTTTGCCCAGGGGGCGGCCGAACTGGTGGGCATCCGCCTGGCCGACAACTTCCACCGCCCCTATCTGGCTACCTCGGTGCAGGATTTCTGGCGCCGGTGGCATATCTCGCTGAGTTCCTGGCTCAAGGACTACATTTATATTCCGCTGGGGGGCAACCGCAAGGGCACCCTGCGCAAATACCTTAACCTGCTGGTCACCTTCGCCGTCAGCGGCATCTGGCACGGCGCCGGCTACAAGTTCCTGGCCTGGGGCCTCATCCACGGCTTTTACCAGATCGCCGGGGCCCTGCTGCGCCCGGTGCGCGGGGCAGTGAACGGCGTCCTGGGGATGCCCCGCCATCCCCGGGTGCACACCGCCTGCCAGCGGCTGCTCACCTTCCTGCTGGTCATGTTCGCCTGGATCCTCTTCCGCGCCGATACCCTCAGCGGAGGCCTTTCGATGATCCGGTCGGTCTTCACGGTGCCCAACTTCTGGATCTTCACCAACGACGCCCTCTTCACCCTGGGCCTGGTCTGGAAGGAATGGGGCGTGCTGCTCGTCTGCCTGGGCGTGCTGCTGGCCGCCGGTCTGTGGCAGGAAAAAGGCATCGTCCTGCGGGACAAGATCCTGCAGGCACCGCTGGCGCTGCGCTGGGCCTTCTATATCGGGACCATCCTCTTTGTGATGGTCTTCGGCACCTACGGCTATGGCTTTGACGCCCAGGCCTTTATCTACGGAGGATTCTGACTGCCATGGGGAAAAAAGCAAAACTTCTGGTCAAGGGCGTTCTCTTTGCGGCGATCACCTGCCTCTGTGTGGGGCTGGTCAATGCCTGGCTGACGCCCAAATACTACTATAACGACGACTGGCCCGCCACCAACACCTTCCAGGGGCTCTACGGGCTGGAGAAAAACTCGGTGGACGTGCTGTTTTTCGGCAGCTCCCATGCGGTGTCCGCCCTGAACCCCCAGGTGCTCTACGACGAGTACGGCATCACCAGCTACAATCTGGGCTCGGAACAGCAGAGCCTGGTGGTGACCTACTACTGGCTGCGGGAGGCACTGAAATACCAGTCCCCCAAGGCGGTGGTCATCGACACCTACATGCTGCACAAGTTCTCCGACAACTACGTCTACAATGATATGAACTGCAGCGAGCCCGCCGTGCGCAAGGCCATGGACAACATGCGGCTGTCCCCCCTGAAATGGGAGGCCGCCCGCACCATCGCCCGCACCGACCCCACCCAGGACAGCCTGAGCTATCTTTTGCCCAACATCCGCTACCACAGCCGCTGGACCGAGCTGGGGGAGGACGACTTCACCGAACAGGCCATGGTGGAACACGGCGGCATCAAGGGCTTCACCGTCATGGACGGCACCGACCCCAATCTGGCCTACACCCCCTTCCGGGACGCCGATGCCGACGCCGTGGACGGGGACATCAAGATGGAACCCTCCACCACCTACCTGCGCAAGGCCATTCAGCTCTGCCAGGAAAAGGGCATCCAGGTGCTGCTCATCAACATTCCCTGCGGCGAATCCATCCAGCGGTACCGCTCCACCCGGGACTTTGCCGCCGAATGCGGCGTGCCCTACTACGATTTCAACGAGGAAGCCCTCTACAACGCCATCGGCTACGACGCCGCCCAGGACCTGCTGTCCCACCCCAACTACCGCGGCGCCGAGAAAATCTCGCGGTATCTGGGCAAATTGCTGGCGGAGGACTACGGCATCGCCCCCCGGCAGGATGCTTCCTACGATGCCAGCCGTCTGGTATACCACCACAAGCTGGAAAACCTCCAGCTGCGCCGCACCGACGATCTGGCCGCTTATCTGCCCCTGTTGAACCAGGAGCGGTACACCGTCTTCCTCTTTGCGCCCACCGCCTTCAGCGCGGCCATGGACGACGATACCATGAACGCCCTCTTCGCCCTGGGTTTTGCCACCGAACTGCGGGAGGTGCGGGACGGCACCCACTACTGGGCCGTCAAGGACAGGGGACAGTGCACCGAACAGCTCACCGAGGAGGATCTGCAGCATACAGGAGCCGTCCGGGGCGGGCTGACCCCCTACGCCGTCACGGTGGACACCGCCAACATGACCAGCAAGACCTACCGGCTGACGGTGGACGGATCGGACTGCAGCGGCCTGACCACCGGGCTGAACATCGTGGTCTATGACAACGAATTCAAACAGATCGTGGACCGGGTGAACTTCGACACCACCACCCCCGAACACACCGCCACCCACTACTGAACGAAACTGCCCCCGGCCGCTTGCGGCGGGGGGGTTGTTGCAGTATAATAGCGGAGAATTCAACGGAAAAGAGGAAATCCCCATGCCCAAAACCCTGCCGGCGCTCTGCTGCGGCGCCTGGTGGCGGCAGCGCTGGCAGGAGGTACTGCGGCCCCGCCTGCCTCTGGCGCTGGTCAGCACCGGCCTGTCCATGCTGTTCACCCACTATCTGTTTCTTGTCAACGGCTACACCGGGCCGGACGGCCTCTGCGAGGGGCTGCTCTGGGCCACCAACCTGAACTGGAACATCCGCCTGGGCCGCTGGCTCATGGCCTGGAGCCGGGAAGCCTCCCTCTCCCTGGTGCTGCCCGCCATCTTCTTCGCCGCCAACACGGTGGCCATCGCCCTGGCCGTGCTGCTGCTGGCCGATCTGTGGAAGGTGAAGGGCCGCGCCTTTGTGGTGTGGGGGTGTATCGCCTTCGCCGTGGCCCCCGCCGTGGTGTGGCAGGCCCTGGTGGTCCATCTGGCCCTCTGCTTCGCGTTGGCCATGCTGCTGGCCGTGGCCGCCGTTTATCTGGCCTGGACCGGGCCCGATCTTTTGAGCGGCGCTCTGGCGGTGCTCTGCATGGCCTGCTCCCTGGGGGGCTACCAGGCCTATGTGGGCATCGCCGCCGGCCTTACGCTGCTCACCCTCATGCTGGCCTGCCTGCGCACCGAACCCCTGCGCCCCGTGCTGGCCCGGGTGGGCGCCATGCTGGGGGTGGGGGTGCTGGGGGGCATCCTCTACTTCGCGGTGGTCAAGCTGGAACAGCTCCACTACGGCACCACCATGGCGGACTACTGCGGCGCCGACCAGATCAGCGCCGGCAAGAGCCTTTCGCTGCTGGTGCCCTCCCTGCAGCATGCTTACAGCGACTTTTTCCTCTACTGCCGCATGGAGACCGGCCACATCGGCGAGACCCTCTGGCTGCTGCTGGTGGCCAGCGCCCTCTTTGTGGTGCTGTGGCGGCTGCGGGCGCTGCTGCGCCATCCCGCCCATCTGGCGCTGCTGGTAGCGTCGGCGGTGCTGCTGCCCCTGGCCTTCAACGTCATTGACGTTATCGCCACCGACGTACGGGTGGACCGCCTCATGTCCTACCCCATGCAGCTGCTGCTGCCCTTCTGCTTTGCGCTGTGGACGCTGCCCGAAACCAAAACCTTGCGCCGCACCCGCCGCGCCGCCGCCACCCTGCTGATGGCCGCCGTCTGCTGGCTGTTCGCCCTGTCGGCCAACGCCACCTACCGCACGGTGGAGCTCTCCTACCACTATGTGGGCAGCCTCACCGACGCCATCCTCAACCAGGTGCTGGCCGACCCCGCCTACACCGCCGACACCAAACTGCTCATGGCAGGCTTCCCCGACGAAAGCCGGGTCCAGGCGTCCAACGGGCTGTACTGGTACAGCCAGTACCAGCGGTCGCCGCTGTTCTGGGGCGGCACCCACGGCATCCTGGACTGCTGGCCCACCTACCTCTACGACTACCACGGCATCGACACCCACGGCGTCACGCTGGAGGAGTACGAGAACATCGTGGGCAGCCAGGAATTCGCCGCCATGCCGGTCTGGCCTGCCCAGGGCAGCATCGCCCCCTTCGGCGATACCCTGGTGGTAAAACTCCAGGAGAACCCGCCCCAATAAAAACCAAAACGCACAGCCTTTGCAAGGCTGTGCGTTTTTTGCTCTGTTACGGCACCTTGTGCTCCTTGGCGGTCCAGCTGCTCACCCGCAGCCGGTAGACCGCCGTGCGGTCCAGCATGGCGTTTTCCACCGTCCAGTCTCCCCGGCTGGAGTAGTGCTCCATGATGCGGTTGAGTCCCCCGAGCCGGGCGTCCCGGCCTTCCAGGAACTCCACGCTGCCCCGGCCCATGACACTGCGGTAGGCGTAGGTGTAGTCGTCCGCCTTTTCCCCCGGCACCAGCTTATGGCCGGTGTCCATCTCAAAACTGGCGGCGGGGTTTTGCCGCAATAGCGCCAGCTTCTTGCCGGCGTCCGCCCCGTGGAAATAGAGCACCAGCTGCCCCTCCTCCACCGCAAACCCGAAGTTCAGCGGCACCATATAGACACCCTCGCCGTCCTGCATACCTAAACGGCAGACGCCGCAGGCCTTCACGATCTCCACCATGGCCGCAAAATCCGTGACCTCCCGGTCCTTCCTGCGCATGATCCTTCCCGTCCTTTCCCGAAAACCATTTTTTTAACTATAGCACAACGGACACGGCCGCACAAGGGCAGGCAAAACGGCTTTTCCTATGCCCCCAAAAGGGGTATACTGAAAAAATTGGCAGAGGATGCTTCTTTTTGGGGGTGTCCTTCGTTATACCTGATGAACGGTGGTGAAAGGATGGACCAGGCGGAACTGGAAGCGCTGGTACTGGCGCAGTATGATACGATCTACGCCTATTGCTGGCGGCATGTGGGGCAGCAGGAGCTGGCCCGGGACCTGACCCAGACCACCTTTCTGCGGTTCTGGCAGCACCGGGACCGCTACCGCCACGACGGGCGGGAGCTGAACTACCTGTATACCATTGCGGGCAACCTCTGCAAGGACTGGTGCAAGCGGAAAAAGCCGGTGGCCATCGAGGACCTGCCGGAAAGCCAGCGGGACCCCGGGGTGCCCGCCCCCGACCGGGACACCGCCCTGACGGTGCGGGCCGCCCTGGCCGCGCTGCCCTTTGAGCAGCGCAACGCCCTGCTGCTCTGCTACGAGCAGGGCTTCACCGCCGCCGAGATCGCCGCCATCACCCACACCACGGTGCCCGCCGTGCGCTACCGGCTGCACCGGGCGAAACGCCGTTTGGAGCAACTGCTGAAGGAGGAACTGCCATGACCCGCCAACCTGACTGGGCGGCCCTGCTGCGCCGGGACCCGCCGCCCGCCCCCGACCCGGCGGACAAACGCCGCACGGCGGAACTGCTGCGCACCCTGCCGCCGCCCCGGCCCACCGGCCTTGCCTTTGTGTGGTGCCAGGCGGGGTTCATCCGCAAACGGATGTGGGCCTTGCAGTTCGCCCTGCTGGCCGGGGTACTGCTGCTGGTCTGGGCCAACGGCCGGGCCGGGGTCTACGCCCTGCGGCAGTACGCCCTCTGTGCCGCGGCGGCGCCGCTGCTGCTGGTGGCCAACGTGCAGGACCTGGCCCGGGTCTACCACCAGGGCATGCTGGAACTGGAACTGGCCACCCGCTACAGCCTGCCCCGGGTCACCGCCGCCCGGCTGCTGGTCTTCGGCGTCTGTGACGCCGTGCTGCTGGCCGTCTTTGCGGCGGCGGGGTCGGCGGTCTGCCGCAGCGACGGCATCATTGTGCTGCTCTACTGCCTGACGCCCTTCTGCTGCGTCAGCGCGGTGTGCATGGCCCTTTTGCGCCGTCTGCGCCCCGCCGCCTTCACCCCGGCCGCCCTGGCCGTGACGGGCATCGCCCTGCTGGTGCTGGTGCTGCCCGCCCCCCGGCTGCAGGGCCGCCTCTACGCCCCCAATGCCCGGCCCCTCTGGGCGGCGGTGCTGGTGCTGTCGGTGGTGGCGCTGGCCTGCCAGACCCGCCGCCTTGCCCGGGAGGGTGGCCGCACCCTGCTCTCTTTATAAGGAAAGGAAACTGCCATGCGCACCTTACAGACCCAACATCTGACCAAACGCTACGGCCATTTTACCGCCGTCCGGGACCTGTCGCTGACGCTGGACAGCGGCGTCTACGGCCTGCTGGGCGCCAACGGCGCCGGCAAAACCACCCTGATGCGGATGCTCTGCGGCATCCTGGACCCCACCGAGGGCACCGTCCGCTGCGACGGGGCGGACATCCGCCGCCTGGGGGAGGACTACCGGGCCCTTTTGGGCTACCTGCCCCAGGACTTCGGATGCTACCCCGACTTCACGGGGGCGGAGTTTTTGCGCTACATCGCGGCCCTCAAGAGCCTGACCCGGGCCGAGACCGCCCGCCGCACCCAACAGCTGCTTGAACAGGTGGGGCTGGCCGACGCCGGGCGCAAAAAGCTGCGGGCCTACTCGGGGGGCATGCGGCAGCGGCTGGGCATCGCCCAGGCCATGCTCAACGACCCCGAGATCCTCATCCTGGACGAACCCACGGCCGGACTGGACCCCCGGGAACGGGTGCGGTTCCGCAACCTCATCGCCGACTACGCCAAGGGCCGCATCGTGCTGCTCTCCACCCACATCGTCTCCGACGTGGAGGCCATCGCCGACCGCATTCTGCTGATGAAAAACGGCGCCATCGCCGACGAGGGCACCGTGGCGGAACTTTCCGAGAACGCCCGGGGCAAGGTGTGGACGGTGCACACCGACGGGGAGACCGCCGCCAAACTGGAAGCGGTCTACAATGTGGCGAACCTGCGCCACGAGGGGCAGGGGGTGGAGCTGCGGCTCATCACGGCGGACCCGCCCGCGGGGGCCACCCCCGCCGACCCCACGCTGGAGGATGTCTATCTGTGGCATTTTGCCGGGGAGGAAAGACCATGACGCTCTTCTGGTGGGAACTGAAAAAGATTTTACGCCGCCGGATGACCCGTCTTTTGCTGGTGCTCTGTCTCGCCTTTGCGGCGGTGGAACCGCTGACGCTGGGCTTTGCCAACCTGGGCTTCGGCACCGACGTGGAGGCACCCACCTGGGAGGCCCGGGCCTGCATTGTGCAGGCCACCGCCGATGCCGGGGCCTGGCAGGGGCCGCTGACCCCGGCGGTGCTCAAAGCCGCCCGGGCGGACTGCCGCGCCGTGGTGGAAAGCCAGGGGACGGTGGACGGCCAGGCCGCCTTTGTGCAGGGGAATATCCTTTACACGGCGGCGGAGGTGTTCACCGACAGCGGCTGCATTTCCTGGGAAAACTGGCCCGCCAAAATGACCGCCCTGGAGGACGGCGCCCTGGACCGGTTCTATGATCTCTGGCAGGAAAACGCCTGGCGGCAGATCGCGGCGTCCCCCGGCGACCAGCAGGCCCTGCTGGCGGCGCTGCGGGACCGGGTGGCGCTGCCCTTCACCTACGACTGGGTGGCGGGGCACAAGGCGGTCCTCTCGGCGCTGAGTAACGTGATCTACCTGGTGGGGCTGCTGCTCTGCGTCGGGGTGGTGCCCCTTTTCTGCAGTGAGGTCCGCACCGGGGTCTTCCCGGTGAGCCACTGCGCCCGCTGCGGCCGGGGAAAACTGACCGCCGCCAAGCTGGCCGCCGCCCTGGCCTTTGCCGGGGGCGGGTTCGCCCTCTGCATGGCTGTGTTTATGGGGGTGCAGCTGGCCATGTTCGGCGCCCGGGGCCTCTCCGCCTCGCTGCAGATCGCCGACAGCCGTTGCCTTTTCCCCCTGACCCTGGGCCAGACCGAAGCCCTGCTGCTGGCGGCCGGGCTGCTCTCCTGTATGGCGGGGGCTGCCCTGGCCGCCGCCCTCTCCGCTGCCTTTGCGGGGGAATTTCCCGCCCTGGCCGCTCTGGTGGGGGTGCTGGTGTTGCTGCGGGCGCTGTCCGGCCTGCTGTCCGCCGGCGGGTCGCTGGCCTTTCTGGCCCGGGCCGTGCCCTTCCAGACCACGCTGGCGGATTTTACCGGCAACGCCCTGGTCACCCTGCCCGGCGGCACCGTGCTGCCTGCGGGGCTCTACCCCCTGGCCGTCCTGCCTCTCTGGCTGGTGGCGCTGCTGCCCCTGGCCGCCCGCGGCTATCTCCGCCGCCGGATGTGATGAAAGGAGCCCCTTATGAGCCTTTACCGCTGGGAACTGAAAAAGATCCTGGGCCGCCGCGCCGCCCGGCTGGCCCTCGCCCTCATCCTCCTCTGGACCGTGGCGGGCACCCTGGTGAACGTCTATGTGAACAACGGCTACACCATCTCCAACGACCTGCCCCGGGTCTCCGGCCCCGCCGAGATCGCCAACCAGCTGGCCTGGGCGGAGCGGTGGCGGGGACCCCTCACGGGGGAAAAGCTGGCCCAGGCCCAGGGCGTTATCTACGACTTCTACCACGATCCCGCCAACCGCACCCCCGACGGCAACGTGGATTTTGACGGCTGGGTGGAAACCATCCGGCCCATGGGCGGCATGGGGTATACCCTCTCGGACATTGCCGCCGCGGTGTACGACTATCCTTATGCCGAGGCCACCGAGCTGGAACCCCACAGGCTGCTGACCTACTACGACGACCGGGCCGCCGCCGTGACCCGCTGGCTGGACAGCCAGTTCGACGACCCCGCCGACCGGGCCGTTTTCGAGGCCCAGGAGGCCGGGGTACAGACCCCCTTCCAGTTTGACTGGTACGGCGGACAGTTCACCGTGCTGGAGACTTTCCGGGATATCCTCATCGGGGTGTGTCTTTTGCTGGGCATTGCCCTGGCACCGGTCTTTTCCGACGAGGTGCAGTCCGGCGTGCTGGCGGTGAGCCACTGTACCCGCCGCGGACGCCGCCGTCTGGCCCTGGCCAAGCTGGCCGCCGCCCTCACGGTGGCAGCCCTGGTGTGGTGCGTGGTGGCCGCCCTGCTGGTGGCGGGGCAGCTCTGCTTCTTCGGCACCCGGGGGCTGGACTGTCCCATCCAGCTGTTCAAACCCCTGGCCACCGCGCCCCTCACCTTCGGGGACTGCGAGCGGTTCGCCCTGGTCCTGGGGCTGGCCTGCTGCCTCGGCACCGCGGGCATCACGGCGGGAGTGTCGGGGCTGGTGGGGTCCAACTTCGCCGCCATGGCGGTGGTCTTCGGGCTGCTGGTGCTCCAGCCCATGTTCGCCGGGATGCTGCCGGATTTCTGGCGGCAGCTGGTGGGGCTGATGCCCACGGCGGTGGATTTCTACGACCTGTTCTGCCAGAACCTTTACCACTTCGGCCCGCTGCGCCTCTGGTCGCCCCTGGCCCAGCTGGCCGCCCAGCCGCTGTGGGTGGCGGTGATGATGCCGGTGGCGGGGGTGTTTTATGTGCGGCGGCAGGTGCGCTGACGCTGCGCCGCCGCCTCAAAGAGGAGGTTCGGATTCAGCGGCTGCGCCGCGTCTCCTGCACCTCCCTCTTGAACACCCACCGTCGCGCCCGAACACGTTCTCATGCCGCAGGCGGCGACTCGAACGGGCCCGGACGCTCTCAAAGTATCGCCCTCGTCGGCACATGTCCGCCGAGGGCGATGGTTTTAAAATTCCGCGACCAAAAGGTTGGAGTAGGGGCGGGCTACAGGCGATTACTCCCATAGCCCATTTCCGATTATTCGTAGGGCGGGGATTTATCCCCGCCGAGGAATTTTGCGGTTGCTGTCCCATTCTCCGGCGGGGTCAAGACCCCGCCCTACAGCCATCGGGAACAGACAAATTCCCGGGTTAAAATGTTGGAATTTCTTTGCCTACTTTCTTTGTAAAGAAAGTAGGGGGATACTTGCAGGGGAGGCTGGTGGCATGGTATCATAAAGGCAACGGAAGACCGGCGCCGGGCCGTGCGGCTGCGGCGCCCTGCACCCAAGGAGGTTGCCTCATGAAACGAATCATCACCATCGGCCGGGAATTCGGCGCCGGCGGCGGTCAGCTGGGCCGCGAACTGGCCCGGGAACTGGGCATCGCCTACTATGACCGCGACATCATCCTGCGCACCGCCAAGGCCAGCGCCCACTTAAGCCCCGAACAGGTGCGCCGCTGGGACGAGCGGGTCCCCCACGAATTCGGCTTCACCCAGAGCCTGTTCAACTTCTACGACCGTCCCTTAAGCGAAGAACTGTGGAACGCCCAGGTGAAGGCCATCCGGGAACTGGCCGACAAGGAAAGCTGTGTACTGGTGGGCCGCAACGCCGACTACATCCTGCGGGAATTCGACCACTGCCTGCGTGTCTTCATCCACGCCGACCGCAACTGGCGGCTGGCCCACATGCAGACCCTCATGCCCGACACCCCGCTGGAACAGCTGGAAGCCGACATGGATTCCGCCGACCGCGCCCGGCGCAACTACTGCACCAAGCACACCGGCCAGGTCTACGGCGACAGCCGCAACTACGACCTGACCCTCTGCACCAGCAAACTGGGTCTGGACAAGGCGCTGGAGATTCTTTTGTGCGCGGCACGGAATTTGTAAGAAAAATCGACTCAAAACTTTAAAAAAGAAACCCAAAACGCCGTTACAGCTTGACTTTCCTTTGAAAGCTGGTATAATAGGAAAGTACGATGTATGGGAACTATCAAGGGCGATAGCATCCGTATTGGATTGCTATTGCTCTTTTTGTTTACGTCCCCGCATCGGATGCGGCCGCGGGCCGCAGATATTATAGAGAGAGGACGAGAACACTATGAAAAAATTGCTTGCTTTTGGTATGGCTGCCATGATGGCTTTGTCTCTGGCTGCCTGCGGCGGCGCCGCTTCTTCCAGCGAGGCTGCTTCCAGTGAGGCCGCCTCCTCCAGCGAGGCCGCTTCCACCGCCGAGACCGCCGGTTCCGACAAGACCTGGGTCATCGCCACCGATACCGTTTTCAAGCCCTTTGAATACACCGACGCCAACGGCGACTTCGTGGGCATCGACGTGGATATCCTGGCGGCTATCGCCGAGGACCAGGGCTTCAAGTACGAACTGAAGAGCCTGGGCTGGGACAGCGCCATCGCTGCCTGCCAGGCCGGCCAGGCGGACGGCATGATCGCCGGCGCCTCCATCACCCAGGAGCGCAAGGACTCCGGCTGGCTGTTCTCTGACGGCTACTACACCGCCACCCAGACCATGACCGTGCCTGCCAACTCCGACATCACCGGCTTCGACGGCCTGCAGGGCAAGACCGTTGCCGTCAAGACCGGCACCCAGGGCGCTGCCTACGCCGAGAGCCTGAAGGATCAGTACGGCTTCACCATCCAGTCCTTTGAGGATTCTCCCACGATGTACCAGGCTGTGCTGGGCGGCCAGTGCGCAGCCTGCTTCGAGGATACCCCCATCATGCAGGCTTCCATCAAGGACGGCGGCCTGGCCCTGAAGGTCCTGGAAGACACCGCCAATGAGGGCGGCGACTACGGCTTCGCCATCTTCAACGCCGACAACCAGGAACTGCTGGATATGTTCAACGCCGGTCTTGCCGACATCAAGGAAAACGGCAAGTACGACGAGATCCTGGCCAAGTACCTGGGCTAAGCTTCAATCAAAGAAGGAAACAGTCGTGCACGGCGGTGCCTGACACTCCTGTTTCCCCCTTTGGATTCCTCTTCGACAAAATTTGACCCAAAACCGCGCACTCGGCGCGGGCGCCTCGCACACAATTTTGGGCCAAATTTCCCTGGAGGTGTCGCCGGTGTCGGCACATGTCCGCCCCCGGCGACGGATTTAAAAAGATCCCTTACAAATTCAATCGCCCGCGGGGACGCCTGTTGTCGCAGGCGCCCCCGCTTTTTCGTGTTCCCCCATTCATTTCGGAAAGGAGAGTTCCGCCCTTGATCCAGATCATCACCACCTACGGCGGCCTGCTGCTGACGGCCATGGGCCAGACGCTGCTGCTGGCACTCTGCGGGCTGTTCTTCGCCTGCATCCTGGGCCTGATCTTCGGCCTGCTCAGCGTGGTCAAAAACCGGGCCTGCAACATCATCTCCATCATCTTCGTGGACGCCATCCGCGGCGTGCCCATGATCGTGCTGGCCTACTTCATCTATTTCGGCATTCCCTATCTGCTCAACACCATCCTGGGCTTCGGCGGCGTCACCCTCACCGCCCTGCAGGCCGGTACCATCTGCCTGGCGCTGAACTGCGGCGCCTATATGGCCGAGATCATCCGCGCCGGCATCGAGAGCGTGGACAAGGGCCAGATGGAAGCCGCCCGCAGCCTGGGCCTGCCCTACTGGCGCGCCATGTTCCGGGTGGTGCTGCCCCAGGCCATCCGCACCATGATCCCCAGCATCATCAACCAGTTCATCATCACCCTCAAGGATACCTCCATCCTGTCGGTCATCGGTTTCCCCGAGCTGGTCAACACCGCCAAGAACGTGGTGGCCAACTCCTTCATGTCCTTCCAGGTCTGGGCCATCGTGGCTGTCATGTACCTGATCGTCATCACCATCCTGTCGGTGCTGGCCAAGCAGATGGAAAGGAGGCTCAACCGTGGCCGTGAATAAACAGAATGTCAAGATCCATGTCTCCCACCTGAAGAAGAACTTCGGCAACCTGGAAGTGCTCAAGGATGTCTCCACCGATATCTGCGAGGGCGAAGTGGTGGTCATCCTGGGCCCCTCCGGCTCCGGCAAATCCACCTTCCTGCGCTGCCTCAACCGTCTGGAGGAGATCACCGGCGGCGAAGTCGTGGTGGACGGCCACGACCTCACCGACAAGAAAACCAACATCAACAAGGTCCGCGAAAACGTGGGCATGGTGTTCCAGCATTTCAACCTGTTCAACAACCTCAACGTCATGGGCAACATGATGCTGGCCCCCACCGAGCTGAAAAAGGCCACCAAGGCCGAGGCCCGGGCAAATGCCCTCAAGCTGCTCAACCGGGTGGGCCTGGCCGACAAGGCCGAAGCCTATCCGGCCCAGCTGTCGGGCGGCCAGAAACAGCGCGTGGCCATCGCCCGCGCCCTGGCCATGAACCCCGATATCATGCTCTTTGACGAACCCACCTCGGCCCTGGACCCTGAAATGGTGGGCGAGGTGCTCCAGGTCATGAAGCAGCTGGCCAGCGAGGGCATGACCATGGTGGTGGTCACCCATGAGATCGGCTTCGCCCGTGAGGTGGCCAGCCGGGTCATCTTCATGGAGGGCGGCTACATCGTGGAGGAAGGGACCCCCGACGAGGTCATCAACCATCCCAAGCAGCCCCGTACCATCGATTTCCTCAGCAAGGTGCTGTGATTTTCCGGCAGGAGGGGCGGTTTTTGTCACCCTCCTGCCGCTTTTTTGCCGTTTTCCCTTGCGCAAACGGTGTTTTTGCGGTACTATTAAACAATACCGTTGCTTTACTGCTTTAGGATAGTAAAGATAGAGTGCGGAAAAACGGGATTCATCAGGGAGGAGTACTACTCATGAAAAAACTCATCAGTCTTTTGCTGGCCGCCGGTATGACCGCCAGCCTGGCCGCCTGCGGCTCCACCGCCGCTTCCACTTCCTCGGAGGCCGCTTCCAGCGAGGCGTCCTCCGCCGCCAGCGAGGCCGCTTCCACCGCGGAGGCCGCCGAGGCCGAGACCACCGGCGAGAGCGACCTGCAGTACATCAAGGACAAGGGCAAGATGACCATTGGCTACACCGTCTACGCCCCCATGAACTACACCGACGAGAACGGCGAGTTCGTGGGCTTTGACACCGAGCTGGCCACCGCTGTCTGCGAGCAGCTGGGCGTGGAGCCGGAGTTCGTGGAGATCAACTGGGATACCAAGGTGGTGGAGCTGGATGCCAAGAGCATCGACTGCATCTGGAACGGCATGACCCTGACCGATGACATCATGGCCAACACCGCCTGCACCAAGCCCTACGCCAAGAACGCCCAGGTGGTGGTCATGAAGACGGGCAGCGGCTACACCTCCACCGCCGACCTGGTGGGCAAGACCGTGGTGGCCGAGGCCGGTTCCGCCGGTGAGACCACCATCCAGGAGGACGAGAACCTGTCCCAGGCCGACTACGTGAGCAAGAGCGTCCAGACCGACTGCCTGATGGAAGTGGCCGCCGGCACCGCCGACGCCGCCGTCCTGGACCTGACGCTGGCCTCCGCCATGATCGGCGAGGGCACCGACTACGCCGACCTGGAGATCGTGGATGAGCTCAACGCCGAGGAGTACGGCGTGGCCTTCCGCAAGGGCAGCGACGCGGCCGCCGCTGTGGATGCAGCCTTCGACGCCCTGAAGGCCGACGGCACCATGCAGACCCTGGCCGACAAGTACGGCCTGACCCTGGCAGACTGATGGACGAGGCGCTGGTAATCTGGGGCCGCCTGACCGAATCCTTCTGGCTGAACTGCCAGCTCTTCGGCCTGACGCTGCTCTTTGCGGTGCCGCTGGGGCTCATCGTGGCCTTCGGGTCGATGAACCGGTTCGCACCCCTGCGCGGGGCGGTCAAAACCTTTGTGTGGATCATCCGCGGCACCCCGCTGATGCTCCAGATCCTTGTGATCTACCTGGGCCCCGGCCTGATGGGCTTTACCAGTCCCTGGCCGTCCGGGTCCAGCGGCCGTCTGGTGGCGGCCGTGGTGGCCTTTGCCATCAACTACGCCTGCTATTTTTCCGAGATCTACCGCGGCGGCATCCAGGCCGTCCCCAAGGGACAGACCGAGGCCGGCCAGGTGCTGGGCATGACCCGCAGCCAGATCTTCTTTAAAGTCACGCTGCTCCAGGTCATCAAGCGCATCCTGCCCCCCATGGGCAACGAGATCATCACGCTGGTCAAGGATACCTCCCTGGCCAACGTCATCGCCAACAAGGACATCATCATGATGGCCAAGGAGTACAGCGCCAAGGGCCTGATCTGGCCGCTGTTCTCCACGGCGATCTTCTTCCTGGTCTTTGTGGGCGCGCTGACGCTGCTCTTCGGCTGGCTGGAAAAGCGGCTGGCCTATTTCCGCTGAGGAGGGGACTGCTATGGCATTATTGGAAGTGGCCGGCATCGGCAAGAGCTTCGGCAGTACCGCCGTGCTGCGGGATATCTCCTTTACGCTGGAGGAGGGCGAGGCCATCGCCATTATCGGATCATCGGGTTCCGGCAAGACAACCCTTTTGCGCTGCCTGAATTTCCTGGAAACCGCCGACACCGGGTCCATCACGGTGGGGGGCGAGACCCTCTGGAGCGCCGCCGACGCCCATACCCGGAGCGAGGCGGATATCCGCAAAAAGCGGCTGCATTTCGGGCTGGTGTTCCAGAATTTCAACCTCTTCCCCCAGTATACGGCATTGCAGAACGTCATGCTGGCGGAACAGCTGCTGGCGAAAGAACGCCCCGACTACAAGCAGCACAAAAAGGAAATCTTTGCGGAGATCGAGGAACACGCCCGGCAATTGCTGGCCGATATGGGCCTGTCCGACCGGGCGGGGCATTATCCCCACCAGCTCTCGGGCGGACAGCAGCAGCGTGTGGCCATCGCCCGCGCCCTGGCCCTGAAGCCGGATATCCTCTGTTTCGATGAGCCCACCTCGGCCCTTGACCCGGAACTCACCGGCGAGGTGCTGCGGGTGCTGCGGGACCTGGCGGCCAACAAGACCACCATGATCATCGTCACCCATGAGATGAAGTTCGCCCGGGATGTGGCGGACCGCATCCTCTTCATGGACGGCGGTGTGGTGGTGGAACAGGGCCCCGCCAAGGAGGTCATCGACCATCCCAAGGAGGAACGCACCCGGCAGTTCCTGGCAAGCTACGGGAAGTAGGAACGGTTTGTTCCTTCTTTGCAAAGAAGGAACCGAAGAAACTCCAAACAAAAATATCCCGCAGGGTAACCCCTGCGGGATATTTTTATGGGAAATTCCGGTTCCCCCCTGCAAACAGGGAACACACAGCCCTGCCGCCGTACCCTGCCGGGACATACCGGGTGCATCCCATGTTTGTTTACCTGTAGGGCGGGGATTCTTCCCCGCCGCGGAATGTTGCGGTGGCTGTCCGATTCCCCGGCGGGGTCAAGACCCCGCCCTACAACCAAACCATTCCTTTGTTTTTTATAAAAAATGCACGGCCATGGACCGTGCATTTTTGGTTGGAGTTTCTTTGCCTACTTTCTTTGCAAAGAAAGTAGGTTACAGCACCGTACCCAGCCAGTGCATGAGGGTCACTTTGGGCATGAATCCCACCTGCCGGGCCATCGGCTGGCCGTTCTTGAGGACCACCAGCGCCGGAATGCTGGAAATGCCGAACTGCTGGGCCAGGGCCTGGTTCTCGTCCACGTCGATGCCGTAGAACAGCGCCTTGCCCTCCAGCTCCTCGCTGGCCGCCTCCAGCACCGGGGCCAGCATCCTGCAGGGATTGCACCAGATGGCGTTGAAATCCAGCACCGCCACGTCGGCAGCCTGGGCCTGGGTCAGATCATTCTTGTGTACTTCGTGTACCATTGCGCATTACTCCTTTGCGCTCTGCTTGCGGGCCGCCAGGTACGCCACCGCCGATAAGGCCGCCACGTTGCCTTCGCCCGCCGCTTTCACATACTGATAGGGCAGCCCCACCGCGTCGCCGCAGGCAAAACAGCCCGGAATGTTGGTCTCCATCCTGGCGTTCACCGCCACGTGCCCGCCGGAACCCTCCAGCCCCGGTACCAGCTGGGTGGGCGCCATGGCGTCCCGCAGCAAAAACACTCCGTCCACCGGGTACGCCCCGCCGTCGGTGTGCAGCGCCGTCACCAGCGACTCGCCGACCACCGCTGTGGGCTTCTCCCGGATGACCTGCACCGCGGCGGGCAGGTCGGGCGTCCCTTCATAGAGGGGCAGGTAGAGCACCGATGCCGCCACCTCGGCAAGATAGGCGGCCTCCGGCTCGGCGGCCGGGCTGGACCCGATCACCGCCACCCGCTTGCCCCGGTAAAGGGGCGCGTCACAGGTGGCGCAGTAACTCACCCCGCGGCCCAGATACTCCTCCTCGCCGGGCAGCGGCTTGCCCTGCACCACACCCGTGGCCAGGATCACCGCTGTGGCCTCGTAGGTTTCGCTGGCCGTCTGGATGGCAAAATAGTCCCCCATGGCGTACACCGCGTTCACCCGGGCCTCGGTCACCGTCACGCCCATCACGTCCAGATGCCGCTGGAACGCCGCCCGCAGCTCCTCGCCGCTGATGTCGGGCAGCCCCGGATAATTGCGGATGGTATGGGCTTTGCCAATCTTGTCGCTCAAAGTTTTGCTGCCAAACAGCAGCACCGGCTTGCCCCGCAGACTGGCGGTGATGGCCGCCGATACCCCCGCGGGCCCGCTGCCGATGATGGCAATCTCTGTACGTGCCATAGGATACCTCCTGTTTTCCGAATTCCTACTATAATAGTATATAATGCTTTGCCCGATTGCAAGTCTTCCGCTGTGAACAAACTGTAAATTTACAGCTTGTACAGGTCGGTGTACTTGGCCTTCAGGTAGTCGGTGAAGTAGCGGGGGTCAAAGTCGCCGCCGCACAGGCTCCTCACCAGCCAGGCCGGTTCTTTGGAGCAGCCGTACTTCCACAGCCGGTCGCAGAGAGCGTTTTTCAGCGGTTCCAGGTCGCCCGCCGCCCACTGGGCGTCCAGGTCCATGGTCCTGCGCAGGTCAGCGATGGCCTGGGCCCCGTAGGCGCTGCCCAGGGCATAGCTGGGGAAGTAGCCCATGTCGCCCATGGCCCAGTGGATGTCCTGCAGGCAGCCGTGGCCGTCGTCCGGCACGTCCAGGCCCAGGTACTCCTTGTACCTGGCGTTCCAGGCCGCCGGCAGGTCCTTGACCGCCAGCGTGCCCTGGATCATCGCCTTTTCCAGCTCGTACCGTACCATGATGTGCAGCGCGTAGGTCAGCTCGTCCGCCTCGGTGCGGATCAGCCCCGGCTCCGCCCGGTTCACCGCCCGCCAGATCTCCTCCTCGGAAACGTCGGCCAGCTGGGTGGGGAAGAGCTCCCGCAGGGTGGGGTAGAGGCAGTGCACAAAGGCCCGGCTCCGGCCCACATAGTTCTCAAACAGCCGGCTCTGGCTCTCGTGCAGGCCCATGGTGGAACCGCCCGTCACCGCTGTGTAGTCCAGCTCCGGCGCGATGTGCCGCTCGTAGAGGGCATGGCCGCCCTCGTGGGCCACACTGTAGAGGTTGGAGAACATGTCCCGGGGCATATAGTGGGTGGTGATGCGCACATCCCCCCGCCAGAATTCCGTGGTGAAGGGGTGCTCGCTCTCGGCCAGCAGACAGTGTTCCGGCTCGAGGCCCCACAGCTCCATGATTTTTTCAGAGACCTTCTTCTGGGCGTCCAGCGGCCAGTCCTGGTCGAGAAAATCGGTGCGGATGGGGGCGCCATGGTCCCGGATGGCCGCCAGCAGCGGCACAATGGTGGCCCGCAGCGTGGCGAAAAACTCGTCGCACTGGGCGATGGTCAGGCCCCGCTCGTACCGGTCCAGCCAGACCTCGTAGGGGTCGCGGTCGGGGGCAAAGTACCGGGCCTGGGCCCGGCGGGCCGCCACGATCTTTTCAAGAAACGGCGCAAACAGCGCAAAATCGTTGGTGCGCTTGGCTTTCGTCCACACCGGGATGCTCTGCTGCACCAGCTTGGTGAAGGCCGCGTACTCGGCGGCGGGAATTTTCGCGATCTCGTCGTACTGCCGCTGCAGCTCCCGTACCTCGGCGGTCTGCTGGTCGTCCTCGGCGTCGGCTGCCGCCTGCCGCAGCAGCGCGGCGGTGTCCTCGTTCACCAGCAGATCAAAACTGGCCCGGCTCAGCACCTCGCAGGCCTCCGCCCGGCCGTCGGCGCCCCCCTCGGGGGCCACCGTCTCGGCGTCAAAATCCACCACGTTCAGCGCATACCGGTAGGCATACAGCTGCTTTTCCAGCGCCCGCAGGCGCACAATCGAGTCTTTCATGGGATTTACCTCGTCCTTTGTAAAATTGTGTTGCTGTCTGCTATTCTACCACAGTGCGGCAGAATTTTCCATTGTCACGGCGGCGAATTTATGGTATTGTGATAGTAACAAAAAGGAGGCGTGCCGTTATGCCGCAGGATTCGCCGCTGGTCAGCATCATTGTACCCATTTACAACGCCCAGGACCACATTGCCCGGTGTCTGGAGAGCATCCGCCGCCAGACCTACCGCAACCTGGAGATCCTGCTGCTCAACGACGGCAGCCAGGATGTGAGCCTGCAGGTCTGCCAGATGTACGCCGGGGTGGACAAGCGCATCCTGCTCATCGACAAGGCCAACAGCGGGGTGGCGGCCACCCGCAACCTGGGGCTGCAGTTCGCCACCGGGGACTATCTCCAGTTCGTGGACGCCGACGACACCCTGATGCCCAATGCCACCGAACTGCTGGTGGACCGGGCCACCCGGTCGGACGCCGACCTGGTCATCGCCCACTACAACCGCATCACGCCGCCCCGCCCCCGCAGCGAGGAGGCGGAAGCCCGCCGTCCCCGGCCGCCCCGCCCCGACAAGGTGCAGACCTTCGGCTTCCTGCTGGAAGGCCCCATGACCAAGGAACAGTTTGCCGCGGGGCTCATGCAGGAGCCGGCCAGCTTCTACTACGGCGTCATGTGGAACAAGCTCTACCGGGCCGATATCGTCCGCGCCCATGAGGACGTGGTCTGCGCCGAGGAACTGGACTGGTCGGAGGACCTCTACTTCAACCTCAGCTACATCCGCTATGCCCAGAAGTTCTACGCCCTGTCCACCCCCGTCTACAACTACTACAACACCCCCGGCAGCGCCGTGCACACCGTGCTGAACCCGGTGAATGTGGTGGCCACCCGGGCCACCCTCTTCAACTACTACAAGGAACTGTACGAACATCTGGGCCTGTACGAGGAGTACAAACCCCAGATCTACAAATACCTGGTGGCGATGGCGGAAAGCTGACGCCGCCCCACCCCGAAAGGAGTGTCTGCCATGAAACGCTGTCCCAAGTGCGGGGCCGTCAGCCGCCGGCCCGGCGAAAAATTCTGCTCAAAGTGCGGTGCGCCTCTCTCGGAGGTGCCGCCCCAGGCCCCCGGCTGGCCGCCGGAATCCTTTGTGCGCCGCAAGCGCGGGGTGGTCGTGCTGACGGTGGCCGCCGTGGTGGTGCTCATCCTGGTGCTGTGGGTGGGGGCCTTCCAGCTGTTCGGCCGCTCCGCCCAGCCCGCCGACGCCCCGGTGACCGTCACGGCGGAGAGCGCCGCCGCCACCGCCGTTCCCGGCGAGGCCGACCGCCTCTACCTGGAAAACCTCACCGAGGTGCCGGGACTGCGGATCACCGTCAACGGGGTGGAGACCACCTTCGCCGCCGCCGAGGACGGCCGCCTCTATCTGGACCGGAGCGTCCTGACCCAGACCGACACCCTGCTGCGGGCCATCCAGCCCCAGGGCGACAGCTACGAGACCTCCCTGGCCCTGGTGTCCAAGCCCAGCAACCCCACGGCTTCCTTCGGCACCATGACCCCCTGCGACGCGGAAGGCTACAACGACCCCGATGAAGCCTACCTGGACGCCATGCTGTCGGTGTACTACCGGTCCCAGCTGCAGGCCTTCAACTCCCGCAAGGTGGAGGACCTGCGGTTCTCCAGCGACCTCAACGGCCAGAGCTGGGAGGGGGATATCACCCAGGGCGCCTACGACGCCGTCCAGTACAACCTGGATACCTCCGACATGACCTTCTCGACGGCCGGGCTGGCCTACGGCGACCACAAGGTCACGCTGAACGCCGCCGGACAGTGGACCGGCGTCAACCGCAACACCGGCGAAACGGAATCCGGCACCGACTATATGACCATCCAGGCCATCTGGCGGGATGGCATCTGGCAGGTGGACCGCTGCGTGCCCTGCAGCCAGGAGGACTACGAAGCGGGTGTACTGCAGATTTCTTCCCATTGAAACAACCGCCAGGGGGCGGGGCTTCGGCCCCGCCTCTTTTTTGTTCACAGAAAGTTTTGAATTTTACTGCTTGACTTAGTCAACCGATGGGACTATACTTGACATTGTCAAGCGGGAACACCGCGGGACACAGAGAATGCATTCCGCC
Organism: uncultured Gemmiger sp.; assembly: GCA_944388215.1. Classification (GTDB taxonomy): domain Bacteria; phylum Bacillota; class Clostridia; order Oscillospirales; family Ruminococcaceae; genus Gemmiger. The sequence goes on along the minus strand of CALXHT010000015.1, from coordinate 28,596 downwards.
CGCTGCGGCGGGCCAACCTCAGAAAGGGGCATACATGATGAGCAAGCTGAATGATTTTATGAAGATTCTGACCGGGCATTTCAACAACAAGGCCCAGTATGAAGCCAAGGCGGGGGAGAACTTCCCCTATGCGGAGCATGTGAACACGGCCTGCAACGACAAGATCACCGGGCTGCCGGCGGATTTTGCGGGGGTGTTCATGGTGGAGGAGAGCTATTTTACGTCGAACGGCAACACCCATGCGGCGCCCCATCTGTTCCTCTTCACGGAGGAAGAGGACGGCGTGCGGCTGACCAGCTATGATCTGCCGGCGGGCTATGACAAGGACAGCTTCACCTATGCCAACATGAAGCCGGTGGCCTACGCGGACCTGAAGCCGTCGGCGAAGTTCACCCCGGCCTTGTACAGGGAGAAGGACGGCGTCTGGGAGGGCGGCAGCGTGTCGATGTTCAGCCCGGTGCTGAAGTTCACGCTGTTCGAGCGGTTCAGCGCCGATGTGCTGGAAGTCTCCGAGAGCATGGAAGTCAACGGCAAACGCACCTTCGGTTTTGATGAGCCCATCCTGTACAAACGGGCGTGAGTGTGTTGTGTGTTCCTTCTTTGCAAAGAATGAACCGAAGAAATTCCAAACAAAAATATCCCGAGGGGGTACCCCCTCGGGATATTTTTAATTAGAGTTCTTTTGGTTCTTTTCTTGCAAGAAAAGAACGCACAAAGCGCTTAATCCCGTCCGCTTCGGCGGACATGCGCCGACGAAGCGGACACATCGAGAGCCAAAAAGCGGGAACGAGTCGCCGTCAGGCATGAGGGCCTGCTTTTTGGCGACGGTGGGAATCCAAAGGGGAGGTGCAGGAGACGCGGCGCAGCCGCTGAATCCGAACCTCCTCTTTGAGAGCGTAGCTCACCGCCCGATGGGCGCGCACTTGTTGGCCAGCCAGGTCTTTTCCTCGTCGGTCAGGCGGGGGGCCAGCGTCTCATAGACATGCTTGTGGAAGGCGTTCAGCCAATCGATCTGCACACGGGACAGCTCATCCACGATCACCGGCGTGGTGTCGATGGGCACCACCGTCAGCGGCGTGAAGCCCAGCCAATGGCCGTACTGGTTGTCGCCCAGGTCGATGCACTCCAGCTCGTTCTCGATGCGGATACCCACCTCGTCGGTCTCATAGATGCCCGGCTCGTCGGTGATGGTCATGCCCGGCTTGAAGATCACCGGGTTGTTGGGCCGCAGGCTCTGGGGACCCTCATGCACACCCGAGATGAAGCCCACACCGTGGCCGGTGCCGCAGCGGTAATTCACCTTGTGGGCCCACACAGGACCCCGGGCAAAGGTGTCCAGCGCAAACCCCGTGCAGTAATCCAGGAAGACCGCCCGGGCCATGTCGATGTGGCTCTGGAGCACCCAGGTGTAATACTTCCGCTCGTCGTCGGTCAGGGGCCCCACCGGATAGGTCCGGGTGATGTCGGTGGTGCCGCAGTCGTACTGGCCGCCGTTATCCACCAGCAGGAAGCCGCGACGCTCAATCTTGCTGTTGACCTCGCCCTCGGCATGGTAATGCATCATCGCCGCGTTGGGACCCCAGGCCGCAATGGTGGAGAAACTGTCCTCAAAATAGCCCGGCTGCTCGGCACGGCGCTTCTGCAGCATCTTTTCAATGTCGGTCTCGTAGAGCTCCTTGCCCTCGGCCAGCGCCTTCTCCAGGTCCATCTCGAACCGGACCACCGCCACGCCGTCCCGGATATGGCATTCCCGGATATTCTTCAGCTCCACCTCGTTCTTCACGCCCTTCAGCGCAAAGATGGGATCGGTGCCCGCCACCGTCTTGTAGGCGGACAGCGCCGTGTACAGGTCAAAGTTGGTGGCCTTCTCGTCCACCAGGAACACCTCGCCGGCATCCACCTTGCTCACCGCGTCCAGCAGATCGCCGTAGCCGCGGATGGCCACGCCGTTTTCCGCCAGCGTGGCGGCGTCGGCGTCAGTCAGCCGTCCCGGCGCCACAAACAGCGTGCAGTCCCTGGAAGTCACCAGCGCATAGGCCACCGCCAGCGGCGTGCAGGGCAGATCCCGCGCCCGCAGGTTCAGCAGCCAGCCCACACAGTCAAGACCCGTCACGGCCAGCGCCGTGGCACCCGCCTTGGCCAGCTCTTCCCGCACCCGGGCTACCTTCTCCGCCGCCGTGGCGCCGGTCTGGGCCACCGTCAGCAGCTGGCAGGGGGTATCGGGCAGCGCCGGACGCTCGCCGGTGGCATCCCAGATGGGGCTGGCCACGTCCTGGCTCTTCAGAGAAGCACCGTTCTTGGCAAGAACATCGGCATACTCGTGGGCCAGGTCCGCCGGCACACAGCTGCCGTTCAAAAGCAGCGTCTCCCCGGCCTTCAGATGGTCCGTCAGGTACTCCGCCACCGTGGGCACACCCGCCGAACCGGCATGCATGCACTCAATCTCGGTGCCCGCCAGCTGCTTGTCCGCCTGGACATAGAACCGGCCGTCACACCACAGCGCCGAACCCTCCTGGGTCACCACCAGGGTGGAATTCTCGCCGGTGAAGCCGGAGAACCACGCCAGGGCATTGTAGTAGGCCGGCAGATACTCGCTGCAATGCGGGTCGCTGGTCATCAGCAAAACGGCGTCTGCGCCCGCGGCTTTCGCGGCGGCACGCAGCGCGGCAATCTTTTCATTGGTTGTCAACGTTCAACACTCCCTCGTATCTTAACTTGTTTTCATCATACCACGTTTTGCTGAAAGGTCAAGCAGCCCGCAATATTTGCAAAAAGTTCAAAAAAATCCCCCCCAAATGCCCCGAAACCCCTTGACGCGTTTGTTATAATGGTATTAGCAGTTAGTGTTTGCAACTGCCAGAACCAACCAATTCAGCGAAACAGAGGTGCCATCATGGCAGAGAACAAGACCAAAATTGATATTTTTTCCGGCTTTCTGGGCGCAGGCAAGACCACGCTCATCAAGAAACTGATCCAGGAGTGCTTCGTCGGAGAGCGCATCGTCCTGATCGAAAACGAATTCGGTGAGATCGGCATCGACGGCGGCTTCATGCGGGAGGCCGGCATCCAGGTCAACGAACTGAACTCCGGCTGCATCTGCTGCTCCCTGGTGGGCGACTTCCGGGAAGCCCTGAAAAAGGTCGTGGAGACCTACCACCCCGACCGCATCCTCATCGAACCCTCCGGCGTGGGCAAACTGTCCGATGTGACCCGCGCCGTGGAAGGCGTGGCCGAGACGCTGCCCGTCATCCTCAACAGCTTTGTGACCGTCGCCGACGTGAACAAGGTCAAGATGTATATGAAGAACTTCGGCGAGTTCTACGATGACCAGGTCAGCCACGCTTCCTGCATCATCCTCAGCCGCACCGGCAACGCCAGCGAGAAGAAGATCGCCGACGCCGTGGCCCTGCTGGCCGAAAAGAACCCCACCGCCACCATCGTCACCACCGACTGGACCGCCCTCACCGGCAGCCAGATCGTCTCGGTCATGGACGGCAAGCGGGACCTGGTGGCCGAGCTGCTCAAGGAGGCCCGCGCCGCCAACGAGGCCCATGCCGGCGAGGAGGAACACCACCACCATCACCATCATCACGACGGCGAGGATCACGAATGCTGCCACCACCATGACCATGACGAGGAGCACGAGTGCTGCCACCACCATGACCATGATGAGGAGCACGAGTGCTGCCATCACCACGATCATGACGAGGAAGAGCACGAATGCTGCCACCATCATGACCACGACCATGAGGAGGGCGGGTGCTGCCACGATCACGAGCATCACGAGCACCACTACGACGAGCACGGCGTCTGCAGCTGCGGGCATCATCACCACGACCACGACGCCGACGAGATCTTCACCAGCTGGGGCCGGGAGACGGCCCACAAGTTCAGCCATGCGGCGCTGGACGAAGCCCTCACCAAGCTGGACAGCGGCGATTACGGCATGATCCTGCGGGCCAAGGGCATTGTGGACGGCGGCGCCGAGGGCTGGCTGGAGTTCGACATGGTGCCCGGTGAGCACGAGATCCGGTCCAGCACCCCCGATGTCACCGGCAAGCTGTGCGTCATCGGCTCGGAGCTGAAAGAGTCTGAACTGGCCACGCTGTTTGGCCTGTAATAAGAAAGGAACGCAGCTATGGCAAGACAGATTCCGGTCTACCTGTTTGTGGGCCAGCTGGAGAGCGGCAAGACCAAGTTCATCCAGGAGACCATGGAGGACCCCCAGTTCGATTCCGGCGACAAGACGCTGCTGCTGGTCTGCGAGGAGGGCGAGGAAGAGTATGACCCCGACCGCTTTGCCTTCGGCGGGGTGCATGTGGCCCAGCTGGAGGACAAGAGCGAGCTGACCAAAGAAAACCTGGAAGCGCTGGAGAAAAAGTCCGGCTGCGGCCGCGTCATCATCGAGTACAACGGCATGTGGCTGATCCAGGACCTGTACGACGCCATGCCGGACAACTGGCTGGTGTATCAGTGCCTGGCCACGGCGGACGGCACCACCATCAAGACCTACGCGGGGGACAACGCCATGCGGTCCCTCTTGCTGGACAAGCTGCGGGGCAGTGAACTGCTGGTGGTGAACCGTGCCGAGCACGTGAACGACGACGAGAGCCGCCAGCTCATCCACAAGCTGGTGCGGCAGGCCAGCCGCCGCTGTGACATCGCTTACGAGTTCGCCGACGGCAGCGTGGCCTACGACGACATTCCCGATCCGCTGCCCTTCGATGTGAACGCGCCGGTCATTGAAATTCCCGAGGAATTCTTCGGCATCTGGTATATGGACTGCATGGACGACGCCAAGAAGTACGACGGCAAGACCGTGAAGTTCCTGGCCCAGGTCTGCCAGACCAACCGGGCGGGCAAGGGCAGCTTTGTGCCCGGCCGCTTCGCCATGACCTGCTGTGTGCAGGATATCCAGTTTGTGGGCTTCCCCTGCAAGTACGACGACTACAAGAACCTGGAGCAGCGCAGCTGGATCACCCTGACCGCCAAGGTGAACGTGAAATACCATCCCATCTACCAGGGCCAGACCCCCGACGCCACCGGCCCGGTGCTTACCGCCCTCAAGGTGGAGCCCGGCGAAAAGCCCAAGGACGACGTGGTTATGTTCAGCTGATTAGGGGACTGTTCTTTTCTTGCAAGAAAAGAACCAAAAGAACTCTTAATGAAAAATATCCCGAGGGGTTCAAAGCCCCCTCGGGATATTTTTGTTGAGATTTTTCGGCCCTTCCTCGCAAAAAGGATAGCCCACATGGCCGCCCATTCCCCGGCGGGGTCAAGACCCCGCCCTACAGGTTCATTCCTGTGTGTTCCCTGTTTGCAGGGAAGAACCGGGACTTCCCATAAAAATATCCCGCAGGGGTTACCCTGCGGGATATTTTTGTTTGGAATTTCTTCGGTTCCTTCTTTGCAAAGAAGGAACAAATCACTCGCAGCCGTCGCAGTCGCTCTCATACTGCACGGCGTTGCGGGCCAGTTCCGGGTCGAGGCGCTGGGCCACCTGGATCATCAGGGCGCATTCCATCCGCTTGCGGAACACCTTGCATCCGTACTCGTAGGTGCCGTGGATGTCGCCGGTGGCGTGCAGCGCGTTGGCCGCGCAGCCGCCCGCACAGTAGAGCCGCGCCCAGCAATCCTTGCAGTCGGGGCGGGCATAGACGTTGCACAGCTTGAACTCATCCCGCAGGGCGGTGTTGGTCACGCCGTCCCACACGTTGCCCAGCTTGTACTCCGGGTCGCCCACAAACTGGTGGCAGGGATACAGATCCCCCCAGGGCGTCACCGCCATGTACTCGGTGCCCGACCCGCACCCCGAGATCCGCTTGTAGATGCAGGGGCCGTGTTTCAGGTCCAGAATGTAATGGTAGAAGGTGATGGGCTTGCCCGCTTTCTGACGGCGCAGCATGTCCTTGGCCAGCAGCTCGTACTGGTCGAACAGCTTGGGCAGGTCCTCCTCGGTGAGGGCTTCCGGCGAATCGGGGGACGCCACCACCGGCTCCATGGACAGCTCCGTGAAGCCCAGATCGTCCGCCATATGAAACAGATCTTTCGTGAAATCCACGTTGTGATGGGTAAAAGTGCCCCGCATGTAATAGCCCTTGCCGCCCCGGGCCTTGACCAGCTTCTGGAACTTGGGCACGATGCGGTCATAGCTGCCGTTGCCCGCCAGGTCCACACGGAACCGGTCGTTCACTTCCTTGCGGCCGTCCAGCGACAGCACCACGTTGTAGCATTCCTTGTTGGCCCACTCGATGACCTCGTCGGTGATGCCGATGCCGTTGGTGGTCAGCGTGAACCGGAAATTCTTGCCCGCCGCCTTCTCGATGCTGCGGGCGTAGGCCACCAGCTGCTTGCACACCTCAAAGTTCATCAGCGGTTCGCCGCCGAAAAAGTCCACTTCCAGGTTGCGCCGGGTGCCCGAATGGGCGACCAGGAAATCCAGCGCCTGTTTGCCGGTCTCGAAGCTCATCAGCCCCGCCTCGCCGTGGAACTTGCCCTGGGCCGCAAAACAATAGCTGCAGTTCAGGTTGCAGGTGTGCGCCACATGCAGGCAGAGCGCCTTCACCACATTGGAACGGTTCTTGAAATCAAAGGCATAGTCGGCGTAGGCGTCGGGGGCAAACAGCTTGCCCTCCTTCGTCAGCTCGTCGATGTCGTCCAGGCAGTCCCGGATATCAGCGGGGGTCACGTCGGCGCGGCCCGCGTACTTCTTCTCCAGCGCCGCGGCCGCCTCCTCCCGGCTCTTGCCGCCGTCGATCAGGGCAATGGCGTCATAGGCCACCTCGTCCACGGCGTGCACGCTGCCGCTGAACACGTCCAGCACGATGTTGTAACCGCCCAGTTTGTACTGATGGATCATGGAAAAACTCCTTGTAAAATAACCATAGAAAATGCCGGGCGACCCATGGGCTGCCCGGCACGATTGCCAGATGGGAAAAAATCAGTCCTCAGCCTTCTCGCAGGGCTGGTTCGCGATGCCGCAGCTGGTCTTGCAGGCGCTCTGGCAGGAGGTCTGGCATTCGCCGCAGCCGCCGTTCTGGAGGCTCTTCACCATGTCGCGGGTCTCGAGAGTCTGAATGTGCTTCATACAACAGTCACTCCTTTGCACAATTTTGATTGTTCTTATTGTACACGTATCCCGGACCCTTGTCAAGCAGCCGCCCGCGCCTCCACGAGGGGATTGTGGAAAACTTTTCCTCCAAAACCCGCTGTCGTGGGATTTCCACCGGGTTTTCCACAGTTTCAACAGAAAAAACCGGTGAGTTTTCCACCTTTTCCACAGGGTTTTCCACAATTTCAACGTGGATAACCCCTTTACACAGTGGATAACGGCCTGGAAATATACGGAACGTTTGTTCCTTGTTCCTTCTTTGCAAAGAAGGAACCGAAGAAACTCCAACCACATGGTCCGTGGAAGGGCGGCTCCCGGGCGGTGCGCGTCTTGCCTTTACAGGGCGGCAAGGGAAGAGGCCTTTGCAAAGAAGGAACCGAAGAAACTCCAAACATGGATACCGCGAAGTTTCGGGCGGCGGGAAGATGCTAGCACGCCTTTTCAGGGGCAGCACGGTCCGCCGGCAGCGATGGTTTTATAAAAATGCATCCCGTTTACACCGGCTTCGCACAAAGAAAACAGCCTCCCTTTCGGGAGGCTGTAACCGTATTGTCAGTGCCGCCGCCGGTGGGAGACGAACAGCGCGCAGCTGAAGATCAGGAAGAAGATGGCCACCGCCGCCACGATGAGCAGCACCAGTTCAAAGATCTTCACGTTGAAGTGGCTCTGCAGCGTCTGGGTGGCGTCCTCGATGGCCGCGCTGGTGCTGGAGGTGGTGCTGGACACACCGCTCTCCGCCGCCGACAAGGCCGCCGAAGCCGCGTCGCTGTCCCCCAGGGCCGCCAGGGCGTCGGCCAGGGCCTGGCCGCCCATGGCCACCAGCCGGTTGTTGGTCTCGCTCTTCACCTTCTCGCCGTTCACCGCCCCCGACAGATACTCCGCCAGAAGATCGGTGGCGCCCCGCACGGCCGGGGCGTAGCTCTCGTCGATGGTCCAGCCGCTCACCGTCCACATGTCGTTCATGTAGAAGAGCAGCTGCATGCCGGAATCCGACACAACGGCGTCATAGACCGTGTCCGCAAAGGAGGCGGCCGAGGTGTCCACCGTGCCGAAACTCAGCGAGATGAACTGATAGGCCCGGTCATAGTCGGTGAGGCCGTCGTAGTAGCTGCGCAGCGCGTCGGCAATGTCGGTGTCCTTGGTGAGCTGGGACCCCACCACCACCGAGTCCAGGTCCGCCCGCAGGTCCTGGTCGCCGAACCGGCTGGTGGAACCGTCGTCGTCAATGTTGAAGGTGGCCCGCATGGCCTGGGCGTAGCCCGCCGCGTCGCTGGCCTGCCCGTAGTAGGCCTTGGCCAGCTCCATGCAGTCGCCGCCCCAGCTGCCCGTGATGGGAATGCCGTTGTACACCAGGTTCATCGACGCCAGCAGATGCCCGAAGTCGATGGCCTGGCCATTGGGCAGCGTCACCGTGTTCATCCCCTGCAGCGCCGCCAGGTCGGCGTCATTCTGGGACACATAGCTCTCAAACTCGGTGTCCCGGGCGCCGGCGGTCAGCTGCCACATGGTGGTGTTGTAGTCCCCGGTGCGGGTGTAGGAGAGCGTCAGCAGGATGGGGTCGGCGTCATGGTCCTCCGCATAACTTACCGCCAGGTCCTGCAGCCGGCCCAGGCGGTCCAGCGTTTCGTCATAGTCCGCCGCCGCAGCGCGCGGGGCAGCCCAGAACAACAGGGCCGTCAGCAGTCCCAGCAGCGCCAGCAGCCGGGACGGTCGGATCGTGTGGGAATACGTGGTCAAGCACCTCCATGGTTGTTTCCGATTTGTAACCTTTATAGTATACCATACCGGCAGGGCCTTTGTCACGAAATTTTTGTGAAAGGCGCAGAACCTCCCGCCCCCCTTTACTTGAAGCCGGCCCTGCCGTATAATGGCTGTAACAATCATAACGGAGGACACCCACCATGACAAGGGGTAAAAAATACCAGGGCTGGCTGCTGGTGGCCGCCCTGTTCCTGCTGTGCACCCTGGTGTACGGCCTGCTCAGCAGCTATCCCCGGGAACTGGCCGTCTACAGCGACGAGGTCCGCTATCTGGACATCGCCCGCAGTCTGTGGCAGGGCCGCGGCCTGCGGGTGCGCAACATGCCCAGCGATTACCAGAAGATCCTGTACCCCCTGTGCATCCTGCCTGCACTCCTCTTAAAAACCACCGCCGCCCAGATCACCGCCATCGGCTGGCTGAACGCTGCCTGGGCCTCCAGCGCCGTCTTCCCGGCCTGCGCTCTGGCCCGGGCCACCGGCCAGAACCGCCGCCGCACCGCCTTCCTCGTGGCCGTCACGGCGGTGCTGCCCACCCTGTCCGCCTGCGCTACCTTCATGAGCGAGACGGTCTTCCTGCCCCTCTCCCTGTGGCAGGTCTATTTCCTCTGGCGCGCCATGGCCGCCGCCCCCCGGGCCCGCATCGGATGGAGCGCTCTGGCCGGGGCCTGGTGCTTTCTGCTCTATTTAAGTAAAGAAGTGGCCCTTTACTACCTCATTGCCTGGGTGCTGCTGCGCCTCTGGGTCACCGCCCACGACCCCCGCAGCTGGCGGGGCGAACTGGCCGGGGTGGCCGCCCTGCTGGGGGCGTTCCTTGTCTGCTTTGGCGCCGCCAAGCTCACCCTCTTTGCGGGGCTGGGCAACTCCTACAACCAGACCGGCTGGCTCACCGCCGAGCAGTGGGCGTTCCTGCCCTTTGCGGTGGTCTGCGACCTGCTCTTCACCGTGCTGGCCTTCGGGGTCTTCCCGGTGCTGGTGCCCCTGACCGCCTTGCGCCGCCCCCGCCCCGGCACCGACCCCCGCCGCATCCAGCTGCCGCTGCTTCTGCTGCTGGCCTTGGGGCTGGGCGTGGGCGTGGTGGCCTGGAGCATCACTGTGCGGGAGGACCTGGGTTCCGATTCCCCCCGCCAGCACATGCGCTACCTGGAACCGCTGCTCATCCCTTTGCTGCTGGTGACGATGGACGCCCTGGACGGCGCCCTGACGCCGATGCGCCGCCGTCTGCTGGCGGGGCTGACCGCCCTGTGGGGGCTGGGCTTTCTCGTCTTCTGCCGGGATATCGGCCCCGGCGCCGGGGACAACACATTTTTGCAGTGGTTTGACTTCGTGGCCGACCGCCTCGACCGTCTGCCGGTGCTGGGCTTTTCCGGCTGGCTGCTGGTGTGGCGGGTTGTCATTGTGGCGGGGGCCGCGGTTCTGGGAGTGGCTCTTGTACGGCGCAAAGCCCGCAGACCCCTGGCCGCGGCGGCCCTGGTGCTCTGCGTGCTCTGCTACGCCGGGGAATGGCGCATCAACCGCTGGACCTATGGCGTGGAGGAGAGCGCCGTGCAGGCGGCCAGCGCCCTCAACGATTCCCTCAAGACCCTGGAGGGCACCGTGCTGTTCATCCCGGACGGCGTGCGCCAGCGGGACAGCCAGCTCATCGACACCTACGTGGACCGGGACATCTACCTCTGCGAGTATGAGACGCTGGCGGCGGGGGGATTGCTGGACGACGGCGTGCTGGACCTGGGGACCGAAAAGCCCGGCCCCGAATACCCCGGCCGCCCCTACGAGGACCTGACAGGCGCCGACTGGATCCTGGTATCCGACGGGGTGCCGCTGGATACGGCGGGGCTGGAACCCTCCGGCATCCAATGCCCGGCGGGGTATACCCTGTGGCGCAACCCCCACCCTGACCGGGTGGCCTTTTTGGGCTGACAACAGAGAATTTGCAAAGGTTTGCCGCCTCTTCGTTCTTTACAAGGGGGGCCAAATACGGTACAATGAAACCAACCAAAACTACTTACGAAGGAGAGGATCGCTTTGTTCACCATCCTGAAACGGCGGGAACTGAACCCCACCGTCACCGAACTGTGGATCCACGCCCCGCTCATTGCCAAAAAGGCGAAGGCCGGACAGTTCATCATCGTGCGCCCGGGAGAAAATTCCGAGCGCATTCCGCTGACCATCGCGGGCTATGACCGGGAGGCGGGCACCGTCTCCATCATCTTCCAGGTGGTGGGCGCCGGTACCATGGAGCTGAACGCCCTCAAGGAGGGCGAGGCGGTCCATGACTTCGTGGGCCCCCTGGGCAAGGCCACCGAGATCGAGGGCCTGAAGAACGTCTGCGTGGTGGGCGGCGGTGTCGGCTGCGCCATCGCGCTGCCGGTGGCCCAGGCGCTCCACGCCCAGGGCACCCGGGTGACCGGCATTGTGGGCTTCCGCAACAAGGACCTGGTCATCCTGGAGGATGAGTTCCGCGCCTGCTGCGACGATTTCATCATCATGACTGACGACGGCTCCTACGGCGAGAAGGGCGTTGTCACCGCCCCGCTGGAAGCCAAGATCAACGAGGGCGCCAACTTTGACGAGGTCATTGCCATCGGTCCGCTGATCATGATGAAGTTCGTGGTCAAGACCACCAAACCCCATAACGTCAAGACGGTGGTGTCCATGAACCCCATCATGGTGGACGGCACCGGCATGTGCGGCGGCTGCCGCCTGACGGTGGGCGGCAAGACCAAGTTCGCCTGCGTGGACGGCCCCGACTTCGACGGCTTTGAAGTGGACTTTGACGAGGCCATGCACCGCGGCACGATGTACAAGCCTTTTGAGAGCCACGCCCGCGAGGAAGAGTGCAATCTGCTCAAACAGGAGGTGCAGTGATCATGCCCAACATGGACCCGAAAAAGTGCCCCATGCCCAGCCAGGACCCCAACGTCCGCAACAAGAATTTTAAAGAGGTAGCCCTGGGCTACACCGCCGAGATGGCGGTCACCGAAGCCCAGCGGTGCCTGCAGTGCAAGAATCATCCCTGCCGTTCGGGCTGCCCGGTGGATATCGATATCCCCGGCTTCATCGCCCATGTGGCCAAGGGAGAGTTCGAGGAAGCCTACAAGGTCATCGCCCAGTCCAGCGCGCTGCCCGCCGTCTGCGGCCGCGTCTGCCCCCAGGAAAACCAGTGCGAAGGCAAATGCGTCCGTGGCATCAAGGGCGAGCCGGTGGGCATCGGCCGCCTGGAGCGGTTCGTGGCCGACTGGTACCGGGAAAACGTACATACCAAGCCGGAAAAGCCCGCCTCCAACGGCCACAAGGTGGCTGTCATCGGCGCCGGTCCCTCCGGCCTGACCGCCGCCGGCGACCTGGCCAAGATGGGCTACCAGGTCACCATCTATGAGGCCCTCCATGTGGCGGGCGGCGTGCTGATGTACGGCATCCCCGAGTTCCGTCTGCCCAAGGACATCGTCCAGCACGAGGTGGAAGGCCTCAAGGAGCTGGGCGTGGACATCGAGTGCAACATGGTCATGGGCAAGGTGCTCACGGTGGATGAGCTGCTCAACGAATACGGCTTCGAGGCCGTCTACATTGCCTCCGGCGCCGGCCTGCCCCGCTTCATGGGCATCCCCGGCGAGAGCCTCAACGGCGTCTACTCCGCCAACGAGTACCTGACCCGCGTCAACCTGATGAAGGCCTACCTGCCCGATTCCCACACCCCCATCATGAAGTCCCGTGCCGTGGCCGTGGTGGGCGGCGGCAACGTGGCCATGGACGCCGCCCGCTGTGCCAAGCGGCTGGGCGCCGAGACGGTCTACATCGTCTACCGCCGGGGCATGGCCGAACTGCCCGCCCGGAAAGAGGAAGTGGAGCACGCCGAGGAGGAAGGCATCATCTTCAAGACGCTGACCAACCCCGTGGAAGTGCTGGGCGACGAGAACGGCTGGGTCCGCGGCATGACCTGCGTGGAGATGGAACTGGGCGAGCCCGATGAATCGGGACGCCGCCGTCCCATCGTCAAGGAGGGCAGCGAGTTCGAGCTGGACGTGGATACCATGATCATGGCTCTGGGCACCAGCCCCAACCCGCTGATCCGCTCCACCACCCCCGGCCTCGAAGCGGACCGCCACGGCTGCCTCATTACCAACGGCCCCGACGGCCTCACCAGCCGCCCCTTCGTCTATGCGGGCGGTGACGCCGTCACCGGTGCGGCCACCGTCATTCTGGCCATGGGCGCCGGCAAGGAAGCCGCCAAGGCCATCGACAAGGCCATCCGAGAGAAAAATTCCTGAACCATACGTAAAAGGGGCAGACGCGATGCATCGCGTCTGCCCCCTTTTTTGTATCGGTGCCCTCACGCCTCCGGGTGGATCCCGGCAAAGCGCAGGAAGGACTGTCCGTCCTCGGTCATGAACCGGTAGGTGGCCGTGTACCCGCCGTACTCCTTCTCGTGGGAGCCGGTGGTGTCCACCACGGTCTGCGTGCCGTAGAGGTGGAAGGGCACCGTCACGGTATCGCCGCTGCGGGACACCGAGACATACCGGCAGGAAAAGTTCTGCCTGGGCCCCGGCTCCAGCATGTCGAAGCGGTACTCCGGCACCGCGGCGTCATAGAAGGCTGTGTCGCGGCCGGACCAGTCCTCCGCGCCGAAGAGCTGATAGACGATCTTCCGGGCGCTCTCTTCGGGCAGACGGGCGTAGCAGTAGCTGCCGTCCGGCGGGGAATCGATGGTGATGTCGCCGGCGTAAGGGTAGTAGGAGTCCTTGCAGTACTGGTTGGCCGACCAGAGGAAATTCAGAATTTCCGTGTCGTTCAGGGTGTCGGTGTCCAGCGTGCCCTCGAAGGGTTCGAGGCAGTATTCGGTGATCTGGCAGGTCAGGGTATAGGCCTGGTAGGCCCACAGGTCCTCCTCCGGCAAGGGAATGACCCATTCCGGTTCAGGCGTGGGCGTGGGGGTCGCCGTGGGCGACGGGGAAGGGGTGGCCGTCTGGCTCTCCGGGGCGGGGGTTGGCGCCGGGGTTTCCCGGGCGTCGTCCCCGCAGCCGCACAGGGCACCGGCCAGCAGCAGGCAGGCCAGCAGAACGCAAGGTTTTTTCATGGGGGTCTTCCTCCTCACCGGGGTTCCTGCCCGGCGGCAGGAATGTTTTGCTTCCATTATACGATGACAGGGGGCTTTTCACAAGGGAGAAACCCTTTCCCGGCGGTGTCCGGGGCAAAACCGGGCTCGTGCGGGTCAGGGCCAGGGGGATTTCCTCGCAAAAATGTTGCCGGGACAACATACACAGGGGCGGAAATCGGGTATAGTAGGGTGTCTGAAAACACATACTACCGCAAAAGGAGGAAACCCCTGCGATGAAGATTATCTTTTACGGTACGCGGGATTACGACCGTCTGTACTTTGAATTGCTGGCAGCCGACCCGGAATACGGCTGCACCATCAAGTTCCTGGCCGCCAACCTGGACGTGGACACCGCACCCCTGGCCGAGGGCGGCGACGCCGTCTGCGCCTTTGTGAACTCCGACTGCTCCGCCCCGGTGCTGGAAGCCCTTTCCAAGGCGGGCATCCGGCTGCTGCTCATGCGGTGCGCGGGCTACAACAATGTGGACCTGGAGGCCGCGGCCCGGCTGGGCATCACGGTGCTGCGGGTGCCGGGTTACAGCCCCGAGGCGGTGGCCGAGCACGCCATGGCCCTGGCCCAGGCGGCCAACCGGCGCATCTGCAAGGCCTACATCAAGGTGCGCAACAATAACTTCGCCCTGGACGGACTGCTGGGCTATAACCTCTACGGCTCCTGCGCGGGCATCATCGGCACGGGGCGCATCGGCGCGGCCATGGCCCGCATCTGCCACGGCTACGGCATGACGGTGCTGGCCTACGACCAGTACCACAACCCCGACCTGGAAGGCATCGTGCGGTACGTGGAGCTGGACGAACTGCTGCGGGCGGCGGACCTTATCAGCCTGCACTGCCCCCTCACCGCCGAGACTCATCACCTCATCAACGCCGACACCATCGCCCAGATGCGGGACAACGCCATCCTGGTGAACACCAGCCGGGGCGGACTCATCGACACCGACGCCCTCATTGCGGCGCTGCGCAACCGCAAGTTCGCCGGCGTGGGCCTGGATGTATACGAGGACGAGGACGGCCAGGTGTTTGAGGATTTCTCCGACGCCGTGCTGGAAAACGAGGTGGTGCCCATCCTCACCAGTTTCCCCAACGTGGTGGTGACCAGTCACCAGGCCTTCTTTACCCGGACGGCGCTGCAGAGCATCGCCATCACCACCATGGAGAACGCCCGCGCCTTTGCCCGGGGCGAAAAGCTGGTCAACGAGGTGAAGGGGTAAAAGGGCTGGCCTTTTGGGCCGGGATGCGCTACAATAGGGACAATCTACCGCAAAGGAGTTGTTTTGTATGAAACGCATCGTCACCGACAAAGCCCCCGCCGCCCTGGGACCCTATGTCCAGGCGGTGGATACCGGCAGCACCGTCTATTGCAGCGGACAGCTGGGCCTGGACCCCGTCACCAATACCCTGGCCGACGACGTGGCCGCCCAGACCCGCCAGTCTCTCAAAAACCTGCAGGCCGTTCTGGCGGAGGCCGGGCTGACCCTGGCCGACGTGGTCAAGACCACCGTCTTTGTGCAGGATCTCAAGGATTTCGGCACCGTGAACGAGGTGTATGCGGAAATGTTCGGCGAGACCTACCCGGCCCGCAGCTGCGTGCAGATCGCGGCCCTGCCCAAGGGGGCCCTCGTGGAAATCGAGTGCATCGCCGCGCGGTGAGCATTCGGGGGGCGTGTTCTTTTCTTGCAAGAAAAGAACCAAAAGAACTCTAACTAAAAATGTCCCGGGGGATACTCCCCCGGGACATTTTTGATGGGAGTTTCTTCGGTTCCTTCTTTGCAAAGAAGGAACACACCCGCCCAAATGTTAAAATTGCGTGGGCGGATTTCGCAGGGGTTGCATAATGTGCTATAATGTACCCTGTAAATTGGGGTACTGTTGGGAAAGGGGGATTTGGCCATGGTCACCGTCACATTGCTGGGCTGCGGCGGCACCCAGCCGCTGCCCGACCGGGCACTGTCCGCCCTCACCGTCAGCGTGGGGGGCGCCACCCTCCTGCTGGACTGCGGCGAGGGCACTCAGACCGCTCTGCGCCGCTGGGGTGTCAGCGCCTACCGTATCACCCACATCCTGCTCACCCACTACCACGGGGACCACATCCTGGGCCTGCCCGGCCTGCTGCAAACCCTTGCCAGCCTCGGCCGCACCGCCCCCCTCACCATCACCGGCCCGGCGGGTCTGGACGCGGTGGCGGCGCCTGTTTCCGCCCTGGCGGGACCTCTGCCCTTCGCCGTGCACTGGCAGGAGGCAGGAAACACGCCTTTCGGGGCGGGCCCCCTCACCGTCACCCCCGTGCCGCTGCAGCACCGGGTGCCCTGCTGCGGCTACGCGCTGCACCTGCCCCGGGCCGGACGGTTCGATACCGCCCGGGCCAGAGCCGCCGGCATCCCGGTATCCCTCTGGGGACGGCTCCAGGCCGGGGAGAGCGTGGACGGCTTCACCCCCGACCAGGTGCTGGGCCCCGCCCGGCGTGGCCTCACGGTGGTGTATGCCACCGACACCCGCCCCTGTCCGGCCTTGCTGGACGCCGCCCGGGACGCGGATCTGCTCTGCATGGACGCCACCTACGCCGACGACGCCGACCTGGATAAAGCCAAGCTATACGGCCACGCCACCTGCCGGGAAACCGGCGCCCTGGCCGCCAAAGCGGGGGTGCGGCGGCTCTGGCTGACCCACTACTCGGCGGCGGTCACCGACCTGCAGCCCGGCCTGGCGGCCGCCCAAAGCCAATACCCCGGCGCCGTGGCGGGCACCGACGGGCTGCGGCTGGAACTGGATTTTGACAAAGGGGACAACCCCTGACTTTTGCCCGAACACCGCCCCCTGAACAAAGGAGAACCCCTATGAAACCGACCTTCAAGCAAGTGACCAAGACCCGCTATGTGCAGCTGGTCAGCGAGCTGGCGAAGGAGATCTTCGTGCAGCATTACACCAAACTGACCCCCAAGGTGGCCGCCGCCCTGGCCGACAAATACCAGAGCGATGTGCTCACCGACGACGAGATCCACAGCGGGGTCATCAACTATTTTCTCATTTATCTCGGCAGCGAGCCGGTGGGGTATTTTGCCATGGACCTGGGACCTGCCGGAGCGCTCTGCCTGAGCCGGCTGTTTTTGAAGGAAAAGGCCCGGGGCCAGGGCATCGGCCGCAGCGTGGTGGCCTACGCCCAGAAACTGGCGGAAGGGGACGGCCGGGGCCGCCTGTACATGCAGGTGTGGGCCCGGGACCTGAAAGCCGAGATGTTCTGCAAGAAATGCCGTTTCCGCAAGGCGGAGACGGTACCCGTGGAGGTGCTGCCCGGCGTGACGCTGGACATCACCACCTGGGAGAAACTTTGGAGATGACCCGATGAAATTTCTGCATCTGGCGGACCTGCACCTGGGCAAACGGGTGAACGGGTTCGATCTGCTGGAGGACCAGCGCTATATTCTGGAACAGGTGCTGGCCCTGTGTGATGAGCACGACGTGGAGGCCGTGCTGCTGGCGGGGGATATCTACGACGCCCCGGTGCCGCCGGCGGCAGCCTGCACGCTGCTGGACTGGTTCCTGACCCAGCTGGCGGGGCGGCGCATTGCGGTGCTGGCCATCGCCGGCAACCACGACAGCGCCGAGCGGCTGGACTTTGCCGCGGGGCTGCTGGCCGCCCAGGGGGTACACCTGGCCGGGCGGTTCACCGGCGCGCCCCGCCAGATCGTGCTGGAGGACCGCCACGGCCCGGTGGAATTCACCCTGCTGCCCTTTGTGCGGGCGGCCACCGTGCGGCACTTCCTGCCCGAGGCCGACCTGCCCGACTACGACAGCGCCGTGGCCGCGGCCCTGGGGGCCTGCCAGCCCGCCGCGCCCCGGCGGGTGCTGGTGGCCCACCAGATGGTGGTGGCGGGGGTCTGCCCGCCCCAGCTGTCGGGCAGCGAGACGGCACCTTTGACGGTGGGCACGGTGGATTCCATCGACGCCTCCCGGTTCGAGGGCTTTGCCTACACGGCCCTGGGCCACATCCACCGCCCCCAGCGGGTGGGCACCGACACCGTGCGGTACGCCGGGGCACCGCTGTGCTACCATCTGGACGAGTGCGGCGCCGAAAAATCCGTGACGCTGGTGGACCTGGGCCGCCGCGGCGTGGAGGACATCCAGCTGCTGCCGCTGATTCCCCGGCGGGCCATGCGCCACCTGACCGGCCCGCTGGCCAAACTCACCCAGCACCCCACCGACACCGAGGACTATATCTGGGCCACCCTCACCGACCCCACGCCGCTGCCCGACGCCATGGCCGCCCTGCGGGCCGCCTACCCCAACGCCATGCGGCTGGACTACCAGCCCCGGGGCACCACGGCAGGCCCCGCCGACGCGGCGCTGGCCGTGCGGGGCAAGCCCTTTGCCGAGCTGTTCCAGGACTTTTTCACCCAGATGAACGGCCGCCCCCTGACCATTGAGGAGGCCCGGGCCGTCAAGCAGCTGCGAGAGGAGGCCGCCAAAGCATGAAACCCCTGTACCTGACGCTCTGCGCCTTCGGTCCCTACGCCGGGCGCACCGAGCTGGATTTTTCCCGGTTCGGCGGCAGCGGACTGTTCCTCATCGGCGGCGACACCGGCGCCGGCAAGACCGCCCTGTTTGACGCCATCACCTTTGCCCTGTACGGCGAGACCACCGGCGAAAACCGCAAGACCACCATGCTGCGCAGCGATTTCGCCGCCCCCGCCGACGAGACCTTTGTGGAGCTGACCTTCGCCCACCGGGGCCGCACCTATGTGGTGCGCCGCTGGCCGGAACAGCAGCGGGCCGCCAAGCGGGGCAGCGGCATTGTCAAAAGCCCGCCCCGGGCGGAACTGGTCCGGGAGCCGGAAGCCCCTGTATCGGGGGCCCAGGCCGTGACGGCGGCGGTCGTCAAGCTGCTGGGCATCGACGCCAAACAGTTCGCCCAGGTGTCCATGCTGGCCCAGAACGACTTTACCCGGCTGCTCAACGCGCCGTCGGCCGACCGGGCGGACATCCTGCGCCAGATCTTTGACACCGCCGACCACCAGCGGCTGGGCCAGGCGGCCATCCGCCATGCCCGGGAGGCCGACGAGGCCTGCCGCCGTCTGGAGGAAACACTGTTCCTGCATGTGGGCAGCCTGCTGGGGGCCGGGGCCGACGAGGACACCGCCGCCCGGCTGGAACAGCTCCAGGACACCCGGGACGCCTTCGCGGCGGCGGGGGCGGTGGAGATTGCCCGGCACCTGCTGGAACTGGACGAGGCCATCGAGGTCAAGCAGAACGAGACGATGGCCAAGCTGGACGAGAAGATCGCCCGGGGGGATGCCGGAGTCAAGCTGGCCGAGGAGCGGGTGGCCCGGCGGCGTCAGCTGGCGGGGCTGGTGGCGGAGGAAGCCCGCACGGCGGAGGTGCAGCGCCAGACCGAGGCGCTGCAGACCGAGCTGCAGACCCGCAGCGACGCGCTGAAACAGACCATCGCCGACACCGAGGCCGCCCGGGACGCCCTGGGCAAGACCGATACCGAGCAGGTGCGGCTGGAACACCACATCGAACTGGCGGAGAACCTCACCGCCACCTGTGAGACGCTGCTGCGCAACCTGACGGCAGCGGACGCCGCCGCCGACACCGCCGCCGCCCGCCAGCAGGACTACGTGAAGGCCCAGGCCGCACTGGACGAGGCGGAAAGCCAGTACGCGGCGCTGCAGCGGCAGCTCAACGCCAACCGAGCGGGGCTGCTGGCCCAGCAATTGCAGCCGGGCCAGCCCTGCCCGGTGTGCGGTTCCACCGAACACCCCTGTCCGGCCCAGCTGCCCCAGGACCATGTGACCGAACAGGCCCTGGAGGAGCGGGAACAGGCCCTCACCGCCCAGCGGCGGGATACGGCCGCCTCCTCCCGCAAGGCGGGGGACGCCGCCGCCCGGGCCGCCGAGCTGCGGGCCGCCCTGACCCGGGACGCGGGGGCCTTCTTTGCCCGCCGCGCCGGGCGGTACACCGGCAAACCGGCGGAGGAACTCTCGCCGGCGGAGCTGCGCACCGCCCTGGAGGAACAGAAGACCGGGCTGGCCGAGGGGCTCAAGGGGCTGCGGGCCCAGCACGAGGAATACAAGCGCCAGAGCGACCAGGCCCGGGCGCTGTCCGACCGGCTGGACAACCTGAACAACCAGCTGAAAGGCCTGGAAAAGCAGGCCTTTGCGGCTTCCCGCAAGGCGGCCAACGCCAAGGCGGGCCACGCCGCGGCGGCCGCCCGGGTGCAGCAGATGCAGGAGACGGTGCCCGGCAAGGAGGAATCCGACGCCCTGGCCAAGCTCCAGCAGGCGCTGGCCCGGCTGCGGGCCGACCGCGCCGCCGCCACCAACGCCCGGGATGCCGCCGTCCACCGGCTGCACACCAACCGCGCCGCCCTGGACGGCATGGAAAAGACGCTGAAAGCGCTGTCCGCCGCCCGGGAAAAGCGGGCCATGTGGGACAACCTTTCCAAGACCATCAACGGCAACCTGGCCGGCAAGGTCAAGCTGCCCTTTGAGCAGTACGTCCAGGCCTTCTACTTCGACGGCGTGGTGGAGGCGGCGAACCTCCGCTTCACCCGCATGACGGACGGCCAGTACCGGCTGCTCCGCCGCAAGAGCGAGGCGGTGGGCGGCAAGACCGCCCTGGATCTGGATGTCTTCGACGCCTACACCGGCAAGACCCGCCCGGTGGGCAGTCTTTCGGGGGGTGAGAGCTTCATGGCCGCCCTCTGTCTGGCGCTGGGCATCAGCGACACCATCCAGCAGAACGCCGGGGGCGTCACCATCGAGACCCTCTTCATCGACGAGGGCTTCGGCTCCCTGGACGCCGACAGTCTGGAAAAGGCGGTGGATACGCTGGCAAGTCTTGCCGGCGGCGACAAGCTCATCGGGGTGATCTCCCATGTGGAGGCGCTGCAGTCCCGGCTGACGCGGCAGATCCGCGTCACCAAGACCAGAGCCGGAAGCAAGGCGGAGATCGTATTGGAATAAACCTGTAGGGCGGGGATTCTTCCCCGCCGCGGGATGTTGCGGTGACCGCCAAATTCTCCGGCGGGGTCAAGACCCCGCCCTACAACCATCGGAAACAGACAGATTCACGGGTTAAAATGTTGGAGTTTCTTTGCCTGGTTTCCCTGCAAAGGCGAGGCAGGGCAGTTTCCACAGCCATAGATTCACGGGTTAAAATGTTGGAGTTTCTTTGCCTACTTTCTTTGCAAAGAAAGTAGGTGCAAAGAAAGTAGGAAATACTATGAATTCTATCTTACAACAACAATGTGAAGCGCTGGCCGGGGCACGGTACCCCTTGCACATGCCGGGGCACAAGCGGCGGGTCCCGCCGGCGCCGGGGCTGGGCTGCTACGCCTTCGACCTCACCGAGATCCAGGGCGCCGACGACCTCCACGACGCCGACGGCATCCTGGCCGACGCCATGGCGCGCACCGCCGCCCTCTACGGCTCCGCCCGGTGCTGGTACCTGGTGGGCGGCTCCACCGTGGGGCTGCTGGCCGGTATCCGCGCCGCCGCCCCCTTCGGCAGCGAGGTCATCGTGGCCCGCAACTGCCACAAGGCCGTCTACCATGCCGTTGAGCTGGGCCGCCTCACCGCCCACTATCTGACGCCCCCCGTGGTGCCGGACTTCGGCGTCTACGGCAGCGTGCCCCCCGCCGCGGTGGCCGCCGCCCTGGACGCCCACCCCGCCGCCCGGTGCGTCATTTTGACCAGCCCCACCTACGAGGGCGTCCAGAGCGACCTGGCCGCTATTGCCAAACTCTGCCACGCCCGGGGCGTGCCCCTGCTGGTGGACGAGGCCCACGGCGCCCACTACCTGCCCCTGGCCGAACCCTGCGGCTGGCGGGGCGGCGCCGTGGCAGCCGAGGCTGATCTCGTCGTGCAGAGCGCCCACAAGACGCTGCCCAGCCTGACCCAGACCGCCTGGCTCCACCTGAACGGGGACCTCATCGACCCCGCCGCCGTGGAACGGCAGCTGGATGTCTTCGAGACCAGCTCCCCCAGCTATCCGCTGCTCGTCAGCCTGGACGGCTGCACCGGCTGGCTGGCCGCCGAAGGCCCCGCCGCCTTCGCCGCCTGGCGGAAGCGCCTCGACCGTTTTGCCGCCGCGGCCCGGCAATGGCGCCATACGCCGGTACTGGGCCTCGGGGCCGAACGGCGGGACTTTTACGGCTTTGACGACGGCAAGATTTTGCTGCGCATCGGCGGGGCGGGGGCTGCTGATCTGCGGGCGGCCGGGTTCGAGCCGGAAATGGTCTGCGGCCCCAACGTGCTGGCCATGTCGAGCCCCTGCGACGCCGAAGATGCCCTCGACCGGCTGGCGGACTTCCTCACCCGGCGGGACGAAACCGCCCCGCCGCCGCCCCGGGCCGGCGCCCTGCTGCCCGCCCCGGGTACGGCCCGCTGCACCATCGCCCAGGCGCTGGACTGCCCGGCCGCCTTGTGCCCGATGGAAGAAGCCGCCGGGAAAACCGCCGCCGAGTACGTCTGGGCCTACCCGCCCGGGGTGCCGCTGCTGGCCCCCGGCGAGGAAGTGACCCCCGCTTTTCTGGAGGCCGCCGCCACCCTTTCCGCCGACGGCACCGCTTTGCACCACACCGGCGCCGGAAACGCCCAAAACCTGGCCGTGCTGGCCTGAGCGCCGCCGCCCTTCGACAGGGAACGGTTGCACTTCCCGCGCAAAAATGCTACAATAAACAGAACTATACGAAACGTTCAGGAGGTGCTGCCCATGCACTGGATCGATACCCTGGAACGCCGCTTCGGCCGGTACGGCATCCCGTACCTAGTGAACGCCCTCATAGTGGGGCAGCTGGCCGTGGGGCTCTTCATCCTCATCGTCAACTGGCGGCTGGGTCTTGCCATCGACCTGGACCGCGACCTGGTCCTGCGGGGTCAGGTCTGGCGGCTCGTCACCTTCCTGTTCCAGCCCATCTGGCTGGGCAGCGTGCTGGGCATCCTCAACCTCTTCTTCTATTTCTGGATCGGCAACTCGCTGACCCGCTACTGGGGCGATTTCCGCATCACCCTCTATCTGCTGCTGGGCACCGTGGGTACCTGGATCGGCGCCTTCCTCACCGGCGCCGGCGGCCCCAGCGGCGTCTACCTCAGCATGCTCTTCGCCTACTGCTGGATGTGGCCCAACCAGCAGGTCCTGCTGTGGGGCATCATCCCCTTCAAAATGAAGTACCTGGGCTGGTTTGAACTGGCCCTGTGGCTGCTGCAGTTCATCACCAGCAACTTCGCCAACCGGGTCAGCCTGGTGCTGGGCATGGCCGGTTTTGTGGCCTTCTTCGGCCCGGAGATCTTCTCCTGGTGCAAGGAAACCGTCCTGGGCTACAAGCGCCGCCGGGACTGGAACAACCGCAACAACCCCTGGAACCGATAAATCCCGCCGCATAAGGAGGTTTTTTGTATGAAACTCATCACCGCCATCGTCAACAAGGAAGATTCCCGCGCCGTCTGCAACGAACTGCTCAAGCACAAGTTCTACGTCACCCGCCTGGCTACCACCGGCGGCTTCCTCATGGCCGGCAACATGACGCTGCTCATCTGCACCGAGGATGAAAAGGTGGACGAGTGCATCGGCATCATCTCCCAGTACTGCAAGCAGCGCACCGAGATCGTCCCCGGCACCGCCACCCTGGGCCTTGGCATCGAGAGCGCCATGCCCATGGAGGTCACCGTGGGCGGCGCCACCGTCATCGTCACCAACGTGGAGCGGTTCGAAAAGCTGTGATGCTGGACCGTCTGGCCGGCAATACCGCCCTCAAAGCCGAGCTGGGCGCCGCGCTGCGCACCGGCCGGCTGCCGCATGCGGTGCTGCTCATCGGCGAGGCGGGCTGCGGCGCCGGGTTTGCCGCCCGGTGTCTGGCCGCCGACTACCTCTACCCCCAGGGCGGCCCCCACGCCGAGGCCGTCCTCAAACAGGAGGACACCGAGTGTCTTGTGCTGCAGGGGGAGGGTGCCAGCGGCCAGATCCCCGTTAAGCGGGTGCGGGAAATGCGGGAGGCCATCCAGCATTCCGCCCTCTCCACCGACGCGGCGGGCCGTGTGCTCTTCATCTACGGCGCCCAGAACCTCAACGGGTCCTCCGCCAACGCCATGCTGAAGATCATCGAGGAACCCCCCGAGGGGGTCCTCTTTCTGCTCACCGCCACCAGTGCCGCCACCGTGCTGCCCACCATCCGCAGCCGGTGCGCCGCCTACACCATCGCCCCGGTGCCCGCCGCCGACTGCGCCGCCCTGCTGCGGGACCGCGGCCTGCCCGCCGCCCTGGCCGACGAGCTGGCCTTCGTCTACGAGGGCCACGTGGGCAATGCCCTGCGGGCCTTCCAGGACGCCGCCGCCCGCACCGCCCTGGCCCGGGCCAAGGAACTGTGCGGCTATGCGGCCCAGAACGATACCTACCGCGCCCTGGCCCTGGTGACCCAGTACGAGCGGGACCGGGAAGGGTTCCTGGCCCTGTTGTGGCAGCTGGACCAGGTGTGCAGCGCCGTGCTGCGCCGTCCCGGGTACGGGGCTTCCTGCGGCGGCATCCGCCCCGAGGCGGCCGCCGATATCCTGCGCGCCGGCGCCGAGACCCGCCGCGCCGTCACCGCCAACGGCAACCTGCGCCTGGCGGTGGCCCTGCTGGCGGCACGCATCGCCTAACAACAAAGGACTGTGTCAATGAAAGTAATTTCCGTAAAATTCAAAGAGAACGGCCGGGGCTACTACTTCGACCCCGGCGAATTCCAGGTGAAGGAAGGGGACTTCGTCATCGTCACCACCGCCCGCGGCACCGAGTGCGGCGAGGTGGTCCGCGGTGCCCACGAGGTGCCGGGCTTCTCCCGGGAGGTCAAGCCGGTGATCCGGGTGGCCGACGCCGTGGATGTGCGCCGCATGCGCCAGAACCGCGCCGACGTGCAGCGGGCCTTCCAGATCTGCGAGCAGCGCATCGCCGCCCACGGCCTGAAGATGAAGCTGGTGGACGCCGAGTATACCCTGGACCGGGGCAAGCTGGTCTTCTATTTCACCGCCGACAACCGGGTGGATTTCCGGGAGCTGGTCAAGGACCTGGCCGCCCAGTTCCACACCCGCATCGAACTGCGCCAGATCGGCGTGCGGGATGAAAGCAAGATGCTGGGAGGCCTGGGCCTGTGCGGACAGCCCTTCTGCTGCAGCCGCTTTTTGAAGAATTTTCAGCCGGTTTCCATCAAGATGGCCAAGGAACAGGGCCTCAGCCTCAACCCCGCCAAGATCAGCGGCGCCTGCGGCCGGCTGATGTGCTGCCTGGCCTATGAGCAGAAGAGCTACGAGTATCTCAATTCCATAACCCCCACCCCCGGCAGCATCGTGCGCACCCCCGATGGCGAGGGTACCGTGCTGGAAGTGAACGTGGTGGCGGGAACCCTCAAGGTGCGCTCCAATGTGGAGATCCTCGCTCCCCGCGTCTACAAGCGGGAGGAATGCGTCTATCTGCGGGGCGGCAAGCGGGTCCCCAAAGCCCCCGATCCCGAAAAGGATTGACCATTTCCCCCGGTTTTGGAGAAATTTTTCAGACTGCAACCCTTGCGAATTTTTACACAATGTGATACACTATCTGTAACGCAGCGGGGCCTGTACCCGCCGTGGCACCATACCGGGGAGCAGCCGTGCAGGGCCGGTACGGGACATCAATCAGCACGGAGATAAGGAGTTCACGATGGCTCATACCGTTTCCAGCGAGTGCGTTGCTTGCGGTGCATGTGTTGACACCTGCCCCGTCGGTGCGATCAGCATGGAGGACAAGGCTGTGGTCGATGCTGGTTCCTGCATCGATTGCGGCGCCTGCGAAGGCGTTTGCCCGACCGGTGCAATCCACGCTGAATAAGCAATTTTGCACACCCTGCGCGGCCTCTTGCGGGCCGCGCTTTTTTGTTGGGGGCTTTTGTTCCTTCTTTGCAAAGAAGGAACCGAAGAAACTCTCACCGGGGTCAGAAAACAGGGGTGGCCCGACGGGGAGGTCCTGTGTGTCCGTCAGAGGCTTTCCGGCGGGGTCAAGACCCCGCCCTACAGATTCCGGGGAGAGGCAGGTGCCGGGGATGTGAACCCCACGGGCGCTGCACAGTTCCGGGGGATATCCCATCCCCGGTTAAAAGGTTAAAATTTCTTTGCTTCTTTCTTTATCAAAGAAAGAAGAGGAAGGGAGATAGAGGATGAATTCCAAGAAAATCATACTGGTGCTGGACGGGCAGGGGGGCGGCATGGGCACCCAGCTCATCAAGATGCTGGCGCCCGTGCTGCCCGGCGACTGTGAACTGGTGGCCGTGGGCACCAACGTACTGGCCACCAACGCCATGCTGAAAGCCGGCGCCCGCCGCGGCGCCACCGGCGAAAATGCCGTGGTGTACAATGCCTCCCGGGCCGACATCATCCTGGGCCCCATCGGCATGATCCTGGCCAACGGCATCATGGGGGAAGTCTCCCCCCGGATGGCCTCGGCGGTGTCCGGGTCGGAGGCGGAAAAGATCCTGATCCCCTCCTCCCACTGCGGCGTCCAGATCGCCGGCACCCAGGACTGCCGCCTGGAAGAATACCTGGAAAGCGCCGTCACCCTCGTCCGGCGCACCCTGGACGCATGAGCGCCGCCCTGTTCGCCGCCGCGGCCCCCGTGCTGGCCGCCGCCCGCGCCCTGCAACAGGACCCAGCCCCCGCACTGCTGGTCATCGACGGCCGCTGCGGCAGCGGCAAATCCACCCTGGCCGCCTGGCTGGGCCAGGAACTGGACTGCCAGGTGGTACACATGGACGACTTCTACCTGCCCTTCGCCCGGCGCCGCCCCGATTGGATGAACCATCCCGGCGCCAATATGGATTTCGCCCGGCTGCGCGAGGAAGTGCTGGACCCGCTGCTCTCCGGCCATACCGCCCGCTACCGCGCCTATGTCTGTCCCCGGGATACTTTTAAAGATGCGGTCCTGCTGCCGCCCCGGCCCCTCACCATCCTGGAGGGCAGCTACTCCCTCCACCCCGACCTGGCCGCGCAGGCCGCCTGCCGCGTCTTCGTCACCTGCAGCCCCGCCTGCCAGCGTGAGCGCCTCCAATCCCGGGAAGGCGACCACTTCGCCGCCTTCGAGGCCCGCTGGATTCCCCTGGAAGAGGGGTATCTCGCCGCCTGCCACCCCGAAACATCCTGCGATTTTGTACTGGACACCATCGGTATGTCGGTGTAAAATACTCTACGGTTCCTTTGAGAAAAGCCAGGAAGGCATGGCCTGCCCAGGAAGGGCGGCGCCGGAACACTTTTTGATGAGGAGAGATTCCCTTATGAATACCCACGCAAAAACCTATCCTTTGGTACTGTCCGCCCTGTTCCTCGCCCTCTGCCTCGTGCTGCCCATCGTCACCGGCGGCATCCCGGCCATCGGCAATATGCTGCTGCCCATGCACATCCCCGTGCTCTTCTGCGGCCTTATCTGCGGCTGGCAGTACGGCCTTGTCATCGGCTTCGCCGCCCCGCTGCTGCGCTCCGCACTTTTCGGCATGCCGCCCCTCTACCCCGTGGCCCTGGCCATGTCCTTTGAACTGGCCGCCTACGGCCTCATCATCGGCGCCGTCTACGCCCTGCTCCGCAAGGGCGGCCTGGCTGCCCTCTACACCAGCCTGCTCACCGCCATGGTGGGCGGCCGCCTGGTCTGGGGCCTGGCCGAAGTGGTGCTGCTGGGCCTGGCCGGCAAAGGCTTTACGCTACAGGCCTTTTTGTCCGGCGCTCTGCTCACCGCCGTGCCCGGCATCGTGCTCCAGCTGGTGCTCATCCCCGCCGTCATGACCGGCCTCGACCGTACCGGCGTCGTGCGCTTCCGCCACGCCGCCGGATGAAATGGATCTTATTGGTGCCGCGCAGGAAGCGCGGCATTTTTTGTCGGAACCGGGCTTGTTATTTCCGGCCCGGATGTGGTATACTGTAATCAAATTGTCACCAACGAAAGGAGGCGCCCCCATGGGCCTGATTTCAGCCATCCAGAACAAAACCGAACAGGCCCGCGCCCGGGAACGCATCCGCCCCCTGCTGGAAAGCCGCATGATGCGGGACATCCTGCTGGAGATCGGTCAGCGCGGCACCGAAAAACTGGACCCCCAGAGCGTGCCCGTGGCCCAGCGCCCCCGCGCCGCCAAACTGGCCGCCGAATGCGGTACCGCCGGCCTGCACCAGAGCGTCATCCGGGAAGTGGTGCTGGACGAGGCGGGCATCACCCTCTACGCCGGCAACGACGAGATCCCCTTCCTCTACGGCGACTACAACTACGAAAACATCGAGGACACCGACTGTCTGCCTGCCGTGGCCCAGTACCTGGTCCAGCGGCTGCGCGGCTACTACAACATCAGCCGCACCTTCTACACCGTGCCCAAACACAACGGCCGCTCCGTCACCGAAAAGACCAAGCAGGTCTTCATCCGCCGCCACCACGAGGATACCCCCTTCAACCCCCAGCCTACCCAGAAACAGCGGCTGTTCTGACGGGGAATCGTTGACAGCACACCCAAACTTTGCTATAATGAACTGTACGCCGTGCGAAACGGCGAAGATGGAGCATTACTCAAGAGGTCGTAAGAGGGAGCACTCGAAAGTTTGCAGCCCGCTGGCCGATTCGTCCGCCGCGAATGGCGTGAC
>CALXHT010000014.1 GCA_944388215.1 uncultured Gemmiger sp. | reverse complement strand
ATTTCCCGGCATCCGGCGGTCTTTTTTATTGCATCAGATAGTCCCGCAGGGCGTTCAGCTGCCCCCGCATCTCGCGGCGGCCGCGGTTGTACAGGTCCAGCAGCTTGTCGGTGTTTTTCTCGAACCGGCCGATCTCAATGGGGTCATGGGGCCGCACCACAAACACCTTGCCCGCCGCTTCCAGGGCGTCGATCTCCTCCATGAGGGCGTTGTACCGCACCTCCTGGGTGAGCAGCGCCGCCAGGAACAGCGTCTGGTCGCCGTAGAAGTCGTCGTACAGGTTCACCATCCGCTGGCCGGGCAGGGATTTGCGGAAGCCCTTCTGCCGGGTGGTGATGATGACGGTCTTGGCAAAGCCTTCCTTTTGCGCCCAGTGCAGCGGAATGGGGCAGGAGCAGCCGCCGTCCAGGTAGCGGTTCTTGCCGATGCGCACCGGCATGGACACCAGCGGCAGGCTGGCCGACGCCCGCACGGCGTCCAGGAAGTCGAAGTCGGTCTTGCCCTTTTCAAAGTAGGCGGGTTTGCCGGTTTCCAGGCAGGTGGCCACCGCCACCATCCGTTGTCCGCCGTGGTAGAAGGTGTCGGCGTCAAAGGGCACCGACTGGGGGATATCCCGCAGCATGAAGTTCAGCCCGAACAGGCTGCCCCCCTTGACGGCGGCCATCAGGCCGAAGTACCGCGGGTCCCGGCGATACCGCAAATTGATGCTGGCCGACCGCCCCGGCTGGTGGGCCACATAGTTCACCCCGTTGAGGGCGCCGGCGCTGACGCCGGCCACCGCAGGGAAGTAGATGTTCTGTTCCATCAGCGCGTCCAGGGCGCCGGCCGTATACAGGCCGCGCAGCGAACCACCCTCCAGAAGCAGGGCGGCGCTTTGCGGCATTGTGAAGTTTTCCATAGCAAATGCCTCCTGTAACATCCTATTGTAGCGCGTCGGCGGGCGTGCCGCAAGCGGCAATCTTCACGAATTTACACTTTTTTTAAATTGTGGTACAATACAACAAAAAGCCGTCTGTACGACAAAGGAGCACCGCCATGCTGCAACTGAACCCCGAAACACCGCGCATCATCGTACCGCTGTTTGCCCATGCTCTGGGAGAGTTGGAAGCCCAGGCCAAAGCCGCCCAGGCCGCCCCCGAGGCGGATCTCGTGGAGCTGCGGCTGGACCCACTGCGGGTAGGCGACTGGCTGTCGGCCCTTGCCATGGTGCGGGGACTGGTACAAAAGCCGCTGATCGTGACGATCCGCACGGCCCGGGAGGGCGGCGAAGCGGCGCTGGACGCCCCGGAGTACCGGGACGCCGGGCTGGCGCTGTTACAGCAGGGGGGCGTGGACGCCCTGGACATCGAGTGGCGCACCGACGCCGCGGTGGTCCGTGTGCTGCGGGACGCGGCGAAGCGGGCGGGAGCGGCGGCGCTTTTCAGCGAGCATCACTTTGACGGCACGCCGGACCGCCACGCCATGGCGGAGGCACTCCACGGCATGCTGGACGCGGGGGCGGACATTGCCAAGCTGGCGGTGATGCCCCACAGCCGGGCCGACGCGGCGGCGCTGCTGCTGGCCACGGCGGAGGTGCACGACCAGCGCCCCGACGCGCTGCTCATCACCATGAGTATGGGCCGGGACGGCGCGGCTACACGGTACTGCGGCGGACCCTTCGGCAGCGCGGCAACCTTCGGCACATTGTCGGCGGCCAGCGCCCCCGGCCAGCCCCCGGCCGCCAACCTGCGGGCGAAGCTGCTGACTGCCGGGGATTTAGGATGACCTACTTTCTTTGCAAAGAAAGTAGGCAAAGAAACTCCAAACATATAAACCGGGAAGCCCGCGTCATCGTGAGGCGGGCGGCGTCCCGGTGCCTGGGTATCCGCCTTATTTTGTCCGGCTGTAGGGCGGGGTCTTGACCCCGCCGGAGAATTTGGCGGTTACCGCAACACCCCGCGGCGGGGAAGAATCCCCGCCCTACGGATAAACGGCTTTTTGCGCGGTCAAAAAGCGGCACCGTCCGGGAGCGCGAACCTCCCGCATCAACAACAACCCATCCTTATATATAAATGTAGAAGGAGCTATCTATGGACCGTTTGGAACAGACCATCTGTGCGCTGGCCACGCCGCCGGGGGAGGGCGGCATTGCGGTGATCCGGGTATCGGGTCCCGACGCCTATCCCATCGTGGAGAAAATCTTCGTGCCGGTGCGGCAGGGCCGCCGCGTGGCGGACGCCAGGGGCTACACGGCCATGCTGGGCCACTACATGCTCCGGGGCGAGGAGATGGACGAGACGGTGGCGCTGTTCTACCGGGCGCCCCACTCCTACACCGGGGAGGACGTGATCGAACTGTCGGTGCACGGCGGCACGGCCATGGCGGACGGTCTGCTGGAAGCGCTGCTGCTGGCGGGGGCGGCCCCGGCCGGGCCGGGGGAATTCACCCGCCGGGCGCTGGAACACGGCAAGCTGAGCCTGACCCAGGCCGAGGCGGTGATGGAAGTCATCGCGGCCAACGGACGGCAGGGGGCAGCCCTGGCCAAATCCGCCCTGGACGGGCGGCTGGCGAAACGCATTGCCGCCATCCAGAAAGCCCTGCAAAGCCTCAATGCCCATCTGGCGGCCTGGGTGGACTACCCCGAGGAGGACGTGCCGGAACTGTCCGACACGGCCCTCACCGGCACGCTGCGCACCCAGAAAGCCGAGCTGGACGACCTGATCGCCGGCTACGGCGCCGGGGCCGTTTTGCGCCACGGGGTGGACTGCGTATTGCTGGGGCGCCCCAACGTGGGCAAGAGCACCCTGCTCAACTTGCTGGCCGGGTTTGACCGGGCCATCGTCACGCCGGTGGCGGGCACCACCCGGGACATTGTGGAGCAGGCGGTGCAGCTGGGGGAGATCCGGCTCAACCTCTTTGACACGGCGGGCGTCCGGGAGGTGGGCGCCGACGGCGACGCCATCGAGGCGGAGGGCATCCGCCGCAGCTGGAAAAAGCTGGACGAGGCGGGCCTGGTGCTGGCAGTCTTCGACGCCGCCCAGCCGCTGGAGGAATCCGACCTGGACATTGCCCGCCGCTGCCAGGGCCGTCCGGCGCTGGCCATCCTGAATAAGCAGGACCTGGCCGCATCCACCGAGGCAGCCCAGGCCGCGCTGACCCCCTACTTCAAAAAGGTACTGACCCTCTGCGCCAAAGACACCGCCAGTCTGCAGCCCTTGTCGGCGGCGGTGGCGGACCTTCTGGGCACCGCCAAGCTGGACCCCCGGGCGGGGCAGCTCTGCAGCGACCGCCAGCTGGCGGCGGCCACCCGGGCCCGGGACGCGGTGGCGGAAGCCCTGCGGGCCATCGACGACGGCTTCGGTCTCGACGCGGTGGCGGTCTGCCTCACCGACGCGCTGCAGGCTCTCTGCGATCTCACCGGCGAGGACGCCGCCGACGCCACCATCGACGAGGTCTTCGAGACCTTCTGCGTGGGCAAGTAAAAGGAGGGGACCGCCTTGCAAAAAGTGCTGAAACTTCTGGGCGCGATCTTCATGATCATCGGGCTGGTCTTTGTGGCCCTGGGCACCGGACTGGTGCTGGCGGCGCGGGAACCGGTGCTCTTCGTCTTTGCCGCCATGGGCATGATCTTCTTTTTCGCGGGTATCGGGATGATGGCCGCCCTCTCCCGGGGGCGGAAACTCCGCCGCTGGCTGGAGGAAAACGGCCGCACCATTCAGGCGGACATCATCGGGGTGCAGTACGACACCCGGGTGCGGCTCAACGGCCGGTGCCCCCTGGTGCTGCAATGCCAGGCGCGGAACGCCGCCGACGGCAAGGTCTACGTCTTTGAGAGCGACAGTCTGTGGTTTGACCCCACGCCCTTTCTGGACGGCCGGACCGCCCTGCCGGTGCTGGTGGACCCCGACAACTACCACCGGTACCACGTCTGCACCGAGGGCATCCTGCCCGAACAGGGGTAATACATCTTCAATAGAGGGAAACATAGAGTTATGGATATTCTGGGAAACTATGACGTGATCGTGGTGGGCGCGGGCCACGCGGGCATCGAGGCCGCCCACGCGGCGGCGGTGCTGGGCGCCAAGACCGCCGTCTTCACGCTGACGCTGGACTTTATCGGCAACATGCCCTGCAACCCGTCGATTGGCGGCACCGCCAAGGGGCATCTGGTGCGGGAGGTGGACGCCCTGGGCGGGCTGATGGGTCTCGGCGCCGACGCCACTTTTTTGCAGAGCCGGATGCTCAACCGGGGCAAGGGGCCTGCGGTCCACAGTCTGCGGGTGCAGACCGACCGCAAGCGGTATCACATCTGGATGAAGCACGCCCTGGAAAAAACCGAAAATCTCGACATCCACCAGGCGGAGATCACCGGCGTGGATGTGCAGGACGGCCACATTGTGGGCGTCATGACGGCGCTGGGCGGCTACTACCGCTGCAACTGCTGCGTCATTGCCACCGGCACCACCCTGGGCGGGCGCATCTTTGTGGGGGAGGCCCACTACGACGGCGGCCCCGACGGCACCCACGCCGCCACCCAGCTGACCAAGTCTCTGGTGGCCCACGGGTTTACGCTGCGCCGCTTCAAGACCGGCACCCCCGCCCGGGTGCACCGCCGCAGCATTGATTTTTCCAAACTGGAATGCCAGCCCGGCGACCCCGACGAGCTGCTCCAGCCCTTCAGCTTCCTGACCCGGACGCCGATGCACAACAAGGTCAACTGCTACATCGCCTACACCAACCCCGAGACCCACAAGGTGATTCTGGACAACCTGGACCGCTCTCCCCTCTACGGCGGCGACATCCAGGGCGTGGGACCCCGGTACTGCCCCTCCATCGAGGACAAGGTGGTCCGCTTCAAAGACAAGCAGCGCCACCCCGTCTTTGTGGAGCCCTGCGGCGAGGACACCGAGGAGATGTACCTGCAGGGTCTCTCCTCCAGCCTGCCCGAGGCCGTGCAGAACGCCATGTACCGCACCATCGTGGGCTTTGAGCATCTGGAGATCATGCGCCCGGCCTACGCCATCGAGTACGACTGCGTGGACCCCACCACCCTGAAGCCCACCCTGGAAAGCAAGGTGGTGGCGGGCATCTACGGTGCCGGACAGTTCAACGGCACCTCCGGCTACGAGGAGGCCGCCGCCCAGGGCCTGCTTGCGGGGCTCAACGCCGCCCGGCACGCGCTGGGCAAATCCGAACTGGTGCTGGCCCGGCATACCAGCTACCTGGGCACCCTGGTGGACGACCTCGTCACCAAGGGGGTCATGGACCCCTACCGCATGATGACCAGCCGCAGCGAGTACCGCCTGTCCCTGCGGCAGGACAACGCCGACGAGCGGCTCACCCCCATCGGCCGGGAGTACGGCCTGGTGGATGACGAGCGGTGGGCGGTCTTCTGCCGTGGCCGGGACATTAAGACCGCCGAGCTCCACCGGCTGGAGACCACCCACGTAAAACTCTCCGATCTGCGGGCGGTGGTGCCGGAGGGCACTCCCCTGGGCGAGAGCGGCGGCACGGCGGCGGAGCTCATGCGCCGTCCGGCCATCACCTACGAGCGGATCGCCGCGGTGATCGGCCGGGGCGAAGGTGTCACCCCCGCCATGGCCCAGCGCATCGAGACGGAGATCCGCTACGCCGGTTACATTGCCCGGGAGGAGCGGATCATCCGGGATATCCAGCGCCACGAGCAGGTGGCCATCCCCGAGGACTTCGACTACGCCCCGCTGGAGACGCTGACCCTGGAAGCCCGGGAGAAGCTCACCAAGATCCGGCCCCGGACGCTGGCCCAGGCCGGACGGATTCCGGGGGTCTCCCCCAACGACCTGGCCCAGCTGAGCATCGCCCTGCTGAAGGCCCGCAGCCAACAGAAAGAGGAACACCATGATTGACAAAGAACGCCTGGTACAAAAATGTTCCACGTGGAACATTGCCCTCTCCCCTGCCCAGCTGGACCTGCTGGACCGCTACGCGGAATTGCTGGTGGACTACAACCGGAAAGTCAACCTGACGGCCATCACCACCCCCGAGGGCATCGAGGACCGCCACTTTGCGGACAGCCTGCTCTTCGCCGCCCAGCCGGAAGTTGCCGGAAGGCTCGTGGACGTGGGCACCGGCGCGGGCTTCCCCGGCGTGGTGGCGAAAATCTACAAGCCGGATTTGCAGCTCACCCTGATGGAGCCCACCGGCAAGCGGGTGGACTTTTTAAAATATCTCTGCGGCGAGCTGGGCCTCACCGGCATCGAGTTTGCCAAGGAGCGGGCCGAGGAGGCCGCCCGCAAGGTCTGGCGGGAGCAGTTCGACGTAGCCTGCGCCCGGGCGGTGGCGGCCATGCCGGTGCTCTGTGAGTACTGCCTGCCCCTGGTACGCCAGGGCGGATGGTTCGTGGCCCTGAAGGGTCCCGAGGCCGACACCGAGGCCCACGCCGCCGCCCATGCCCTTGCCAAGCTGGGCGGCCAGTACGCCGAGACCCGCACCTTCACCCTGCCGGACGGCAGCGCCCGGGGGCTGGTGTTCTGCAAAAAAATATCGCAGACTCCGACGGTTTATCCCCGCAACGGCGGAAAAATTGCAAAAAAACCGCTGTAAGACCGCGTTTTTTGCGGATTCGGGGCGAACGATTTTTGTTCCGGTTTCCTGCCGGTTGTGCTATGCTTTTTGTAGAAAAAGCATAGCACTTTTTGTTTTGCAACGTGCAGGGAGGAAACCATCGTGTCGAGAAAAGAACCCCAAAAAACCGGCCGCGTGCTGCTGCTGCCCATCGACAGCATCGAGCCGTCCCCCTACCAGGCCCGCACGGCCTTCGACGAGCCGGAGATCGCCGCCCTGGCCGTGAGCATTCTCCAGAACGGGCTGCTCCAGCCGGTGAGCGTGCGCCGGGTGGGACTGCGGAAGTATCAGCTGGTGGCGGGGGAACGGCGGCTGCGGGCCTGCCGGCTGGCAAAGCTGGAAAAGATCCCCGCCATCCTGGCGGATTTCAACGACAGCGAGTCGGCGGCCCTGGGGCTGCTTGAAAACCTCCAGCGCAGCCAGCTGGACCCCTTCGACACCGCCCGGGGCATCAAGGAGGTGATCCGGCTGTGGGGCTGCACCCAGGCCGAGGCCGCCCGGCGTCTGGGGCTGAGCCAGCCGGCTCTGGCCAACAAGCTGCGGTTGCTGACCCTGACGCCGGAACAGCAGGACCTCTGCACGGCCAATCACTTGAGCGAGCGCCACGCCCGGGCGGTGCTGCGGCTGCCCGAGGGGCGGCGCACAGCGGCGCTGGAAAAGATTGCCCGGGACAATCTGAGCGTCCGCCAGACCGACAAGCTGGTGGAGAGCATGCTGGCGGCGCCCAAGGGGCCCAGTCCCTGCCGCAAGACCATTCCCATGGTGCGGGATGTGCGGTTTTTTGTGAACACCCTGCAGCATGCTGTGGATCTGATGACCCAGAAGGGCATCGCCGCCACCACCAGCTGCGACAAGAAGGACGGGTGCCTGGAATACATTGTGCGCATCCCGGTGGGCAACGACGGCCGGGTGGCGCCGGGCGCGTCCCCTGCTGCGGCGGCGCCGGTGCAGGCGGCGCCGGGGCCTGCCCCCGCCCCCGAAGCGCCCGCCGTAGCGGCTGCTGCTGAAACTGCCCCCGCCGACAGCACCGAGGATTTTGCGGTACAACTCCTGTAACCTACTTTCTTTGCAAAGAAAGTAGGCAAAGAAACTCCAATCAAAATGCATGGTCAGGGACCATGCATTTTTTATATATAAAGCAAAATGAAATGTTGGCTGTAGGGCGGGGTCTTGACCCCGCCGGAGAATCTCCTGACCACCGCAGCCCAACATGCTGCCTCCCCCTCTCTTGTATACCCGGTGAGAGTTTCTTCGCTTCCTTCTTTGCAAAGAAGGAAGAAAAACCGTTTCCAAGCCCCGGGAATGTTCCACGTGGAACATTCCCGGGGCACTTTTTATGGCCGACCCCCTTTTTAAACCCAAAAAGCTGTGTTATAATAGGTCGTGGACCCGTTCTGCGGTCCAAAATCACCCGAAACAGGAGGAAACGCCGTGGCAAAAGTCATCGCAATCGCAAACCAGAAGGGCGGCGTGGGCAAAACCACCACCGCCGTCAATCTGAGCGCCTGCGTGGCGTCGCTGGGCAAAAAAGTCCTGGTGGTGGACCTGGACCCCCAGGGCAACACCACCTCCGGCTACGGCGTGCCCAAAAACAAGCAGGAGTTTGATATCTACACCTGCCTGATGGACGACGACGATGTGCGGGACGCCATCCTCAAGACCGAGTACAACACCGACCTGCTGCCCTCCAACACCCAGCTGGCGGGCGCGGTCGTGGAACTGGTCAGCATCCCCCGCCGCGAAATGCGGCTGCGCACCGTGCTGGCCCCCGTGGTGCCCCTCTACGACTACATCTTCATCGACTGCCCGCCCTCGCTGGACCTGCTCACCATCAACGGCCTGTGCGCCTGCGATACCGTGCTCATCCCTCTGCAGTGCGAGTTCTACTCCCTGGAGGGTCTCACCGAACTGATGAGCACCCTCAAAACCGTGCGCAAGAAGTACAACCGCTACCTGGACATTGAGGGTGTGCTGTTCACCATGTATTCGGGACGGCTCAACCTGACCATGCAGGTGGTGGCCCAGGTGAAGAAGTACTACGGCGACAAGGTCTTCAAGACGGTGATCCCCCGGTCGGTGCGTCTCAGCGAGGCGCCCAGCTTCGGCATGCCCATCAACTTCTACGAGCCCAACGGCAAGGGCTGCGAAGCCTATATGGAGCTGGCCCGGGAGTTTTTGAGTAACAACGAGCGGTAACCCGCTCGTTTCAAAGGGGGCAACAGCCGCGCACGGCGGCGCCTGGCGCGGCTATTTCCCCCTTTGGAGGCCCCTTCGACAAAATGCAGACCAAAACCGCGCACTCGTCGCGGGCTCCTCGCACACAATTTTGGTCTGCATTTCCCTGGAGGTGTCGCTGCCGTCGGCGCATGTCCGCCGCCAGCGACGAGTGTAAAATTTCTCACGCCGGAAGGAGGCATCTATGGCCAAACGCAAACTGGGCGGGCTGGGCAAGGGGCTGGACAGCCTGTTTGCCGACCTGCCCGAAACCACCGCCGACGACGCCGGCGTCACCACCCTGCCCCTGCGGGAGATCGAGCCTGATCCCGACCAGCCCCGCAAGAAGTTCGACGACGAATCCCTGGCGGGGCTTGCGGCCAGCATCACCGAGAATGGGCTGTTGCAGCCCATCGCGGTGCGGCCCAAGCGGCTGGGCACCGGGTATCTGATCATTGCCGGGGAACGCCGCTGGCGGGCTGCCCGGTTGGCCGGGCTGGACGAGGTGCCGGTGCTCATCAAGGATGTCACCGACGAACAGGCCGCCGCCCTGGCGCTGATTGAAAACCTCCAGCGGGAGGACCTCGACCCCATCGAGGTGGCCGAGGGCTGCCGTCAGCTGATTGAAAAGTACGGCCTCACCCAGGAGACCGCCGCCAAACGCCTGGGCAAGAGCCGCAGCGCCGTGACAAACTCTCTGCGGCTGCTGGCCCTGCCCGACGAGGTCCGCGCCCAGGTCAGCGCCGGCGCTTTGAGCGCCGGTCATGCCAAGGTGCTGCTGGGTCTGCCCAGCGAGGACCTCATCCGCACCGCCGCCCAGGAGATCACCGAGAAGGGTCTCAACGTGCGGCAGACCGAGGCGCTCTGCAAGAAGCTGGCCAAACCGCCGAAGCCCCCCAAACCCAAACCCGACCCCTTCCACCGTCCCAAGCGTGCGGTGGAGGTGGAGGCCGCGCTGAAGGAAGTCACCGGCAGCGAGGTCCATGTGGAGTACAAGGACGGCAAGGGCAGCCTGAAGATCGATTTCTACAGCGACGATATGCTGCAGAAGTTCGTCAGTCTGCTGGGCCAGTACGACCCCGAATCCTGAACCCCCATTCCATAGATTCCAGAGGAGTGTAAAAGTATGTTAGACATTCGCTTTGTCCGTGAAAACCCCGAAGCCGTCAAGGAGAACATCCGCAAGAAGTTCCAGGACGCCAAGCTGCCCCTGGTGGACGAGGTCATCAAACTGGATGCCGAGTACCGCGCCGCCATCGGCGAGGCCAGCGACCTGCGGGCCAACCGCAACAAGCTGTCCAAGCAGATCGGCATGCTGATGGGCCAGGCCAAGAAGGATCCCTCCAAGGCCGCCGAGGCGGAGGAGATCAAGAAGCAGGTCACCGCCCAGGCCGACCGCCTGAAGGAACTGGAAGGCAAGGAGACCGAACTCCAGGCCAAGATCCAGGAGATCATGTACACGATTCCCCAGATGATCGACCCCAGCGTGCCCATCGGCCCCGACGACACCCACAACGTGGAAGTGCAGCGCTTCGGCGAGCCGGTGGTGCCCGATTACCCCATCCCCTACCATGTGGATATCATGGAGAGCTTTGACGGCATCGACCTGGAT
Source organism: uncultured Gemmiger sp. (assembly GCA_944388215.1). Taxonomy (GTDB): domain Bacteria; phylum Bacillota; class Clostridia; order Oscillospirales; family Ruminococcaceae; genus Gemmiger. The sequence goes on along the minus strand of CALXHT010000014.1, from coordinate 43,102 downwards.
TCCGCCGGTCGTGTGGCGGGCAACGGCTTCTACTATCTGCTGGGCGACATCGCCCGTCTGCACGAGGCGGTGCTGGCCTACGCCCGCGACTTCATGATCGGCAAAGGCTTCACCTACGTGATCCCGCCCTTCATGATGCACGGCAACGTGGTGAAGGGCGTCATGTCCTTTCCCGAGATGGACGCCATGATGTACAAGATCGAGGGCGAGGACCTCTACCTCATCGGTACTTCGGAGCATACCATGATCGGCCGGTTCATCGACCAGACGCTGGACGGCGCCAAGCTGCCCCTGACCCTGACCAGCTATTCCCCCTGTTTCCGCAAGGAGAAGGGTGCCCACGGCATCGAGGAGCGCGGCATCTACCGCATCCACCAGTTCGAGAAGCAGGAGATGATCGTCGTCTGCAAGCCGGAGGACAGCATGACCTGGTACGACAAGCTGTGGCATAACTCGGTGGAGCTGTTCCGCTCCATGGAGATCCCGGTGCGGCAGCTGGAGTGCTGCTCCGGCGACCTGGCCGACCTGAAGGTGAAGAGCTGCGACATCGAGGCCTGGAGCCCCCGTCAGCAGAAGTACTTCGAGGTGTGCAGCTGCTCCAACCTGGGCGACGCCCAGGCCCGCCGCCTGCATATCCGCTACAAGGACGAGAACGGCAAGACCCAGCTGGCCCATACCCTGAACAACACCTGCGTGGCGCCGCCGCGTATGCTCATCGCCTTCCTGGAGAACCATCTCCAGGCCGACGGCACCGTCACCATCCCCGAAGTGCTGCGCCCCTACATGGGCGGCAAGGCGCTGCTGGTGCCCAACCACAAGTAATCTTCTTTCTTTGCAAAGAAAGAAGCAAAGAAACTCCCATCAAACGGCATGGTCTTTTGACCATGCCGTTTTTGTGTGGAAAAAACAGGGGCAAAAGGGATGCATCGGGGCGTGTTTTGCACCGTGTGGTGGAAAACTATCCGGGAACGATGCATTTTCCACCGGGCGTGGAAAACCCGGTCGAGAAAAAATTGTGCGGTAAAACGTATATTTTAAGACACTTTCAACGAGACTGTTGAAAATTATGGTGGAAAATGGGCGGGGCAAGGGTGGAAAAATCAAAAAAGGACAGCGGAGTGGTATTTTTTCAAAAAAATTGCAAAAACTACTTGACAGGAACCCCTGGAATTCGTATAATAATAGAGCGCTTTCTGATAAGGCGCTTCCAAATGTGGCGGTATAGCTCAGTTGGCTAGAGCATTCGGTTCATACCCGAAGTGTCACCGGTTCAAATCCAGTTACCGCTACCACAGATTACAAGGTTTCGCTAAAATACTTGGGGACCGGTTGCAATAGTGGCCGGTGGGTTGCTTGCTGTTTTAGCGAAATCTTGTATTCTATACGGCCCGTTGGTCAAGCGGTTAAGACACGGCCCTTTCACGGCTGTAACATGGGTTCGATTCCCGTACGGGTCACCAAGACATCCTGCTCTCAAGGGAGCAGGATGTTTTTCTTTATATCCATGCGGTTTGGGCCGACGTACGGGAATCGAATAGCTCGTGCCCGCCGCCCGCTCCGGCGGGCAAAAACGGTCCAGTGGACCGTTTTTAGAGCGCGGGGAATTTATTTTTTGCGCATCGCGAACAAGAACAGTGATTCCGATGTTTGCACTAAAAAGCGAGCCCATCTGTTCGATGTGCTCGCTTTTTAGTTGGGGCAACGCTGTATAATATCGTTCATATAAAGTGAAGCTCTCTTGGCCCGCATGGGAGTCAGGGATTCCCCTGAAAATGTCTTCCGAGGCAAAACACAAGCCGGACGCCAGATAAGGACGGCCAGCCAATCCGTCCATGACAGACTGCTTACTTTGTTTCTTCTACAATATGACTGGAATCCGTATACCCACAAGAAGTATACTTCCATTCATACGCAGTCCGAGAGGTGGTGGTTCCGTCTAGATGTTGCACTCAATCTTTTTGATTTCGAAAGAGAAATTGTGCAAAAAAATGGTCATCCTATAGCAAAGCCCTGCAACAGAGAGGAGATCCTGATGAACCTGCAGAACATCCTGCAAACCTATGAAAGCTGGCTGATCCACCGCGAATACAGCGCCGCCACGATGGAAAAGTACACCCGGGCCCTGGCCCGGTTTTTCGCCGATACCGGGGCCCCGGAAACCCCGGACCGGGAAACCGTTGCCGCCTGGCGGGACCGCCTGGTGGACGGGGGGTACACCCCGTCCACGGTCAACGCGATGCTGGCCGCGGTGAACGATTACCAGGAGAGCATCGACAACCCGGCCGGCAAGGCAAAGCCCCTCAAGCGGCAGCGGCGGATCTTTGCCGACCCGGGGCGGGAGCTGAACCGCGCCGAATATTTCCGGCTGCTCCACGCCGCGCAGCAGACCCGCAACCGGCGCAGCCAGCTGCTGCTTGAGACGATCTGTTCCACCGGAATCCGGGTATCGGAACTGCAGTGGATCACCGCGGAGGCAGTGCGCCGCCGCAAGGCGTCCATCCGCTGCAAGGGCAAATGCCGGGAGATCCTGCTGCCTGCCGCCCTCTGCCACCGGCTGACCCGCTGGTGCCAGCGGCAGCGCATCCACACGGGGCCGGTCTTCCTGTCCCGCCGGGGGGCGCCCCCTTTCCCGGGTGACGGTCTGGAAACTGCTGAAAGCCCTCTGCGAAAAGGCCAACGTCCCCCGGGAGAAGGTGTTTCCCCACAATCTGCGGCATCTGTTTGCCCGCACGTTCTACAACATGGAAAAAAATATCTCGAAGCTGGCCGACCTTCTGGGTCATTCCAGCATCGAGACAACGCGGATCTATATCATGGAGTCCGGCGCCGAGCATGAGCGCCTGCTGAACCGGATGCACCTTCTGTTATAAGGGAAACGGAATCAGTGTTCTGTTCCCGGGGCAACACCGGAACCACCCCGAAGAACCCTTTCCCGGGCCAGGAAAGAATCCGCTGAAAAAAAGCAGGGAAAATCTGTTGGGCAAACGTTTTGTTTTTCTGCCCAACGAGTTTTCCCTGTTCAATTTTTGAATAAATGGATCAAAATTTAACGCCGAACTTGCTTTTTTTGCTTTTTTGCGTTAATATTATTTCATGCTGTAGCTGTGAAAATCTATATGTTCATGTATGTATGGATTGTTTCCGGCTTTTTGCTGTACAGAAAAGCAACAGAACACTGATTCTGTACCACCCGAACAGGAAGGAGCGCATGGCCCGCCGTGAACGATGAGATTTTGACCGGCTACTCCCTTGCGTCCTTTCTTTCCAGCGAAAAGTGCCGCAAATGGTCCCCCGACACCCGCCACTGCTATGCGAACTGTCTGCAGGGTCTGCTGGCCTTCGTGCAGCGCCACGGCCCCCTCACCCCGGAGCTGCTGGCGGACTGGCGGAACCAGCTGAGCGAGAGCTACGGCCGCACCACCCTGAATGTACATATCTCGGCGGCCAACAACTATTTCCGGTGGTGCAAGCGGTACGACCTGATGAGCAACCATCTGAAATCCCCTTCCGATGAGGAGCGGGAGTCCCCCGCGCTGACCCGCGGGGAATACCTGAAACTGCTGCGCACCGCCCGCCGCCTGGGGGAGCGCCGCAGCTATCTGCTGATCAAGCTGTTTGTGACGGTCGACCTGCCGCTGCAATGCCTGGACCAGATCACGGTGGAGCTTGTCCGGCAGGGAAGCGGCACGCTGCAGTGCCGCGGCAGTTCCATTGCCTTTTGCTGCCCCGCCGGGCTGCAGCAGGAGCTGCTGGCCTACATTGCGGACCGCAGTCTCCGCCACGGGCCGGTCTTTCTGACCCGGGGCGGGCAGCCGCTGAACCGGGCCAACATCTTCCGCAAGCTGCAGAAGCTCTGCCAGGAGGCCGGCGTGCCGGAGGAAAAGGGCAATCCCCGCAGCATGCACAACCTCTACAAAGCCACCCAGCACCAGCTCGACGACCATCTGCTGGTGCTGAAAAAACAGATGTACGACCACCTGCTCGAGATGGAGCAGGACAGCATCGACTGGTGATTCCGGCTGCCCCGCCGTGGGGGGCTTCCCCACGGATTTTTCTGTGGGCCGCAATACAACAGAATTCCTCATATGAAGCAAATCACATTCCGCCGCCCGGACCCCCCGGACGGCGGGGTGATCCAGACCGCAGGGACAGGCCCTGCCATCATCAAGGGAGAAAGGGAACATGCAAACGCGAAAGAAACACAACCGGGCCATCGCATGGCTTTTTGTCACGGTGTTCCTGCTGGGGCTGCTGCCCGTTTCGGGGCTGCGCGTCCTGGCCCAGGGGCCGGACGCCTCCGGCAGCGCGGACGCCACCGTGGAGCCCGCCCCGGAGACAGACCCCGCCGCGTACACGGTATCTCTCGATCCGGCGGGCGGCACCCTGCCGGATCTTGCGGCCCAGGGCTGGACGGCGTCCGGCGAAGGATGGACCACCACCCTGACCGAATCCCAGCCCGGGGCAGGCGTCACCCTCTCGGTGGCCGCGCCCCAGCGGGAGGGCTTCCTCTTTACGGGCTGGCAGCTGGCGGAAACCGGGGAGACCCTCCGCGAACTGGCGGGGTATCCGGTGACGCAGGACCTGCACTGCACGGCCCTCTGGCAGGAGAGTCCCACGCCCCAGCCGGTTCCCAGCCCCTCCACCGGGGAGGAGGACCCCGGCGCTGCCGGTTCCGACGCGTCCCCCAGTCCCTCGGGGGAGGCGCCTGATGCGACCCCCACCACCGGGACGCCCACTCCCGACCCCGCCGGCCTGCCGGAGAACACCGGGGATCAGCCCACCACCGGGACGCCCACTCCCGACCCCGCCGGCCTGCCGGAGGACACCGGGGACCAGCCCACCGCGCTGGATGCCGGCGACGAGCCCCGGTTTGCGGTGGATTTCACCAAGGCGGTCTACGAGCTGCCCTTTGCGACCAACACCGTCAACACGGTGAATTTTGCCCACGCGAACACCCTCTATCCCATGACGATGCAGGATGTGCTGGACTTCCTCAACGCCAATCTGCCCGCCATCACGGTGGACTACACCGTGACCTGGACCGATGACGCCGGGACGCAGCAGACGGTCCAGCGCAACAGCGTGAAGATTCCCGTCCAGTGGCTCTGGAAGGATGACTGGCAGGCCGGCGGACAGATGCAGTCCACCGCCGACTTCCGGGTGATTGAAAGCACGGCGCTGTCCGCGATGGACGGCACGCTCACCCCGGTGCAGCTCAGCGAAAGCTATCTGAAAAAGCAGATCGCCGCCTATGAACAGGCGCTCACCCAGGATCCCCTGCCCGACGGGGCGGACCTGACCGAAGCGGACCTCGACTTCCCGGACTGGGGAAGCCTGGACGCTGCGGCGGACCAGTACAAGGGCGGCGACGCCGAACTGCTGGCGCTGAACATCCAGATCGGCTCGGACAAGAAACCGACCCCCGGGATCACCGGCAATGAGCAGTATCTGATCGACACGGTCAGCCCCAGCAACGTGACCCTCAACGTCTTTGATTACTGGCTGCTGTCGCAGGCCTACTACGACCAGCACACCCACACGGCCAGCGCCCTTTATACGTCGGCCCTCAACAACGGCCACGGCCTGGTGTTCTTCAAGGACTATGCGCCTGAAAAATGGAACAAATGGACCGGGCAGAACGGTGGTCCCACCACCGGCATTGTGCAGCGCCAGCTGGGGACGGACGGCTACCCGGTCCTCGACCTGAAAAATTCCTTTGGCGCCAGCGGCATCTTCAACGGCAAATACCCCTATGACCCCGAGGAGAGCCTGCAGTATCTCTTCGACCCGGAGATGCTCGAGCAAAGCGGCGCCGGCGTAGGGTATTCCGGCGTGCAGGGGCTGTTCAAGGTGGATGATGCGGGCAACTACTACTATTCCAGTCATGAGAACTTTGCGGAGTTTATCCCCGGTGACAAGAAATTCAATGTCTACAACACCTGGGGCGTGAAGCCGGGCGGTTCATCGCCCGAGGGGCAGTTCTTCCCCTTCAACACGGCGAACCAGGTCTTCAAGCTGGACGCGGACGGCCAGCTGACCCAGAACAAGGATTTCAACTCTCTGAACGCGCTGATCAACCACTATCTGGGCCTGAGCATGACGGTGGACTTCCAGCAGCCGATGAACGGCATGACCAGCGTGGGCGCCAACGCCCGGCCGATGGTGTTTGAGTTTTCCGGCGACGACGACGTCTGGATCTTCATTGACGGCGTGCTGGTGGCGGACCTGGGCGGCATCCACGACGAAGCCTCGGTGGAGATTGACTTTTCCACCGGCAAGGTGGTGACCCACCTGACCTCCGACCCCACCAAACACCGCACCGAAACTACCCTGAAAGAACTGTTCCGGCAAGCGGGCGTGTCGGAGGAGAAGCTGAACGCCTTCAACGGCGACACGCTGGGCAACAACACCACCCACACCCTGAAGATGTTCTATCTGGAGCGGGGCAACACCGACTCCAACCTGACCCTCTCCTTCAACCTGCTGCAGCCGGCGGAGAACACCCTGGTCAAGCTGGACCAGGACGGCCAGCCGATGAGCTACGTGCAGTTTTCCCTCTATCCCGCCGTATGGGACGAGGACACCGAGTCCTACCAGCCCGACTATGCCAACCGGGTTGCCCAGGTAACCACCGACGTCGATGGTCTGGCCGTGCTGCCCGACTATGATTTCAGCCTCCACGACTACTACATTCTGGAAGAAGTGCCCCCCGATGGCTATTTCAGTCCGGCCCGGGTCCTTCTGCGCTATGACCGGTTTACCCGGCACGAGGACGGCACGACCTCCGGCACCAACCTGCTGATGGTGGACAACCGCTGGGAGACCGGCGCCGTGAGCAACTTCTCGGCGGCGGTGTACCAGGCGGGCACGCTGCGGTACAATACCGGCCAGGAGATCGACCGGAGCACCGGTTCCCGGGGCCTGATTGTGGCCGTACCGCTGCTGAAAGGCAGCGACGGCGACTGGCATCCCCTCTACGGTTCCAACATGACGGGCTTCCACGATGTGACGAACACAACCGGCACCGACGAGGACCAGAACGCCCGGCGTTCCGCCCTGGAAGCGGCTTTGTACCAGATTTACGGCGCCCAGCGCCAGAGCACCTCCGTCTCCCGGTTCCCGGTGTGGTACCTGGAATGGGACGGCCAGAACGGCCGGTATGAGGGCAACCTGCTCGACCTGCCCGGCGAAGCCTCGCGGTATTACTGGGCCAGCAACAGCCCCACCGCCGACCTGACGATGGCCTACTATTTCCTCGACCTGGACGACCTGGACGCAGTCTTCCCCGGTCTTGCCGGGGAATCCACCGGCGACAAGCTGGCAGGCATTGCCGCAGCCATCGACCCGAACCTGCAGGCGGATCTCACCTCGGATGCGGTGCAGCAGGCTGTCCGGGACCTGGTGGAACGGATCGACGGCAACAGCCCCCAGGGCTTTGCCCTGCTGGACGTTTCGGACTTCAACCGCGTCTTTTCCAGCCGGATCTATGTGCCCAACATCACCCCTGAGCTGGGCGTTCTCAAGCTGGACGAGGATGGCAATCCCCTGTCGGGCGTTTCCTTCGGCCTCTATGAGGGGCAGGACAAGCCCGACGCGGACGCAGAGCCGCTGGTCACCGGAACCACCGGCGACGACGGCATCCTGGTCTTTTCCCACGACGGGACGGGCACGCCCGGCAGCGCCCGGGTCACCTTCAAGGGTGACACCTACTACTGGGTCCGGGAGATGGCAGCCCCCGACGGCTACACCGGCAACGAAACCTTCATCCCGGTCTATGTGACGAAAAACGGCCGCGTCTATGCCGACGCCCTGGAAGCGAACGACGGCATCACGGTCCGCAAGGGGCTGGGCCGCCTGCTGGAAACGATGGTGCGCTATGCCGCCGAGGACAGCGTCAACGTCACGCTGCGGGACATCACGGCCACGCTGGTGACGGGCGAGGAATGGGCGGATATGACCGATGCGGTCTTTCACCCTTCCGAACCGGGGCCGAGCATGCACCTGCATTACGGGCTGGACAACGCCCTGCTGGAGTACGGCACCCATGCGGACGGCGGCGTGGCGCCCCCGCCCTACTTTGAGGTGGACGAGGACATTGCCGCCTTGCTGGTCCAGCAGAATTATGATGCCCACGACGGGGACATCCTGTACAGCTCGGTGGCAAACAAGATTGATCTGCAGGACACCAACATCCGCAACCTCTTTACCGGTTCCACCACCCTGGTGGTGCGCAACCGCCACGAAGATACCCCGGGCAGCTTTTCGGTGGCCAAGACGGTGGGCGGCAACGGCGTCACCGGGGACGAGACTTTCCGCTTTGCGGTGAAAATCACCGGCAGCCAGGCCTGGGACGCCGCCGCGACCTACCAGGTCACCGACGGGTCCGACACGCTGGAGACCGGCACCCTGACCTTTGCCAAGGATTCCGAGGGCAGCTGGAAGATCCAGAAAGCAACGCCCAATGCTCCCGCCGTCCGGACAGGCTATTTTGAGGAGGACACCGACCGCACCCTGCTGCTGAAACTGCAGGACGGGCAGAAAATTTCAGTGAAGGGGGTTCCCTTCGGCCTGAATGTGACGGTGACCGAGACGGCGAAATCCGCCGAAGGATACACCACCACGGTGACGATCAACGGCGTCAATCCCACCCAGACCATCACGGCCAGCGGCATTGTCGAGAAGCAGGTGGGCGACCCCAGCTTCCACTTCTACAACTACAAGTACAAGCCGGCCGACCTGACCCTGCAGAAATTCCTGCCCGAAGAGTCGGACAGCACCGTAAAGTTCCCCTTTACCATTGATCTGATGTCCAGCGAGGGGGCCGCCCATCTGACGGGGACCTATACCTATACGGTCACCGATGAGGAGGGCCCCCAGACCAAAACCTTTACGGACGGCAGCCTGACGGTCTACCTGGGTCACGGCGACACGCTGGTGATCCGGGATCTGCCGGTGGGCACCCGGTACATCATCCGGGAGACCACCCAGGGCTATGCCCCTGCGGTGACCATCAACGGCCAGACCGTGCAGGTGAACGATGGTGCGGTGACCGGTTCCGTCGTGAAACCGCCCGATTCCGGCCCGGGGCTTCCCCTGCCCGGTGGCTCCTTCGCCGGCAACACGGTAACCTACACCAACACGCGGAGCGGCTCGATCACAATCACCAAGCGTTCCGGCCTGGGCACGCTGCTCAGCGGTGCCGGGTTCACCCTCTATACGGTGAAGGATAACACCCTGACCGAGTACCGTCCGGAGCAGATGACCGCGCTGGCCATGCGCTGCCCCTTCGACGAGAGCGACCCCCTCTTTGACCGGGAAACCATGCGGTACAATGACGGCACCCTCTCCTATGTGGTGCACACCGCTGCCCGGGAGGAAGGCGGCACAGAATATTTCTACTACCGCTTCCTGACCGAAAGCGAACGCCAGCAATACTATGCAAACAAATTGCCGGACGCCCAGAATGTGGAGGCGATCGTCCAGTTCACCGAGCTTCCCCTCGATCAGGTCTATGCCCTGCGGGAGACAACGGTGCCGGACGGCTATCTGCAGACCGCCGATTTTGAGGAGGAGATGAGCAGCATCACGCTGCCCTTCCAGGACGGCACCAACAAGGTCTGCGATATTCTGTACACTGTCACCAACTACCGCAAGATGTCCCTGCCCGTCACGGGGCTGGACGGCCTGCGGGGCCCGCTGGCCGCCGGGTTGCTGCTGCTGGCCCTGGCCGGGGCGCTCTTCTGGGCGGCCAACCGCAAAGCCCTTGTCAAGGGCCGCAAAACCGGGCCGCATTTTCCCCGGTAAGGATTCTGTTTTCCTTTTGCATGGTTTTCCTGTTGTAAATAGAATGTATTTTTTGAAGGAGTTTTATCCATGAAAAAACGAAATGTTCCCTGGCGCCGCCTGCTGGCGGTGCTGACAAGCCTGCTGATGATGCTGGTTCTGCTGGCCCCCAGCGCCTTTGCCGCGGGTCCCGATCCCATCACCCTGAACAAGCCGTCCACGACGAACGTCTCCTGGTCCGGCATGACGGTCACCGCCTACAAGGTGTTCTCGAAGGTCACCACCACCTCCGGGGATGCCACCCTGTATACGGTGGAGCCCCGGTTCAAGGATTTCTTCAACATTGAGGGGATCGAGGATTCGTTTGGCACAGCGACCAAGACGCTGTACCTGTATTATGACAGCACCGGCAACAACCTGAAGGTGGCCACCACATCTGATGGTGTACCGAAGGGCGCCACCTCCATCACGCTCCCCTCCACCTCCACCGGCGCCCTCGACCTGGCCTACGGCGAGGCCGACCTGCTGAGCCGGATCACGAGCGACGATAAGCCGGGCCAGCTCACGGCGAAAAACGGCGACATCGCCACCTTCTACACCTGGCTGGAAAAGTACATCGAGACGACCACACCGGCTTCCCCTCAGCCGCCGGTGACCGTCCCGCCCAACAACCCGGCCAACGTTGCGATCAACGTCCCGGCAGACGGCTACTACGCCCTGCTCTTCTCGAATGTTCCCACCGGTCTCTCGGTGATCCAGGGCATCCTTGTGGAAAACGGCACCGACATCACCATGAAGGCCGAGGAGATTCCGCTGACCAAGCAGGTCCGGAACCCCGGCCACACAGGCGAGAACTTTAACGCCGACAACAATCCCCAGCAGGACACCACCGCCGAAGTGGGCGACACCCTCGAGTACCGGATCACGACCCAGGTGCCCGATCTGGCCGACCCGGGCAACCTGACCAAGTATATCCTGGAAGATACCCTGACAAACCAGAAGCTGACCGGTACCCTGACCCTGAAGGCGGAAAACGGCGATACCTTTACCGCCGCGATTCCCAACGACCAGGTGGGCCAGGCGTGGACTGCCTCCTTTACCCGGACTGTGTCGGGCCCAACAGGCCAAACAACGGAGACCCTCGCCACCCTGACCGTGAACGCCTACAGCGCTGGCAGCCAGTCCTTCAAGGTTGACTTTCTCGCTCCGGCCGACAGTGTCTGGCAGAACTACCAGGGCCAGACAATCACCCTGACCTACAACGCCACCCTGACCTCCTCTGCCGTCGCCACCAACCCCAATGACGTGACGCTGACCTTCACCAACAACAACGATGTGCACACCCTGACCGACCAGGCGGTGGTCCACACCTACGGCATCGAGGTCCAGAAGACCTTCAGCGATGGCGGCGACCACGCTTCTGACGTCATCTTCAACCTCTACCGGGCCGATAATACCGGCGATCCCCTGAAGCTGGTCCAGGTCAACCCCGACCCCACCACCGGCAAGGGCGTCTACCGTCTTCCCGACGCAAGCGAAGCCGCCACGGCCAGCATCACCGACCTGAAGCTCGACGCCAACGGCAAGCTGACCATCACCGGCCTGGACGCCGCCACCTACTGGCTGGTGGAAGCCGGGGTGCCGCAGGGCTTTACCCAGGCCAAACCCATCCAGATCGTGCTGAAGGCGAGTACCTCCAACAAGGCCAATCTGGACGCCTCGAAATCCACCGCGATGTATGAGGGCGACACCAAGGATCTGCTGGAAACGGCAACTGCGGGTAGCAGCACCAGCATTTCGCTGGGCCAGCTTACCGTTCTCAACCAGAAGGGCTTTGACCTGCCCCAGACCGGCAGCGCCGGCACCTGGATGTTCACCGTGGGCGGCATCCTGCTGATCGCCGCGGCGGGCGCGCTCTTTCTCTCTTCCCGCAAGAAGAACAGCTCCAAGTAAGGCAGCCCGCGGGCTGTCCTGACCCGCTATCACAAAAGATTGGGCAGAAGGCAAACTTCTGTCCAATCTTTTCTGTAAAAGAGAGGTTTTCCCGTGTGGCGAAAATGTTTGACCCTGGCCTCTGTGGTGGTTTTTCTCGTTGGCATCGGGGTTCTGGCCTATCCGGTGGTCAGCAATCTGTATTATGAAAGCCAGCAGAAGGAGCTGACGGCCTACTACGACAGCCTGGTGCAGGACACCCTTCCCGAGGAGGAAGTCCCCGCCGAGCTGGAGGAATGCCGGGACTACAACGAGGGGCTTCTCAAGGGGGGCGTCCTGCTGACCGATCCCTTCGACGAAAGCCAGCTGGACCCGACCGCCATGCCCTATGCAGGCCTGCTCAACGTGGCCGGCGACGGCGCCATGGGGTACATCACGATTCCCTCCATCCAGGTCAACCTGGTCATCTACCACGGCACCACCGAAGAGGTGCTGCAGAAAGGCGTCGGCCACCTGCAGGGTACGTCGCTGCCGGTGGGCGGCACCGGGACCCACTGTGTGCTTTCCGCCCACAGCGGGCTGAGCAGCAAAAAGCTCTTCACCGACCTGGAACAGGTGGTGGAGGGGGACGTCTTTTACCTCCACGTGCTGGGGCAGACGCTGGCCTATCAGGTGGACCAGATCCAGGTGGTCCTGCCCAGCGAGACCGACTCGCTGCGCATTGATGCCAACCACGACTATGTCACGCTGATCACCTGCACGCCCTACGGCGTCAACACCCACCGGCTGCTGGTCCGGGGCACCCGCATTCCCTACGAGGAGGCGGAAACCATCCAGCAGACCCAGGAAGTCCGGCCCAGCAACTGGCTCAAACAGTATCTGCAGGCCGCGCTGGTGGGGCTCTGGCTGCTGCTGGCCCTGCTGGTGGCGCTGTATCTCTGGAGCTGGCACAAACTGCGCAAAAAACGGCGCAGCAAGCCCTCTGCACGTCCAAGGAGACCGCAATGAAACGAACGATTCGGCGGCTGCTGACCGGCCTGCTGGCGCTGGCAGGCATCGGGCTGGTGCTCTACCCGAACGTCCGGCGTCTGGCGGCCAGCTGGCAGAGCGCTGCCCGCATCGGTGAGGTCCAGAGCCGCCGGGAAGAAACGCGGCCCGCCGGGGCGGCCTCTGCGGCGCAGCAGGAGGAAGAGGACCCCCTCTACCGGGAGATGCAGGCCTACAACCGGCAGATCTTTGCCGACCGGCAAAGCGGCCTGCGGGACGCCTGGAGCTATGAGGAGCCGCCCTTCGACCTGTCGGAATACGGCCTGACAGACGACGCGGTGGGCTACCTGACCATCGACGCCATGGACCTGGAACTGCCCCTCTATCTGGGGGCCAGCCGGGACCATCTCGCCCGCGGGGCGGCCGTGCTGGGCAACACCAGCATGCCCATCGGCGGCGCAGACACCAACTGCGTCATTGCCGGGCACCGGGGCTGGCAGGGCATCCCGATGTTTCTCGAGATCGAAAATCTGCAGCCCGGCGATCTGGTCCGGCTGGACACCCTCTGGGAAACCCTCTGGTATGAGGTATCGGAAACCCGGATCATCTCCCCCGATGAGATCGACGCCGTCAAGATTCAGGCAGGGGAGGACCTGCTGACCCTCGTGACCTGCCATCCCTATCCCCACAACTACCAGCGGTACCTGGTTTACTGCCGCCGGGTGACGCCCGGAACCGAGACACCGGTTGACCGGGAAAACGCGCCTTCTGACCGGGAACCGTCCCGGGATGCCTCCCAGCAGACCATCGACCGGGAAAAATGGATCAACCGCCTCGCTCTGGCTGCGCTGGCCCTGGCGCTGCTGGCAGCCGCCGTGACGCGGCTGCGCCGGCGGGCCGAAAAGCGTTCCGCCCGGAAAAAGTGGTGATTATCTTTCCGGCCAAGCGGGAACAGCAACCGCGCCCGCAGGCTGAGCCGCTGGCCGCCGCCTGACTGTTTCCGGCCGCCGGGTCAGCCCTGTGCCCCTGGGCGATACAGCTATCCCCGTCGCGCCCCGGGCAGGGATTTTTCGTCTTGCTTTCTCCGGCAATCATTTTCCCAAAAATCAACAGTTCGCATTCCTTCCTCTCGGAGCAAACTTTTTCAGCATCAGCCCGGCCGCAGAGAGCAGCAGCGGATTGACCTTGCGGGCGCCCTGCGGGCATACCGCAACGCAGAGCATGCAGAAGATGCACGCCTTTTCGTCCACCTTCGTGGGGTCGTCCTTCGGGATGGCCTGTCCCGGGCATTTTGTGGCGCAGACATCGCAGCGGTTGCACGCTTTGGTGGCCTTGGGCACCATGACGGCGCCGCCGGCCTTTTTTAGGGGCGGTTGCCGGGAATCTCCGGCTCGGACAGATCGCCCGCGGACATTTTTGCCTAAATCTTTTCGCCAAAGGCGGCAAACTGCCGGACGATGGTGTGCTCGGCCACCGCATCCACCGCCGCAATGACCCGGAACCCGGCTTTCTGGGAGGCCTCTTCCAGCTCCAACAGGGTATCCTCATATCGCAGGTCATTATGAGGACTGTTCAAATGGCACGTTGAATAAGTAACCTTGGTTTTATACCGAAAACGCGCGTGTCCATGGGAACAATACATGGTCTTGCCAGCTTTGGTGTGCAATCGAGAATTGCTTCAGATAAAGCAAACTCTGTTCAAAGGGCTCGCTCTTCCGAATTTCTGCTTTGCCTTGAAGTTTGCTTTTTGCGCTTCCGAATCAATAGCTTTTGTATCTGTCCGGTTTCTCCCGTGGAATTATCGATTTTTCTTTCGGCATTGGCTGCCCGGGCAAAATTGAATTCCGGCTCCTTTGCTTGCAAAGAATGATAGAGTTCCCGCGTAATCTGTTTGCGAAGTCTTACCCGCTCATCCATAACGGCTTCCCGGTCCGGTTCGGGAATGGAATTTATAAGACCTGTAAAATGATGCAGATCTTTTTTTAGCTGCTCCTGAAGACTGTTCCGTTGCGTATCCAACTGCTCAATCATCAGGGTAAGCTGCGCCAGCTCTTTTTCCCTTTGAGTAACATCGCTATCCTTTTTGCAATAGAGCTTTTCCATCAACATATGGCGGCGGCTTTGCAGTTCTTCCAGTTCTTCGGTCAGGGCGGCGATTTGCTCAGACAAATGGCGGTGCTTTCGGAGCTGCAGCGGGGAAAGTTTCTTTTTGTCCGCCTGTGCCTTTTGGCGCTGCAATTGGATCTCCGTCAACTGTCGGTTTGTATCGTCCACATCTTTCAAGAGTGGGCGCATATAGGCCGCCTCCCGTTTGTAAGTATCTGCCCGCGCTTCATTGGAAAGGACCCGGTATTGTAGCAGGATCAGATTGCTGCGCAGCTGTTCCAGCAGAGCAGCCATCTTCTCCACCCCTTGGCCGACCCATTCCGTCCATTTTTCCAACTGCTCCTTCAGCGTGTGCAGCAACGCATTGTCGGCCCGAATCTGCCGATTGAGTTCACAGCGGTCCGCAGAGATTCCCTGCTTTTCCAACTTGCGGGCGTGGTATCCTTCATGAACGGTTGGCTGTTCCGCCATGCCTTGTGCCGCATGGCTCAGATGGGTGACACGGGCTGTCTGCTGCTTTTCTTCCAACGCGTGATTGACGGCCTCTGCCCAGGCGCATCGCCATTGGAGCAGCTGCTCCTGGCTGTTCCACCGGGCACACAGCGGATTTTGTCGCCCAAATTTTGCCGCTTTCGGCTGCTTCGAGCAGCGTACCCACTCGGGGTTTTGGACGGCCTGTGAGGGCGTCAGCCACGCTGTCCGGCCCTGCGGGTTCTTGTATTTATACTGTTTTTCCCAGCCTTCCGTTTTGGCTTGCAGAAATTCCTGTGCGGTAAAGCCTTGTTCCTGTCCCGCTTTGCTGCACAGGTATTCTTTTTGTGTTTTTGCCTGCCATTGCCCTTGTGTATTCAGGGGACGCATGGTGAGCAGGATGTGCGCATGAGGGTTGTGGCCATCCGGATCATGGATCGCCAGATCGGCGCACATCCCCTGGTCGACACATTCCTTTTGCAAAAAGGATCGCAGAAGCCGCAGCCAATCCTCCTGGGCAAGTTCCACCGGCAGGGCAACGATGAGCTGACGCGCCAGACGGCTGTCCCGGGTTTTCTCGGCGGTCTCTACTGCTTCCCATAAGATTTGACGTTCCTTCCAGGCAGCGGGCGCCTGGGGCGGAAGTAAAATCTCGGTGTGCAGGATACCTCCTTTTTTCCGGTAGTCATGAGTCAGGCCGTCGTATGCATTGTACAGTTTTTCGCCGCTCTGATAAGCCGCAGCGGCAATGGCCGAACGTCCTGCTCCGCGGCTGATGATTTTTGCTTCCAGGTGGTAAATTGCCACGGCGTGTCACCTCCTTCGTTTTCCCTCCCGCCGCAGCGGGCGCGCTTACCACCGCCGGCTTTGCCGGTGGTGAGTAAGTGCGCCCTTACGGGACAGATTCCCCCTTACGGATCGTTGCGCAATCCAACCTGCAATCTTGCGGGCAGATCACACAGAGGCACGTCGCGGATTTCCGGCAGTAGACTTTCCAGAATGGCTCCTTCCTGGATCAATCGTCGTGTTCGCTCCTTTCGTTCCCTCTGGCGGTTCCTGGCTTGCGCAGCCTCCAAACGATGCCTGGCCTGTACCAGTTTTTTCTCATTTTCAGTCATAGAAACTCCTTTCCGGTATCAAAGATCGATCACATTGGTCGACGGACTTTTTGAGGGCAAAATGCAGCATCATTTTTCCTGCTTTTTGGTGTTTTTCTTTCCGGAAATGTCACCATTTTGCTGACATTTGCAAGCTATGGGAAGCAGCCGTTCCCTGCCGAAAAGCGATTTCCGGATGCGGCGGGGGCTGTGACAGCGTTTGCAGCAGGGCAGCCCACTTTTGGGGTCCAGATATTCATCCGGCTGCAACGGCCGTTCGGTTGCCAACTCCTCCAGGCATTGCTGTAAGGTTTTCATATTCCCATCAACCTCCCGCAAAATCCCAGTTTACGCAATCCGACTCTTTTGAATCTGGGGCTTCCGGCTGAATCGACCCCGCGCTTTGCCCCATACCTGCCAGACAACCTGCCAGAAAAAGCGGCAGTACGTCCCGCATGGCTTGCTCCACAGCGGTTACGATCTGCTGGACAAACCGTTCTTCCCGGGCACGGGTTTCCAGATAGGGGTCCTCCTGCTTTTTGTAATACCGGTCGAAATAATCCACCAGTGCAGTGGCTATTGCCTGACTATAGGACTTGAATACCGCTTTATCCATAGTTTGCAGATATTCCCATGCCTGCCGCTGTATCGGCTTTTCAAGATTGAGCCGGAGATTGGTCGTGCGAATTTCTCCCATCTCAGGCCTCCCGCATAAGCTGTCGGTATGCCAGATATTCGTAGCCCTTGGCGGCGGCGCAAAGGTCATCCAAAATAGTAATCTGCGCCGGGTCATAGGAGTAAAAATGCTTGATGAGCTGTCCGCCGCCACCGGCAACGATCAACTGTACGGTTGCCGGATCATATTCATAGCTGCGCAGTACGGCAAAGAGTTCCTCCACATAGGCAGAAGCAACATCACGAATACAGGCAAGGTAAGCTGCGTCGATCTTGGCGGTGCCGGTACGCAAAATCTGTTCCACGGTATGGTCACTGATTTTGGTGCCGAACTTACGCAGGACGGTTTCCTTGGCGCGAATCATACACTGATTGACGCCGATTTTTTCAGTCCAGCAACGGCTTTCCTGCGGCTGGGAATCCTGCAAATACAGAAGATTCATGGTTCCATTGCCAATGTCCGCAAGCAAGTGTTCTCCCTCAAAGGTACCCAACTGCTGAACTACGGCGGCATACCCTTGGGGATAAACCTTACATCCTGTGATCCGCAACTGAAACAAATGCCCGTTCAATCGGAAAGTGACCGCTTGCTTTTGCAACAGATATTGGCGGAAACTCTCCCGCTGACTGCCCACCCAGCTGAGCGGCAATCCCACGGCCAGACAAAGGTTGGCAGTGAAAAGCCGATACAGTTCCAACTCTTTGGCCACAGCGGCCAGCGTCAGGAGATAAAAATCTTCATCGGAAGACTTATCTGCCACAAATCCCTTATGTCCTTCGCCCACGCGGTAAAAACGTCCGTCATATTCCAGTACATCTCCTTGAAACACCGGAGCAGTATCAAAGGCAGTGATGGCGGTGGGAAAAAGGGTGTTTGCTGTTTTCATGTTGCCGTATCCCTGGTCAATCCCCACAATAGTCAGTTGATTCAGTTGCTTCATCTGCTTGTTCCTCCTTTTCTTTTTTCGCCAACTGCCGCTCCATCCTTTGAAGCAGCAGCTGGTGGGCGGTTCGCGTACCTGCCGGGTTTCCGTAGGCCGTAACCTCAAAAACAGCGCGGCCCACGGTATGGCGGTACGGTTTTCTCAGAACCGGATTCTGTGCTTCGATATCCATAGAAAAAGCCCCCTTTCGTTTTCCCTGGAACCAGGCACCAATTTCGAACTCGTTGGTGCTGTTTTGTTTACAGGTTCATTCTAACGAAAGAGGGGGTGTTTTCTCATTGTGCGGAATTTGAGCGCAAATTGAGGATACAACAAAACCGGCCCCCGCGCATCTGCGCAGGGGCCGGTTGGAATTTTCAGGTGAGTGATTGTGGATCGGGAAGAAACTGCGCACCGAGCATCTGCAGCAAGGTGCGGTAGAAGGCTTTCTTTTCTTCCAGAAGTTTGGGTTGGTCGGCATATACGGTCTTGAAAATCTGCCAGGCTTCTTCCAAAAAATCTTTGGCTGCCTTCGGCTGACCAGCGGCCAGATACAGCGTTCCCAGCCGATAGGTCACTTCCGCATAGTCGCTTCCTTCGGTCATCTGTTGTTGCTGATACAACTTCCGCAGCATCTGCAAATACGGAATGCCTTCTTCGGGTCGTCCCAGATTTGCGGCAATGATGGAAAAGTTCAGGATCTGCGGGATGGTGTTTCGGCTCACCTCTACCTGCCCCTCGGAAAGAAGCTGCAGACCCAACTTCATCTGCTCATAGGCTCGTTGTGGCTGCTGCAAGCGGGTGTACCAAAGGGAAAGATTGGAGGAAATATTGCAGAAAAGCTGCCGTTCTGTAGAGTTCAGCGAATCCTGCTGGTTGAGAATATCCAGCGCTTTCCGATCCAACTCGGCGGCTTCTCTATAGCGGTGGTCGTAATTGCCGGTCAATGCCGCCGTATAATCCAACAGGATGGCATGGTCCCTGGCTTTTCCGACTTTGCCTCGCTCCAGAAGGTCTCGGATTTCCTCCAGTATTCTGCGAAGTCGGGGTTCATCGGAGTAGTTGTCCGCATAACCGAAGACATCTTCCAGCCATAGCAGGAAATATTCGGGATCATCCTGGATGCAATGGTCCAGGATACCGTCTACCGTCTGGAACAGAAGCGGCGCGAAGTCAATGGAAACACCCAACAGCAGACATTGCTTCTGGATTTCCTGCAAAAGGCAACGGCAGTTGGTAACGGAAGGCTTTTCGTCGGCCAGAGTGATTTCCCGGATCAGAGGATGCATGACAAGACAATACCCTGGCTGGGGATGCAAAAATCCAGCGTCCACCAGTTCTTCCGGGGTGTTGCTGCTGGAAAGCTGCATCCACTGTACCAGACGGCGGACGGAGATTCCCTGAGGCGGAACCAGCGCCATGCAGCGCAGTACAGCTTGCTGTGGGGCGCTCAATTTGTACAGCGAAAAAAGCAGATGAATGTGCTGGTAATAGGTGGCCTTTTGCGGGCGGTTGTCTTTGTTCGTGTGAATGGTTTCCTCAGATTGCAGTGCCACATTTTCGGCTTTCAGTTTTTCCAGCAACTCTTCCGGCGTCAGAACACCCTTGCCCAGCAGACGTGCCGCCAGTTCCACGGCCAAAGTATGGGCGTGCACCGTACGGAAGACCTGTTCCAGGACTTCCGTATGATCTGCCGCTTCCGGATAGAAACGTTCTGCCAGCTGAAACAGCATGGCAGCATCCTGAATTTCCGTAATCTCCAATGCCGTGTAATGTCGTGGACGATAGCGGGTTGTGAAGAGGATCTGGCAACGGTATTTCAGCAAGACCGGTAAAAAGGCTTCCTCCTCGGGCGCTGTATCAAAGTTGTCCACGATCAGCAGCGTATCGGTTTGCAGGCTTCGCAGGAAGCGGTTGTGCCGCCGAAAGCGATCCTGTTCGCTTTCTTCCGGCTGGTCCTCGGCAAAATCCATCTCGGAAATATCTCGCACCAGGTTTCCCGAGTACGCTATATATAAAAGATTGGTGTATTCCTTTTGATACCTGCTGGCGTAGGCCTTGGCAAGTTCGCTCTTTCCGATGCCGGGAATCCCATGCACAAACACCTTTCCGTTTTCTGAGAGCAGATCATGGAGCTGTTCCATCTCTGCATCTCGCCCACAAAAATAGCTGCAGGGGCGTGGCGGGTCTGCGCTGAAAATAAAGTCCAGAATACTGGGGGAGAGATTTCCTGCTGCCCGCAAGGTCTTGGTGCGCGCATCGCGTTTGAGAAACTCTCGCCCTAGGGCAAAGCAGAGAACATCTGCCAGAAAGTTTGCCTGCTGCGCCGGATCGGTGCCGTTTTCTTCGAGCAGGGTCCGCTTTTTTCTTTCCGACACAGAAGGGTCCTGAAGAATCAAGTGACAAAATTCCTGTATCGTCATATCCGGGTCGGAAAGATACGGGAAGATCTCTTCCCGAATGTCCGCAGCAAGCAGATCTTCTTTACCTGTCAGGTAAAACCCTGTAATTTTGGGGCTGACTTTTGCCATGCCATTGAGCCACCGGCAGACCTGTCCATTATCCAGATCGAAACTGGCAGCCTCCTCACTCTGCAAAAAGCTGCGGAACAGGGCATACATCAGATCCAGCTGATTCCCCATCTGATCTTCCTGCAGATATCTGCGCAGGACCGTCATACAGGAGCAAAAGTCCACGCGTTCCATACTCTCACCTCCGGTGCTCAAAATTTCTGCAATTTACGCGCAATGTGTTTTGCGCAGTCCTTCCGTATACTGACATTATACCGTTTCGGTATGGATGATTTTTCATTATACACCGGAAACAAGCAAAAAGAAATACCATAAACAGGACAGCTTCACGGAAGGAACTGCAAAAAAGAACTACACAATACCGCTGAAAAGAGGTATACTGTGAACAGGCAAACATCCTGAATCGCTGTTCGGAAAGGACGGTATATGAATCAGAAACAGCTACAGGATATCACCGCTTTATATGGCAGACTGAGCCGCGACGATGAAATGAGCGGCGAAAGCATGAGCATCCAGTCCCAGCGTGCAATTTTGGGGCAGTATGCCAAGGAACACGGTTTTACCAACTGCCGATTCTTTATGGATGACGGCTATTCCGGCACCAATTTCGACCGACCGGCATTCATCGAGATGATGGAACTGGTGCAACAGGGACGGGTCAAAACGATTCTGGTCAAAGACCTGTCCCGTCTGGGGCGCAACTATCTGGAGGTGGGGCGCTATACCGAGGTGATCTTCCCCGAATACAAGGTGCGATTTATCGCCATCACAGACGGGGTGGATTCTGCAGTCGGGGAAAACGAATTTGCACCGTTCAAAAACATTATCAATGAATGGTATGCCAAGGATATCAGCCGAAAAGTGAAATCAGCCTTTAAAGCCAAGGCGCTTCGAGGGGAGTATACCGGTGCGTATCCTCCCTATGGATATGACCGCGATCCCGCAGACCGGCATAAACTGGTGCCGAACCAGTACAGTTCGGTCATTGGGGAAATCTTTCGGATGGCGTTGGAGGGAAAAACCTGCGGCCAGATTGCCCGCGAACTGGAAAGACAGCAAATCCTTCGTCCGCAGGCTTACCTTCATGAGAAGTTTGGTAAGTTTGTTTCGGATCGGATTTTGCAGTACCCCTTTGCTTGGGACCACAGCTCCGTCCGAGCCATCCTGATGAACCAGGTGTATATCGGAAACATGGTACACTTCCGTACCGGCAGCAAGAACTTCAAGGAGAAAAAACTCATCTGGAAACCGGAGACGGATTGGATCGTGGTGGAAGGTACACATGAGCCGCTGGTGGATGCCGAAACATTCTGGACTGTGCAGGAACGGGTGAAGGTAAAGCAGCCGCGCAAGCGGTGCTGCAACGCCAACATTTTCCGTGGCTTGCTGTTTTGCGGCGAATGCGGTAAACGGATGGCGTTCTGCAACCGCAAAAATGAAAAACGGCGAAAATCGCTGGGAAGTTTCAGCTGCAACACCAACCGCCGGTACGGAGGCAAGTTTTGCACCACGCATTACATCACGCTGGAACAGGTCAAAAGCATCGTTCTGGAAGATATTCGTCGGAATGCCATGCTGGCATCGGAAGACACTGGCAGATATATTGACTATCTGATGCAGCTTTCCAAAGCCGGACAGGCAGACGAAATAAACGCCTTGAAAAAGGAGTTGGAAACTTCCAGACACCGGCTGGCCGAACTGGCTACGCTGGTACAGCGCATCTATGAAGACCATGTTTTCGACCGCTTGCCAGAAGAATTGTATCAGACGCTTTCTGCCAAATATGAAGCGGAAACCAAGAACTTGAAAGCACGCACCGCAGAAATCCAAACGCAGCTGGCGGAGTCCGCAAGCAAAACACAAAACAGCAGGGATTTTGCTGCGTTGGTCGCCCCTTATGCCGATATCACAGAACTGGATGAAGAGCTGGTCCATACGTTGATTGAGAAAATTGTCATCCATGAAAAAGAAATTCTGGATGGCCAGCCAGTCATGCGGATCGAAATTTATTATCGCTTTATCGGGAAGGTCCAGGATCAGCTCAGTGCGGGAAAGACGGCCAAAAACAAAACGGAACCCGCCGCTCCGGCAGATTCCATTGCTTAAAGATATTTAACGAGTGGTGCGCAAAAAATAAAACCCCCGGGAGATTCCCGTACGGGTCACCAAAATAAGCCCCCCAGCTTAGGCTGGGGGGTTATTTTGGTGCTTCCGTACGAGGAATTGCTGCGCAGGCGACCGCCGCCTGCGGCGGATGCAGGGAGCCGGAGCAGGGCCGCGGGCCGCAGAGGCGGGGGCCCGCACCAAGGGACCCCGGCCGATGCGGGGCGCCCGCGCCCGGTACAGGGCGACGGCGCCGCAGCGCCGGAACCAACAGTCCAGTGGACTGTTGGTTAGCCCGCGGGAGATTCCCGTACGGGTCACCAAGACTTACTCCTTGTTTTTGACGTTGTTACGTCAGAAACAGGGAGTATTTTTTTATCCATAGCACTGCATACCACAATCATACCACGTTTATAAAAAATGGCAAACGAAAACATCTGTGGAATATGCAGCAGGGAATCCAGGACACCAGCCGAGGGGGCGCTTACCACAATAAACGATTCCGTGATGCTGCTACCGCCCGTGACCTACAAATCAGCTACGATAAACGAATCGGGTGGAGCATCACCCAACCGACCGATGTTCTTTGCGAGTTCATTCTGGACCAGGGCTGGACCGATATCCAGATGAACCGCATCGAATGGAGCTTCGCCCCGCGGGGTGCTGGCAGCGGGAACGCAGCAGGCGGTGAAACAAGCACAACGCCCACCAGCGGAAACGGCCACCACCGCAAATATGTCTGCCCCTGCTGCGGCAACAGCGTCCGGGCCACCAAAGCGGTAAATATTATGTGCATAGATTGTGGTCGGCAGATGGTCCAGCAATAAAGAAAGCCGGGAGCGCAAGCCCCCGGCATTTTTTGATGTGAACTTTTCAATTTTTCTTTTTGCTGGTTTCCAGTTCGGCAACCTTTTGCTTATATAGCTTCATCAGTTCAGCCACGCAGGAACTCTCGGTCATAGTTTTTACATCGAATCCGTATGCCTGCATCACGGCACGGTCATTGTTCTGGTGGGCCTTGCGCAACTCTGGCGGCATCGTCAGTTCGTCGTACAGGTCGGCCAAGCTGCTGTCCGGATAGAGGGCGCGGGCGTCAAGAATTGCCTGGGCGGTTTGCTCGATTTTGGCCTTCTGTGCGTCTGTGGGGGTGGGCCAGGGGAAGTTGTTATAAACAAGAGTATTGGAATAACGGTAACGCATTTCTAATCGACCGCAAACGGCACGCATCCATGCCATATGAACATTGGAAGTTAATATTCCAAAAATATAAATTGTTGCTTGTGGTACAATCAAAACCAGATTACTTGCAATAATCTCCGGTTTTACAAAACCCATTGGAACATACTTGCGCTGTTCAGAAGATACACTGGGAACAAGAACATATGTCGTGTTTGGCTGTCGATTTTCTGTAAATCTCGTGGGATAGTCGGCCCATTTTCGCGTTGCCAGCTTTTTACTGCTTTCCCTCATCAGTCGAACTTTTTCTATTCTTTCCCTAATTGGTTTACATGACTTTATAAATTCTGGAGGTGCATCTTCTAACCATAAACAATACCGCGGCGTTTTATTGATGAATTCTTCGGCTCCAATAAATTCCCTAAGGTATTGCTTTGCTTTTGGCTCCTTCCTAACAAGTTCGTCTTTTTCTTCTATAGTCAGAATTAAGTTTCCGCCATCTGTTGGTTGGCTTCCCTTGCACATTTCAGGAACATTTGAAATTGGTTTGCTTCGTTTTGTAATAAACACATTTGGTGCTGGCAGTAAATAAGCATTGATATTGTCAACAACTTGCACTTTTTCGGAAACAAAAAGTTTTTTTGTTTTTTTTATATTGGATACACTAAATCCAACAATAACACAATGAACATGCGCTTTTATACTGGCTTCACTATCCCACCGAAAGGTGTTATACGCAAAATCAATATGAGCACCCATTTGTTCGCACATAGGTTTCCATATAATTGCAACTTGTTCTCCTTGTGTAATCGAGTTTGTCGAAACAAACGCTACTCTAATTTCTGTTTTCTGAATATATTTTACTGCTTTAAAATACCATCCCGCAACATAATCTATATTTTTGCCAATTCCATCTATAACTAATTGTAAATCTTGCTTTTGCTTTTCTGTTTGGTAAGTGTAGCCCACAAACGGCGGATTTCCCATGATATAGTTCAGCCGAGTCTTGGGCACAACTTCTTCCCAATCCATCCGCAGGGCGTTTCCCTCCACAATATAGGCATTGGTTTTCAGGGGCAAAAACTCCAGCGGCACAAGCAGGATTTTCTCGGTTTCCTTCATCATCTGGCTTTCGGCAATCCAGAGCGCTGTCTTGGCAACCGTCACCGCAAAGTCATTGATTTCGATGCCGTAAAATTGGGAAATGGAAACCTGTATCGGGCTTTCGCTGGCCGTATACATCGCCATCTGCCCGTGCAGCAGTTCCAACAGAACCCGGTTTTCCAACCGACGCAAACTCAGATAAGTTTCCGTCAGAAAGTTACCGGAACCACACGCTGGGTCCAGAAAAGTCAGGGATGCCAGCTTGCGCTGGTAGGCTTTCAGCTTTGCCGTCTTGGTGCGGTCCACCGCAATGGCACAGATTTCGTCCAGTTCCCCTTTCAAATCATCCAGAAACAGAGGGTCTATTACCTTGTGAATATTCTCGATGCTGGTATAGTGCATACCCCCGCTGCGGCGTGTTTCAGGGTTCAAGGTGCTTTCAAAGACAGCCCCAAAAATGGTGGGACTGATTTCCGACCAGTTGAAATCTTCACTGGCCTTTACCAGAAGCAGATTTCGAATCTCATCGGTAAAGGGGGGAATCTCGATATCTTCATCCGAGAAAAGTCCACCGTTCACATAGGGGAAAGCAGCCAGTTCCGGGTTATCGTCCTTGAGATAGGGGTCCCGGTCTTCCGGCTTGGTGTCCAGCACCCGGAACAGCTCCAACACTGCTTTGCGCATACTGCGTGTATCAAAAGCAGACAGATAATCATGGAACATCCCATGGCGGCCGAAAATACCGGCATCCTCGGCATACAGGCAAAAGACCAGGCGCACGCACAGTTTGTTCAGACTTTTCAAGGCTCGTTCGCTTTCCGGATCTGCATACTGTTTCAAGAAAGCATCGTACAACAGTCCGACAATCTCACCGGCGGCAATGGAAACTTCCATCTCCCGTTTCAGATGCTCATTGCCGGAATCTACCAGAAATTGCAGCCGATAGGCTTCGCTTTCCAGGTTTTCCAGCTTGATAACCTCCGGCTCCCCCTGGGGGCGTTCCATATCATACACATAAAAGGTGCTGAAATTGCAGGTGATGACCCAGCGCGGATGTTTGGACAACGGCAATTCGGTAATATACCGCTTGGCCTGTTGGAACGGCGACAGATAGGAACCGTCCGACTGACGGATTCCTTTCTTCATATCCTTGTCCAGTGCTTTTTGCTCAATCAGTACGCGAGTGGATGGAATATAACCATCAATAAAACTGGTGTGGTCCAGATGGACCTGGTCCTCAAATTCAATAAACTGTTCCGGATGCTCCACGCCGTAAACATCCCGGAGCAAAGAAAGCCAGAAAGGTTGACTTTCGCCTTTTTCGTAGCCTTTTCCCTTCCAGTATTCGGCAAACTCTTTTGCTGCTTTCTTCTGTTGTGCATCCGTCATCCTTTTCACCTCGTAGCACAGTTCTTACGTATCATGATAGCATAAACCGTACCGCACAGCAAATAGAAACGAATCCACATTATGATGAAAAAAGAGCAGGTTCCCACTGCACCTGCCCTTTGATGTATACATATCAATTATTTTTCTTTATCATCCGGCTCAAACGGGTCCTTGAAATTAAACCCTTGAAAAAGCGTTCCGTCCGGCATGATGAAGCGCCCCTGTGCATCCTTTGAAATTTCGGTATCCGCTTTACCATCCCCCAAAATGATGGTGGACAAGGTAGCATCTGCTTTTCCACAAATACGAATATCCATATTGTTTTTAATCTGCCCATTCAGAATATTGGCGTCCGGGCGCTGGGTTGCCAAAAACAAATGGATGCCAAAGGCACGTCCCTGCCGAGCAATCGTCGAAAGATAGCTTTCGATTTTTTCGATATTTTCTTTGCGTTCTTTGGTCTTTCCGGACTTGTCCAGCATTTCCGCAACCTCGTCGCACGCTACAACGATTCTTGGAAACTCCCGGTTCACCTTTTCCCTGTACTCCGGAAGGCTGCGCACATCGTGAGCCAGATAGTCCTTTTTGCGACGTTCCAGTTCTTCAACAACAGACGACAACTCCGCCAGTGTATCCTCGTCCTTCTCAACGACACGAACGCCGCGCCGCTATGCTGCGAATGCTTTTCATCTTGATTTTCTCCTCTTTCCTTTGCGCTTTTTTCCATTATAGCACGGCCGGGCGGCGGCTTCCATCCCCCTGCCGGTTGATTCCGCACCGCGCCACGGTATATAATAGAGAAAAATCCCGCAAAGGACATTTTTTCCATGAATCTGACTGTTTCGGGTCCGGGGCGCATCGCCGCCCTGGACATTGCCCGGGGCTTTGCCATTCTGGCGGTGGTGGCCTCCCATGCCCAGCTGCTGTGGGCTCCCGCGGCGCCCTGGATCTATGAATTCTATGTGCCCCTCTTCTTTGTGCTGGCGGGGTATCTGGCCTCGGCCAGCCGGCCGCTCCAGCGGCTGGGACGGATGGTGCGGCAGTATTTTACCGTCTGCGCCGTGCTGTTCGTGATCTGGTTCGTGCTCTATCCCCTGCGGGGCGAGGACACCGACCTGATCGGCCGGGCGGTGTTCAGCGTGGTGTACGGCCGGTTCTACGACCCCGCCAACCCGGTGCTGGTGAACTGTCTGTGGGCCGGGCAGCTGTGGTTCCTCACCCTGTTGGTGACGGCCACGGCGCTGTTCTACCTGGTCCGGCGGCTGCTGGGCCCGCCCTGGCGGCTGGCGGTGGCGCTGGTCGTGCTGCTGGCGGCCGCCCAGCTGCTGCGCGCCACCCCCGTGCTGCTGCCCTGGTGTCTGGACACCGCACCCATGGGCGCCGCCTATATGCTGATGGGCCATGCCCTGGCAGGGCTGGATTTTGCCCGGCAGCCGTTCCAGCCACGGCAGCTGCCGCTGCTGATCGTCTGTGCGGTGGCGTACATTCAGCGCCACGATACCTACGACCTGAATCTGCGGGTCTACGGCCAGTACGCGGACTGGCGGGGGACGGTATCCTTTTTCCTGGCCGGGACCGCCGGCACCGTGCTGTGCATTGCGGTCTGCGCGCTGCTGGCCAGGGTGCCGCTGGTGAGCACTGTCTTACAGGCCGCGGGACGCCACAGCATGGAGATCTTCTGCTGGCATATCTTCGGGCTGTGGGTGCTGGATTCGGTATGGATGCGCCTGCCCGACGCCTTCCCCGCCGATGCCCCCGCCGCCCGGCTGCTCTTTGCTGCGCTGGCTTTGGTGGGTGTACCGCTTCTCTGTGTTCTTATTTGTTCCTTCTTTGCAAAGAAGGAACCGAAGAAACTCTAAACAATCTTCCGGGGATACCGCGTGACCGGGAGACGAACGTATTACCGATACAGGGCAGTACGGGCAAGATTCTTCTTTGCAAACAGGAACCGAAGAAACTCTAAACAATAACCCCCCATGACTGTGATGTTCCCGGTTTGTTCTTTCCTGGGAGAGGGAGCCAAAGTACCTCCAATAAAACTACCCCGCAGGGTGAAAACCCTGCGGGGTAGTTTTGGTTGAAAGTTCTTTTGGTTCTTTTCTTTCAAGAAAAGAACAAGACCAGCGCAACCATCACAGCTCGATCTTGCCGAAGGCGAAGTCGTCGCCGTCATGGATATGTTCAGCCGGCTTGGGTGCCATGGGCTGGGCGTTGGGATCCCGGGGCGCATCGGCAAACTCGCGGCCCGGCACACTGGACCGGGGCCCGCCGTACCGGCTTCCGCCCTCCCGGCGCGGTCCGCGTCCGCCGCGACCACTGCGTCCGCCGTCCCGACGGGGTCCACGGCCACCATCCCGGCGTCCACGTCCACCGCGGCCGCCACGGGCATTCCGGGCGTTGTCCCGGTCCGGCAGGTTGCTGGCGTTGGGATCGGTGGAATAAATCACCACGCGGCGGTTGGGGCCTTCGCCCTTGCTCTCGCTGCGCACACCCTCGATGTCCGCCACCGCCGTGTGAATGATATGCCGCTCATAGGGGTTCATGGGCTCCATCTCATAGTAGCAGCCCGTGCGGATGACCCGGTCGGCGATCCGCTTGGCCAGCGCCGTCAGGTCGTCCTCCCGCTTGTCGCGGTAACCGCCCACGTCCAGGCCCAGCTTCACGTAGGGGCCCTCCATCCGGTTCACCACCAGGCTCGCCAGGTAGGAAAGGCTCTCCATCGTCTCGCCCCGGCGCCCGATCAGCGCGCCCATGTGGCTGCCGCTCACCCGCAGAATGGTGGCTTCGCCCTTCTTCAGCGCCGAGAAGGTGAAATCCTCCACCCCCATCAGCTTGAAAATCGGCGTCAGGTACTCCACCGCCGCCTGCAGCCGCGGGTCGGCACCGATGTCCAGCGCCTCTTCCGCCGCCGTGTCCGCCTCCTGGACGGGCTCAGCGGCCTCCTGGGCGGCTTCTTCGGCCGGGGCCGGGGTCTCTTCCACCGGGGCCTCCACGGCCTCCACAGGGGCCGGTGCGGCGGTCTCGGGCGCCGTGTCCTCCGGCTCCTCCACCTTCACCCGCACCTTCGCAGGGATCACCTTGAACAGTTTGCGGGCAGGGAATTCCAGGACTTCATAGCTCACGTTCAGATCGTCACGATCCACGCCCAGCGCTTCGCAGGCCGCCGCTACGGCGTCCTCTACGGTGCGGGCACTCATCTCAATGGTGCGCATGATTCTCCCTCCTTGTTATTTCTGCAACGGTGTGGTCCGTTCATCCTTGTACAGCTCGGCTTCCCGCTTGCGCGCCAGCTCCAGACGCAGCTTGTTCGCCTCGCTGCCGGTCACTTCCTTGGTCACGGTCTGGCCGTTCTCCTCGATGGTCATCGTCTTTTTCTTCTTCTTCTCGGCACGCTTGGCCGCCAGTTCCGCCTCATACTGGGCCTTGAACTTCTCGGGGCTGTAGATCTTGTAGGTTACAAAGCTCTGCAGGATCTGGAACAGGTTGGACACACCGTAGTACAGCGAGAAACCGACCGGCGCATTGAAGCAGAAGGAAACGAACATCAGGTTCATCACCCACATCATGACCTTCATGCTGGTCTGCATCTGGTTGCCCATGCCGGACAGTTTCTGGGTGAAGAAATAGCTCAGCAGCATGGTCACGGCGGCAATGATGGGGAAGATGGCGATGGGCGTCACATGGAAGCCGGGGATATCGCACATATCCATGCCGAAGAAGGAGGTGTTGAAGTTCTGGATCTCGGTGACCACGCTGGCCGGGATGATGTCGGGGCTGATGGGGGCACCCTGATGGATGGCCTGGATCAGCGCGGTCTGCATGGTGGCGGTGTTGGCGGTGGCCAGACCCAGGGCTTCACAGGCCTGGCGCACGGCGGCGTCGGACACACCGAAGATGTAGTGCACGGGATAGTACACGACGCCCAGGAAACCGAACAGCACCAGCATGGTCAGCAGCATGGGCAGACAGCCGGCCATGGGATTGAACCCGTGTTCCTGCTGCAGCTTCATCAGCTCTTCCTGCTGCTTCTGGGGGTTGTTTTTGTATTTCTGCTGGATTTCATTCATCAGCGGCTGGAACACCGACATCTTGGCCATGGATTTCTGCTGGTGAATCGCCAGCGGAAAGAGCAGCAGCTTCAGAATGATGGTGGCGACTACCATCGTCGCCGCGTAGTTGCCGATGAGGTTGTACAGAACCTTCACCAGCGGGCCAATCAGGATGGCCAGGAAGTAGAGAATTTGCATAGCTTGTCCATTCTGCCCCGGCTGCGCCCGGAAGCGTGTATTTTAAAGTAGGTCTTTGCCGCGCAGCGCAAAGACATGAGAAGCTTTTTTGTTCCTTCTTTGCCCCTACTTTCTTTGCAAAGAAAGTAGGCAAAGAAACTCTAACCTTTCACCCCGGTGTGTTCTGCCGCTTGGGAAAGGGTTCCGCCCGCTGCAGGGCGGCACGGGGAAATTTGCAAAGAAATCAGGCAAAGAAACTCTGACATAATAGTCCGGGAAGTATACGTTCCCGTAAGGCGGACGGCATCCCGGGCCTTGGGTATCTGTTTTTTCGATGGCTGTAGGGCGGGGTCTTGACCCCGCCGGAACATTGGGCGGCCACCGCAAACCCCCGCGGCGGGGAAGAATCCCCACCCTACAAGATACCCGCAAAAGGTCCGCCTCACCCCCGGGTGAGTTTCCGTTTTTCATTGACCCAGCGTCCCTTTTCGGGTACTGGGTCGAAGCCGAACTTGCACAGGGGATTACAGCGCAGCAGCCGCCAGACCGTCAGGAGCAGGCCCTTCACAAGTCCGTGGACGGCCAGCGCCTGCATGGCGTATTCGCTGCAGGTGGGTATGAACCGGCAGTGATGCCCCAGATGCGGGCTGATATATTTTTTGTAGCCGCGCAGCAGCGCGATGAGCAGCCGGGTCATTGGGGATTTTCCACCGGCCGGGCGGGCTTGGCCAGGTCGGGCAGACCCGCCTTGGCAAAGAGTTTGCCCAGCGTCTTGCTCAGCTGGGTGCTCTTCAGGTGGGGTGTCTGACCGCGCGCTACCAGTATTATATCATATCCGCCGATATTTTGCGAGAGATGTTCGCTCAGTGCGGCCCGCATCACGCGGCGGCAGCGGTTGCGCTGTACGGCATGGCCCACCTTCTTGGTGGCGGTCAGCCCGATGCGGGTATACCCCAGCCGGTTTTTCGCCACGTAGAGCACCACATGGGGGTGCACGTAGCTCTTGCCGCGGCCGTACACGCGGTTATATTGCCAGTTTTTGTTCAAGGTGCGGTAACGCATGGGCAAAACTCCACAAAACGCAATTTTTAAAATCCGTCAACGTCGGCGGACATGCGCCGACGACGTTGACACATCCAGGGAAATTTACCCCAAAATTGTGTGCGAGGAGCCCGCGACGAGTGCGCGGTTTTGGGGTAAATTTTGTCGAAAGAGAATCCAAAGGAGGAAATAGCCGCGGTAGGCAATTGCCGTGCGCGGCTGTTGCCTCCTTTGAACGACAGTTTCGAAAAAAGGGCTGCTGACCCAGTTGTCA
This sequence comes from uncultured Gemmiger sp., assembly GCA_944388215.1. GTDB lineage: Bacteria > Bacillota > Clostridia > Oscillospirales > Ruminococcaceae > Gemmiger. Next base: position 11,284 of record CALXHT010000014.1, on the reverse strand, counting down.
GCAACCCTTTACTTCCTTCATTTCCAAAGATCAGACCGTCAGGCTCTTGCGGCCCTTGGCACGACGACGGGCCAGGACCTTGCGGCCGTTCTTGGTGCTCATGCGCTGCAGGAAACCATGCACGCGGCTGCGCTGACGCTTCTTGGGCTGGAAAGTACGCTTCATTTTTCATTCCTCCTGTTGAATTCCCGGTATGGGCGGTTGGTTCAGGGCTTTGCCCATACAGGGGCAGCCTTGCAGTCTTAGATTATACGCGATAACGGCAGCATTTGTCAATAGTTTTGGGGATAAATTTTTCGTTCCGCCGTACAGTTGTGGCTCCCGAAATCCATACCCCCATATTTAGTGGCATCTTTTTCCACAAGCCACCCCAAAAAAGTTCCTACTTTATTATAATAGGGTGTTGTTTTGAACCCCCTTTTGTGGTATACTGTATGTAGTGTTTTTGCGCCCTTCATGAAGCCAGGATGCCCTGCAAATTTTTGTTTGCACCGTGCTGCGCTCAGGGCGCGATTTTTAACAGGAAGTGGGGAGTATCGTAAGTCATGGATTCCATCAACGACGTATTGGACGCGGCCAAGGCCTATTGCCGTGAACATACTGCCGAGGCAACCTATCAATACTACATCAGCGACATCAAAGCCGTCAGCTTTGAGAATTCCAACACCATCACGCTGGAGATCCGCAACGCCTTCATTCTGGGCATTGTGTCGGACCGGTACACTGCGATGCTGAAGGATGCCTTCAAGTCTGTACTGGGATTTGATGTCGATCTTGTGTTCGTCACCCCGAAAAAAGAGGAAGAGCCGGAAAAGCCCAAGCTGGAAGAGAAGAATCTGCCCAGCGGCCGGTACGATTTCACCTTCGAGAACTTCATCAAGGGTCCCTCCAACCAGTTTGCCTATGCGGCGGCCCAGGCTGTCGCGGCGAATCCGTCGGGGGCGTACAATCCGCTGTTCATCTACGGACCGTCGGGCCTGGGCAAGACCCATCTGCTCAACGCCATCCAGATCGAAATTAAAAAGAACCACCCGGATTTCAACATCGTCTATGTGGACTGTGAAATGTTCACCAACGAGATCATCACGGCGGTGAAAACGGCCACCACCGAGCAGTTCCGGCAGAAGTACCGTCAGGCGGACGTATTGCTCATTGACGATATCCAGTTCCTGGCGGGCAAGGAGAGCACCCAGGAGGAATTTTTCCACACCTTCAACACGCTGCACAACGACGGGCGGCAGATCGTCATTGCGTCGGATCGTCCGGCCAAGGAGATCAAGAGCCTGGAAGAGCGGCTGCGCACCCGGTTTGAGTGGGGCCTGACCGCCGACATTCAGCCGCCGGATTTCGAGACCCGCGTGGCCATCGTGAAGCGGAAGGCGGAGCTTCTCAACCTGGACCTGCCCGACGACGTGGCGGAGTATATTGCCAATCATCTGAAGCAGAACATCCGGCAGCTGGAAGGCGCGGTGAAGAAGCTGAACGCCTATTACATGCTGGAGGGCATTGCCCCCTGCATCGGCGTGACGACGACCGCCATCAAGGATACGCTGAACGACAGCCAGCCCATCCCGGTGACCATTGAGAAGATCCTCAACGAGGTGGCGCGGACCTACAATGTGATGCCGGCGGATATCCGGGGCAAGAAGCGCAACGCCAATGTGAGCGCGGCCCGGCAGATGACCATGTATATTATCCGGGAAGTGACCGGCATGAGCATGGAGGCCATCGGTCAGGAGTTCCAGCGGGATCATTCCACCGTGGTGTATTCCATCAAGACGATGGCGGAAAACATCACCAGGGACCAGCACCTCAAAGAGATGTGCAGCGATATCATGAAGAACGTTAGAACTTAACCTACCTACTTTCTTGAAAGAAAGTAGGCAAAGAACTTTCAATATTTCAACCCGTGGATGGGTGGACCCTTATATTCTATAAAAATCGAACATCGTTCGATTTTGGTTGGAGTTTCTTTGGTACTTTCTTTGCAAAGAAAGTACACGTAACTTATCCACAGAGTTTTCCCTTTTCAACAGGCGGTTTTCAAGAACCGCGGTGAAAAACTCGGGTTTTCAAGGTTTTCCACCACTTTCTGCACAGACGGTGGAGAAAAACTCAACCGCCATTTTCCGCGCCGTTACCGAAGCGCGCGGACTTTTCCACCGTTTTCACACCCCCTACTACTACTACGAGAATAGTTAATAGTTTCTGCTTCCAAAACCAGATTCAGTTCGCGGTTTTCTTCGCAAAAAGATGCCGGATCTGTGGAAAACAAAAACAGAGACAAACTAATCCTTTTCAATACAGTCGGGTCTTTCAGCTGAACAAAGACCGAGAAAGGACCTGCCATGAAATTTGAATGCGAAAAATCCCTTCTGGCTTCGGCGATCGAAGGCGTTTCCCGCGCCATTACCAACCGTTCGGCGATCCCCGTGCTGGAAGGCATCTACCTGAAAGCCGAGGGCTTCAACCTGACCCTCACCGGCTACGACATGGAAATGGGCATCACCACCACCATCGAATGCAACGTCCTTGTACCCGGTGAAACGGTACTGGAGGCGAAACTCCTGCTCTCGATGGTCAGCCGGATGCCCGCCGGCGATGTGCGCATCGAACTCACCGACGAAGGCCAGGCCATCATCAGCGGCGGTGTGGCGGAATTCGAGATCCCCGCCATGAACGCTTCGGACTACCCCAGCCTGCCCGTCACCGGCGCCGACAACACCATGACCATCCCCACCAGCATGATGCGGGACCTCATCGAGAAGACCATCTACGCCGTCAGCCAGGACGACAAGAAACCTGCCCACACCGGCGAACTGTTCGTCATTGAGCCGGGCAGCCTCACCATTGTGGCGCTGGACGGCTATCGTCTGGCCATCATCCAGCGGGACGTGGAATGCACCCGGGATATCCGCATCATCATTCCCGCCAAAACCCTGCAGGAACTGCTGAAGATCATGGGCGGACCGGACGACCCCGTCAAGATCGACGCCAACCGCCGGTATGTGGTGTTCACCACCAACGGCTACACGATCATGAGCCGCCTGATCGAGGGCGACTTCCTCAACTACGAGAGCGTCATCCCGAAAGACAAGAAGACCCGTGTGACGGTGGACTGCAAGACCTTCATCAGCACCATCGAGCGTGCGTCGCTGATCATCACCGAGCGGCTGAAAAACCCGCTGCGCATCACCTTTGCTGAGGACAAGATCACCGTGCGGTGCCAGACGCCGCTGGGCAAAGTGGTGGACGAGTTCCCGCCCGTGGCCATGACCGGCGACCCTGTGGAGATCGGCTTCAACAACCGCTATCTGCTGGACGCCATGCGGTACTCCAAATGCGAGCGGATGGTGCTGGAAATCAACGGACCGTTGAGCCCCGTGAAGATCCTGCCCGAGGACGGCAAGGACTTCATCTATCTGGTGCTGCCGGTCCGGTTCAAGAACGAGGGCTGATCCTATGGAAAAACTGCGGATCCATACCGAGTATATCAAGCTGGACGCGCTGCTGAAATTCGCCGGCCTGTGTGAGACGGGCGGCGAAGCCAAGGAACTGATCCAGGGCGGCCAGGTAAAGGTCAATGGCGAAGTGTGCACCATGCGGGGCAAGAAATGCCGCGCCGGTGACACGGTGGAGCTGGACGGCCAGACCGTGCAGGTCGCGGAGGGCGGCTGATGCGCCTTGAGCATCTGGAACTCACCGACCACCGCAACATCGCCCACGCCGTGCTGGACCCCGACCCCAATCTGACGGTCCTGTGCGGGCCCAACGGCCAGGGCAAGACCAATCTTTTGGAAGCGATCTGGCTGCTCACCGGCGGCAAGAGTTTCCGGGGCGCCAAGGACGCCGAGCTCATCCGCCGCGGCTGCGAATTTTCCGTGCTGGAAGGTTCCTTTGAGACACAGGGCAGCGAGAAGACCATCCGCCTGACGGTGGGTGCCAGGGGCAGTCAGCGCCCCGGCCGCACCGGCAAGCTCAACGGCGTGGACCAGGGCCGGGCCGCCGCATTGGCGGGCAATTTCCAGGCCGTGGTGTTCGAGCCGGACCTTTTGGCGCTGGTCAAGGGCGGGCCCGAGGGGCGGCGCCGGTTTCTGGATTCGGCGCTCTGCCAGGTGTTCCGGCCCTATCTGGTGGCTTTGCGGCGGTACATGCGGCTGGTGGCCCAGAAAAACGCCCTTTTAAAGAGCTACGAGATCACCCCCAACGGCGCGCTGCTGCTGGACGCCTACAACGAGCAGCTGGCCCAGTACGGCGGGCAGATCATGGCCCACCGGCAGAAATTCGTGGAGGCGCTGGCCCCTGCGGCGGCGCAGAATTACGCCGAGATCTCCCACGGGGCGGAGGTGTTCGCCCTGCGGTACCAGTGCTGTGCCGAAGCCCCCACCGCCGACGCCCTGGCCGAAAAGCTGGCGGCGGTGCGCAGCGCCGAATTGCGGGCGGGGTTCTGTCTGACGGGACCCCACCGGGAGGACCTGGACCTGCAGCTGGACGGCCAGCCCGCCCGGGTCTTTGGCAGCCAGGGCCAGCAGCGCAGCTGTGTGCTGGCCATGAAACTGGCGGAAGCCACCGTGGTGGGAGACTTTTTCGGGGAACACCCGGTGCTGCTTTTGGACGATGTGCTCAGCGAGCTGGACGACGACCGGCAGACCTATCTGCTCACCCGGATGGGGGAGCACCAGACCATCGTCACCACCTGCGACACGGCGGCTTTTGCCAGGACAAACGGCAAGATCGTCTATGTGAAGGGCGGCCAGGCGTCGGAGAAGCCGCTGTAGGGCGGGGATTCTTCCCCGCCGCAGGGTGTTGTTGTGACCGCCAGATTTTCCGGCGGGGTCAGGACCCCGCCCTACAGCCGGACAAAAAACGGCGGATACCCAAGGCCCGGAAAATCGTCAGCCTTACGGGAACGCATACTTCACGGACTAACATGTTGGAGTTTCTTCGGTTCCTTCTTTGCAAAGAAGGAACAAAAGGGGGCATCATGTATTTTCATGCCGGACAGGATTTTGTGCTGAACACCCGGGACGTGCTGGGTGTGTTCGACCTGGAGACGGCGGGGGCATCCCGCCGCACCCAGGCCTTCTTTCAGACGGCCGAGTCGGAGGGTGCCGTGGTGGACCTGTGCGCCCCCGGCACGCTGCCCCGCAGCTTCATCCTCACCGACTTCCCCGACGAAACGCTGTACTTGAGTCAGCTGTCCCCCGCGGCGCTGAAAAAGCGCGCCGAAAAGGCCGAATGGTAGCGGCCACCCCAACGACACAACCACGTTGTATACAATAGATTCCGAACCCTCACCCAAACAGGAGGCAATCACTTCATGGCAGAAGAAATCATCACCGAAACCAACCGCGAGACGGCCACCGATCACGCCTACGGCGGCGCCCAGATCCAGGTCCTGGAAGGCCTGGAAGCGGTGCGCAAGCGTCCCGGCATGTACATCGGCTCCACCGGTCCTTCCGGCCTGCACCACTTGGTCTACGAGATCGTGGACAACTCCATCGACGAGGCCCTGGCCGGCTACTGCACCCACATCGAAGTCACCATCAAGCCCGGCAACATCATCCAGGTGTCGGACAACGGCCGCGGCATCCCCGTGGACATCCAGCCCAAGCTGGGCATTCCCGCCGTCACCGTCGTCTACACCGTGCTGCACGCCGGCGGCAAGTTCGGCGGCGAGGATTCCGGCTACAAGGTGGCCGGCGGTCTGCACGGCGTGGGTGCTTCGGTGGTCAACGCCCTGTCGGAATGGTTGACCGTGCGGGTCCGCCGCGACGGCGCCGAGTACGAACAGAGCTTCAAGCGCGGCAAGCCGGACGGCGACCTGAAAAAGATCGGCACGGCGGCCTCCACCGGTACCATGGTCATCTTCAAGCCGGACCCCGAGATGTTCCAGGAAACCACCCTCTACCGCTACGAAACGCTGCTCAAGCGTCTGCGGGAGGAAGCCTTCCTCAACGCCGGCGTGCGCATCACCCTCACCGATGAGCGCCCCGCCTCCGACCGTCCCGCCGAAGAACAGGGCCCCGAAAACGACGGCCGCAGCGAGACGATGTGCTACGAGGGCGGCATCCGCTCCTTCGTGAGCTACCTCTGCGAGCGCCGCGACCTGACGCCGCTGACCCCCCAGGTCATGTATATGAAGGGGGAGGGCCAGGGCGCCGTGGCGGAAGTGGCCCTGCAATACTACGACAACAGCTACAACGAGCTGCTTTTGAGCTTCGCCAACAACGTCCACACCCCCGAGGGCGGCACCCACGAGGAGGGCTTCAAGCTGGCGCTGACCCGCGTGCTCAACGAGTACGCCCGGGCCAAGGGGATTCTCAAGGACAAGGACGAGAACCTCTCCGGTTCCGACGCCCGCGAAGGCATCATCGCGGTGGTCAGCGTGAAGCTGCAGGAGGCCCAGTTCGAGGGCCAGACCAAGGCCAAGCTGGGCAATACCTTCATCAAGGGCCTGGTCAGCAACGTGGTGTACAAGGCGCTGACCGAGTACTTTGAGGAGAACCCCGCCGTGGCCAAGGCCATCCTGGAGAAGGCCACCCAGGCGGCCCGCGCCCGCGCCGCCGCCAAGAAGGCCCGGGAACTGGTGCGCCGCAAGAGTGCCCTGGAATCCAACCGCATGCCCGGCAAGCTGGTCGACTGCCACGAAAAAGACCCCAGCAAGACCGAACTCTTCATCGTGGAGGGCGATTCTGCAGGCGGTTCCGCCAAGATGGGCCGGGATTCCAACATCCAGGCCATCCTGCCCCTGTGGGGCAAGATGCTCAACGTGGAGAAGGCCCGCGCCGACCGCATCTACGGCAACGACAAGCTCATGCCCGTGGTCACCGCCCTGGGCACCGGCATCGGCGACGAGTTCGATATCTCCAAGGTGCGGTATCATAAAATCTTCATCATGGCCGATGCAGATGTGGACGGCTCCCACATCTGCACCCTGATGCTCACCTTCTTCTTCCGGTATATGCGGCCCCTCATTGAGCACGGCTACGTCTATGTGGCCCAGCCGCCCCTCTTCAAGCTGCAGAAGGGCCAGACCGTCAAGTACGCCTACAACGACGACGAAATGAAGGTGCTCTCCGCCGAGATGCCCGGCGCCAAGGTCAACCGCTACAAAGGTCTGGGCGAAATGAACCCCGACCAGCTGTGGGAAACCACCATGAACCCCGACAACCGGGTCATTGTCCAGATCAAGATCGAGGACGCCGAGCGCGCCGACGAGGCGTTCAGCATCCTCATGGGCGAGCAGGTGGAACCCCGCCGCCAGTTCATCGTCAAAAACGCAAAGTTCGCGAATCTGGACGTTTGACGGTCAACGGGGGCAACAGTCGTGCACGGCGGTGCCTGTCACGCCTGTTTCCCCCATTTGGATCCCCCTTCGACAAAATTGCCCCCAAAACCGCGCACTCGTCGCGGGCTCCTCGCACACAATTTTGGGGGCAATTTCCCTGGATGTGTCACCGTCGTCGGCGCATGTCCGCCGACGGTGACGGATTTGAAATTCATTGGCTTGTGTTTCTTTGCTTCGCCTTTGCAAAGAAAGAAGGCGCCTTTCTATACTCTGATTCCAAGGTGGTACACTGAATGGAAGAAAATATCATTATGGTGCCGGGGTCCGGCACCAAGGTCATTGAGCGCGATGTCAAACAGGAGATCGAAACGGCCTTCCTGGATTACTCCATGTCGGTCATCGTCTCCCGCGCGCTGCCCGATGTGCGGGACGGCCTGAAACCCGTCCACCGCCGCATCCTCTACACCATGCACGAGCGCGGCAACGATCCCCAGCATCCCTACCGCAAATCCGCCGATACCGTCGGTGCCGTGCTGGGCTCCTACCATCCCCACGGCGACGCCTCGGTCTACGACGCCATGGTCCGTCTGGCCCAGGATTTCAGCCTGCGCTATCCCCTGGTGGACGGCCAGGGCAACTTCGGTTCGGTGGACGGCGACCCTCCGGCTGCCTACCGTTACACCGAGGCCCGCATGTCCAAGATCGCCTGCGAGATGCTCACCGACATCGAGAAGGATACCATCGACTGGGACCCCAACTTCGATGAGACCAAGAAGGAACCCCACGTGCTGCCCAGCCGGTTCCCCAACCTGCTGGTGAACGGCAGCCAGGGCATCGCCGTGGGCATGGCCACCAACATCCCGCCCCACAATCTGCGGGAAGTGGTGGCCGGTATGTGCGCCCTCATGGACAACCCCGACATCGACCTGGCCGGGCTGATGGAGTACGTCAAGGGCCCCGACTTCCCCACCGGCGGCATCATCATGGGCCGGTCGGGCATCCGGGCGGCCTACGCCACCGGCCGCGGCAAGATCACCCTGCGGGGCCGCGCCGAGATCGTGGAGAAGAAAAACGGCCGGTATGAGATCCTCGTCACCGAGATCCCCTACATGGTCAACAAGACCCGTCTCATCGAATCCATCGCCGACCTTGTCAAGGACAAGCGCATCGACGGCATCTCCGATCTGAACGACGAATCCTCCAGCCGCACCGGCATGAAGATCGTCATCGAGATCAAGAAGGACGCCAACCCCCAGGTGGTGCTCAACCAGCTCTACCGCTACACCCAGCTCCAGGACACCGTGGGCGTCATCATGCTGGCCCTGGACGACGGCGTGCCCAAGATCATGAGCCTCAAGACCGTCATGGAGCGGTACATCGACTTCCAGATGGAAGTCATCCGCCGGCGCACCGCTTTTGACCTGAAAAAGGCCCAGGAGCGGGAACACATCCTGGAAGGCCTGCACAAGGCCGTGGACATCGTGGACGAGATCATCGCCACCATCCGCGCCTGCAAGGGCGGCTTCGCCGAAGCCCGCCAGGCCGTCATGGACCGGTTCGACTTCGACGAACCCCAGGCCGACGCCATCGTCAAGCTGCAGTTGGGCCGTCTGGCCGGTCTGGAAATCCTGAAAATCGAGCAGGAGTTGGGCGAACTGCGTGCCGCCATCGCCGATTACAAGGATATTCTGGCCAACGACGAGCACGTCAAGCGGATCGTCAAGACCGACCTGCAGACGCTGGCCGACAAGTACGGCGACGAGCGCCGCACTTCCATTGAAGCGGTGTCCGGCGAGGTGGATATCGAGGACCTGATCCCCGAGGAGACCTGCGTCTTCACGCTGACCCACGAGGGTTACATCAAGCGCACGGCGCTGGATACCTACCAGGCCCAGAACCGCGGCGGCCGGGGCGTCCAGGGCATGACCCAGAAGGACGACGACTTCACCGAGGAGCTCTTCGTCGGGTCCACCCACGATTACATGCTCTTCATGACCGACCAGGGCCGGGTCTACCGCCTGAAGGGATACCAGGTGCCGGAGGGCAGCCGCACGGCCAAGGGCAGCCATATCGTGAACCTTCTGCAGCTGCAGGAGGGCGAGAAGGTCACCCTGATGCTCCAGCAGAGCGCCAAGGCCGACGAGGAGAACACCTACCTGACCATGGTGACCCGGCAGGGCCTCATCAAGCGCACGCCGCTGTCCCAGTTCCGCAACATCCGCAAGGCGGGCCTCATCGCCATCGGCCTCAACGAGGGCGACAGTCTGGTGTGGAGCCATCTCACGGGGGGCAGCGACGAGATCATCGTGGCCACCCACGACGGTGCGGCCATCCATTTCACCGAGTCGGACGCCCGGTCCATGGGCCGTACCGGACACGGTGTGCGGGTGATCCGGCTGCGTGAGGGCGACTATGTGATCGGCGCGGGCGTCTGCCGTCCGGGCGCCACCGTGCTGACCATCACCGAGGAAGGCAAGGGACGCCGCAGCCGTGTGGACGATTACCGCATTACCAAGCGCGGCGGTCTGGGAATCCGCAACTACGCCAAGGGCGATGTGGCGGGCATCAAGATCGTGGACGAGACCGACGACCTGATCCTCATCAGCGCCAACGGCATCCTGATCCGCATTCATGCTTCGGACATCAATGTGCAGAGCCGCTACGGCAGCGGTGTCCGTGTGATGCGGCTGGCCGAGGGCGACAAGGTGGCCATGGTGGCACGCGTCGACCGCGACAACGACGCCGAGACCGCCAAGGTGGAGGCCGATGCCGGCGACGACAGCGAACCTACCGCCGAGGAACTGGCGGCCATCGAGGCTGCCGAGCGCGCCGACGAAGCCGCCGATGTCCCTGACGACGAGTGATCTTGTTCCTTCTTTGCAAAGAAGGAACCGAAGAAATTCCAATCAAAAATGCCTGGGAGGGTTTTACCCTCCCAGGCATTTTTAGTTAGAGTTCTTTTGGTTCTTTTCTTGCAAGAAAAGAACAAGACACCACGCCGCCACCGCGTCGCCGGGCTGTTCAAGTCCTGGATGGCCTTTTTCAATAAAAAAGACGCTATAGAAAGTATGGGGATTATGGGTTTTACTTCAAGCAAATAAGATCAATATATGATTGTAATTTGCTATCGGTTGAGTTATACTATAAAAAGAAAGGGGGCCTTGCGTATGGCTATTGATATTCGACCTGCTTCTGCGCTTCGCACGGAATACAACGAATTGGCTGCGCGATCCCGTTCCACTGGCCAACCCATCTATATCACCCGCAACGGCGAAGGCGATACCGTCCTGATGGATTTGAACGCCTTTACTCGGCGGGAAGAAGAACTGGACCGACGGGAGGCCGTTTTGGAACATCGCGCAATGGTACTGGAGGCGGAGATGGACCGTTTGGCCGGTAAGCCGACCTATACACCCGATCAAGTACGAGCCAAAATCCAGCAGCATTTAGGCGAGAGGCAGAGGCAGAAAAATGGCTGAGTTTTCCGTTATTTATACTGAAGAAGCCTTACAGGATATGTTGAACATATCCGATTACCACTTTGAGAAAGTGGGTGAGGATTCTGCGCTCCGTGCCGTCGCTGAATTACAGGACCACATCGAAAAGCTATCCCTGTTTCCGCGCATGGGAGAGGAACACCCCGACACCTACTTGAATGCCCTGGGATTCCGAAAGTTGGTTCATGACAACCACATTGTGATTTACCGGATTGACCAATCCCAGGTTGTCATCGAGCGTATTGTCTGGGCGTCCAGCAATTACCCTGAGCTTTTTCGGTAAAGCGAACCGATAAAAAGCCGATCAGAATGAGAAAGCACCTGCTGAATGTCGCTGAAATGCGGCACAAGGCAGGTGCTTTTCTTCTCGATATTCTTTCAGCTGAAGGTGACCACCCAATAGGTATACCGGCCCTGGTCTGTATCACAGAACCAACAGCCAACCCCCATACTGGTAAAGCTGGCGTTCATAATGTTGGCATAGTGGGTGGGACTA
>CALXHT010000013.1 GCA_944388215.1 uncultured Gemmiger sp. | reverse complement strand
GCTGCCCCTCTCGGACTTGAACCGAGGACACCCTGATTAACAGTCAGGTGCTCTAACCGACTGAGCTAAGGGGCAATATTTTCGTAGCTATGCCAAAAACAGCATATAGCCAACGATGTTAAGGAACTGATCTCGAACATTAACCTCGCATCAGCGGCACTAACCGACTGAGCTAAGGGGCATTATTTTCGTAGCTATGCCAAAAACAGCATATAGCCAACGATGTTAAGGAACTGATCTGGAACATTAACCTCGCATCAGCGGGACTAACCGACTGAGCTAAGGGGCAATATTCTTTTTGGCGGCTCACTCACGAGCCAGCTTTATTATTATAGCAACACGGCCCTGCTTTGTCAACGACTTTTTCAAATTTTTTTACACTTTTTTGCGCTGCCCGGTCCCCGGCGGACTTTGGCAAAATCCGCTTGCGTTCCCCTGGGGCATGTTTTATAATGAAATTACTTATAGAAATTTGTCGGGGGATTGCGGCGTATGGCAAAAATTGATGTCAACCAATATATGGAACAGTGCGGTGTGCGCAAGGCGCGGTTCGGCGGCTACGAGCCGGAGGATGTGCGCCAGGCGCTGCGGGCGCTGTGCAGCGACTATGAGCAGAGTCTGACGGCCGCCAATGCCGAAGCCCGGGCCGCCCGGCAGGAGAGCGAAGCGCTGCGGCGGCGCTGCCAGACGCTGATGGGCCAGAACCAGAACCTGGCGGCCCAGAACGCCACGCTGGCGGGGCAGGCGGACAAGATTTCCCGGCGGCGGGACGATCTGGAGACGCGGTATTCCAAGGTCCAGGAGCGCAACCATTCGCTGACCGACCAGGTGGCGGTGCTGCGGCTGAAAAACGGGGACCTGACCCGGGAGAACAAGGAGTTGACCGACCGGGCCGAGGAGGCGGAGGCCGCGCTGCGCATCAAAGGGCGCGCCCATGACGAAGCCCGGCAGCAGGTGCTCAAGGAGAAGGAGCAGGTGCTGGCCGACGCCCGCGCCGAGGCGGACAAGATCCGCAAGAAGGCCCAGGAGGATGCCGACGCGCTGCTGGCCGAGACCAACCGCAAGGCGGAGGCCATCGACCAGCTGGCGCGGGAGCAGGCGATCAGCCAGGCGCGCAAGATGGTGCAGGCGGCCACCGACGAGACGCGGGAGATCCAGAACGCCCACCGGCTGCGGCTGCAGGACCTGAAGAGCCGCATTGCGGCCATGGAGCAGCAGCGGGACAAGCTGATGGACTTTTTCAGCCAGATGATCGGGGAGCTGCAGGAGGCCCAGGACTATGCTCGGCAGAACACCCCGCTGGCCACCTATGACAAGGATGTGACGGAGGCTTCCGACGAACCCCAGCTGGATCTGTCGGACAAGACGGTGGATGCTGCGGCGGCCGCGCTGCCCGTGGAAAAGGCGGACGCCCCGGAGGAAAGCAAGGACGCCGTGAACTGTGTGGTGGCGCCCGGTCTGGACGAGGAGGAGCCAGCCCCGCCGCGCACGGTGGAGCTGGTGCCGGAGGAGGAGACCAAGCCTTCCCCCGAGTACTTTGACACCGAGCCCCAGCAGCAGCCCAGCGACCCGCCGGAGGTGGAGATTCCCGGGGCCATTTTCTCCTACCCGATCCTGCGGCAGAAGGGAGAACCCATCCTGGACGAGGAGCCGCCGGCCCGCGGCCCCCATGCCCCGGTGATGCCCGACCTGAGCGCCACCGAGGAGGACGAGGACACCGGCAGCGGTGAGATGGAGATTCTGCCCGAGCGCAAGCCGGAGGAGAATCCCCGCCGGAAGAAGGCAGTGGCGGCGCTGCGGTCGCTGCACAGGAAGATGGCCCATACTTAAACATGGAGACTGTGTGTGAAGACATTGAAGACCACATTGTCCGCGGTGTGGATGCTGGTGCTGTGTCTGGCGGTTTGTCTTGCCGTCTCGGCGGAGGAGACCACCACGGCGACCAGCGGCGCGGGCAGTTTCCGGGTGGAGCAGATCTACGTCAACGTGCCGGAAATGGATGTTTTTTTCTATGCACTGGACGCCCAGGGCAATTCCTACACCCCCATGGTGGTGCAGGCGGCGGGCCTGGAACTGACGGTGGGGGACCAGCATCTGGACACCAGTTCCCTGGGCCAGGCGGACAGCCCCATCTGCTACCTGGTGGCGCTGGACAACAGCGCCGACATTGACCCGGTGGATTTCCGGCAGATGCGGGCGGCCATCTGGCAGCTCATCCGCAGCAAAGGGGAGAACGACCAGATCGCCCTCTACACCCTGGCAGGGGGCACGACCTGCGTGCAGTCGGCCACCTCGGATTCCACGGCGCTCTACAAGGCGCTGGCGGCCATCCAGCAGGCCGACGGCCAGATGGATATGGCCGGAGCGGCCGCCCGGGTGGCCAGCGACATCCAGGAGGAATACCAGGCCCTGGCGCCGCGCAAGGCGGTGTTTGTCTGCACCGACGGACAGCGCATCGTCACCAACCCGGCGCTGCTGGCGGGACTGCTCACCGATGTGAGCAGCAAACTCAACGTGGCCATGTACACCTTTGTGGGCAGCGGCTCGCCGGACACGCTGGCGGTGCTGAACACCATGTCGGACGGGCGGATCATCCCCTGCACCATGACCGGGATGGGGGAGGAACTGCTGGCCAAACAGCAGCTGTTCGCCACGGCGCTGGAACTGCGCACCGAGGTGCCGGAGAGTCTGTACGGCGAACGGCAGGAGATCGTCACCCTGTCGGTGCCCAGCCTGGGCAGCGCGGTGCAGAGCAGTTCCACCGTCTATATGGGCTTTCAGATGGAGAAGCCCATGGTGGATGAGGTGCGGGTGCTGGGGCGCAACAAGCTGGAACTGACGATGAACCAGGCCATCAACCCCAACGCCACCCGGCCGCAATTCTACCATGTGGTCACCAACGATATCTGGAACTGGTATGTGCCCATAAAAAAGGTGGAGATCAGTGAGGACGGCCGCACGGTAACGCTGACCACCGGTGACCTCTACAAGGGTGAGTACCATGTGGCCCTGAACAAGGTATCCAGCCGGATGTCCCCCGCCAACGTGAGTACGCTGCGGGAGCAAACTGACTTTACCATCGCGGTCTGGCCCCGGGATAACGCCTTTTATCTGGCGCGGTTCCGTCTGCCCCTGGCGGTGGCGCTGGTGGTGCTGGCGGCGCTGGCCCTGCGTTGGCGGCAGCTGCGGCGGCATGACCGCAGCGCCGAGCAGGCGGCGGAAGCCGAGCATCTGCTCACCGGCACCGAGGGCGCGACCGCGCTGCCCCGCCGCTGGGTGACGCTCTTCTGGGCCCAGCGCGGTTCCATTGCGGAGAGCCGCTGGGCCGGCATGGTGGAGAGCAGCCTGATGCTGGGCAGCGATGCGTCCCAGTGTGATCTCTGCCTGCCGGACGCGAAAATCCGGCCCCAGCACTGCCTGCTCTGTGTGCGGGGGGAGGCGCTGCTGGTGCAGACACTGTCCCCCGAGGCAGCCGTGTTTGTGAACGGAGAACGGATAGACGGGGAACACCGTCTGCAAAACAATGATACCCTGCGCCTGGGCCGCACGACGATCCGTCTGGTGCTGTGAGCGGACGTGAAACGAGGAGACAAGGATGAAACTGACCAAATGTGAACAGGGCCATTTTTACGACGGGGACAAGTACCCCGCCTGTCCCTACTGCAACACCGACCTGCAGACCGAGACTGCCATTGTCCATACCAGCGAAGGGGCCGCCCCGGCCCAGAGCGCAAGCCCTGACGGCCCGGTGGCGGGCTGGCTGGTGGTGCTGGACGGACCGGCCCGGGGGCGGGATCTCCGCCTGGGGGTGGGCCGCAGCTTTGTGGGACTGGACGGTGCCGGGACTCCGGCGACGCTGAGCCCCGATGCCCCGCTGGGGGCGCGGCAGGCTGTAGTGGTCTACGACGACCAGACCGACGCCTTCACGCTGCTGCCCGGCTCCTCCCAGGAGCTGTGCTACCTGGCCGGAGAGGCCGTCCTGACGGCACAGCCCCTCACCGGCGGCGAGGAGCTGAAACTGGGCAGTCAGACGCTGCGGTTCGTGCCGTTCTGCGGCGGCGGATTCCGCTGGTAAGGAGGTGCCGCCGTGCCGAGCGAAATTGTCTTTCTGATCACCGAACAGCGCAACAAACAGCGCATCACGCTGCCCTCCGACCGGGGCGCCTATCGGTTCGGCCGCAGCGCCCAGTGTGAGTATGTGCTGCGCCGGAACAACGTGGGAGACCGC
Source organism: uncultured Gemmiger sp. (assembly GCA_944388215.1). Classification (GTDB taxonomy): domain Bacteria; phylum Bacillota; class Clostridia; order Oscillospirales; family Ruminococcaceae; genus Gemmiger. The sequence goes on along the minus strand of CALXHT010000013.1, from coordinate 49,943 downwards.
CAGTTCACCATCGCCTGCACCGACGGGCAGTGGACCGTCACCGACGATTCCAGCGCCTGCAACACCTGGTACAACAACCGTTACCTGACGGCGGGGGAGACCTGTGCCCTCCAGCCGGGGGATGTGATCGGGCTGAACACCGACGGGGATGCCGCCACCCAGGAGATCACCTTCCGGGTGGAGGAGATCCACACGGTGCAGGGCAGCGCCGAGGGACCCCGCCAGGAGCAGACCGATGCCGCCGTGCTGCGGGAGGTGGATATCCGCCGGAAAAAGCGGGTGCTCATCGGCCGCGCCGACGACTGCGACATCAAGCTGGTCAGCGACCGGGTATCCCGCCACCACTGCGAGGTGGTCTACCGGGACGGCCAGTTTGAGGTGCGGGACCTGGGGTCCACCAACGGCACCTATGTGGACGGCGTGCGCATCAGCCGGATGGCGCTGCGCAACGGTGCGGTCATCAATGTGCCCACCCAGGTGTTTGCCTTCACCGGCGGGCTGCTCCACTACCACGAGCACAAGAGCGGCATCAGTGTGCAGCTGCTCAACGTATACAAGACGGTGCAGGACCGCAACACCGGCAAACCGCTGAACATTGTGGACGGCACCAGCCTGGAGATCGAGCCCAACAGCTTTGTGGTGCTGGTGGGCGGGTCGGGCACCGGCAAATCCAGCCTGCTCACCTGCATCACCGGCACGGCCCCCTGCACGGCGGGCAGCGTGCGGTTTGACGGCCTGGACACCCGGGACAACCGCAACGCCTTCGACGCGGTGCTGGGCTACGTGCCCCAGAAGGACATCATGCACGACAACCTGACGGTGGAGCAGAGCCTGACCTTCACGGCCAAGCTGCGCATCGCCCACGACGCCAGCCGGGCGGAGATCGCCGCGGCAGTGGCCCATGCCATCGAGGCGGTGGACCTGACCGGCCGGGAAAAGACGCTGATCTCCCAGCTGTCGGGCGGCCAGAAAAAGCGGGTGTCCATCGCCATGGAACTGTTGGCCAGTCCCCGGCTGCTCATCCTGGACGAGCCCACCAGCGGCCTTTCGCCTGACCTGGACCGCAGCATGATGGAACTTTGCCGCAAGCTCAGCCACCAGAACTGTACGGTGCTCATGGTCACCCACAATATGGCCAACATCAACCTCTGCGATAAAATCGCCTTTCTGGGTGTGGGGGGCGTGCTCTGCTACTACGGCCCGCCGGAGCATCTCAATTCCTATTTTGATGTGGAACTCACCAGCGATATCTTTGAAAAACTGCGGGTGCCGGAACTGATTGAGCAATACCGCTGCAAGTATTACACCACACCGGAGTTCAACCGCCTGGTGGCGGCCTGGCCCGAGGCAGCACAGGAGGCGGACAAGCGATGCGACCAATCGAACTGATGAAATTCCTGCGCCAGTTCACCGTGCTGGTGCAGCGCAACCTGCGGCTGATCTGGAACGACAAGCTGCTGCTGGCCAGCCTGGTGCTGCAGGCGCCTTTCATGGTGTTTGTCATCCGGCTGGTGGTGGACCCCAACTGCTTCACCTCCAACCTGGTGAACGTGGGCAGCCGCACGGCGCTGTTTATTTTAAGCGCCATGGCGGCCTTCATGGGCACCCTCAACTCCTACCGGGAGATCTGCAAGGAGCGGGAGATCATTCTGCGGGAGGCATCGGTGGGGGTCAGCCTGCCGGCGGTGGTGCTCAGCAAAGCCTTTGTGCTGCTGCTCATCGAGATCGTCCAGGCGGCCATTCTCACGGTGGGGTTTGTGAATGTGGTACACATTCCCCAGAACCATCTGCTCTTCGAGACCAACCTGGAACTCTTCGTCACGGTGCTGCTCATGCTGTTCGCCTCCAGCGCCACCGGCCTGCTGGTGTCGGCCATTTTCAGGAGCGGTGAGACCGCCATCCTGGTGGTGCTGGTCATCATGATCGGCCAGGTGGTGTTCAGCGGCATCATGTTCAACCTTACCGGCGCCGCCAACGTCATCGCCAACGTCATCGTCTGCCGCTGGGGCATGGGCGCCCTGGGCGCTTCCACCGACCTGAACAGCCGTCTGGCCTGGCTGAAGGCGGGCTTCGACGGCCCCATGTACGACGCCACCATCGCCAATCTGCTGCACTGCTGGCAGATGATGGGGCTCATCGCGGTGGTCTGCATCCTGGCCGCCTGGCTGGTGCTTCAGATCTCCTTCGACCGCAAAAAGGCATGAAAAAGACCCCATCCTGCCGGATGGGGTCTTCATTTGTTTAGAAATTATAAAACGTCTGCGCCGGCGGACATGAGCCGACCGGCGCAGACACATACAGGGAAATTTGACGGCAAATTGTGTGCGGCAAGTGCGCGATTTGCCGTCAAATTTTGTCGAGGGGGAATCCAAAGGGGGGAACAGGACCGTCAGGCACCGCCGTGCGGGACTGTTCCCTCCTTTGAAGAGCATTACTCTTGCCGCCGCAGCCGGTCGGCCGCTTCCTGGGCCGCAGCCCGGGCGTTGCGGGCCAGCCGCCGCAGATGGACCAGCGCCTGGCGGGTGGCCGCCAGCGTCTCGGCATAGCGGGCACTCTGCATCCGGGGGAAGGCGCGCAGCAGACGCCGGGCACCCAGCCGGTCCAGGTCGATGTCCCGCAGCTTGGCGCGCAGGGCCTCGGCGCGGGCGGTCAGTTCGGTGCGTAGGGCGTCGGCGTTCTCCCGGCTCTCCAGTTTGGCCAGGGCCAGCTGGAGCTTCTGTTCATCCAGCAGCGTGTCGGCGGTCATGGCGCCGGTGCCCAGCACCCGGGTCAGCTTGTCGCTGGAAATCCGCAGCCGGGCGCGCAGCTCGTCGATCTCCCGCAGCCGTCGGTTCAGTCCGGCCGCGGCCGCCGCCGAGGCACCCAGATCCACCGCAAAGAAGACCAGCAGCACACAGTCCAGAGGCAGCAGCACCCGGACGGGAAGCGCATCGCCGCCCCGGGCCAGCAGCGGGTGAACGATCTTGATCATGATCACACTGCCCAGCCCCCACAACAGGGAAAACTGGGGGCAGATATACCCGCCCAGATTGCCCTTGAGATGGGAGTAATCCCACCACCGGATGTGGTAGAGCCGGAACAGTGCCCAGCCGCCGATCAGCTCGATGGCGGTGGTCAGCACCATGCCCACCAGGAACACCGTCAGCACGCCGGGGGCTCCGTTGCCATGGGGCAGCCGCCCCATGCAGTGGAGCAGCCCCACCATGCCGAAGCCGTAGATGGGGCAGATGGGCCCGCACAGAAAGCCACGGTTGACCAGACGGTGCTCCCGGATGGCTGCGTAGATCACCTCCACGCACCAGCCCAGGATGCCGTAGACGAAAAACCAGTACAGGGCGCGGGCAGCCACCTCAGGCGAGGTCATCATCATCATCCTCCTGCTGGCGGGCCAGCTCCTTGGGCTCCACCCAGCTCACCGTGCTGTCCGGCCCCTTGCGGGCGATCAGCGCCTTGATGGGAATGCCCTGCTCGCTGAACATCCCTTCATGTTCAGTGCGCAGGTTCCAGGCCGGTTCGTCGGCATGGAGGTCAAAGGTCTGCCAGGTGATCTCGAACCCGGCGGCCGGGAAGTAGGCCAGACTGTCGCGGAAGAGGTCATCGTCATCGGTCTTGAACCAGATCTCGGCCCCCTCGTCCATCAGGGCGCGGTACTGCAGCAGCTGCCGGGGATGGGTCAGCCGGTGCTTGTGGCTGCCGGCGTTCTTGCTCCAGGGATTGCAGAAATTGATGTAGATCCGCGCCACCCGGTCGGCGGGGGAGAAGGCGTTGCCCAGCCGTTCGATGTCCAGGCTGGCGATCTTCACATTGTCGGGGGGCAGCTGCCGGGCGGCGTAGGCGGCCTCCACCTTGCGCTTGGCCAGGATCAGCACCTTGTCGGTGATGTCGATGCCCAGATAGTTGATGTCGGGGTGGGCCGGGGCAATCTGGGCCAGAAAACCGCCCTTGCCGCAGCCCAGTTCCAGATGCCAGGGCTGGTCGGGCCGGGCGTAGAGCTCGCGCCAGTGGCCGCTGTGGGTCAGCGGCTCGTGAACGTGGAAGTCGCAGGCCAGCAGCTCCGGCCGTGCGTAGGGTTTGAATCGCATGCGCATAACGTAGGTACTCCTGTTGGTTAGAGATTTTGTGCAAGGAAGGCGCGCACCCGCGCCTCGTCGGCGTCCGCCAGGCTGCCCTGGCAGAAGGCCGGTTTGCCGCCGCCGCGGCCGGCGAAGGCTTCGTTGAGGGCCCGGCCCACCGGCCGGACGTCCCCGCCCGGGGCCGCCGCCAGGGCGTAGGCCAGCCCCTGGCCGCCCGGGGCCAGGGCACAGCAGGCGGCGCCCGTGTCGGCCGCCACCGTCATGGCGATGCGCCGCAGCCCGTCGCCGTCGGCGCCCTCGGCCCACACCGTGCAGGGCTTGCCCGGTTGGGCGCCCGCCGCACAGGCGGCTGCCAGGGCGTTCTGCAGGGCGGCCAGCCGCTGCTTCAGTCTGGCTTCCGCCTCCAGCAGCCGCCCGGCGGCGCCCGTCAGATTGCCCACCGGCACCGACAGCAGCCGTCCCGCCGCCTCGGCGTCGGCCCAGCCGGCCGCCACAGCGTCATAGGCGCGCTGGCCGCAGGCCACGGCCAGCCGCATGCCCACCTTGTAGTGCTGGGCGGAGATGATCTTGATGAGCCCCACCTCACCGGTGCGGGCTAAATGGGTGCCGCAGCAGGCGCAGCGGTCCCCGCCCGCCTCCACCAACCGCACGGGGCCTTCCAGCTCCTTCTTGCTGCGGTACTCGGTGGCGGCCAGCGTGGCGGCGTCGGGCACATAGCAGCGCACCCGGGTGTCGGCCCGGACGGCGGCGTTGGCTTCGGCCTCGGCGGCCGCCAGCTGTTCGGCGGTCAGCGGAATGCTGGTATCCATCCGCACATAGGGGCTGCCGATGTGGAACCCCACATTCTCGGCGCCGTACAAACGGTGCAGTGTGCCGCTCAGAATATGTTCCCCGGTGTGCTGCTGCATGGCGTCCAGCCGGGCGGGCCAGTCCAGCAGTCCCTCCACCGGGGCACCCACCGGCAGCGGCGCGTCGGTGGTGTGGGTGATGGTCTGCCCGTCGGTGTGCACGGCCAGCACCCGGGCATCCCCCAGACGGCCGGTGTCACAGGGCTGACCGCCCCCCTCGGGGAAAAAGGCTGTGCGGTCCAGCACCACCGCCCAGCCGCCTTTGGCTTCGCGGCAGTCCAGCACGGTGGCGGTGAACCGCTGCAGATAGGAATCGGTTTCGTACAGTTTCTCGGTCACAGGAAAAACGGAATCTCCTTTTTCGTGAATTTTTCCTATTATACCATAAAACAGGTGTGGAAAAAAACACCGAAATCTTATATAATAAAAAGCAATCCGATTTTAGTACAGAATGTAAGGAATTTGCCCTATGAAGATGATCCGTTTCGCGGCGCTGGCCCTGCCGGCGCTGCTGCTGGCGGGATGTGCCGCCAATCCGCTGACGATGCTCGGCCCCACCGAGAACACCGCCACGGTGGAGACGGCCGCCGCGCCCGCTGCCCAGACGCTGAATGTCTATGCCACCGACGCCTTGCTGCCGGCGCTGCAGGCCTATGCCGACGCCCAGCAGGTGACGCTGAACGTCACCGACGATCCGGCCGCCGCCGACCTGGCGGTGCTGGACCACACCCCCGGCGACCTTGTGGACGGGCTGGATGTGGCGGGGGATACCCTGCTGGCGGCAGCCGCCGCCCGGGCGGGCATCACCGGCAGTGCCGACGCTCTGCCCCTGGGCCGCAGCCTCTACGGCTACTGGGTCAACGGCACGGTGGTGACCTCGCTTTTGGGCGAAAACGGCCTGACCGCCCTGCAGAACGCCAGCTGGGACGAGTGGAGCAACTTTGTGGAAACGCTGCAGGCCTGGCTGGCCGAGCCCGAGGCGGCCACTGTGACGCTGTCGGGCAGCGACTACACCCTGCCCGAGACCAAGCCCGACACACTGCATGCCACGGGGGTCTTCTCCGAGCCCATGGACCGGGTGGCCGGCTACACAGCGGCCATGCTGGCGGCGGGCAGTGAGGTGAACGAGGACACCCTCACCGGGCCGCTGAACGGTGTGTACAGCGCCGTGGTGCTGGAGTGGGAGAACCTGGCCGACAGCGACGAGACGGCGCTGTTCCGCCGGGCCACTCTCACCGACCTGCTGTCGGCCTACGGGGCGGAGGCCTGCCAGAGCCTGGTGCTGATCCCCTTCAAGTGCAACCTGGAGGAGAGTGACCTCTCCACCGAGGAATACAACCTCACCGGCCTGCTGAACTACCCGGTGCTGGCCGACGCGGGCTACCTGACGCTGCGGGCCGGTGCCGACGAGACGGCCCAGAAGGCGGCCAAGAGTGCCGCGCTGTGGCTGTACAGCAGCGGGGAGGGGGAGGCCGCCCTCACCGAGACGCTGGGCCTGATCACGCCGTGGAACACCGCGTCGGACAAGACCACGCTGGGCGCCATGCAGATCGAGCAGGCGGGCACCGGCATCCTGCCGGGCATCACGGTGACCCAGGCCCAGGCCGATGCGCTGGCCGCCAACGAGGAGACGCTGCGGGAGCCCAAGGGCACCACTGCGGAGCGCACCGCCTTCACCGAAGCGGCGCTGGAGGTGCTGGCGCCCGCCGCAGCGGAGAGCGAAACCCAAGAATAACACCTGCCTGTGCAGGATTTTTACGGAAAAGGGGAATGATGATGGAACTGAAACGTTGCAGTGGAATCCTGATGCCGATTTCCAGCCTGCCCGGCGGGTACGGCATCGGCAGCCTGGGCGCCCCGGCGCGCCGTTTCGTGGACTTTCTGGCCCGGGCGGGCCAGAGTGTCTGGCAGATTCTGCCGGTGGGACCCACCGGGTATGCGGACAGCCCCTATCAGAGCTGTTCGGCCTTCGCGGGCAACCCCTATTTCATCGACCTGGACCTGCTGGCCAAGGACGGCCTGCTCCAGCGCAAGGACTATGCCTTCCTGCAGTGGGGCACCGACGAGGACCGGGTGGAGTACGGCACGCTGTACAACCGCCGGTTCCCGGTGCTGCGCAAGGCCTACGAGAATTTCCTCAAGCGCCGCCCGGTGCCGGGGTTTGAAACGCCCTATCCCGACGACTGGTACCGGTTCCAGTTCCTCTCGGCGGACTGGCTGCCCGACTACTGCCTGTACATGGCCATCAAGGAAGAAAACGGCATGACCGACTGGCAGCAGTGGCCCCGGGCGCTGCGGCTGCGGGAGCCGGCGGCGCTGGCCAAATTCCGGGCCGAGCATGCCCGGGAACTGGAATTCTGGGCTTTCCTGCAGTATGAATTCGACCGCCAGTGGAAGGCGCTGCATGCCTACGCGGCGTCCAAGGACATCTCCATCATGGGGGATATCCCCATCTATGTGGCGCCGGATTCTGCCGATGCCTGGGCCGGTGCCGACCTGTTCGAGACCGACGCCGAGGGCCGGCCCCGCCGGGTGGCGGGCTGCCCGCCGGACTATTTTGCCGAGGACGGCCAGCTTTGGGGCAACCCCCTCTACGACTGGGACTACCACAAGCGCACCGGCTATGCCTGGTGGATCGGCCGGGTGCGGCATGCGCTGTCCATCTACGATATTTTGCGCATCGATCATTTCCGCGGGTTCGACACCTACTGGGCCATCCCGGCGGGGGACCCCACAGCCCGCAACGGCCGGTGGGAGCAGGGCCCCGGCATGGAGCTGTTCCGGGCGCTGCATGAGGCCATGGGGGATCTGCCCATCGTGGCGGAGGACCTGGGAGAGATGTTCCCCTCGGTGCGGCAGCTGCTGAAGGAGAGCGGCTTCCCCGGCATGAAGGTACTGCAGTTTGCCTTCAGCGGCCAGGACAGCGAGGACCTGCCCCACAACTATCCGCGCAACTGCGTGGCCTACCCCGGCACCCACGACAACAACACCCTGGCCGGCTGGTTTGCCGGGGAAGTGGGGACGGCGGGACGCCAGCAGGCCATCGACTACTTTGCCCTCACCGAAGAGGAGGGGTACCTGCGGGGCCTGCTGCGCGGCGTGCTGGCCAGCCCGGCGGCGCTGGCGGTGATCCCCATGGCGGACTGGCTGGAAGCGCCCGCCGAAGCCCGTATGAATACGCCGGGCAAGGCCCAGGGCAACTGGCAGTGGCGCGCCGAGGCGAAGGCGCTGACCCCGGCCCTGGCCAAGGAGATCCGCACCCTGACCGCGCGGTACTTCCGCACCGAGCCCCAGCCCCCGGCCGGGAAAGAGGAGTGATTTGTAAACATCGCCAGTATTTCCACCGTCTGCCGCAAAATTCTTTGTGCAAGGGCTACCTAGGAAAAAGTCCCAAATTGTGGTAAAATAATACCAATATATATAATGCCGTTCTGTGGGACGGAAGATGCTTTTCGCAAGTGAGGGAGCGATATGAAGCTGAAATATACGAAGGAGGAACTGGCGGTTGAGGTAACAGCGCTGGAACAGGTCTTCGATCAGGTGCAGATTGTGGACCCCTACCGCGGGGCGCTGCTGGACCCTGTGACGCTGGAACCGGGCGAGGAGTGCGGCTCGGTGCCGATGCTGGATGACGGCGGCCGCGGTCTGCAGTTCGACCAGGACAAAATGCGCATCTACCAGGGCATCCGGGTGGAGGATCACCCCTGTGTGCTGCTGGTGCATTTCCGCATTCCCCATGACAGCAATGTGTCGGCGGGGGCGCAGAATTCCTATGACCGGGCCACGGCCCAGTACCAGGACGATATGCGCCGGGACTATATCACCGGTGTGTACAATGCCCGGTACATCCAGGAGGAATACCGCAGCTACGCCGAAAAGCAGGCCATGCAGGGCAAGCCGGTGGGCGCCGTGATGCTGCGCGTCAACGAGTACTGGAACCTGCGGGACAAGGAGTCCGAGCAGGCGGCGGAGTGCTGCCTGAACACAGCGGCGGGCATTCTGCAGCTGGCCGTGGGCACCGACCGTGACCACGCCGTGCTGGCCCGGCTGGAGGACGGCCTGTTTGTGGCCATCACGGTGGGCATGCCGGCGGCCCGGCTGGCCCAGACCATCCAGGAGGCGCTGGAATCTTCCCGCAAGGTGTTCAGCATTACGCTGGCCCGGCGGGGCACCTTCACGGTGAGCACCGCCAGCGCCGAATGGGGCGAGACTTCCTCCTGGGAAATGATGCTCTCCCTGGCCCAGCAGCGTCTGTGATCTTTGCATAAAACGAACCCCCCTGTGTACATACTATGCTTGACGCAAGTACACAAGGGGGTTTTTACTATGCAAAGCGACAACGAAAAGATGCTGCAGGAGATCGTCCAGAACACCGAACTGGGCAAGAACACGCTGGACGAACTGATGGGGCTGACCCACGACCAGAAGCTGAAGGATGAGATGATGCGTCAGAAGCGGGAGTACCGGCGGATCAACCAGGCGGCGCACACGGCGCTGGATGCCATCGGCGCCCAGGCCCGGGGCCAGAGCGCGGCCAACCGGATGAGTGTGAGCATGGGCATCCGCACCCGCACCATGATGGACAAATCCACCCGCAACCTGGCCACCATGCTGGCGGAGGGAAGCGGTCAGGGGGTGCTGGACTGCAAGCGGGCCGAGAAGGACTATCCCACCGCCAGCCCCGGCGCCAAGAAACTCTGCGGCGAGCTGGAGGAACTCCAGGCCCGGGCGGAGAGCACCTGGCGGGAATTCATCTGACGGCCCTTGCGGGCGGGCGGCCGGACTGGTATAATCAGGGCAGAACGAGAAAAAGGAAGGGATCTGCCCGTGAGAATCCTGGTCAGTGCCTGTCTGCTGGGGGAAAACTGCAAGTATAACGGCGGCAACAACCGCAGTGAAGCGCTGCTGCGGCGGCTGCAGGGCCATGAGGTCCTGCCGGTCTGCCCCGAGGTGCTCAGCGGCCTGGGGGTGCCCCGGCCCTGCGTGGAGCTGCGGGACGGCGTGGCCTACAACCAGTACGGCGAGAATGTGGACGCCGCCTTCCGGGCCGGGGTGGAAAAGGCCCTGGCGCAGATCGAAGGGCAGGCCATCGACCTGGTGGTGCTGCAATCCCGCAGCCCCACCTGCGGCGTCAAACAGATCTACGACGGCACCTTCTCCCGCCGTCTCATCCCCGGCCAGGGCATGCTGGCGGCGGCGCTCACCGCCCGGGGCTACCGGGTGGTGGATGTGGAGGACATCGCCGCGGTGCCGGAACTCTGAACCAAGAAAAAAGCGGGACGCCCCCGGGGCGTCCCGCTTTTGCTGTCTTTTACAGATGCTCGATCATGGTGGTGACGATCTCGGTGGCGGTCTTCACATAGTCCGCAATGCTGAACTGCTTGACCACCAGCACCTCATAGCCGCTCTCGTCGGCGTTGTCGCTCATGGCGCGCAGCACCACGCAGGGAACCCCGTTGCGGCCCGCCACCTGGCTGACCGCGGCGCCCTCCATCTCCACACAGTCGGGATGGCATTTTTCTTCAATGGCCTTCTTGGTGGCGGCATCCCCCACAAAGGTGTCGCCGGTGGCGATCCTGCCGGCGATGGCCTTCACGCCGCAGGCCTGGCAGGCATCCAGCGCTGCCTGCACCAGGGCGGGGTCACCCCGGTATTCCTTCAGGAACGGCGCGCTCTGGGCCAGCATGTCCAGCTGGGCGTCGTGGTAGAACACCGTCTCGCCCACGCATACGTCGCCGATGCCGATCTTGCTGGTCATGTTGCCGGCGATGCCGCTGAAAATCAGATGGTCGATGCCGTACCTGGTGCAGAGCACCTGCACGGTGCTGGCGGCGTTGGCCTTGCCCATGCCGGCGCAGCAGACCACCACCTGCCTGCCCTGCAGCGTGCCGCAGTGGTAGTCCACCCCGGCGTAGTGCTCGCAGGTCACATCCTGCAGCCGGGCACAGAGCTGGTCCACTTCCTCGGGCATGGCGCCCATAATGCCGATGATCATACTGTGCCTCCCATCAGACGTTGAACAGGAACTCGATCACGTCGCCGTCCTGCACCACGTAGTCCTTGCCCTCGGTGTGCTGCAGGCCCTTGGATTTCACCGCCGCGTAGTTGAAGTCGGCGTCGGCCAGGTCCTGGTAGTGGATGACCTGGGCACGGATGAAGCCCCGCTCGAAATCCGAGTGGATCTTGCCGGCGGCCTGGGGGGCCTTGGTGCCCTTTTTGATGGTCCAGGCGCGGCATTCCTTCTTGCCGTCCGTCAGGAAGCTGATGAGGCCCAGCAGTTCATAGCTGGCCTTGATCAACTTGTCCAGACCGGTGGACTCGATGCCCATCTCCTGCAGGAAGGCCAGTTTCTCCTCCGGCGTGGAATCGGCGATATCCTCCTCGGTCTTGGCGCAGATGGGCAGCGCCTGGGCGCCCTCGGCCTCGGCCCGGGCCACCACCAGCGGGTAGTACTTGTTCTCATCCAGACCGCCCAGCAGGTCATCCTCGCCCACGTTGCAGGCGTAGATCACCGGCTTGGCGGAGAGCAGACCCAGCTCCTTGCGGGCCGCCTTCTGGGCGTCGTCCTCCTCGTCAAAGGCAAAGGTGCGGGCGGGCTTCTCGGCCTCCAGATGGGCGGCCAGCTCGGCCAGCCAGGCAGCCTCGGCGGCCGCGGCCTTGTTGCCGGTCTTGGCGGCCTTCTGCTGACGGCCCAGGCGGTTGTTCACCACTTCCAGGTCGGCCAGGATCAGCTCCAGGTCGATGGCGTCAATGTCCCGGATGGGGTCCACGCCCTCCGGCTTGTTCACATCCTCCACCACGTGGACGATGTTGTCGTCGTCGAAGCAGCGCACCACATGCACCAGGGCGTCGCACTCCCGGATGTGGCCCAGGAACTTGTTGCCCAGGCCGGCGCCGTGGGCGGCACCCTTCACAAGGCCGGCAATGTCCACGAATTCCACGATGGCGGGCGTCTTTTTATCGGTCTGCCACACCTCGGCCAGCTTGTCCAGGCGGGCGTCCGGCACGGCCACGATGCCGGAGTTCGGCTCGATGGTGCAGAACGGATAGTTGGCGGCCTGGGCGTTGCGGGTGGAGGTGATGGCATTGAACAGGGTCGATTTGCCCACGTTGGGCAATCCGACGATACCTAATTTCATATTGTTTCGCTCCTTTTGGCGTTTTTTCCATCCCTTATTATACACACAAGGACGGCGCCACGCAAGAAAAATGCGGCAAATGCCCCTTTGTGTTCTTTTTTTATCCACAATTATACGGTATAATTAAATGCATAACGGGCGCGCCGCAGGGGTGCGCCGCCGGAACGGAGGAACAATGCCATGGCGAATGAAAAAATTCTGGTAGTGGATGACGATAAAAATATCTGTGAACTGCTGCGGCTCTACCTGGTCAAGGAGGGCTACAATGTAACGATGGTGCACGACGGCAGCGCCGCGCTCACCGAGTTTGACAAGCTGCACCCCGACCTGGTGCTGCTGGACGTGATGATGCCGGTGATGGACGGCTGGGAGGTCTGCCGCAAGATCCGCGCCAAGGACAACACCCCCATCATCATGCTCACCGCCAAGGGCGAGACCTACGACAAGGTGCTGGGCCTGGAGCTGGGGGCGGACGACTACATCGTCAAGCCCTTTGACGCCAAGGAAGTCACGGCGCGCATCAAGGCGGTGCTGCGCCGCTCCACCAAGGAGGAGGACAACAAGGGCGTCTACGACTTTGACAACCTGCACCTGGACATGAACCGGTATGAGCTGAAGGTCAAGGGCAAGGTGGTGGAGGCGCCGCCCAAGGAGCTGGAACTGCTGGCCTGCCTGGCGGGGCATCCCAACCGGGTGTACACCCGCGACCAGCTGCTGGACGAGGTGTGGGGCTTTGAGTATTACGGCGATTCCCGCACCATCGACGTACATGTGAAGCGCCTGCGGGAGAAGCTGGAAGGAGCCTCCGACAAATGGAACCTGAAAACCGTCTGGGGCGTGGGCTATAAGTTCGAGGTCCGGGAATGAGTCGCCGCAATACCATCAGCCGGGAGTTTTTCTCCACCATTGCGGTGGTGCTGATCCTGGGACTCAGCGTCATGTGTGCCATCCAGACGGCGCTGTCGGCGGCCTACTTTGTGGGGGAGCGGCGCACGGCGCTCACGGCCATCCTGGACGGTGCCAGCGCTCTGAGCCAGCGCCTGGCCGAGGAGGGCGACATTGTCACCAAACCGCTGGGGGACGACCGCGCCCAGGAAGCCCGCAACGGGTTTGAGCTGTTCAACACCACCTCGGGGGCGCTGGTCTTTGTGGCGGCGGAGGACGGTCGGGTGCTGCTGCATACCGACGGCGGTGACTTTACCGACCAGGCCGTGCCCCGGGACCTGCTGGACGAGATGGATGCCGGCGGCGACGTGTTCGACGCCGGCACGCTGGGCGGTGTCTACAGCGGCAAATACTACACGGCCGGGCGTCGCATCGATGTGAACGGCTCGGCGGGCTACCTGTTTGCCGCCAGTCCCATGACGGCGCTGGGCTCCTACATCATGGACATGCTGGTGATGTTCGGCATCTCGGCGGCGGCCATCCTGCTGCTCTGCAGCCTGCTGTGCTGGGTGCTGGCCAAGCGAATCACCGGCCCCATCGAGGATATCAGCGAGGCGGCCCGGCGGCTGGGCAGCGGGGATTTCACGGCCCGCGCGCCGGTGGACGGCTGTGTGGAGCTGGCGGATTTTGCCACCACCTTCAACAACATGGCCATGCGGCTGCAGACCATCGACAATTCCCGGGGCCAGTTCATGGGCAACATCGCCCACGAGCTGCGCACCCCCATGACCACCATCAAGGGCTTCATCGACGGCATGCTGGACGGCACGATCCCGCCCGAGGAAAACCAGCACTACCTGACCATCGTCTCCCAGGAGACGGGGCGTCTGGCGCGGCTGGTGCAGAACATGCTGGACATCACCAAGCTGGAGGCCGGCGAGGTGCCGGTCCACGCCCGGAACTATGATCTGTGGAAGACCGTCACCGACGTGGTGCTCAGCGACGAGCAGCGCATCGAGGACGGCAAGATCGATATCCAGGGGCTGGGCGGTCCGCCGCTGGCCATCTATGCCGACCCGGACTTTGTGCACCAGGTGGTCTACAACATTGTGGACAACGCCATCAAGTTCACCCCGGAGGGGGGAACCATCTCCTTTGCGGCCCAGAAGAAGGGCAATATGGTGGAGGTCCGCATCGAAAACACCGGCGCCGGCATCGCGCCGGAAGCGTTGCCCTTTGTCTTTGAGCGGTTCTACAAGGAGGACCGTTCCCGTGGCATGAACACCCGGGGCAGCGGCCTGGGACTGCATATCTGCAAGATCCTCATCAACCTGTCGGGCGGGCAGATCCATGCCGAGAGCGAGGAAGGCAAGTGGTGCCGCTTCGTCTTCACCCTACCGGCCGGAAAATGAACAAAAAATCCCGGAAGCGTTTGCTTCCGGGATTTTTCATTAAAAGTACGCCCTGATCTGGAACCGGTCCTGGGGCTTGGCCTCCTCCACGATGAGCTTCTCGTGGTTGAAGTCAAACTTGACGCTCTTGCAGTCGTCCAGGTTGCGGGTCAGCCGCAGCAGCTGGTCCACCCGCTTCTGCTCCTCCTTGGTGTAGAACAGATAGCTGGCACCCTCCTTGCGGGCACGGCCGGTGCGGCCGATGCGGTGGGTGTAGTGCTCATTCTCCTCCGGCACGTCGTAGTTGATGACGGCGTCCACGTCGGATACATCGATGCCCCGGGCCGCCACGTCGGTGGCCACCAGCACGGCGATCTCGCCGGCCTTGAACCGGGTCATGATGCGGTTGCGCTCCGCCTGGGACAGATCCCCGTGGAGGCAGTCCACATTGAAGTTGAGCCGGGCCAGCTGGTTGGCCAGCATGCCGGTATTGTACTTGGTATTGCAGAAGATCATCACCCGCTTGTATCCTTCCGACAGGATGATCTGGGCGGCGTCGGCCAGCTTGTCCCGGCCGGTGGTCAGCAGCTTGTACTGGGCGATCTTGGGGCTGGAATCCTCCACCGGCTGCACGCTCACCTCGGCGGCGTTGTGCTGGTAGAGCCAGCCGATATCCAGCACCTCCCGGCTGATGGTGGCCGAGAACATGGACAGGCTCTTGCGGTGTTTCATCAGATCAATGATGTGCCGCACGTCCTTGTAGAAGCCCATGTTCAGCATCTCGTCGGCCTCGTCCAGCACCACGGTCTCCACGTCGGAAACATCGATGGCATGGTGGCGGTAATGGTCCATCAGCCGCCCCGGCGTGGCCACCACGATCTGGCAGCCCGCCTTCAGCTGGCGCTGCTGTTTGTCCAGCCCGGCGCCGCCGTAGACACAGACGATTTTGATATCCGGCAAAAACTGGGCCAGATTCTGCAGGTCCTGGGCGATCTGCTGGGCCAGTTCCCGGGTGGGGCTCAGCACCACAGCCTGGGGCTTGAGAACCTCCGGGTTCACTTTGGAAAGAATGGGGATGCCGAAAGCCACCGTCTTGCCGGTGCCGGTGGGGGCTTTGGCGATCATGTCGTGGCCGTCCAGCATGAGGGGAATGGCCTTCTGCTGGATCTCGGTCATCTCGGTAAAGCCCATGGCCTGGGTGGCGCGGATGATCTCGGGCGCAACGTTGGTAAGCTCGGTAAACTGCATAGCGTTTGTACTGCCTTTCGTAACGATTTACGGTCCTTTTATTATATCAGCCTTTCACAGGCCCCGCAAGCACCGAAAAGGCTCCCGCGGGGCGGGAGCCTGAAAGTGCCCATTACTTGTTTTTGCTGGCCCGGCGGGCGGATTTGCCGCTGGCCTTCTTGCCGGTCTGGGTGCGGGTGCTCTTGACGGCCTTGGCCGGCTTGGCGGGCGGCGCCTCCACCGGCTTGTCCATCAGCCGGTCGGGCACGGGTTCCAGCTTCCACAGCTGATTCTCGCCGAACACATCCTGCCAGATCTGGGCCTGGGTGCCGTTGTCCACCCGCATGCCCACCAGGTCGATGACCTTGTCGGCCAGCACGTTGCGCAGCTTCACCTTGCCGCCGCCGGCCTCCACGATCTGCCAGCGCTGGCCCGCGCCGGAAGTCTGGCTCCACTGGTGGATCCAGGTGCCGTTGCCCACGCCGGACATGGCCAGATCCATGACCTTCCCGGTAAAGCGGTTCTTGATGCGGTACTCGCCCTCGCCGGCTTCCTCAAAGCGCCACTGCTGCCAGGGCTGTCCTTCGTAACTCCACAGACGCACCGAGGCACCGTTCTCGGTATTGAAATCGGCCACCTCCAACACGCGGCCGTTGGCAGCGGCGATGGTATAGCATGCGTCGGGACGAATGATCGTCTGGGCAGATTTCTTCATGGTGGATTCCTCCTTTGTCAGGGCACCCGGAGAGAGCGCCCCACTGATTTCTTATATTATAACATGGACACTGCGCGCCGTTTTGCCAAACTTTGCCAGATTGATTTAGGCAAAACGCCGAGAACCGGGGCCAAAATGTCCTGCGTTTTGGCCATTTGTTTGCTCCGGCACTTGCAATTTTGACGGAATTGTCCTATCATATAAAAGATACTATTGTTTCGGGGCCATGGTGGGTCCCAGAGGGAGAGAGTATTTGTCATGAGAATCGCTTTGATCGCACACGATTCCCGCAAGGAATTGATGGCGCAGTTTTGTACGGCATACGTACGGATTTTGTCGGAGAACGAGCTGGTTGCCACCGGCGTCACCGGCAAGATCGTCCACGATGCCACAGGACTGCCGGTGCGGTGTCTGTATCCGGGACGGCGGGGCGGCGCCGAGCAGATCGCGGCCATGATCGGCTGCGGCGAGGTGGATATGCTGCTGCTGTTCCGGGACCCTGTGGCGGCCAAGCCCGGGGAACCCAACGATGTGACGCTGCTGCGGCTGTGCGATATGCACACCATCCCGGTGGCCACCAACATCGCCACCGCCGAGGTGCTGATCCACGGCCTGGAGCGCGGGGATCTTGCCTGGATCGAGCTGCAGCGGGGCCGGAAATAAAGCAACAGCAAAGGGGCTGTTTCCATTGAGAAACAGCCCCTTTTGTGTTTTTGATTATTGGTAGACGATGGCTTTCTTCACGCGGTCGGAATCCTCGGCGCTGCCCAGCAGCCGGGCCAGGGCCAGCGCAAAGGGAATGGCGGCGCCCAGCGCCTCGCCGGTGACGACGGTGCCGTCGATGGTCAGCGGCAGGCCGGTGTATTCGGCGCCGCCCTCGGTCAGCGCGCCGTCCATGCCGGGGTAGACGGTGGCCTTCTTGCCCTGGAGCACCCCGAAGCTGGCCAGCACGGTGGGGCCGGCGCAGATGGCGGCCACGATCTTGCCGGCCGCGGCGTAGTCCTGGCAGACCTTGCGCACGGTGGCGTCGGCCTTCAGGTTGTTGACGCCCGGAATGCCGCCCGGCAGGATGCAGGCGTCATAGGCGCTGTAGTCCACCTCTTCGGCTAGTGCGTCGGCCACGATGTTCACATGGTGGGAGCTGGTCACGGTCTGGCTGCCGCCCACCGCGGCGATGGTGACTTCCACCCCGGCACGACGCAGCAGGTCCACGCAGAGCAGGCCCTCGCATTCCTCCAGGCCCGGGGCAAAAAAGATAACGGCTTTTGACATAGGAAAATACCTCCTTTGTGGCATTGGGTGGTTGCGGCGGGTATATTATTCCCAGCCGAACAGAAAACGGAAGCAGCGGGCCAGCTGGCGGCGCCAGTCGGCTTCGCAGTGCCGTCCGTCCATCTGAAAATAGGGATAGACCGCGGCGCCCTTCTCGGTCAGAAGATGGGCCACGGTGAGGGCGTTGTGGGTGTACTCGGCCAGCTGGTGCTGGTCCCGGGCCTCCCATTCGCCCCAGCTCAGGTAAAAGCGGCTGTCCCTGCGCAGGGTGGCGGCCTGCAGATCGGCCACCAGCGGCTCCATGCAGAGCCGCACCGACGGCGACAGGCAGGCTGCCTTGCTGAAGACATCGTTGTGCATGACGCCGGCGTACAGGCTCATGAGTCCGCCCATGCTGGACCCGCCGATGGCCGTGTGGGCCCGGTCGGGCAGGGTGGGGTAGCGGGCGTCCATCCAGGGCTTGAACTCGCCCACCAGCCAGTCCAGATAGGCCCGGCCGGTGCCGTGGATGCCGTCAAACCAGTCGGAATCGTAGGGGCAGTACTCCTCCAGCCGGCGGTTGCCCTCGTGGTTGCACTCGGGGGCCGCCACAATGGCTTCGGGGTGGCTGTCCAGATATTCCTTCAGCCCCCAGCAGGTGCCGTAGGTGGCGGTGGAATCAAAGAAGAGGTTGTGTCCGTCAAACATATACACCACCGGATACCGCTTGCCGGAAGTCTGCCAGTCGTCCGGCAGATAGAGAAAGACCTTGCGGTCCAGGCCGTAGGGGGTGATCCGGGTGGTAAAGGTTTCGACCATTTGGTCCGCACTCCTTTTAACAGAATCAGTGGGTTTGTTTTATTGTACCGCATTCGGCCGGCTTTTTCAATGTTCCGGCGGGATTTTGCACAGTTTGTCCCTCCGACAACAAAAGCGCCGGCTGGCAACCGGCGCTCAAGGAGAGAAAAACAAAACGGGACGGCCACTGCCCCGTCCCGTTTCAAAAAGAAGGAGAAAAACAGAACGTCTTGCCGCTCGTATATCGAACGGAACCCACCCCTCTACAAGTGGATGCCCTTCCAGGATGACCGGCAGGGCGCTCTGGTATTCTTCCTCTTTCCGGAAAGCCTTCATAAAAAAGCGCCTTGGTACGGCGGTGCAAACCAACCGTTCCAAAGCGTCATTGCTTTCTGTGCTTTTATAGTACAACATTTCGGGCGTCTTTGCAAGGGGCAGACATGTACAATGTGCTTAAAAAATGAAAGCTACATTTGTGCAAATTATACAAGATCGGCGTTCTCCTTGGCCCGCTGGGTGATCTCCGGCAGCAGATCGCGGTAGCTCTGGGCGTCGGCGTCCCAGGTTTCGTAGCCGGGCTGGCCCCGGTGGTCGGTGAGATCATAATGGTCCAGCAGATAGTCCCCCAGGGCGGCGGTGACCTTCTCGGCGCCCAGCCAGTTCAGGTGGGTGCCGCCGTCCGCCGAGTCGGTGGTCCAGTCGATGCCGGGGTTGCTGTCCGCCATGTTGAAGTCCAGGTAGGGCACATCGTGCTCCTCGGCAAAGGCGGCGATGCC
The DNA here is from genome assembly GCA_944388215.1 of uncultured Gemmiger sp. GTDB lineage: Bacteria > Bacillota > Clostridia > Oscillospirales > Ruminococcaceae > Gemmiger. Next base: position 30,840 of record CALXHT010000013.1, on the reverse strand, counting down.
GTTGTGGCGGGCCAGGTTCCAGCCCAGCGCCGCCGGCACCGTGACGAGCAGCACCTGGCTGTCGTGGTCGGCGCAGAGCTGCAGGATGCGCTCCATGTAGAATTTCACCATCCAGGGGATGGATTCGCTGGCGCCGGTGTCGTACATGTAGTCCAGATTGGGCCGGGCAGCCACGTCGGTGATGGGGGTGTAGCCCTTGTTGACATCCCGCCAGCTGTAGTCCTTCTCGGTGAAAAGGTTGTCGGGGCGCAGGTACTTCCAGTTGTCGTGGAAGCGCAGCAGCGGCAGCAGTTCGTCCGAGATGTCCCCCAGGGCGCTCTGCATGTAGGTCTCGCTGCTCTTTTTGGTGTAGGCGGGGGCCGTGCAGAGCACCACCACTTTGGGGCTTTGCTCCTCGTAGATCTGCTTCAGCCGGTAATAGATATTGTACATGGAAAGCCAGCCCGCCGCATAGGTGTAGCCGGTGATGCCGTGTTCGTCGTACCATTTCATGGGGGCGATGCCCTGGGCGGCGTTGGAATCGCCCAGCACCAGCACATCGATGGTGTCGAAATCCTCCCCCAGGATGCCGCCCGCCGTGTACCCTTCCAGATAGCGGTTGGATTCCGGCATCAGGTAGTGGCCCACAGCCAGCACCAGCATGAGCAGCACCAGCAGAAAGGCGATGATGCGGAGGGCATTTTTTTGCCAGGTTTGTAAAGACATACAGGATACTCCCGTCTGGTGATCGGTTTTATCAGAACTGCGCATAGATGAAGGCGGCGGGATCGTAGTTGTCGCCGTAGGCGCCGAAGATCATCACCGCCAGCATGGCGCCGCAGTAGATCGCCCAGCGCAGCGGCAGCGGGCGGCGGGCGATGGCCTCCCGGATGGCGATGCCCCGCTCGTGGGCCAGGTCCACGGCCAGCAGTACCACGGCGCCCACCGCCAGCACGCCCAGGTCGGCGATGTCCAGCTTGATGAGCAGGCTGCCGGTGTAGGGGCGGGCCAGACTGGCCAGCATCTCCAGCGCCGCGCGGGTGCCGTTGGAGCGGAAGATCAGCATGCCCAGGTTGACCAGCACGAAGGTGCGCACCACCTGCCACAGCTTGTAGCCCCGGTGGTTGCGCCAGCGGGGCAGAGCGGGGAAGAGCCGCAGCAGGGTGGGCTCGGCCGCTTCGCCCAGCCACTGAAGCACGAAGTAGTACAGGCCGTACACGATGTACAGCCAGCCGGCCCCGTGCCAAATGCCGATGGCCAGCCAGGTGAGCAGCAGCCCGGCCCAGACCGGCATGCTGCGGCCCAGCGCCGCGCCGAACCGGGTGCGGCACCATTTGCCGAACCGCATCATGGGTTTACTGACGATGACGGGCTGGAAGACGTATTCCCGCAGCCAGGCGCCCAGCGTGATGTGCCAGCGGCGCCAGAAATCGCTGACGCTGCGGGCAAAGAAGGGCTGACGGAAGTTTTCGGTCAGCGGCACGCCGAAGCACTGGGCGGCGCCCAGCACCATGTCCATGCAGCCGGAAAACTCGGCGTAGAGCTGCAGGGTGTAAAGCAGGGTGCCCACCAGCACGGCGGCGCCGGAGTATTTGGTCCAGTCGTCAAAGACGGCCTTGACGTACATGTTGGCCCGGTCGGCGATGATGAGTTTTTTCATCATGCCCCACAGGATGCGCTGCACGCCGAAGGTGAAGGCGCGGTAGTCCGGCCGGGGCGGGTTGAGCATGGCGGGGGCGATGCGGTCCCAGCGGTCAAAGGGGCCCTCCACCACATGGGGCCAGAAGCTCAGGTAGAGCAGCACCTGCCAGTAGTGGGTGGCGGGCCGGGTGGTGCCGCGGCGCACATCGAAGAGGTAGCTCAGCGCCATCAGCGTGAAGAAGCTGAGGCCCAGGGGCTGCACAAAGGAAGGGGCGGCGATCTGCCAGCCGAAGGGCAGGCGGCTCACCACCACATTGAGGGTGCGCACCAGGAAGGGCAGGTACTTCAGCCAGACCAGCAGGCCCAGCAGCCCGGCCACCCCCACCGCCACAAGACTTTTCTGCAGGGCGGCAAACTGCTGTTTGGCGTCCTTGCGGGCGGGCTTGTCCAGCGCCGGGACGGTGGCCTCCTGCAAAGCCTGCAGACGGCCCAGTCCCAGGCCCAGCACCCAGGTCAGGGCGGCGGCCAGCAGCAGCCAGGCTGTGTAGGTGCCGGCGGTGAGCCAGTAGAAGATCAGGCTGCCTCCCAGCAGTGCCGCGGGCTGGTAGCGCTGGGGCAGCAGCGCCCAGGCCAGCCAGCACAGCGGCAGGAAGATACATAAGTAGGGAAAGGAATTGTATGCCATACCAAGCCTCCCGGGGCTCAGTCATCCAGCCGGTTGACCAGATCCAGGATGGCCGCCGGGGTATGGAAGTTTTTCTCTTTCAGGTCCAGCGGGCTGATCTCCAGATCAAACTCCTCCGCCAGGGCCATCACCACAGACATGATGTCCACCGAGTCCAGCACGCCGGTGCGCACCAGTTCGGTGTCGGGACCGGCTTCGATACCGGGTTTCACTTCGGAAAGAATGTTCATGATTTCATCCATAGTATGCATGGTTCAGTCCTCCTTGCACAGGGCGCCCAGTGCGGCGCGGTCAATTTTTCCGTTCTGGTTCTGGGGCATGGCCTGCAGACGGCGGTACACCGTGGGCTGCATGTAGGCGGGCAGGCGCTGGGCCAGCCGGGGCCGCAGCGATTCCTCCAGCCCCTTTTTGCCGGTGTAGAAGAGCACCAGCCGGTCCCGGGGCGCGTCGTACAGGCAGGCGCAGCTCTGCAGCCCCTCCTGCCCGAAGGCCGCCGTCTCGATCTCGCCCAGCTCGATGCGGTAGCCCATGTGTTTGATCTGGTTGTCCGCCCGGCCCATGTACTGCAAAAGCCCTTCCTCGTCGTATCGCACCAGGTCCCCGGTGCGGTAGATGATCTCGGGGTAGTGGGGCTGCAGCGGGTTGGGACAGAACCGCTCGGCGGTCTTGTCGGGCATGTTGTAGTACCCCGCCGCCAGAAAGCTGCCCCGGGCACAGAGTTCGCCCACGGCGCCGGGCTCCGCCGCCCGCCCGTCCTCGGTGAGGACCAGCAAGCCGCAGTTGTCGCAGGCGCGGCCGATGGGCAGCGGTTCGTCGTCGGCAAAGTCCCGGTCCACGATGTAGTAGCTGCAGATATCGGTGGTCTCGGTGGGACCGAACAGGTTGGCGAACAGCGCCGCCGGATAGTGGGCCCGCCAGTAGTTCAGGTAGGGGGTGGGCATCGTCTCGCCCGCAAACAGGATGGTGCGCAGCGGCGGCAGCGCCGTGTAGTCCAGCGCCTTCCAGCGCACCACGCCGCCCAGGGCAGACGGCACCCAGTAGAGGGTGTTGACCTCCTGGATGGTCAGGTAGTCCAGCAGCTGCACCGGAAAGCTGAACAGCCGCTTGGGAATCACCTGTACCCGGGCACCGGTGCGCAGCGCGGTGTAAATATCGGTCACCGACATGGAGAAGTAGAAAGGCGTCTGGTTGCCGAAGACCGTCGTCTCGTCGATGCCGAAGGCCCCGGCGCTCCAGGCGCTGTAGGCCAGCACGGCCCGGTGCTGGATGGCCACCCCCTTGGGGGTGCCGGTGGAGCCGGAGGTGAACAGCACATAGGCCAGGTCGGTGTCGATGGCCTGCGCCCGCAGCGTCTGCAGCAGAAAGCCGTCCGGCGCAGTTGCCAGTGCCTTGTCCAGGTTCACCACCGGGCAGGCAAGGCCCAGGGCGTCGGCGGCATCCCGGTGGGCGCCGTCGGTCACCAGCAGGGCGGGGGAGAGCTGGCTGGTGATCCGCCGCACCCGGTCGGGGGGCTGGGCGGTGTCCAGCACGGTGTAGAAGCCGCCGGCGGCCAGCGTGCCCAGCATGGCCAGCAGACAGGGAACTTCGTGGTCAAGGTAGATCGCCACCGGGCGGCGCTGTACGCCGTAGCCGGCCAGCGCCGTGCCGATGCGCTGCACCGCGTCTTCCACCTCGTTCCAGGTCAGGGTGCGGTGCTCGTCGCCGAAGGCAGGGCGGCTGCCCCAGCGCCGGACCGTGTGGTCCAGCAGTTGCAGAATATGTTTCATGGAAAAGATCCTTTGGTCGTCATCCGAATTATACAAGACAGCCCGGAAGAAGGTCCCGAACTGTGAACAGTATACCATATTCTGTATTAAAAAAATGTAAAGAAAACAAGAAAAAGCGCGCAGGAAAGATTTTTTCGCTTTCCTGCGCGCTTTTTACATTATATTTTTACAAAACCGGGTTTACTGCTCTTCCACAGGCACGATCCAGCCCTTGGTGTCAGGCAGCTTGCCCCACTGGATGCCGGTCAGCGTGTCGTAGAGCTTCTGGGTCAGCTCGCCGATCTTGCCGCCGCTGATGTGGGCCACCTTGCCCTCCCAGTCCAGTTCCTTGACGGGGGAGACAACGGCCGCGGTGCCGGTGCCGAAGACCTCTTCCAGCTTGCCCTCATCGGCAGCCTTCATGACATCGGCGATGGCCAGCTTGCCCTCGATGACCTCGTAGCCCCAGTCCTTCAGCAGCTCGATGATGGAGCGGCGGGTGACGCCGGGCAGCACGGTGCCGGTGCAGGCGGCGGTGTAGATCTTGCCGTCGATCTTGAACATGATGTTCATCGAGCCGACTTCCTCGACGTACTTCTTCTCCACGCCGTCCAGCCACAGAACCTGGCTGAAGCCGCGCTCCTCGGCCAGCTCGCCGGCCTTGATGGAAGCAGCGTAGTTGCCGCCGCACTTGGTGAAGCCGGTCAGGCCCGGGGCGGCACGGATGTACTCATCTTCCACGTAGATGCGCACGGGGTCCAGACCCTCGGCGTAGTAGGCGCCGGAGGGCGAGCAGATGATGGCGAAGCGGTAATGCTTGGCGGCGTGCACGCCCAGGCCCACATCGGTGGCGATGCAGAAGGGGCGGATGTACAGCGAAGCACCGTCGGAATGGGGCACCCAGTCACGGTCCACATCCACGATGGCCTTCACAGCCTGGACGAAGTCCTCCGGCGGGATGGGCGGCATGCCCAGACGGTCGGCGGAATCGTTGAAACGGTTGGCGTTGCAGTCGGGGCGGAACAGCTGGATCTTGCCCTCGGCGGTACGGTAGGCCTTCATGCCCTCAAAGATTTCCTGGGCGTAGTGGAAGACCGTGGTGGCGGGGTCCAGTTCCCACGGGCCGTAAGGAACGATGCGGGCGTCATGCCAGCCCTCGCCCTCGGTATAATCCATCAGGAACATGTGATCGCTGAAGATCTTGCCGAAACCCAATTTGCTTTCGTCCTGCGGCTTCGCCTTGGGCGCAGTCGTTTTGGTGATTTTGATGTCCAACATGATTTACACTCTCCCTGTTTAATCACAATGCCGCCAGGCGGGCCGCCGCACAGCAACCCGGAAGCAGTTTACCCAATTATAGCGCTCTAAAGCGGTCAATACAAGCCCCAATTTCGCCAGAACAAAAATCTCTTGCCGGGTGGGGAAAATTGCGGTACAATGGGCGTGCAAAAAACGGTTTTACGGGATGGAAAGGATGGCACCCTTATGGTCAAAGGCGTGATTTTTGATATGGACGGTCTGATGTTCGACACCGAACGTCTGTGGGATACCCTGTGGGAACCCGCCTGTGCGGCGCTGGGGGTGGCCATGCCGGCGGATACCGAGGCTTTCTACGCCAGCGGGCGGGGTCTGGCGGGGCAGTTCCTCGTCGACCATGTGAAGGAATACTTCCCCGATGCGGATCCCCGCCGGATTCTGGACAAGGTGTGGCAGATCGGCACGGAGCGGTTCGCCCGGGGGGTGCCCTGCAAGCCGGGCCTCAAGGAATTGCTGGCGCTGCTGGAAAGCCGGGGCATGCCGCGCATTGTGGCCAGCTCCAGCCCGCGGAATATGATCGAGCAGAACCTGCAGACCACCGGCACGGCGCGGTATTTCCACGACGTGGTCTGCGGGGCCGATGTGAAACGCAGCAAACCGGCGCCGGATATCTTCCTGGAGGCGGCCCGCCGCCTGAAGCTGGATATCCACGACTGCCTGGTGCTGGAGGACAGCTTCAACGGGGTGCGCGCCGGCCATGCGGCGGGGGCGGTGACCGTCATGGTGCCCGACCTGGCCCAGCCCGACGAGGAGATCCGGCAGCTCTACACCTGCTGCTGCCACGACCTGTTTGAGGTGCGGGACCTGCTGCAGCAGGGAAAACTGTAAGGAATTTTTCGGCCGGCCGCTTGTAACGCGGCCGGTTTTGCGTTATACTGTGGTTTGGCAGCCTGCGGGCTGTACATTTGCGCTGTACTCCCGGACTATAGGAGACGGCAGCAGGAGGAAAATTGAATATGAAAAAGCGTACCAACGTCCGTTGGCTCACCCAGCTTGCGCTGCTGGTGGCCATTCTGCTTGTGATGAACTACACGCCGCTGGGCTATCTGCAGATCGGCCCGCTGTCGGCCTCGCTGCTCACCTTGCCGGTGGCCATCGGCGCCATGACGATGGGCCCCCTGGCGGGAACTATTCTGGGGGCGGTGTTCGGCATTACCAGCTTCCTGCAGGCGATGGAGGGAAAAAGTGCTCTCAGCGCCGCCATGTTCGGCGCCAGCCCTGTTGCAACCTTTGTAGTCTGTGTGGTCTCCCGGGTCCTAATGGGTCTCTGCGCGGCTCTGCTCTTCAAAGGGCTGTGTAAGCTGCTGCCCAGGCAGGAAAAATTCTGTTGCTTTGCGGGTGGTTTGCTGACGGCGGTGCTCAATACGGTGTTCTTTATGGGGGCGCTGGTGCTGCTGTTCTATAACCTTCCCTATGTACAGGATGCGGCCCAGAGCATGGGCGCCACCAATGCGCTGATGTTTGTCGTGCTGTTTGTGGGTGTGCAGGCCATCGGTGAATGGGTGACCTGCTGCCTGGTGGCGGGAGCCGTCGCCCTGCCGGTGCGCAAATTCCTCAAACTGAACTGAAGATGCCGGGTTCCGGGCCGCTGCGGCCCGGAACTTTTTTTGTGGATTTTGCGGGGGCGGTATGGTAGGATAAAAGAAAAGGGAAGGAGCAACCCACTATGAAAAACCAGGCCATTGTCACCGCTGCCCAGATGAAGCGCATCGAGCAGGCCGCCAACGAGGCGGGTCTTTTGTACATCCAGATGATGGAGAACGCCGGACGAGCTGCCTGGGCCGAACTGGCCCGGCGGTTCCCGGCACCGGGCCGGCTGCTGGTGGTGGCCGGCAAGGGCAACAACGGCGGCGACGGGTTTGTCATGGCCCGGGTGGCGGCCAAGGCAGGCTGGCAGGTCTGTGTCTGGCTGGCGGAGGGGGAACCCAGGACGCCGGACGCCTGCACCAACCGGGCGCTGCTGAAGGAACTGCCCGTGACAGTGCTGGGGCCCGACGAGCAGCCTGTACCCGAAGGCTGGGATGCGGCGGTGGATGCCCTCTACGGCACCGGATTCCACGGGGCGCTGCGCCCGGCGGGACTGCGGGCCTGCGACCTGCTCAACCGCAGCCGGCAGGCGGGGGCGTTTCTGCTGGCGGTGGATCTGCCCAGCGGGGTGGCTGCTGACACCGGCGAAGCGGCGGAGGGAGCCGTCGGGGCCGACCTGACGGTCTGCTTTGACAGCCGCAAGCCCGCCCACACAGCGCCCTGCTGCGGCGAGGTGCTGCTGGCGGATATCGGCATTCCCGACGCCTGCCACCGGGTGTGAGCGGACCATGGAACAGAGACAACGAAAGGGGAAAAACCGGTGAAAAGCGGACTTCTATTGGGATACGAAGTGCTGGCATCCCTTCTGCCGCTGGCGGTGGGGCTACTGCTGTGGGGCCGCCGGCAGAAACAGCACGGTCCTGTGCCGGCGGCAAGCCTGTGGATCCGGGTCGTGATTCTGGCGGTGTACGCGGTGGGCATGGCCCATGTGACCGGGGCAGGGACGGTGTACGATCTGTTTCTCTACGGCGGCGAGATCCGGCCGGAGCAGATCAATCTGCTGCCCTTTTCCAGGCATGTGGACCTGACCGCGTATCTTCTGAACATCGTCCTGTTTCTGCCGTTCGGGTTCCTGGTGCCCTGGTTCTGCAGCCGGATGTCCGGGGCAGGCCGGGTGGCAGCGGGCGGCCTGGGCCTTTCGCTGCTGGTGGAGCTCAGCCAGCTGCTGAATAACCGCAGCACCGATGTGGATGATCTGCTGCTCAACACGCTGGGCGCATTGGCGGGCTGGGCCGTCTACCGCATCCTGCGGCGGTGGCTGCCCCGGCCGCGCCGGACCTTGCCGGCGGGGATGCTGTGGGCGAGCCTGCTGGTCCCCTTCGCCGGGCGTTTCCTGCTCTTTTATGAAGTGGGCCTGGCGCGGCTTCTGTACGGCTTCTGATGGGAATTTGACAAGGCCGTCCCGGCGTGGTACAGTGGTGCTAAACCGAGGAGAAAGCGTAAGTACCTTCCGCGCGCCATCCCAGAGAGCTGCCGGGGATGGAAAGGCAGCATGGACAAACGGAAGGGAATGGGCTTTTGAGGGCGCGCTGAAGTACAGTAGGCAAGCCGGAGAGAAGGCTCCATTATCAAAGAAAGCACTTTCTGTGCGTGAGTGGATACGGAAGTATCAAGCCGGGTGGTACCGCAGGAGTTAGGATCAGTTCCGGGCTCCTGTCCCTGCAAAGTAGGAACTTGCAGGGGCAGGGGCTCTTTTCTTTGGGTATACCCGACAGTGAAAGGGGCGGCAGCAGATGAAACTGGAAAATTATGAGGTGCATCTTCCCAACTATTCCATTGGCAACCAGATTTATGACCGGATCGGGCCGGTGTGTGAATCCTACGGCAGGACGGTGCTGGTCATCGGCGGCGAGAAGGCGCTGGCCGCGGCCTATGACAAGATCGAGCGGGCGGTGCAGAAGACAAACCTGCAGATCATCGGCAAGGTGCTCTACGGCGAGGACTGCACCTACGCCGCGGTGGACAGGCTGCGGCAGATGCCGCTGTACCGGCAGGCCGACATGGTCTTTGGCGTGGGCGGCGGCAAGGCGCTGGACACCGTAAAGTGCCTGTGCATCCCCGACGACAAGCCGGTCTTTGCCTTTCCCACCATTGCCTCCAACTGTTCGGCCTGCACATCGGTTTCCATCATGTACAATGAGGACGGCAGTTTCCTCAAACCCCATTTCTTTGTGCGGCCGGTGATGCACACCTTCATCGACACCGACATCATCGCCCGGGCGCCCAGCCGGTACATGTGGGCGGGCATCGGCGATACCTACGCCAAATACTATGAGGCGACGATCTCCTCCCGGGGGGAGCAGCTGGAGCATTACACGGCGCTGGGGGTGGCGGTCAGCACCATGTGCCGGGACCCGCTGCTGGCCTACGGCCCCCGGGCGCTGGCGGACCACAAACAGGGCCTGTGCACCCACGACGTGGAACAGGTGGTGCTGTCCATCGTGGTGACCACCGGCATTGCCTCCATCTTCCTCACCAAGGACTTCACGCCGGACTACAACAGCGGCCTGGCCCATGCGGTCTTTTACGCCATGACGGCCTACCCTGTCATCGAACAGCGGCACCTCCACGGCGAGGTGGTGGGCTTCGGCGTACTGCTGGCACTGCTGGTGGACCACCAGGAGGAAGAGTTTGAAAAAATTTATCAGCTCAACCGGGCGGTGGGGCTGCCGGTCTCGCTGGAGCAGATCGAGGTCACCGACGCCCAGTGGCAGGAATGCATGGAACGGATCCCCGCCATGTCGGACATTGCCCACTACCCCTACCGCGTCACAAAGGAAATGCTGGCGGATGCCATGCAGCGGCTGCGCCAGCGGGTGGAGCGGGACGAATCCCGGGCATGATCCTGCCGCCGGGCAGGGAAAAATCTTCCGATGGTCCGGCGGCTTTTGCAGGTATGTCCGCCCCGGAGCAAGCGGTCAGGGCTACTTTCAGGAGCTGACCGAAGCCATCAAAAAGGTGGTAAGCCTTCCCGTCATTCTGACAGGCGGCATCACTGAGCCCGGTGCGGCGGAAGCTTTGCTGCAGAACGGCAAGGCGGATCTGATCGGCGTGGGGCGGGCCATCCTGAAGGGTTCTTCCTGGGCCAGGAAAGCAATCCTGGCCTCTCAACAGGCATAACCCGAGAGCGGTGCACGGGAATAGGGGCTGCAGGCTTAGAAAGGGATACATATGAGACAAAGATCCTGTTTGCCTGCCACGGCAGGATGTGCCAAATCTGAAAAAAGAACCGTACAACAAGTGTTTTTGCGTTTCGACATCCATTTTACCAACGGTTTACCAATATTTCCGGGGAGCCGGACTTGCAAAAAATTGCCCATCGGTCAAGGAAGATCGATGGGCAATTTTTGTAGTGTCAGCCCTGTGTAAGAATATGATACATTCCTACCGGGAGGTCATGTATGATGTGAAATATATTCTAGGACAGGAACTTGCAACCATTTCCTTTGACATTTTTTCCATGCAAATACAAGGATACCGGCATGGAAAATAGAGGAAAGAAAACAAAAGACCTTTTGACAAAATGTGAACTGAAAAGGGACTGCAGAATGAGTATTCCATAGTGAAAAGAAGTCGAATCAATTCAAATGTCTTTTTGTGGAAAGTGCCAAAACCAGCGTGGAAGCCCCCGCTCCGAGGCCCTTTTGGTTGAAATTAGGGCGAAGCAGCGGTATAATGTGAATAATTATGCAGCTTCTTTGGATTGACTGTGTTCAGGCTGGACGTGCTGACCAAAGAGGGAGAGCATAGAATGCACATTCTGCGGTATTGCTGTCAGGAAAGGGGGTGTGCGCAATGGCCATTCAACTGTTTGAACACAATCAAAAGGTGTGTCAGGCGGCAGATCAAATGCTGGAACGCTGCGGCAAGGAAACCGTGGTATATCTCCCCACGCTCCTTTCCTGTAGCGGTCTCCGATCCATATGCAACAGATGCGGTGGGCACTTGCCTCCGGGAAAAAAGAGCAGAGGCCGCTGATCCTGGACATGGTCAGGGAGCGGGACTACGAACGGGGCAGTTAGTACCGAGATATGATATCCCTGCACAGTACAAGACAAATGAGGAAATTTGGTCGGGAAAGTGGCTGTATGAACAGCGGCGCATTCTGCGCGGTGAAGACGCGCATCACAGCCTGACTGAACAACATCGAGAAAAAATTCTATCGCAGGAAGGGGAAAAGTCAAGGAAACTTGCGCAACCCAAACAAGAAGGCGCCTGATCATAAAGCGGCAAGGAGATAGAGGCGCCAAGCAAAGCAAAGAGGAGAGAATATCGGAATGGAAACTCTGGGGTATAAGACAACTCTGCGAATCGTCAAGTTACTGAATCCGTTGTTGGTGACAGTTCCTTTTGGCATTTGCTGGTATCTGTGTTACGCCGATCTGGTGGCGGAACCCTATTACAACAAAGGAAACTGGGTGGTCATCGCTCTGTTTTTTGTGCTGTATATCACCTACGGGCGTATTTATGACGGTTTCCGCATTACATTAAATCGCATTTTTGAACTGATAGGATCTCAGACGCTGGCCTGTGTGATCTCGGACGTTCTGCTGTATATCGTCACATGGCTGCTCACCAAACACATTCCGCCGGTATGGCCCATGTTCTTCGTGCTGGTATGTCAGGTGCTGGTGGCCTCTGTCTGGAGCCTGGTCGTGCACAGATGGTATTTTTCTGTTTTTCCGCCGAAAAAGACTGCCGTGATTTATGACCAGCGGGAAGGTCTGGAACAGCTGATTTCCTCCTATGGATTGGATATCCGTTTCCAGGTAGGGCAGACCTCCGATGTGCAGACAGCCCTGCGGGAAAATCTGGAGATCCTCAATGGGATTCAGGTGGTGTTTCTGTGCGGAATCCACTCCCATGATCGGAACATCATTCTGAAACGCTGCATCGCCCGAGGGATACAGGTGTACCTTATCCCGCGCATCGGCGATGTGCTGATGAGCGGCGCTGAGCGTATGCATATGTTCCACCTTCCCATGCTTAGGGTTGGGCGGTACAACCCCAACCCCGAGTATGTCTTTATCAAGCGGGCTTTTGACATTTTGGTCTCCGGGGTGGCCCTGGTGGTCCTTTCCCCGATTATGCTGGCGGTGGCGCTGGCCATCCGTTCGGATGGTGGTCCGGCGCTGTACAAGCAGTGCCGTCTTACCAAAGATGGGAAAAAGTTCAATGTGCTCAAGTTCCGCAGCATGCGGGTGGACGCGGAAAAGGACGGCGTAGCGCGCCTTTCCACCGGCGATAAGGACGACCGTATTACCCCGGTGGGACACTTCATCCGGAAATGCCGCCTGGATGAACTTCCGCAACTCATCAATATCTTACGCGGTGATATGAGCCTTGTGGGCCCCCGCCCCGAGCGACCGGAAATCGCTGCCCAGTATGAAGAGGAACTGCCGGAGTTTGCCCTGCGCCTGCAGGCCAAAGCGGGCTTGACCGGCTATGCCCAGGTCTACGGCAAGTACAACACCACGCCCTACGATAAGCTCCAGATGGACCTGATGTACATAGTCAATCCCAGCTTCGCGGAGGATATCAAGATTATGTTTGCCACGGTGAAGATCCTGTTTATGCCTGAAAGCACCGAGGGAGTTTCCGAGGGTCAGACCACTGCGATGAGTGGAGAAAACCACTGAATACCGATGGTTTTGTACATTTCTCACTGTCAAAAGTTGGAAGAAATTCCAGAGTGGAATCGGGCATAAATGCAGCTCTTACGGTAGCGTCAAGCTGGAAAGCGGGCGGATTGCCCTGCATAGGGGCGATATAGCACTCATGATAGTGCAGAATGCCGAGACCATGGGCGCGAGCGAGGGCAAAACGAGGTCAATTCGAGGCTTTTACGCTCCGAAAAAGCACTTTTATGGATGTGACGGTAGCTCGTGGGTTTATGCCAGATGGCACTGTGATGATATTACCGACACTGTGGTGACTTTCGCATAGCGGTTTCGGGACGGAGCGATGATAACATCATCTGCGATTTCATCCCGGTCTTGGAGATAACAAGGCAGATGTGAGCAAGATGATGATAAACACATTGTCGCAGAGATGCTCGTTCGTGTGGGGTAATCCGGCATAAGCAAGGGAGCTACCGTAGCATGAATGAGTGGAACATGGAATAAAGGCAGGGGCTACCGTAGCGAGTGATAGTGTCATCAGGACTAAAGACAGCGGTTACCGTAGCAACGTTCATTGTGGCGGTACAAGAGACATAGCGGCAGTGTGGGCTAACACTGCTGAGGACGATTAGTAGAGCTTTATAAGGAATAGACGGCTCAGACTCTTTGAGATTGAGTCTGGGCTGTTATTTGTGGGAGAGAGGAACAGAGATGAAAAAGGTACTTCTAGTGACATTCTCAGACAATGCGGATCATCAGGATACGCTGTTTGGAATGTACGAAGAAATGAGAAATCGAAGTGATTGGGATGCTTACTTGCTTTGCATCAAGACTCCGAAGGTAGAGCTGCAGCAGTCAGATCATACTTGGCTTGTTGACTGCCCAGAACGTCCCGGTGTGACTAAGAAGACTTTCAACCTCCCTTTGCTCCTTTCTATTGTCCATCGTATCCGCAGGGAGCATTTCGCTGTCATTTATTTTGAGAGTCTGCACACATGGAACCTACCCATCATGATGATGTCCGGCAAGGCGAAGACCTATCAGGTGATTCATGAGGTCATTCCGCACGAAGGCGACAGCCAGGTCAAGATGGTCGATTTGATGAATAAGGCTGTGGTCAAGTTTGCAGATACGATTGTCCTGCGCAATAAAACCTATATTCAAGATATGATCGACCGGTATGGAATCAGCGCAGAGCGAGTGAAGTATCTGGAACTGTGGCGGCGTTATCCTAATTACACCGCACCGGTACATAATGGACGCGCACTGTTCTTTGGAAGAATCAATCCGTATAAGGGTGCAGACAACCTTTTAGAAATTGTTCGCTTGTGTCCTGATATTCAGTTTGATGTGATTGGGCGCGTTGACCCGCAGATGCAGGACGTTGTGGATCAACTTGCCAAGGAGAAAAATGTAAAGCTGAATAATGACTATGTCACAGACGCAGAGATGCGGGCGGCATTTATCAACTGTGACTGGACGATTGTTCCTTATAATTCGGCTTCGCAGTCGGGCATTATCATCGACGCTTATAAATATAGCCGCCCTGTGATTGCCTTTGCGGTTGGAGCGATTCCAGAGCAGGTCGATGATGGAAAGAGCGGTTATCTTGTTGAGGCGGGCGATAATAAAAAGTTTGCGTATAAGCTAAAGAAAGCTATGAAACTGGGTAACGCTGAGTATGATTCGATGGGCCAATATGCATATCAATACGGTTGTAAGAAGTATGCGACAAGTGGTGCAGTGGAACGGTTTGTGACGCTGCTAAATGGCTGAAAGTGGGGAAAATAGCATGTGGAATAGATTGAAAAGATATGTGATGCTATTACGCATATTTTTAGCGGGGGGGGGGGGGTACTCTCGTGCTGAATATCTAAAGAAAAAATGTTACTTTAAGGCTATTGGTGAACACGTCTATCTACAACCGTGGAATTTTGGAACAGAGCCAGAATTGATTAGCTTTGGAGATAATGTCCATGTGGCGAGTGGCGTTACATTTATTAACCATGATATCACCTGCATGATGTTTTCTCATATGGATAAGGAACATCGGTATAAAGCACGTCGTGGCGAAATAAAAATCGGAAGCAATGTCTTTATCGGTGCCGGTTCCCGAATTCTATATGATGTAACAATTGGTGACAATGTAATTATTGGGGCTGGAAGCCTGGTGAATAAGAACATTCCAAGTGGTACAGTCGCAGCGGGAGTTCCGTGCAAAGTGATTGGGAAATTTGAAGACTATCAGAAAAAACTGCAAATTAATGATGCGTTAGATTAAGGAAATGACAATATGATTATCACAAAAACCCCTTTTCGGATGTCCTTCTTTGGTGGAGGCACCGATATGGAGAGCTTTTTTAAAGAGCACGGTGGAGCTGTACTTTCCACCACATTCGACAAATATTGCTATGTGAATGTCCGTCACCTTCCACGCTTCTTTGATTATTCCACAGAACTGTCTTATTCAAAGACCGAGCGTGTAACAAACATTGATGATATTCAGCATCCGGCGATTCGAAATGCAATGAAGATGATGGATATGCATGAGATTCGTCTTACATATGAAGCTGATCTCCCGGCTCGTTCTGGTTTGGGAACATCCAGTTCCTTCGCTGTTGGAATGCTGAACGCATTTTACGCACTCAAAGGCAAATATGCGGACAAGAAAAAATTGGCGGACGAAGCAATTTACCTTGAGCGCAACCTGTGCCAGGAGGCCGGCGGCTGGCAAGATCAGATTGCAGCGTCTTTTGGCGGTTTTAACCGCATCAACTTCAATGCAGATGGCTACGAAGTACTGCCTGTTATCATTTCGCCGGAACGCAAAAAGCAGCTTAATAAGAATCTGATGATGTTCTTTACGGGCTTTACTCGTTTCTCGTCCGATGTGCAGAAAGCGAACGCTGTAGGGAAACAGGATAAGACTGCTCAACTTAAGGAGATGCTTGCACTCGTTGATGATGCGGAGCGTGTTTTGACGGACAAGAACACTGACCTCGATGATTTTGGCAGAATGCTTGATCATACTTGGAAACTGAAACGTCAAACCGGTTCGGCTGTTTCGACCAACAGCATTGATGATTTGTACGCAAAAGGCATGGCTGCCGGCGCACTGGGTGGAAAACTGCTCGGTGCTGGTGGCGGAGGATTCCTCGTGTTCTATGTGCAGCTGGAGCATCAGGATGCTGTTCGTTGGGCAATGCGTGATTTGATGTATATTCCTTTTGAGTTTGAAGATGGTGGTACGCGTGTGATTCATTATACACCAGAGAGGTATGAGCCGAGAAATTAAAAGAGGAGAATAGAGAACGAAATTGCTATATGTAACGAGTTTGTCCGGAAAAAGAATAAACGGTTTTGTGCGTTCGGCTATTTTGGCAGCTAAGGAACTCGGAATTGATTTTACGATGGCTTGCAACATGGATGATGCAGATAAAGAAGGGTATGAAGAAGTATGGGATTAAGACGGTACATGTTGATTTCGCTCGAAACCCGCTGAGCAAAAAACAATATTATTGCACATAAACAGCTCTCCGAAATCATTCGGGGGGTATGACGTAGTACACTGCAATACCCCAATTGGTGGGTTGTTGGGGAGAATTTGTGCACATGAAGCACAGATTCCGACGGTAATCTATCAGGCACATGGATTCCACTTTTGGAAGGATGCTCCAGCTAAGAACTGGATCCTCTATTATCCGGTAGAAAATGCTTTGGCACGCTGGACAGATATACTTATAACAATAAATCAAGAAGATTATGAAAGAGCAAAGAAATTTCGGCTGCGAAAGAATGGGAAACTCATTTTACATCTTGGAGTCGGTGTTAATGTTCAAAACTTTCAAAATGTGGAGATTGACCGCATAGAAAAGAGAGAAGAACTGGGGATAAAGCCAGATCAAACAGTTTTTGTCACAGTTGGCGAACTGATTGACAGAAAGAATCATGACATTCTGATTGATGCGATGAAGAAAATTAATCAAAGTGAGGTTGTTCTTCTGATTGCGGGTGCAGGAAAAAATGCGAATAAACTTCAGTCCAGAATTGATGAAGAAAAGCTAGGAAATTCGGTTCAGCTTCTTGGCTATCGGACGGACATAAAAGAACTGCTCAAGGCTTCTGATTGCTTTGTGTTCCCTTCTTTTCAGGAAGGCTTACCTGGGGCATTGATGGAAGCAATGGCATCTGGGTTGCCGTGTATAGCAAATAAGATTCGTGGAAATACCGATGCCCTTGAAGATTCCACCTTTATGTTTGCTCCTAATGATTGTGACCGGTTGGTTTTACTTATGGAAAAAATGCTTAATCCAGATGTGAGGCGCGCAGAGGCGGAAAAGAATAAAGAAAAGGTTCGAAAATTTGGTATTTCGGAGGCGATAAGTGCGTATAAAGCAATATATGGTGGTTTTCTGCCCTGATGAGGACAAGGCGAAAAACTATATTTGGAACGGACTGGCAGATATTTGACGTTGTTTCGTATTTTCGCTTGCAAGAGGGGGACTCACGCACTGAGTACCTAAAGAAAAAGCTATTTTAAGTTGATTGGTGAACACTGCTACCTTCAACCGTAGAATTTTGGAACAGAGCCACACATGTTTGGCTTCGGTAATAATGTCCATGTGGCAAGCGGTGTAACGTTTGCCAATCATAATATTACAGTCTTTATGTTGCAATACATGGAGCCAAAATCAAAATTTCATGCAAGAACCGGTGAAATCACAATAGGTGACAATGTGTTTATCGGTACAAATAGTACAAGACTGTTGAATGTGAAAATTGGCAATCACGTTATTATTGGCGCAGGAAGTATTGTTACAAGGATATTCCAGATGGTGTTGTAGCAGATGGGGTACTATGTAAGCCAATTGGAACATTTGATGACTTTAAGGAACGAATGCTGGATAAGTAATTTTGTAAAGGAAGAGAGAATGAATTCAATGAGACCAGCTGTGTTAATTATCATATTGAATTACGTAACATATGAGCTTACGTTGAAAGTAATAGAAGATATTCATGCGGGCTTGGACTATGATAACTATGCAATTATGGTAGTTGACAATTGTTCACCGAATGAATCGGCTGAGATATTGGAAAAGAAAAGTAAAGAGTTAAACTATTTGTTTTATGCAAACAGGTCAAATGCAGGGTATGCTGCTGGAAATAATATTGGTATAAGATATGGGATAGAACACAGTTATCAATACTCATGGATTTTGAACAATGATGTAGAACTACGAGAAAAAAATATTTTGAAAGAATTAGTTGATGTTCTTGAGAAAAAAGATACCATCGCATGTATCGGACCCAAAATTTACAACGCTGATGGTTCTGTATGTGCACCATACTGCAGAAGACCAACTGTGTGGAATCAATCGCTAGGGGCATTTGAGGATAGAAGGTACAGAATCTCTAAACAGAATACTGCGGGTGAGGTCTATAGGGTTTACGGTTGCTGCATGCTCTTGAGAAATAAAGCAATGGCAGAAGTGGATTGTATGGATGAACGAACTTTTTTGTATGGGGAGGAAGTTATTCTCGCTGAAAGATTGGTGCAGAAAGGCTATAGAACATATTACGAACCGACTGTTAGCATTACGCATCTTGGCTCTGTATCTATAAAAAAATCGTCTCCAGACAGCAAAAGAAGGATGCTTAAGATGCAGCAGGAGAGTAGGGAATTATATTTAAAGGAATATCGTCATTACTCACGTATCGAACGGTGGATTTGGCATGCCGCAAGACAAATAAGAGCGTATATGAACTGACGAGGAAAAAGATATGAAGCGTATTTTATTGTGGGGCTGGTACGGCTTCGAGAACTTAGGCGATGATCTTCTCCTTGATACAATGCTACAGCATCTTCAGGGAGAAATAACCGTGCCGATGAATAAATCGTATAAATTGCAGCGTGTGAATGAGATCCCACGGAGTTACAAGAATCTTGTGATGGGTGCGTTTCGCAATGATGTGCTGATCATTGGACCTGGTGGCTTGTTTCCGTTCGATAATAAAACCAAGGTGTTACTTTATTACATTATAAGTGGCATATGGAAAGCACTTGGACGAAGAGTTGTCTTCTTTGGAATCGGAATCTCAGAGCAAATGAGCAATTTTAGTGCGGCACTATGGCGAAGGATGTCTCAAAGAGCGGATCTGTTTTTTCCAAGAAGCGAAAAAGTGTTGGATAGAATTGGCGTGGACGAAACTGATTCAGTGCATTCCATGGCTGACACAGTTTTTGCCTCTGATTTAATTAAAGAAGGGCATAGTGCTGAAAGCGATAGAGTAGTAATCTCGATTGCTAACCTGCAGCCGGATAATGAAAAGGCGTTTATGGATATGACCGAAAAATGGATTGAAGTCATAAAAGCACTGGTAGATAAGGGCTTTACGGTGGATTTGATCGCATTTACTAAAGGAAATGACGATAGAATGATTAATACAATTATCTCATCAGGCTTGCTTTCGCCCCTGATTGAACGGGGGAGGGTACGCCCAATATACTACAAAGATGCCGCAGCCGCTGTAAGAAACTGTAAGCAATATAAATTTGCGATATGCATGCGCTTTCATTCGCTTGTGTTATCCATCTTAGCGGGGGTTCCAGCCGTTCCAATTGCCTATGGACATAAAACATTATCTTTGGCAGAAATGTGCGGTTTAAAGGATTACACGCTAATCTGGAATACCTTTCAGGATGAGTACTATGGTGAATTGATAGATGTCTCTTCGGAGCAAATAATAAATAAGGTTGACAAAATGAGTTCTGATATTCTTGATATCGGAAAAATGATACTTGGGCAACGAGAAAAGCTTGTTGGCTCGGCATCAAACGCATTTCAACAACTTGATGATATTTTGAAATGAAACGAGTAATCGCTTGTGGTATAAGACAGTTATAAGAGAAAGGATAGTTGGCGTTGGCAATAATATGTATATATTTTTTTCTCTTATATTTAATTAAAAGAGAAATTAAAATAAATGATGAAAAAGAAAAGAGAATATTTCTGATATGTGCGTTGATATCGTGCTTATTTGCGGTACCGTATCGATTGTATCTTATTAATCAGGGGTATGAGAATGGATTGGCAAATTTGGACATGCAATATTACATGTCATTGGCGAATCAGATAAAGAACATGAACATCTCTGAAGGATTTCATACAATAGCAAGCCATTGGAATTTTATTTTCGCTAATGCTATACAGATGTGGGGTTACCGTATATATATATATTTCCTTGTGGTGACAATATATAAATGGACCTTCCTACCAGTTGAGGTTTCTGTTTTTCTTGTTTCAATATGGCAACTCTTATTGGCCGCATATTCTACATTGAGGATCTACAATTCGATCAGATCCAGATTTGTTAAGTACAGATATTTTTCACTCTTGATGATGCTGCTTGCACCGTCTATATGGTATGGATGTGTTAGACTGCTACGAGATGTGTTTATGTTACTGAGTATCGAAATTATGATAAGTGCTTTGTGCCGGAAGGAACGATACTGGAAATTAAAAATTGTAGCCTCGATGGTGATACTTATTGTGCTTAGACCATATTATGCGGTTCTCATGTTCCCATTGCTTCTTATGCTAAACGGAAGAGAAAGATTGTCGATGATGGTGGAAATTGGTATTTTTGCTATCTTGGCGGCAGTTTGTTTAGTGAAAAATATAGGACCAGCTACTATTATAGGTGTAGTGCTTTCACCCAACTTTTTTAATCAGGCAAAAACGGTTTGGCAAGATGCGATGGGGGTTTCTACTCAAAGTGGACAAATACCAATTATCAATTTCATTGGATCGATTTGGAATTTTATTATGATTATATACGCCATGACTTCTTTAGGCATAAGTAAAAAACTTAACTTGAGATGTTGGTGTAGCCTTGGTTTGATGCTGGACATTAGTATGATTTATGCCATTAGTTACGGAGGCGCTACGGAACTAAGGCATAAAATGTTTTTTGTTATTCCGTTGGTCATATTACTAAATAATGGAGACTTTTCTTTTTTGGGAAGTCTAGATAATCAAGGAAACCAAATATCAAGGCAGACTTTTGTTGTCAACTTTTTGCTGGTTGTGTTTTTGGTTATTTGTTTCCTTCTCTATGGATTTACATTTTAGGAGGCTAGTATGCGAATTGTATTTGGAATGAGACCAGATTACTTGTCCAACATGGGGGGAGATACCGTACAAATGTTGAAGACAAAAGAATATCTGGAAAACTATGATGATATTCAAATAGATATTATAAGTAAGCCGGAGGAACTCGATAGTCAGTATGACATTCTGCATATTTTTAATTTGCAGAATAGTGATTTTGCGTATTCTATGTTAAACACTGCGAAACAGTTAGGGATAAAGGTTGTCCTTTCCCCAATTATTTGGCGCTTCGGAGATTCTGGATATGTAAATAAGATGATGAGATTGACACATAGTATGAATTTTGTAAGGAAATTTCAGCCAGTGAGTAAGTTCTTTGAATTCATATCCATAAAGAAAAATCAAAATGCTAAAGAATGCATTTTAAAGAATTGTGATATCATTTTGCCGAATTCAGATGAAGAAGGCAATATCCTAAGAGAACAATATGGAATCAAGTTTAATGAGATGGTTGTCCCGAATTGTATAGATGTAAACCTGGCAGAAGAAAACCAAGATATCAGTATGCCACAGGATTTTGTTTTGCAGGTGGGTCGCGTGGAACCTACCAAAAATCAGCTTTCATTGTTGCAAGCAATGATGAAGCATAAAGACATTCCACTGGTCTTTATTGGTAAGCAGAACAAGCGAAAGAAGTTTTATATCGATCAGTTAAAAGAACTAGCAGCGATTAGGGGAAATACATTTTTTATTGAAGAACTACCACAGTCTAAATTGGCTCAGTATTATAAAGCCGCAAAAGTGCATGTTCTTCCGTCTTTTAGGGAGTCTCCAGGATTAGTAACATTGGAGGCACTTTTTTATGGGTGTAATATCGTGGTGTCAGATGATAGGTTTTGCCCAATAAACTACTACAGATTTGATGAATTTGGATATATCTGCGATCCTTATTCAGTGGAGTCAGTAGAAAACGCTGTCATCAGAGCCTATAGAGACAAACCCATCAATGTGGGAAATGATTATTTTGATTTCTTCAGTTATTGTAATGCGGCCAGAATCACACGACAAGCATATCTTGAGATTATGGGAATCCATCAATAACTGTTGCAGTAGTTCTGTCATCATAATGTATTGAGGTACTCGAGCGTATGGAGATAATGAATAATGTGTCTCTATTGCTACAGAAGAACGAAAGCATCGAGAAAGAAGAAAAATATCTTTTTTCTGAAATCAAATACAAATAACGTAGAATAACATGATACTTAAATGGAGAAAAAAGATATGAATAATAGGAAGAATGCTGTTTCGGCGCTTATGCTTCAATTAGCCACAATGGCACAGGGGTTAATTCTACCAAAATTAATATTAACTTATTTTGGTTCAGAAGTGAATGGATTGATTTCTTCAGTTACACAGTTCCTTGGATTTATTTCACTTTTAGAAGGTGGATTAGGAGCAGTTGTACTTGCCGAATTATATCGCCCAATTGAAGAACAGGATGATAAAAAAATAGGCTGTATTCTTGAAGCCTGTCAAGCTTTCTTTAATCAACTGGCGATAGCGTTTATTGTATATACAATCATACTCTCATTTGTATATCCGTTGTTTATCACCAAGCAGTTTTCATTTGCGTATACCTCAACCATGGTTCTTATCTTGAGCATAACAACGCTAACACAGTATCTTTTCTCTATCACATACAAGTTGTATTTGCAGGCAAGCCAAAAGCTATATGTTGTGAACTATGTGTCGTGTGTAACGATTGTAATAAATACAGTCTCAGCGGTAGTAATAATGATGTGCTTTCCGAATGCCCATGCCGTCAAACTATGCTCGGGTTTTATTTATCTTCTTCAGCCACTGGCCTTTAGCCATTTTATAGATCCAAAATATCGAAAAAAAAACGTATTCATGGTACAAATTCCGAAAGATGTCTTAAAAGATAGGTGGAGTGGTTTTTCTCAGAATTTAGCTCATTTTATTAATATGAACACAGATGTTGTGGTGCTTACGTTGTTTTCCACATTGGACATAGTTAGCGTTTATAACGTATATATGTTGGCTATTTCTGCATTGCGAGGAATTATCACTAGTATTGGAAATAGTTATCAAAGTGCATTAGGCAAATATATTGCGGAGAAGAATAAAGAGAAATTGAATGCAAATTTCGCTAAATTTGAAAAAGTTTTCTGGTTTTTGGGAACTGTTTCATTTTCAACTTGCATACTTTTAATAAATCCGTTTGTTTCACTATATACAACGGGCATTAATGATGCCAATTACTTTCAACCTGGTTTTGCTACAATTATTGTGATTGCAAATATGCTTTATGTACTCCGTGAGCCGTATAGATTGTTGATTTTAGCAGCAGGAAAATTTAGAGAAACGAATTTTGGAGCAATTATAGAGGCTGTCCTAAATCTTAGTATTTCGACACTCTTGGTGTGGAAATACGGCCTAATTGGAGTGGCAATAGGAACGTTAATCGCCACTATTTATAGAATGCTGTATTTTGTACGGTATCTCAGTTGGAATGTTCTCAAGAAAAAATACATGACATATATCGTTTATATTTTAACGTCTGTGAGTGTTTTAGGAATAAATTTAATTGCTGATAGCAAATTGGAGATTAATGTTGCAACAGTATTTGACTTTTGCTACTATGGCTTGATAGTAGTTTTATTGAATACAGTATTTTATATTGCTATTTTCGGTGTATTCAAATCATTAATTAAAACATTGGAACGCCGTTAGTAAGTGATCTTCGTGTTTTCATTTTTATAAATAGAACACATTACAAGTCAAAATGGATGTTTTAAAATTTACATAAGACATTAGGAAGGTAGTTAGTATGAAAAAAGTAATGCTCGTTTTCGGCACTCGCCCGGAAGCAATTAAAATGTGTCCGCTTGTTAACGAACTGAAGAAACGTGAAGAAATGGAAACGGTTGTTTGTGTGACAGGCCAGCATCGTCAGATGCTTGATATGGTTCTTGAGGCATTTGATGTTTCCCCGGATTATGACCTGTCCATCATGAAGGATAAGCAGACGCTGTTCGACGTAACTACCAATATTTTGAATAGCATCAAGGCTGTTCTGGAAAAGGAAAAACCTGATGTAGTATTGGTACACGGCGATACATCCACGACCTTCGTGACTGCATTGGCTTGCTTCTATATGCAGATTCCTGTAGGCCATGTAGAAGCTGGTCTGCGCACCTACAATATCTACAGCCCGTATCCGGAGGAGTTCAACCGTCAGGCAGTTTCCATTATCAGTAAATTCAACTTTGCTCCCACAGAGCTTTCTAAGCAGAATCTGCTGAAAGAGGGCAAAGATCCAGCCAGCATCTATGTTACCGGAAATACGGCTATTGATGCTTTGAAGACAACCGTGCGGAAAAATTATACGCACCCTGAACTGGAATGGGCAAAGGACAGCCGTCTGATCATGATTACTGCCCATCGCCGTGAAAACCTTGGTGAGCCGATGCGCCACATGTTTAAGGCAATCCGCCGTGTCATGGACGAGCATCCTGATGTCAAGGCAATCTATCCCATTCACATGAATCCTGTCGTGCGTGAAATCGCAAACGAGTATCTGGGGGACGATGATTGCATACACATTATCGAACCGCTGGATGTACTGGATTTCCACAACTTCCTGAGCCGCAGCTACCTGATTCTGACGGATTCTGGCGGAATTCAGGAGGAAGCCCCTTCTCTGGGCAAGCCTGTTCTGGTGATGCGTGATACCACGGAGCGCCCGGAAGGTATTGCGGCAGGTACGCTGAAGTTGGTGGGCACGGAAGAAGAAACGATTTATAAAGAGTTTAGCCGTCTGCTGTCTGATAAGGATGAGTATGAGGCAATGAGCAAGGCAAGCAATCCGTATGGCGATGGACATGCCTGTGAGCGGATTGCTTCTATTCTTGAGAAGAAGCTTTGATAATCGCTTATTTCACGATAGAACTAGCTGTGTGCTCCAAGCACATGGCTGTGCTGCTCAGATGTGCAGCCTCTATGTGGCGAGCAGTAGGCAACGGAGTAATGATGTTTTTACACGGCTAAAGCACAAAATGCGGTTACAGAAGTATTTCAAAACAAATATATAAAATGTTGACAAGTCAGAAGTGGAGGAAAACATGAAAGGTATAATTCTTGCCGGTGGAGCCGGCACTCGGCTGTACCCGCTTACGATGGTGACGTCGAAACAACTTTTGCCGGTTTATGACAAACCGATGATTTATTACCCCTTGTCCACGCTGATGTTGGCGGGAATTCAGGATATTCTGATTATTTCTACGCCAACGGATACTCCTCGCTTTGAGGCTTTGCTGGGAGATGGAAACCAGTTTGGTGTTCACCTTTCTTACAAGGTACAGCCCAGTCCGGATGGACTGGCTCAGGCTTTCATTCTTGGTGAAGATTTCATCGGAGATGATGCCTGCGCAATGGTACTGGGTGATAATATTTTCTACGGGAATGGCTTCAGCCGAATTCTCAAGGCAGCGGTTAAGAATGCAGAACAAGAACAAAGGGCGACTGTCTTCGGATATTATGTTAACGATCCGGAACGGTTTGGAATCGTTGAATTTGACGAAAATGGCAAAGTGATTTCTGTTGAAGAAAAACCCCAGAATCCGAAGAGCAATTATGCTATTACTGGCCTGTATTTCTATCCTGCAGGCGTATCCAAGAGAGCAAGTGCAGTAAAGCCCTCGGCTCGTGGTGAATTGGAAATTACCACGCTCAATGATATGTACTTAAAGGAAGAACTTTTGGATGTACAGCTTTTGGGACGTGGATTTGCTTGGCTGGATACCGGGACGATGGATAGCTTGGTAGAGGCTGCTGATTTTGTTCAGATGATTGAGAAGCGTCAGAGCATTAAGATTTCTGCACCAGAGGAAATTGCATATCGGAACAGTTGGATTTCTAGAGAGAAGCTACTGGAATCTGCATTCCGATACGGTAAAAGTCCCTACGGAATGCACTTAAAGGCTGTTGCAGACGGGAAAATCAAATATTAAGAGAGGGGTAAATATTAAATGACCATTATCGTAACCGGCGGTGCCGGATTTATTGGAAGCAACTTTGTGTTCCATATGCTGAACAAGTATCCGAACTACCGGATTGTGTGTCTGGACAAGCTGACCTATGCGGGCAATTTGTCCACCCTTGCTCCCGTGATGGATAATCCGAACTTCCGATTTGTGAAGCTGGACATCTGCGACCGGGAGGGTGTTAATCAGCTGTTTGAGGAAGAACACCCCGATATGGTGGTGAACTTTGCTGCTGAGAGCCATGTGGATCGTTCTATCGAAGATCCCGGTATTTTCCTCCAGACCAATATTCTGGGTACGGCGACCCTTATGGATGCTTGCCGGAAGTATGGTATTCAGCGTTACCATCAGGTTTCTACGGATGAAGTGTACGGTGACCTGCCCTTGGATCGGCCCGAACTGTTCTTCACCGAGGAAACTCCCATCCATACCAGTTCCCCTTACAGCAGCTCCAAGGCCGGTGCTGACCTGCTAGTGATGGCCTATCACCGTACTTATGGTCTTCCTGTGACCATCTCCCGTTGCTCCAACAACTATGGTCCGTATCACTTCCCGGAGAAGCTGATTCCGCTGATGATTGCCAACGCGCTGGCGGATAAGCCTCTGCCGGTTTACGGCACGGGCGAGAATGTCCGCGACTGGCTGTATGTCGAGGATCATTGCCGCGCAATCGATCTCATCATCCACAATGGACGTGTGGGCGAGGTCTACAATGTCGGCGGTCATAACGAAATGAAGAATATCGACATTGTGAAGATTATCTGCAAGGAGCTTGGAAAGCCGGAAAGCCTGATTACCTACGTCGGCGACCGCAAGGGTCATGACCTGCGCTACGCCATCGACCCGACGAAGATTCACAATGAGCTGGGCTGGCTGCCGGAGACGAAGTTCGCTGACGGTATCAAGAAAACCATCCAGTGGTATCTGGACAACCAGAATTGGTGGAAAACCATCATTTCCGGAGAGTATCAGAACTACTACGAAAAGATGTACGGTAACCGCTAAAAGCCTGAGGAGGAGTCGATATGAGGTTTTTTATAACAGGCGTTGGCGGTCAGCTGGGACATGATGTGATGAACGAACTGCTGAAGCGTGGTCATGAAGGTGTAGGTTCTGACATTCAGGAAAACTACAGCGGCGTGGCAGACGGTACTGCGGTAACGAAGGCTCCGTATGTTGCACTGGATATTACGGACAAGGACGCTGTTGAGAAAGTTATCACGGAAGTGAATCCTGACGCTGTGATCCACTGTGCGGCATGGACAGCTGTGGACATGGCAGAGGATGACGATAAAGTGGCAAAAGTCCGTGCCATCAATGCTGGCGGCACTCAGAACATTGCAGATGTCTGCAAGAAGTTGGACTGCAAGATGACCTATATCAGCACGGACTATGTGTTTGACGGTCAGGGCACAGAGCCTTGGCAACCGGACTGCAAGGATTACAAGCCTTTGAATGTGTACGGTCAGACAAAACTGGAAGGTGAGCTGGCAGTGAGCCAGACGCTGGAGAAGTATTTCATTGTCCGCATTGCATGGGTGTTCGGCTTGAACGGTAAAAATTTCATCAAGACCATGCTGAATGTCGGCAAGACCCATGATACTGTCCGTGTGGTCAGTGACCAAATCGGTACACCGACCTATACATATGATCTGGCTCGACTGCTTGTCGATATGAATGAAACCGAGAAGTACGGATATTACCATGCGACTAACGAGGGTGGTTACATCAGCTGGTACGATTTCACCAAGGAAATCTACCGTCAGGCTGGATATAAGACGGAAGTCTTGCCTGTGACCACGGCAGAGTATGGTTTGAGTAAGGCAGCTCGTCCGTTCAACAGCCGTTTGGATAAGAGCAAGCTGGTGGAAGCTGGCTTCACACCGCTTCCGACCTGGCAGGACGCACTGAGCCGTTACCTGAAGGAAATCGAGCAGTAAGAGGAGATAGAGGAAAATGGGACAGATTAAAGTTGAGAAAAATGTAGGCGGCATCGAGGGCCTTTGTGTGATTGAACCCGCTGTTCATGGTGACACCCGTGGTTATTTCATGGAAACCTACAACAAAAAAGATATGAAGGAAGCAGGCATTGATATCCACTTCGTGCAGGACAATCAGTCCATGTCTACAAAGGGCGTACTGCGTGGGCTGCATTTCCAAAAGCAGTATCCGCAGTGCAAGCTGGTGCGCACCGTGCGCGGCACTGTGTTTGATGTTGCCGTTGACCTCAGAAGCAATTCTAAGACCTATGGCAAGTGGTACGGTGTTACCCTGTCGGCTGAGAACAAGAAACAGTTCCTTATTCCAGAGGGCTTTGCTCATGGATTCCTTGTTCTGAGCGATGAGGCTGAGTTCTGCTACAAGGTCAACGACTTCTGGCATCCGAATGATGAGGGCGGCATGGCTTGGAATGACCCGGAGATTGGTATTGAGTGGCCCGAACTGAAGGGA
Source organism: uncultured Gemmiger sp. (assembly GCA_944388215.1). GTDB lineage: Bacteria > Bacillota > Clostridia > Oscillospirales > Ruminococcaceae > Gemmiger. The sequence goes on along the minus strand of CALXHT010000013.1, from coordinate 2,637 downwards.
GAGTATCAGGGTAGCGCAAGCGCGGAAGGTTACACTCTGGAAGATGGCGCTGCGCTGAACCTGAGTGATAAGGATCAAAAATGGTTGGGGCTGAAGGAAACTTTTAAATTTTGAAACAGAGACAACCGAGAATAGTTTGAGATGTGAGGATGGTCTGAGATGAAAACAGTAATAATGGCAGGCGGCAGGGGCACCCGGATTTCCTCTGTTGCCAGTGACATCCCCAAGCCGATGATAAAAATTGAAGGAAAGCCTGTTCTAGAACATGAGTTGGAGTGTCTGCGTGACCAAGGATTCACAGACATTATTTTGACCGTTTCTCATCTCGGAAACATCATCATGGACTATTTCGGAGATGGTTCGGGTATATCTCCGGCAACAGGAAAGCCCTTTGGCCTTCATATTGAATACTATTTTGAGAAGGAACCGCTGGGTAATGCCGGTGCACTTTTCAAAATCAAGGATAAGTTGGATTCGGATTTTCTGCTGCTGAATGCGGATGCCGTGTTTGATGTGGATTTCAATCGGTTCGTAGCTTTTCATAAGCAGCATGGCGGTTTGGCTACTCTTTTCACGCATCCAAATAGCCATCCTTACGATAGCGGACTCATTATTGCTGATAAAAATGGAGCTGTTGAGCAATGGCTAGCTAAGGAAGATGAACGGTCGGAATACTATCGTAATCGTGTCAATGCTGGACTTCATATTATCAATCCAATCATTTTGGATCATTCTGGGATTGATGCGGACAAGGTTGGCACTGTGGGAGAGAACGGAAAACCCATCAAGGTTGACCTGGATCGGCAGCTTCTTAAGCCGTTGGCAGGAACCGGAAAGATGTTCTGCTACGATAGTCCTGAGTATGTGAAGGACATGGGTACGCCTGAACGCTATTACTCTGTATGCGAGGATTATAAGACTGGTCGTGTTTCCGGAAAGAACTTGAAGAACAAGCAGAAAGCGGTGTTCCTTGATCGAGACGGCACTATCAATAAATATGTGGGTTTCCTACGGAACATAGCCGAGTTTGAGTTGATGGACGGCGTTGCAGATGCAATCAAAATGATCAACGCCTCCGGTTATCTGGCAATTGTTGTTACGAATCAGCCTGTGATTGCCCGTGGTGAAGTGTCCTTTGAAGAACTCGAAGAGATTCACAACAAAATGGAGACACTTCTAGGCAAAGAAGGCGCATATCTGGATGCCATCTACTTCTGCCCACACCATCCGCATAAGGGATATGAAGGGGAACGCCCAGAACTGAAGTTTGACTGTGATTGCCGCAAACCGAAACCTGGAATGCTGCTGAATGCAGCACGGGATTTTAACATTGATCTGTCGCGGTCTTGGATGATTGGCGATGGAGAAAATGATATCAAGGCGGGTCAGAATGCCGGATGTCAGACTGCTTTGATTGGCTCTGAGTCCTGCGGACAAACTGTGACGGTATCGTCTTTGAAGGACTTTGTAGAACAGTACCTGAAATAAGAGGAGGAGTACTACTATGCGTGAACTGGATAACCGATTGATGAGACATATCGACTTGTTGGTAGAACGATACCCTTCTTTAGAATCGGCGAAGAATGATATTGTTGCCGCATACCTTTTGCTGGAGGAGTCCTATGAGAACGGTGGCAAGCTTCTTGTGGCTGGCAATGGTGGTTCTGCAGCAGATGCGGAGCATATCGTTGGTGAGCTGATGAAGGGCTTCAAGCTGCCCCGTAAGCCTGAAACTGATTTCGCTGAAAAGCTGGTTGCGGAAAATCAGGAACTCGGTGCTGTCCTAGCAGAAAACCTGCAGGGGGCGCTTCCTGCTATTGCGCTGGATGGCCATCCTGCCCTGTCTACGGCTTATATGAATGACTGCGAACCGCTGCTTTGCTTTGCACAGCAGGTCAATGGATACGGTAAATCCGGGGATGTATTCCTTGGCATTTCCACCAGCGGCAATAGCAAAAATGTGCTGTTTGCGGCGACAACCGCACATGCTAAGGGAATGAAGGTCATTGGACTGACAGGAGCAAAGGATAGTAAACTGAAGGAGATGAGCGATGTGTGCATCAAGGCTCCGCAGACGGAAACCTATATGATTCAGGAATTACATCTGCCTATCTATCATTGTCTGTGTCTGATATTGGAAGATAGGTTCTTTGCGTGATTATGACTAAGCCATGCTCAAAACATGGCTACGCCATCCCAATATGCTGCCTCTTCATGGCGGATGGCAGGCAACGAGAGTTTCCTCTCGGCTAAAGCATATAATCGTTAATTCGCTCTTTGGATGAGGAAAAAACTATAATGGGAAAGTATTTTGGAACTGATGGCTTCCGTGGCGAAGCTGGAATCACGTTGACCGCTGACCACGCCTACAAGGTTGGTCGTTTTCTGGGCTGGTACTACAACGCACTGCGTGAGCGCAACGGCAACAACGAGCCTGCAGCCCGCGTCAAGTATTGTTCGCAAAAAGGGTTCCTGTAAAATAAGAAGTTAAGCTGCTGGTCGCAACATTGCCTGAACAGATTGTTCACTGAGGTATGCCCTGGAGGCAGACCAATCTTCTGCATATTCCATGAGGTAAGTAGTAACCAGTCTGGTGTAGGCATCTGCACTGGGAAATATTCCTACCACACTGGAACG
>CALXHT010000012.1 GCA_944388215.1 uncultured Gemmiger sp. | reverse complement strand
CCCCCTGATGTAGTACTTTTATTTTCCTACATCAGGGGGTACTTTGTCTATTGTCCGTTTTTACTGGGGCGGTTCACGATCGTTCCACGGGATTTTTTATTCTTCATTCGTTGTATCGGTATCACTGTCGGCAGAGGCAGCTTCGTCTCCCTCTTCAGTGGATTCCGGCGTGGGGGTAGGTGTGGGGTCCGGCTCATCGGGGGCGAAGTACCCCTTGATCTCCCCGTCCGTCTGCTGATAGCTGACATCCAGCGTTCCCTTGTCACTGGCAGAAAGACCCTTGTCCGGGTCCAGAATGGCCACCGAGGCAAGGCGGATCTTATAATCCAGCCGGTTGCTGTTGCCCAGCAGTACCTGAATGCGGTTCTGGTAGGTGAAGCTGAGATTGCTCAGGTCGGCAATGTTCAGGGCGGTCACTCCATCCGACAGCCCCTGGGCCTCCATCTCCTCCAGCATCTGATCAAGCACGTTGGCCGCACTGACCTGGGCCGTTTCCAGCGTAGCCTCCTCCCCCTGCAACAGGGAGTTGTAGCTGACCGGCACCACAATCTGTCCCGGCTCCGGCGAGAAATCCGGCTGCAGGGTACAGGAAAGCACGGTCAACCCTTCGGGCTGGGAAACATCGGTGCGCAGAATCTTGAGAGAATCGCTGAGGATCATCCACCCGCCGGAATACATGCAGGTAAACCGCTCTGTGGCCGGACGGACCTTGATGACCACAGTACCCGGCAGCTGAATATCTACCTGCACGTTGTCCAGGTATGGAAACCGGGACTGCAATTGTATCGTCTTTTCCGTGGTGGAAAATCCGAACAAGCTGCTCCCCTGCTCAATCCCCAGGGCGGCGATGATCTCCTCCTCGGTGTAGATGCCGGTGTCCGCCGGTGTGGTCCGGTCAAAGGTCTCGACCCGGAAGGATGTCACCTTGAACAGCAGATTGATGGAGATGATCGTTCCCAAGGCCAGCACGGCCAGTACGCCCAGTATGCCCAAGAGCCTGCGCCGATTGCGCTGGCGCAGCAATTCCGCCTGGGTGACCCGACGCTGCCGCCGCGGTGCACCGGGAGTATAACCGGCTTTTTGGGGATTCAGCTGCGGTTGGGTCCGCGACCGCTGTGTGGCAGCTCCACGGCGTCGGGATGGCGGCACAGGATCGGGGGGCGGCTGCCTTGACGCATTCCCGCGAGGACGGACCGGCTTCTGCTTTTCCAAACCCAACCGACTGCCCAGACTGCGCTTTTGTCCAGAATACGCGAAGGAGCCGCCCCTGGACTTTTGCTGACGGCTGCGCTGGTCGCGGTCCATACGGGTGGCTCCTTTCCTGGATGATGACTTGGGGTAAAGACTTTTTACTTTACAAGGTTCAACAGTTTTTCGGTGATCAGTTCAAGGCTGTGCGGGTTGCCCAGTTTCCTGGCATTCTGGCCCATCTCTGCCAGTTTGCCCGGTGTGCCCAGCAGTTTCTGCACGGTATCAATGAGTTTTTCCCCGGTCAGGTTCTTTTCCTCGATCACCACCGCGGCACCAGCCTTTTCCAGCTCCAGTGCATTGTAATACTGGTGGTTTTCCGCCACATTGGGACTGGGGATCAGCACCGAGGCGCGGCCCACCGCTTCCAGTTCCGCCAGCGTCAGCGCGCCAGAGCGGGCAATCACCAGATCCGCCGCCGCCAGCAGCTGGGGCATATTGTTGATATAGGGCGTGACGACCAGATTGGGACCGGGCGCAAAGCCCTTTTCCCGTTCCAGACGATTGAACAGGATGACACCTCGTTTGCCGGTGGCATGGAAGTGCAGAACATTGGCGCCCTGCTGCTTTTCCCAGGCACACAGGTCGGCCACCACTTCATTGATGCGGTCCGCTCCCAGGCTGCCGCCAAAACTAAGAATGACCGTGCGGTCTCCCGCATCCAGCTTCTGACGGGCTGCCTGCCGGTCCGCCGTCAGCACTTCCGGGCGGACGGGGTTGCCCACCACAAAGGTCTTATCCGGCGCGCTCAGTTTTTCTACCGCGTCGGCGCTGGCTGCCAGAACCAGATCCACATCCTTGGCCAGCAGCTTGTTGGTCACTCCAGGGAATGCGTTCTGCTCATGGATGGCCGTCTTGATACCGCGCTTGGCAGCCGCCCGCACAATGGGACCGCTGACATAGCCGCCGCAGCCAATGACCAGATCCGGCCGCACTTCATCGAGGATTTTCCAGGTGCGCGGGCCGGAAAGTGCCAGATGCCAGATCGCCACCACGTTGCGCACGACATTTTCGGCGTTCAGGCGGCGCTGGAAGCCGTTGATCTCAATGTGATGGAACGGGTACCCGGCCTTGGTGACAAGACCATACTCCATACCCTCGCGGCGGCCGGCAAAGTGAATCTCGGCAGTGGGATCCGCTGCCTTCAGGGCCCCTGCGATGGCCAGTGCCGGGTTGATATGGCCGGCTGTGCCGCCGGCAGCAATCAGAACACGCATACACTCTCCCCTTTTCTTCCCGTTATGTAATCAGGTACTCTGGCGGCGATAGACCGGGCGGCGCGGCGTGCGTCCCAGCTTCCGGTCGATCTCGGCCTGGTGTTGCTTTTGACGGGCTTCCATCCGGGCATTGCCCGCTCTGGATATGCTGAGCAGTACGCCCATCTCCCCCAGAAGCAACAAAAGACTGGTGCCGCCCGACGAAAAGAACGGCAGGCTGATGCCGGTATTGGGCAGCAAAGCGGTGGCCACACCAATGTGGCAGAACACCTGCCAGGCCACCTGGGCCGTAATGCCGATGCCCAGCAAGGCGCCGAAAAAGTCCGGCGCATTGAGGGCGATGAGAATTCCCTGCACGATGATGGCCGCAAAGAGCAGAATCAGCGCCAGAGCGCCCACGAAGCCAAGCTCCTCGCAGACCACCGAGAAAATGAAGTCGTTTTCGGCGTAGGGCAGCCACTGATGCTTCTGCACGCTGTTGCCGATTCCCACACCGAACAGCCCGCCAGTGCAGATGGCATAGACGCTCTGCCGGGTCTGCCACAGCATGTTGGCGGTGTCGGTGGGGGTCAGACCCCACACACCGCCCAGCCGCTCGGCCGCGTAGCCGCCGCTGGACTGCAGATAGTTATAGAACGCAAGGCCGCCGGCTGCCCCCAGGCCCCCGGCTGCAAACAGCCAGACACCGCCGCCGCCCGCGCAGAGCAGCATGGTGGCAAAGATGGCGCACATCAGCAGCATGGCCGAGTTGTGGGGTTCCAGGCGCAGCAGGATCAGCACCGGGACCAGCGGCAGGGCCGGCAGCAGGATGCCGTAGATGGGATTCTTGATTTTTTCTTTGTGTTTGTCCAGGGCGTCCGCCGTGCCGAGAATGATGGCGAACTTGGCCATCTCGGACGGCTGCAGCGACATACCACCCGGGAAATACACCCAGCGGTAACAGCCGTTGCTGTCGCTGGGCATGAACAGTGCCACCACCAGCAGCACCAGTGTCACAAAGTAAAAGGTCTCGTTGAGATAGCGCAGGGCGCGGTAGTTGATGCGCGACATGAACAGCATGGCGGCAAACCCCACCACCGCGACGATGGCCTGGGGTTTGATGAAGTGGTAGATATCGCCATACTTGGTGTAGCCGCTGGAATAGCTGGCCGAGAACAGCATGATCAGCCCGTAGGCCAGCGTGACGGCCAGCGTGCCCACAAAGCCCCAGGAGACCGGGCCACGCTCCGCCTTGGGCAGCCGGATCACCCGCAGCATGCGGATGATGTTGCCCACCGAGCGGTCCAGAATCAGGGCCAGAAGACTGAGGGATGTATTTTGCAAGGGGAAGGCCCTCCTTTCGGGGCGTGCCGGGAAGACACCGCACCCAAGGGGCACGGTCAAACGAGACAGATATACAGGATGCCCAGCGCCACGCCGATGGCCGCGATGAGGGCGAAGAAGCCGTCGATCTTGACCTCTCGCCAGCCGCGCATCTCAAAGGCATGGTGGATGGGTGTCATCTTGAAGATCCGTTTGCCGTGGGTAAGTTTGAAATAGACGCGCTGGATGACCACCGTCATGGCGTCCCAGATATACACAATGCCGAAGAACAGCACCAGTTCGGGCCGGTCCATGATAAAGGCCAGCGCCGTGACAAGTCCGCCGAAGAACATGCTGCCGGTATCGCCCATGAACACCTTGGCCGGATAGAAGTTCCAGATCAGGAACCCGGCACAGGCGCCCGCCGTGGCCGAGGCGATCAGCGACACGTGCACAAAGCCCAGCAGACTGCCGGCCAGCAGATAGCCCAGCATGGACACAAAGGTCACGCCGGTGCACAGACCGTCCAGCCCGTCCGTCAGGTTGACGGCATTCACCAGGAAGATGATGCCGAAGAAGGCGATGGGATAGAAGAGGATTCCGAAATCCACCGCGCCGGCCACCGGCAGCATGACCTGGGTGGAAAGCAGGCCCAGGCTGTGCAGGCCGATCATGAATCCCACGGTCACCGCCACCTGGAAGACAATCTTCTGCCAGGCGGTCAGGCCCAGGTTCCGGTGCTTGATGACCTTGATGAAGTCATCGAGAAAGCCGATGAGGCCGGACCCGAAAGCCAGGAAGAGCACCATCATACCGGCAGCCATCTGCTGCGGGCCCAGCACCTCCGGCGCCTGCCCCTGGAACATTGCCCAGACAACGCCCAGCGTCACCAGGATGCCGAAGATAAAGCCCAGGCCGCCCATGGTGGGGGTTCCGTTTTTCTTGTTGTGCCAGGTGGGGCCCTCCTCGCGGATGGTCTGCCCGAAATGCAGACGGTGCAAGGCAGGGATCAGCAGCCAGCAGGTCACAGCCGTGACGGCAAAACCGCCCACCGCCGAAGCCGCCAGCATATAGGAGACAGTTTGCTCCATGCAGTCATTCCTCCAAAAAACTCATCTTTTCTCGGCGCGACTGCATGGGAAGCCGTCACGCCTGTGGCAATCCAGTGTAATACTCCTGCAACAGCTCTTCCAGCTTCATCGCATGGCTGGCCTTGGCCAACAGCGCGTCACCGGGCTGTACAAATTGCTGTAGACATTGTAGCACCTCTTGGGCATTTTGGCAATGCACAGTTGTTACGCCTCCGGCCTTAGCTGCCTCGGCCATCACCGCACTGCGCGGGCCGTAGGCGATCAGCACATCAATGCCCGCTTCAGCCACCCATTCGCCGGTATGGCGGTGGCCTTCCTCGCTGGCATCTCCCAGTTCCAGCATATCGCCCAGCAGCGCAATCTTACGCCGGTTGGGCAGCGCCTTCAGCACCGAGATAGCCGCCTTCATGCTGTCGGGGCTGGCATTGTAGCAGTCCTCCACAACGGTCACGCCGCCCTTTTCCACAATATGCTGGCGCATGCCGGTGGTCTGGTAGCGGGACAGCGCAGCAGCACAGGCCGCCGGGTCCAGGCCCAGCCGCGTGGCAGCTGCGTAGGCAGCCAGCGCATCGTAGACGGTGTGCACACCAGCCGTGGGGATGGAAACCGGGAACGTACCGTTTTCCCGGTCCACCAGCGTGAAGGTGGTCCCCTGTGCCCCGGTCTTGATGTCCGTGGCCCGGACATCCGCCTCCTTCTCAATGCCGAACCAGACCGCCCGCAGCCGGTTGGGCACCTGGGCGGTGGGCAGCAGGTCATTGTCGGCATTGAGCACCAGCGGCGCACCATCCGGCAGGCCTGCACAGATTTCCATCTTTGCTTTCAGTATATTCTCCCGGGTGCCGAGATTTTCCAGATGGGAGACACCGATCATCGTGATGATGCCCGCCGAGGGCCGCACGCAGCGGGTCAGGCGCTCGATCTCGCCGGCATGGTCCATCCCCATCTCCACCACCGCGTACTCGGTGGCGTTTTCCAGACGGAACAGCGTGTTGGGCACGCCGATTTCGTTGTTCTGGTTGCCCTCGGTCTTCAGGGTGTTGCCGAAAGCCGACAGCACCGCATAGCAGAATTCCTTGGTGGTGGTCTTGCCCACGCTGCCCGTCACGCCGATGATGCGGGGACTGAACAGCATACGGTAGTTGGAAGCCATGCGGACCATGGCCAGGGCACTGTCCGGCACCACCACGGTGCGGTCCGCCGGGACGCCCTCCACAGGGTGATTGGCAATGATATAGGCCGCGCCGTTCTGATAGGCACCGGCGGCGAAGGTGTGTCCATCCACCCGTTCCCCGGGGAAACAGACAAAGACACAGTCCGACTCCACCTTGCGGCTGTCGGTGACCACCGCCCGGATGGAAATGGGTTCGGCCAGCGTCAGGCCGGCCAGCAGTTCATTGGCAGGGATGGGTTGCATAGAGATGCCTCCTTCAGATTGCTTGGAAAAATGGCGTCGTCTCACGCCTGGCTGTCGCTCTGGGCGGCATCCGTGGATTCGGATTCCGCCGCCGAAGCGCTTTCTTCGGCCGTCGGCTCGGTGTCCTGGGCAGTATCCGAGGACTCCATTGTCAGCGTAATGATGGTACCGTAGGCGGTACTGGTATTGGCCGCCACGCTTTGTGCTGTCACCTTGCCGCCGCTGTCCCCTTCGTACTGGACATTCAGGTTGGCTGCCCGGAGCATCTGCTCGGCGAAACTGCCGCTCTTGCCCACCACGTCCGGCACGGTGGTCATGGCGTCCTGATCGCTCTGGGTATACAGATAGACGGTGGAGCCCACCGGCACCTTGCTGCCGCCGTAGGGATACTGGTAGATAATAGTGCCGTTGTCGCCGATCAGCTTATGCTTGAGGCCCAGCTGGTTGAGGGTGACCTGGGCCGAGGTCCAGGGATAATCCAGACAGGTCTGGACCGTCACCGTGCCATGGGGATTGTAGGCAGGGTCCTGCTCGATGCCCAGATAGGGCGCCACTTCACTGATGATGTTGCCCACCACCGGCGCTACCACCTCGCTGGCGTAGTCGCGCAGCCAGCGGGGGTCGTCCAGCACCACGAACACTTCGATTTCGGGATCATCCACCGGCAGCACCGCGGCAAAGCTCATGGTCTTGTAGTAGTCGCCATCGTAGCGCAGTTCCCGGTCGGTGCGTTCCGCCGTACCGGATTTGCCGCCGATGCGGTAGCCGGCCACGTAGGCGTTCTTATTGGAATGGGTTCCGTCGGAAGTCTGGCTGTTGGGGTCCACGCTGCACTCCATCATGGCCAGGATCTGCTGGCTGACTTCCTCGGAAATCACCTGACGGCGGATGTTGGTCTCGGTTTTCTGCACCACGTTGCCGTCGTTGTCGGTGATGGAATCCACCACATAGGGGGTGACCAGGTAACCGCCGTTGGCCACCGCTGCCACCGCTGTGGCCATCTGCATCGGGGTGATGGCCTCATTCTGGCCGAAAGCCGCCGTGTACAGGTTGGTGTCCACCTGGGCCATCTGCTCGGCATCGTAGACGCTGGTCCAGCGGGTCTCGTTGGGCAGGTCGATGCCGGTGGTCTGGGTGAAGCCGAAGGCCTGGATATAGTCATAGAACACGGTGGGCTGCAGCGTCTGCGCCGCCTGGATGAACCACAGATTGCAGCTGTGGTTCAGGGCGCCTGCCATATCCAGCTGGCCGTGGGCCTTGTTCTCTGCGCAATGGTAGGTGTGCTCCCATACCGAACCGGCATTGACGGTGAGTTCGCCGCTGCAGTAGAAGGTCTGTCCGGCCGTCATGATGCCGGAATCCAGGCCCGCAGAGGCCGTGATCAGTTTGAATACCGAACCGGGCATATACAGCTCGGTGATGTTCTTATTCTTCCACTGGGCCTCACGCATCATACCCTGCAGCTGGGTATATTCGCTGCTCACCGTGTTGCCTTCCTCGTCGGTGGTGGTTTCCCGGCTGATCTTTCCGTCCGCGATGATATCGGCCACCTCATCCTCGCCCAGGCGGCTCTTGAGCCAGTCGATGTCCTCATCCTCCAGCTCTTCCTTGTCGAGGATCGCCTGCATCTTCTCATCGTAGATGGTGTAGGGGTCGTTGGGGTCAAACTGCTCCATCGACGCCATGGCCAGGATGGCGCCCGTCTTGACGTTCATCACAATGGCACTGCCCCGGCCGTGGACGCTGAAGGTGTTCATGGCCTCCGACAGGTACTCCTCCACGATGGCCTGCACGTTCTCGTCGATGGTCAGGCTCAGGTTGTTGCCGTCAATGGCCGGGTAGACCTCCGCCTCGGCATTGGCCAGCACTTCCCCGCTGACGTTGGTCTCGGCGATGCTGCGCCCCGGCGTGCCGGAAAGCACATCGTCGTAGGACTTTTCCAGTCCGTAGGCACCGGAACCGTCCCCGTTGCAGAAGCCCAGCACCGAGGACAGAAACGCCCCGTAGGGATAGCTGCGGGTGGAGGCCTGTTCGGTGGAGAGTACCACGATCCGGTAACCCTGCTCCTCCCCCGCCGGTGGGTCGGTGCGGTAATTCATGGAGTATTCCAGGATGGCATCCGCCACCGGCTTTTCCACGCCCTTCGCCACCACGCGGTACTCGTAGAGTTCCCCGTTGGCATTGGTGGCCGTCAGGATGCTGAAGATGCTGTCCGCGGTCGTACCGTCGTCCAGCAGCGTGGCGATCTCTTCGGCCGCCTGCTGCAGCTGGGCGGTGGTGGCACCGTTTTTCTGGGACTGCAGCGGATTGGCAATGATATTCCACACCGTGTTGCTCTTGGCCAGCAGTTTGCCGTTGGCGCTGTAGATGGAACCGCGGGTTGCCGGCAGCTCGGTATCCTGCATCTGCTGGGTCACCGCCTCGGTGCGGTACAGCTCTGCATCCCGCAGCTGCAGCGCATACAGCTGGTAAATCAGGATGCCGAAGAAAAAGATCAGGAAGATGGCAATGGCGATCAAAGTGCGCCGCAGTACCTGGGCGCGGAAATGCGGATTGGGACGGTTGACTGGATTGGACATCGGCGACTCCCTTTGGAGAAATATTTCCCTGATTGCGGCCGCGAGCCTTTTTACGCGCGGCGTTCCCGCCGTTGGTAAAAAGGCTCGTTGCCACATAGATTCTTTTGTTTACGGGTTCAGGCTGCCCAGCAGATTGAGGGCCGCCGTGCGCACATCGGACAGCAGCAGCTGAGCACTGCTGGTCGCCTTCGCAATGACGCTCTGGTCCTCCAGCTGGACGTAGGTAATCTGGCTGGGGTCCACCTGTACCAGTCCCAGCTGACCCTCCGCCACCTGCTGCAGGCTGGCGCGGCTGGTAATATTACTCATCTGGGTGGCCAGATAGTCATATTCGCTCTGCGCCGCGGTGAGCTGGGTTTTGGTGTCGTTGATCTGGCCGTTCAGCTCGGTGATCTTCGCCTGGCTGTACACCACACTGACGACCAGACCCAGCAGCAGCGCCACCGCCAGCACATTCAGCGTGGAGGCCGCCAGGTGACGGGCCCGGTTCAGGCCGTGCCGTCCGCCCTGCACCACCCGAACGCGGGGACGCGGACGCTCCATCTTGGGTGCGGTCTGACCGGTATGCAATACAACAGTTGTCATGAATACTGCCTCGTTATACTTTCTCCAACACTCTCAGTTTGGCCGAGCGGGCTCTGCGGTTGTGCTCCAGCTCTTCCGCGTCCGCTTCAATGGGTTTTCGGGTAATCAGTTTCGCTTTGGGAACGCCGCCGCAGGTGCAGATTGGCTGTTCCGGCGGGCAGGTGCACCGCTGTGCCCAGCGGCGGAATTTGTTCTTGACCAGCCGGTCCTCCAGGCTGTGGAAGGTGATCACGCAGAGCCGGCCGCCGGGCGCCAGACAGCCGAAAATGGCATCCAGCCCCTCGTTGAGGGCGTCCAGCTCCGAGTTCACCGCAATGCGGATGGCCTGGAAGGTGCGGCGGGCGGGATTTTTTGCCTTGCGGCGCTCCGCCGGGGGCACCGCCGAGGCCACCAGTTCCGCCAGCTGCAGGGTGGTGGTGATGGGCTGCTCCGCCCGGGCGGTGACAATCCTGCCGGCAATCTGCCAGGCATAGGGTTCCTCGCCATAGTCGCGCAGGATGCGCGTCAGTTCTTCACGGTCCAGGGTGTTGACAAGGTCTGCGGCGGTGGGGCCCTGCTGGCTCATACGCATGTCCAGCGGCGCATCGGCGTGGTAGGAGAAACCGCGCGCCGCATCGTCCAGCTGATGGCTGGATACGCCAAGATCCAGCAAGGCCCCGTTGACCGCCGGGATGGAAAGGTCCGCGAGCACACGCGCCGCATCGCGGAAGTTCGCCTGTACCACCTGGGCGGGCAGGCCCTTGAGCCTTTCGGTGGCGACTGCTACCGCATCCGGGTCCTGGTCCAGTGAAATCAGGCGCCCGGTGGTCAGACGTTTTGCAATCTGCATACTGTGCCCTGCCCCGCCGGCGGTTCCGTCCAGATAAATTCCGGTGGGATCAATGGCCAGCCCATCCAGGCAGGGCTGCAGCAGCACGGGTATGTGAGAAAATTCCATGGTGTCAACTACCTATCGTTTAAAAGTCCAGTTCCTCCATCGCAGCGGTGAAGTCCTCATCGCTGGTGGCCTGATCGCCGTTCCAGGCGGCGGTATCCCAGATCTCCGCAAAGCTGCGGTTGCCGATGATCGTCACATCGTGATCGAGACCCGCATACTCCCGCAGCTTGGCGGGCAGCTGAATCCGCCCCTGCTTGTCCGGGGTCACTTCCACCGCCGAGGCGTAGAGCATCCGGCTGACCTTGCGGCCCTTGACCAGACCCTTTTCCTCGATCTTGGCGGCGACTTTTTCAAATTCTTCGGTGGGGAAAGCGGCCAGGCAATGATCCAGCCAGCGGGTGACGATGAAGGTCTCCCCCATGGCATCCCGGAACCGGGCGGGGAAATTCAGCCGGCCCTTGGCGTCGATGGCGTAATCGTACTGCCCTACGAGCATGCTGTTTCCCTCCCCTCCGGTTTTTCGACGGTTTGCACAAACTTTCCGCAGATTTTTTTACGTTGTCGCGTTGGGTCTGTGGAAAACTCTGTGGAAAGGGTGGAAAACTCCCCACTTTCAACCATTATTCAGGTCAACTTCTCCACTTCTCCCCACTGCGATACATTCAGTCTACCATTTCAGGAGGCAAAAAGCAAGCCCGCAGCCCTAAAAAGTTCGCTGCCAGCGGAATTTTCACAGATGTGTAACCGGTGGGGAAAAACGGGCAGAAAAAGCAGGACCTTTTCCCCGGGCATACAAAAAGCAGGCACCCGCCTCCCCTTTTCAAGGGAACGGGTGCCTGCCTGTTGATTCGGTGTTTTCGTTACTTTTTCGTGCCGCGCTGCGGACGGGTGGGCATACTGCGCAGATTCATCCGGGCGTTCTTCACGCTGGAAAGGCTCTTCACCAGAGCCTCCTCGGACTGCTTCAGGACTTCCTCACAGTACAGCGAAGTCTGACGCTTGATCTCCTTGTTCTGCGTCTGGGCCGCGGTCAGAATCTCCACCACACGCTGCTGGCTGCGCTTGACGATCTCCTGTTCGCTGACCATGGCGCGGGCGCGCTCTTCCGCCTGCTGAATGACCCCTTCCGCCTCCACATGGGCGTTCTTCAGGATCTGCTCGCGCTCGTTGACGATCTTCTTGCTCTCCCGCACTTCGTCGGGCAGATTGTTGCGCACTTCATCAATGATATCCCGCATGCGGTCCACATCGACCACACGCTTGCCCGCCGCAAACGGAACAGCCGTGCCCGCTTCCAGCGTTTCTTCCATCAAATCCAGCAATTCCTCTACGTTCATGCCTGTTCCTCTCTCTCGTACCGGCTGACCATAATCTTGCCGTAATAATACTGTTTGGTGCGGACCAGCGCTCCCACCCGTTCGGGCAGTTCCGCCTCGCGCTCGGTTTCCGCCAGGATCACCCCGCCGGCTGCCAGCTTGTCCTGCAGGGCAGGCAGTACCTGGCCGACGAGGTCCTGCCGGAAAGGCGGGTCCAGCAGTACCAGGTCAAAGGGCCCCCGGATGTTGGCCAGAAAGCCCAGCGCCTCCCCGTGGCGGATATCGCTCTGCCGGTCCACCCCGGCCGTCTTGCAGTTGGCCGTGACGATCGCCAGGGCCTCGGGGGAACGGTCCAGGAAGATACAGCTCCTGGCCCCGCGGGACAGTGCCTCAATCCCCAGCTGGCCACTGCCTGCAAAGAGATCCAGCACCCGTGCCCCCGGCACCAGAAACTGTACACTGGAAAACATGGCCTCCTTGACCCGGTTGATGGTGGGACGGGTAACGTCCTCCCCCGGAAGAGCCTGCAAATTTTTACCGCGTGCGGTTCCGGCAATGACGCGCATCCTCCGTATTCTCCTCTCCATCGTATCATTTTTATTATGGGGCCTGTCCGTGCCATTGTCAAGGGTGCAAGCTGTAAAAAATCTATGGCCTTTCCCTACGAAAAAACGGGCGGACAGCCCGTGCTGTCCGTCCGTATTCCATATACGACAAGGAAAAATGGCAGATTTTACCGTCAGGGCATCGATTCCGCTGCGGCCGGTCCCGCCTTCGGCAGCTGGATCTCCGGCATGAGTTCTTCCGACACGACCCGCAGCATCTCCTCCAGCTTCTGCAGCTCTTCCGGGGCAAAACGCTGTTTGGCCCGGTCCACGACCCGCTGCAGGTAGGCGTAGCTGATGTTGTAGTAATCGACATACTTCCGGGTGGGATACAGGTGGTATTCCCGCTTGTCGGTGGTGGAGCGCACCTTTTCCACATATCCCTTCTTCACAAGATTGTTGATCTTGTAGGCGGCGTTGGGGGTGGACAGATTCATCATGTTGGAGAACTCCGCAATGGTGGGATGCCCCAGTGCCATGATGACTTCCATGCAGAAGGATTCCACCGTTGTCAGCGTTGCCTCCCGATTTTCAAACTTGCTGAATACCTGCCGGTAAAAGTGCAGTTTAAACTTGGTATACACTTGCTCAAACGCCTGATCCAACATGGCAAAAACCTCCTGAAGGTCCGGGGTACGGGCCGTTGCAGCCGGCAGTCTCGGACGGCGCAGCCGTACACGCAGACCTTTCGCATTGTTATGGATCAGTATACCACATTTTGCACCATTTGACCAGCCCTGTTTACAGGTGTTCATCCCTGCGAAGACTCCCGATCCACAATGGCAAAGGTCAGCTCGGCGTTGACGGCCCGCACGCCGTCCACCCAGGCCGTCGCCTTGCCGATGCCCAGCGGACCGTGCCGCTCCACCAGTTCGCACTCCAGCGTGAGCACATCCCCGGGAACCACCTGACGGCGGAACCGGGCATTCTTGACGCCGCCGAACAGGGCCAGTTTGCCCTTGGCGCCCTCTTCGCTGAGGGCCGCCACGGCGCCGCACTGGGCCAGTGCTTCGAGAATCAGCACGCCCGGCATCACCGGCTGTCCGGGGAAATGGCCCTGGAAGAAGGGTTCATTCATGCTGACGCACTTGATGCCCCGCGCCCACTGGCCGGGCGTATAGTCGGTGATCCGGTCCACCAGCGCAAAGGGGTACCGGTGGGGCAGGATCTCCGCAATCTGCACCGCGTTCAGGGCCCGCGGCGGGTCATTGGCCACAATTGCCATCTTTCAGCCCTCCCAACGCTTGAAAATCACGCAGGCATTGTGCCCGCCAAAGCCCAGACTGTCGCTCAGGGCGTACTCCACCTGAGCCTCCACGCCCTCGTTGGGCAGGTAGTTCAGGTCGCACTCAGGGTCCGGCACCTTCAGACCGATGGTAGCCGGCAGATAGCCGTCCCGCAGGGCCAGCGCCGTGAAGACGCCCTCCACGCCGCCGGCGGCGCCCAGCAGATGGCCGGTCATGGACTTGGTGCTGGAGATGCGCAGCTGATAGGCGTAGTCGCCGAACACCGATTTGATGGCCGCCGTCTCGCAGGCATCGTTCAGGTGGGTGCTGGTGCCGTGGGCATTGATGTATCCGATCTGCTCCGGGGCCAGGTCAGCGTCGCGCAGCGCCAGGCGCATGCACTCGGCACCACCTGCACCGCCCGGCGCCGGGGCCGTGAAGTGATAGGCATCGCAGTTGGCGCCATAGCCCACCACTTCGGCGTAGATCCTGGCGCCGCGGGCCAGGGCATGTTCCAGTTCCTCCAGCACCAGGATGCCGGCACCCTCGCCGATGACAAAGCCGCCGCGCTCCGCGTCAAAGGGAATGGAGGCGCGGGTGGGATCCTCGGTGGTATTGAGCGCCTTCATGCTGGTGAAACCGCCCACACCCAGAGGGCTGATGCAGCTCTCCGCACCGCCGCAGATGGCCAGGTCCTCATAGCCGTCCCGGATGCGATGGAACGCATCGCCGATGGCGTTGGTACCGCCAGCGCAGGCCGTGACCGGGCTGGTGCACATGCCCTTGAGACCAAAGCGGATGGACACCTGCCCTGCCGCCATGTTGGCGATGGACATGGGCACAAAGAAGGGGCTTACACGGTCAAAGCCCTTGGCCTCCCCCTTGGCATGCTCCTCCTCGATGGTGGGCAGGCCGCCGATGCCGCTGGAAATGATGGTGGCAAAACGGCTGGTGTCGGTATGCTCCAGATCCAGGCCGGAATCCTCCATGGCCTCCGCGGCAGCAGCCACCGCAAACTGGGTGAAGCGGGCCATCTTGCGGGCCTCCCGTTTGTCAATCCTGACGGTGGGGTCAAAGTCCTTGACCTCCGCCGCCAGTTTGACCTTGCTGTTGGTGGTATCGTAATGGGTAATGGGCCCGACGCCGCACACGCCGCGGCGCACCGCCGCCCAGCTGTCTGCCACCGTATTGCCGGTGGGGTTGACCGTGCCAAGGCCGGTAATCACAACTCTGCGTTTTTCCATAGGAAACCTCGCTATCTCTTTCCGTATCTATCGTTACCGTTCAAACCAAACCGGCGCGGACCGCCGTCCAACAGGATGGGTACCGCGCCCCCGCTGTTTTACATGCCCATGCCGCCGTCCACACACAGCACCTGGCCGGTGATGTAGGAGGCCTCTTCGCTGGCCAAGAAGGCCACCGCCTGGGCCACTTCCTCAGCGCGGCCGATGCGACCCGCCGGGACAGCGCCGAGCGCAGCCGTTTTGGCCGCGTCGGACATGGCGGCGGTCATATCCGTATCGATAAAGCCGGGCGCCACCGCGTTGACGGTCACCCCACGGGCCGCGAATTCCTTGGCCAGGCTCTTGGTCAGGCCGATCAGTCCCGCCTTGCTGGCGGCGTAGTTGCTCTGTCCGGCGTTGCCGTGCAGGCCCACCACGCTGCTGAGGTTGATGATCCGGCCATACCGCTGGCGCATCATCAGTTTGCAGGCGGTCTTGCTGCAGAAGAACGCCCCCTTGAGGTTGGCATTGATGACTTTGTCGAAGTCTTCTTCCTTCATGCGCAGGATCAGCTTGTCGGCTGTGACGCCAGCGTTGTTGACCAGCACGTCCAGACGCCCGAAGGTCTGGGCCGCGCCCTCCACCAGGCTCTGGCACTGGGCGGGATCGGTCACATCCGCCTGCTGTGTAATGGCCTGCACGCCCAGCGCCCTGCAATCGGCGGCCGTCTGTTCCGCCGCAGCCGAGCTGGACGCATAGTTGACGCAGACATCAAAGCCTGCCTTAGCCAGCGCCAGGCAGATGGCCCGGCCGATGCCGCGGCCGCCGCCGGTGACCAGCGCCGCGCGGCGCATTCCCTGTTCCTCGCTCATGCCTGGACCTCCTTCAGTTCTGCCACAACCTTTTCAAAGTCGGCAGCCGTCTCAATGTTCAGGCAGCGGATGGTACTGCCCACCGTCTTCTTCACGAACCCGCTGATGGTATGGCCGGGTCCGATTTCCACCACGGTGTCCACACCCAGGTCCGCCAGACGGCGGATGGTGTCCTCCAGATACACACTGCTCTGGACCTGCCGCACCAGCAGATCGGCAATGGAATCCGCGGGAGCCTTTTCATGGCCCAGGCAGTTGAAGAGCACCGGCATGCGCATGGGCGCAAACTTCACGGTCTGGAACCGCTCGGCCAGCGCCACGGCGGCCGGATGCATGAGAATGGTGTGGAAGGGGCCGCTGACTTTCAGGGGCAGGCAGCGCTTGGCGCCCGCCTCCTTGGCCAGTTCGGCAGCGCGGTCCACGGCAGCCTTTTCCCCGCCGATAACCAGCTGGCCGGGGCAGTTGTAGTTGCAGATCTGCACCACGCCCAGGGAGGAAGCCTCCTCACAGCAGGCCTGCAGCTTGTCGCGGTCCAGCATCAGGACGGCGGTCATGCCGCAGTCCAGCCCCTCGGACGCCTTGGCCATGGCCTGGCCGCGGAAAGCCACCAGCTCCACAGCACTCTTGGCGTCCAGCACATCGGCACATTCCAGCGCCGAATACTCGCCCAGCGAAAGCCCCGCCGCGTAGTCGGGGCGGATGCCGGCATCCGCCAGCATGGCCGTCACACCGGCGGCGAAGGCCACCATGCAGGGCTGGGTGTAACGGGTCAGGTTGATGACCCCCTGGGGATCCTCGAAGCAGGTGGTCTTGAGATCAAAATCCAGTACCGAGGCAGCCTCATCAAACACTTTGCGGAAAACCGGCGACGCCTCGTACAGATCGGCGCCCATCCCGGCGTGCTGGCTGCCCTGGCCGGCATACAAAAATGCGAGTTTCATCCTGGTGTACTCCTTTTATACCTTCATCTGGCCCATCTCTTGCAGACGGGTACGGCAGTCGGTCATCATCTCACCGAGAATGTCAGCCACCGGGCGCACCCCCTTGAGCATGCCGGCCACCTGACCGGCCATCAGGCTGCCCGTCTCGGTATCGCCGTCAAACACGGCGCGGCGCAGGCTGCCCAGTGTGTACTTTTCCAGTTCCGTCTTGTCGGCACCGGCCTTTTCCTGGCGGACATACTCCCGGCTCATCCGGTTTTTCAGCACCCGGACCGGGGTGCCGCCGATGCGGCCGGTGACGATGGTGTCGCTGTCCTTCGCCTTGATCAGCGCCGCCTTGTAGTTAGGATGAATGGGGCATTCCTCCGAGACCAGCAGGCAGGTGCCGATCTGGGCACCGCAGGCACCCAGCGCAAAGGCAGCCGCCAGCTGACGGCCGTCGGCGATGCCGCCCGCCGCAATGACGGGCACATCCACGGCGTCCACCACCTGGGGCACCAGCGCCATGGTGGTCATCTCGCCCACATGGCCGCCGCTCTCGGTACCCTCAGCGATCACGGCATCCGCGCCGCATTTGACCAGATGCTTGGCCAGCACCGCAGCCGCCACCACAGGAATCACCGTGATGCCGGCCTTTTTCCAGCTCTCCATGTACTTGCCGGGGTTGCCCGCGCCGGTGGTGACAAAGCGGACGCCTTCCTCCACCACGATCTGGGCAAACGCATCCGCCTGGGGATGCATCAGCATGATGTTGACGCCGAACGGCTTGTCGGTGAGTTGTTTGGCGCGGCGGATATTCTCCCGCAGCGAATCGGTATTCATACCGCCCGAACCGATCAGACCCAACGCGCCGGCGTTGGCGCAGGCGGCGGCAAATTCGCCGGTGGCAATGTTGGCCATGCCGCCCTGAATCAGAGGATACCGGGTACCGAGAATCTCGTTCAGCAGTTTCATACGACGCTTCCTTTCACAGTGAGCAACATACCGCCCCAGGTCAGACCGCCGCCAAAGCCGATACAGGCAAGACGCATGCCCGGCTGCAGGCGGCCGTTCTCATACAATTCATTCAGCGCCACCGGAATGCTGGCGGCACTGGTATTGCCATGGCGGTCCATATTCTTGTAGAATTTTTCGGGGTCAGCCTTCAGCTTTTTCACGCAGTGGTCAATGATACGGCTGTTGGCCTGGTGGCACACCACCCAGTCCAGATCGTCCAGCGTGTGGTGGGTGGCCTCCAGCACCGCCTCCAGCGTGCGGGGCAGCGCTTCCACCGCGAAGCGGAACACTGCCCGGCCATCCATTCGGATGGGGCCGCAGGGCGGCGTCTCAATGGCCATATCTCCCCTAGCGCCCAGGTCCACCGCGAAGTCCACACCGTCCACCAGTTCAAAAATGACGGCGCCCGCACCGTCGCCGAACAGCACACAGGTGTTGCGGTCGGTCATGTCCATCAGGCGGGAAAGCTGTTCGCACCCGATCACCAGCGCATAGCGCCGGCTGTCCTCCGGGCGGGTGGCCAGCAGCCCCCGGGCCACCGCCGCTCCGTAGATAAAGCCGGAGCAGGCGGCATTCACATCCAGTACCGGGATATCCTGCGCCAGGCCCAGTTCATGCTGTACCAGGCAGGCGGTGCTGGGGGTGGCATACGCTCCCGAAAGGGTGGCGCAGACACAGCAGCCGATCTGTTCCGGCTGCAGTCCGCTGCGCTCCAGCGCCTGCCGTGCCGCCGCAGTGGCCAGCGTGGCGGTGTTCTCCTCTTCCGAGCAGAAATGCCGCTGCCGGATGCCGGTGCGCGTGGTGATCCATTCGTCGCTGGTATCCACCAGCTTGCTCAAATCCTCGTTGGTCACCACACGGCCGGGCAGCGCCCCGCCGGTGGCAATCAGCTGCAAACCTTCCATAAGCTCCCTCGATCCGTTTTTCTCACAGTCCGATCTGGCGGTACTTTTTGTACCGCTGGTCGGCCAGTGCTTTGCCGCTCATCTTGCACAGCTGGGTCAGATGCCGTTCCAGCGCAGCATCCACAGCCGCAAACAGCGCCTGGTGATCCCGCTGCGCACCGCCCAGAGGTTCGGGGATGACTTCCTCCACGATGCCGTCTTCCAAAAGGTCCTGGGCAGTCAGCTTCATGATCTCGCAGGCTTCCCCGCTGCGGGAGGAGTCCTTCCACAGAATGCTGGCAAAGCCCTCCGGGCTGAGCACCGAGTACACGGCGTTCTCCAGCATGAGAATGCGGTTGGCTACGCCCAGACCCAGCGCACCGCCACTGCTGCCTTCGCCGGTGACCACCGAGATGATGGGCACCGTCAGGCCGCTCATCTCCGCCAGGTTGCGGGCGATGGCCTCTCCCTGGCCGCGCTCCTCCGCTTCCTTGCCGGGGTAGGCGCCCGGGGTATCAATAAAGGTGATAATGGGACGGCCGAACTTTTCCGCCTGCTCCATCAGGCGCAGCGCCTTGCGGTACCCATCCGGCTCCGGCATGCCGAACCGGAAGTGCATGTTTTCTTCCAGCGTGGACCCTTTGCGGTGGCCGATCACGGTAACCGGGACGCCCTTGTACCGGGCAATGCCGCCCAGGATGCTGGGGTCATCGCTGCACTCCCGGTCGCCGCGCTGCTCAAAGAAATCGGTAAACAGCGCCTGGATGTACTCGTCGATGCGGGGACGCTCCTGATGCCGGGCCAGGAATACACGGTCCGCCGGCGTCAGTTCCCGGCACTGTTCCAGCAGCGCATCCCGCCGGGCTTTCAGCTCGTCCAGGGATTCCGCTTCCGTCGAGGCACCCTTTTCCTCCCCCAGCAGCTGGCTTTCCGCCTCATCCTCCGCCGTGGGATGTTCCAGCGCGCTGATGCGCCGGTCCAGGGATTCCACTTCCTTCAAAATGTCTTTGATCATGCGCCGCGCTTCCTTCCTTGTGTGTGCAGCTGGAGCAGCTGCACCAGCGTCTGCTTCATCTCGCCGCGGGGTACCACCTTATCCACAAAGCCGTGGTCCAGCAGGTATTCCGCCCGCTGGAATCCCTTGGGCAGTTTCTCACCGATGGTCTGCTCAATGACGCGGGGACCGGCAAAGCCGATTAGCGCATTGGGCTCCGCCAGCGTGATGTCGCCCAGGCTGGCAAAGCTGGCCGTCACGCCGCCGGTAGTGGGATGGGTCAGGTAGCTGATGTACAGCCCGCCCCTGGCCTGGAACCGCTGGATGGCAGCGCTGGTCTTGGCCATCTGCATCAGGCTGAAGATACCTTCCTGCATGCGGGCGCCGCCGCTGGCCGAGAAGATGATCAGCGGCAGCCGCTTGCTGGTGGCATATTCCACGGCGCGGGTGATCCGCTCCCCCACGGCCGTGCCCATACTGCCCATAAAGAACCGGCTGTCCAGTACCGCCACCACGGCCGGAATACCGCCAATTTTGCCGTAGGCTGTCACCACCGCATCGTTCAGACCGGTCTTGGCGCGCTGTTTGGTAAGCTTCTCGTCGTAGCCCGGGAATGCCAGCACATTCTTGCCTTCCAGCTCGCCGTCCAGTTCCCGGAAAGTGCCGTGGTCCAGCACCATGCTCAGACGATAATACCCACCCACCGGGTGATGATACCCGCAGTTGGGGCAGACGTACAGCGTGCTGGCCCAGACCTGCCGCGTGGCACGGCGCTCACATTTTTTGCAGGTGAAAAATTCCGGTGCCTGCCAACGGGGATTGTCGGTACCGGCATCCCGGCGCGCCTTGAGCTGAAAAGCCCGCTCCCGGGGAGTGAGGGCAAAGATCTTGCTGACATTCATGCGTGAAGACCTCCTGTTTGAAAGATGGAAGAATATCAGGCGTTCTCGGTCAGGTAGTTGAAGATGTCGCCCACGGTCTTCATATTGCCCAGTTCCTCATCGGGAATGGCAGTGCCGAACTTTTCCTCCAGCGCCATGTTCAGTTCCACGGCGTCCAGGCTGTCGGCATTCAGATCATCCGCCAGGCTGGCTTCCATCGTAACGGCGTCGGCATCGGCGTTCAGGGTTTCCACAATCACGTTCTTCAGTTCTTCAAAAGTCATGGGAATACACTCCTTGGTTTAATATTTTTTCTGTTCGTAATTTTACCTAAATTTATTTAGCTAAAAGAACAGTACCATTATACTCTGTTTCCCATCATTGTCAATAAATTTATCTTAATATTTTTAGCTAATTTTCTTGGTTTTCATTTTTCGCTTAAGTGTACAAAAGCAAGGGTTGTCTGCGCAAAATTTTTATATTTATCCAAAAAGCGTACAAACAAAAAACGCCCGGAACACCGCCCGGGCTTTATTTTTATCAAAGTGTGTACTAAAGCGTGTACGCGCAAACAAAAAGAGCGCCGCAGTGTACGCTGCAACGCTCTTTTTTCTGGAGCAGGTGAAGGGAGTCGAACCCTCGTCCTCAGCTTGGAAGGCTGATGTACTAGCCGTTGTACGACACCTGCACGGTAATGACTATTATACCCGTGCAGGTGTCCCTTTGTCAAGAGGAAATTATGCCGGCTGCCCGCTTCCCTGTTTCTATTATAATTGGTATACCCGAAACCAGAAACAGCCGGCAGTGTTCTGCCGGCTGCACTTTGCAAAGTGTTGCTTATTTGTAGAGATCCACCAGGTTCAGCAGGATTTCCACGCTCTGGTCCATCTTTTCGGCCGTGATGCACTCGCAGGGACCATGGAAGTTGAACCCGCCGGTGCCCAGGTTGGGGCACGGCAGACCCATATAGCTCAGCGTGGCGCCATCGGTGCCGCCGCGGACCGGCGCCTCGATGGGCTCCAGCCCCGCCGCGCGGATCGCCTTGCGGGCGTTTTCCACCAGATGGAAGTGGGGCTTGATCTTCTCCACCATATTGTAGTAGCTGTCCTTGATGTCCAGTTCCACCGTGCCGGCACCGTACCGCTCATTCAGGCAGTCGGCAATATGCTGCATCTGCGCCTTGCGGGCCTCGAACTTGACGGCATCATGGTCACGCACAATATAGCCCAGGTGAGCCAACGTCACATCGCCCTGCATACTGGTCAGATGGAAGAAGCCTTCCCGGCCCTCGGTATGCTCCGGGCGGGAGAAAGCCGGCAGGGCCTGATGGAACTCGATGGCGATGTTCTGGGCGTTGCGCATGGCGTTCTTCGCGCTGCCGGGATGGACGCTGAAGCCGTGCACCGTCACCACGGCGGCTGCCGCATTGAAGTTTTCGTAGCTGATCTCGCCCACGTCGTCGCCGTCCACCGTATAGGCGTAGGCCGCGCCGAAATGCGCCACATCAAACAGGCTGGCACCCTCGCCGATCTCCTCATCGGGCGTGAAGCCGACACAGAGCTTGCCGTGGGGACGCTTTTCTGCCTGTACCCGCTCCAGCATCGTCATGATCTCGGCCACGCCGGCCTTGTCGTCAGCGCCCAGCAGCGTGGAGCCGTCCGCCGTGATCAGCGTCTGGCTCTTCAGATTCTTCAGGAACGGGAAGGTCTCGGGGTCCAGCACCGCACCCGTGGCAGGCAGCGTGACGGGACCGCCGTCATAGTCGGGATGGATCTGGGGATTCACATGCTCGCCGCTGGCGTCGTCCGCCGTATCCAGATGGGCGATGAAGCCCAGCGCTTTGGCCTCCTCCTGCCCCGGAGTGGCCGGCAGAGTGGCATACACATAGCAGTGCTCGTCCACATGGGCATCGGCAAGACCCAGCCCTTTCAGTTCCTCCACCAGCTGGCGGGCCAGATCAAACTGACGCATCGTGCTGGGATGGGTGCCGGAATTGGGATCGGAAGTCGTATACACTTTCACATAGTTCAGCAGTCGTTCATACGCACGCATGAAATTTGGTTCCTCCTCATGGAAACAGGCCGGACAGGACCCGTTTTGCGATTTTACGGTAGTATACCACAAAAAGCAGCAATTTCCAAGAGGATGCACTTTTCAAACCCGGAGGAATGTGTTAAAATAGGAAAGATTATAAAGGAGATTTGCGTCCCGACGCATGATAATAAAGGAGAGCATTATGGCAAGCACCATTTTCAAAGACAAGACCCTGCTGATCACCGGCGGTACCGGCAGTTTCGGCCACACCGTGCTCAAGCACTTCCTGACCACCGACATCGGCGAAATCCGTATTTTCTCCCGTGACGAGAAAAAACAGGACGATATGCGCCACGAACTGCAGGCCCAGTACCCCGAACACTACGAAAAGGTCAAGTTCTATATTGGCGATGTGCGCAACATCCAGAGCCTGCGGGATGTGATGCCCGGCGTCAACTTTATCTTCCATGCCGCGGCCCTCAAGCAGGTTCCCTCCTGCGAGTTCTTCCCCATGGAAGCGGTGCGCACCAACATCGAGGGCACCGACAACATGCTCCACGCCGCCATCGAGGCCAACGTGGAGCGCGTAGTCTGCCTTTCCACCGACAAAGCCGCCTACCCCATCAACGCCATGGGCATTTCCAAGGCCATGATGGAGCATGTCATCACCGCCAACGCCCGTGTCTCCGCCCAGCGCGGCGGCCCCGTCATCTGCTGCACCCGCTACGGCAACGTCATGTGCAGCCGCGGCAGCGTGATTCCGCTGTTTGTGGAACAGATCCGGGCTGGCCATCCCATCACCATCACCGACCCCAACATGACCCGTTTTCTCATGAACCTGGACGAGGCTGTGGATCTGGTCATGTTCGCCTTTGAGCATGCCAACCCCGGCGACCTCTTCATCCAGAAGTCCGACGCCTCCACCATCGGGGACCTGGCCAAGGCCGTGCAGACGCTGTTCGGCGACACCGGCACCCGCATCATCGGTACCCGCCACGGCGAAAAACTCTACGAAACGCTGATGACCAAGGAAGAGCGCACCCGTTCCGAGGATATGGGCGGCTACTTCCGCGTGGCGGCCGACACCCGCGACCTGAACTACGACAAGTTCTTTGTCAAGGGCCAGGTGCACACCCAGGCGGACGAGGACTACACCAGCCACAATACCCGCCGTCTGAATGTGGAGCAAACCATCCAAAAGATCATGACCACCGATTATATCAAGGAGGAGCTGGCCAAAAATGCCCAATGAGAACTCTTCCCTTCCGACGCCCATCCTGATTACCGGCGCCGGCGGCTTTGTGGGACGCAATCTGGTAGCCACCCTGCACGCCATGGGCTGCCGTGATCTTATGCTGTTTGAGAAGGACGACACCGTGGAAACCCTGGCTGATTACTGCCGCCGGGCTGCCTTTGTGGTGCATCTGGCCGGAATCAACCGTCCCAAGGACCCCAGCGAATTTTACAGCGGCAATGCCGGGCTGACTGACACCATGCTCCATCTTCTGGAGGAGAGCGGCAACCGGGCGCCGGTTCTCGTGACCAGCAGCATCCAGGCCGCGCTGGACAATGACTACGGTAAGAGCAAAAAACAGGCGGAGGACGCCATCTTCGCCCAAGGGAAAAACACCGGTGCGCCGGTGTACGTCTTCCGCATGGAGGGCGTCTTCGGCAAGTGGTGCCGCCCCAACTACAACAGCGTGGTGGCAACGTTCTGCCATAACATTGCCCGGGATCTGCCCATCGAGGTGCGGGACCCCGCCTACGAACTGCCGCTGGTCTACATTGACGATGTGATCGCCTGTATCCTGGACGCCCTGCAGCAGGGCAAGGCCCAGCGCGACGAGGAAGGCTACTGCCGCATCCATCCGGTGCACCGGGTGACCCTGGGCCGTCTGGCCGAACTGATCCGCAGCTTTGCCGAGGCCCGCAAGGGAAGTCTCGCTGTGCCCTATCTGGCACAGGGCAGCTTTGAAAAGAAGCTGTACTCCACTTACCTGAGCTACCTGCCCACCGACCAGTTTGCCTACGATCTGAATATGCACTGCGATGACCGGGGCAGCTTTACCGAAGTGCTGCGCACGCCGGAGCGAGGCCAGGTCAGCGTGAACATTTCCAAGCCCGGCATTGTCAAGGGCAACCACTGGCATCACACCAAAAACGAGAAGTTTCTGGTGGTCCGGGGGGAGGGCATCATCCGTTTCCGCCGCCCCGACAGCCAGGAGATCATCGAATACCGCGTCAGCGGCAGCAAGCTGCAGGTGGTGGATATTCCCTGCGGATACACCCACAACATTGAGAATGTGGGCAGCGAAGAGATGGTCACCCTGATGTGGGCCAACGAATGCTTTGACCCCGACCATCCCGACACCTTCTACCTGCCGGTATAATTTTACGAAATAAGGATGTTTTTTCATGAACAAGCTGAAACTGATGACGATCATCGGCACCCGGCCGGAGATTATCCGTCTGAGCGCCGTCATCAAAAAATGCGACAAGTATTTCGATCAGATCCTGGTGCATACCGGGCAGAACTACGACTACAACCTGAACCAGGTCTTCTTTGAGGACCTGGGGCTGCGGGCTCCCGACTTTTATCTGGACGCCGTGGGCAAGGACCTGGGCGAGACCATCGGCAACAT
This sequence comes from uncultured Gemmiger sp., assembly GCA_944388215.1. Taxonomy (GTDB): domain Bacteria; phylum Bacillota; class Clostridia; order Oscillospirales; family Ruminococcaceae; genus Gemmiger. The sequence continues at coordinate 29,867 of CALXHT010000012.1, read as the reverse complement.
CATCGCCAAGTCCTACGCCCTGATGGTGGAGCAGAAACCCGACGCCCTGCTGATTCTGGGCGACACCAACTCCTGCCTGAGTGCTATTTCCGCCAAGCGGCTGCACATTCCCATCTTCCACATGGAGGCCGGCAACCGCTGCTTTGATGAGTGCCTGCCCGAGGAGACCAACCGCCGCATCGTCGACCACATCGCCGATGTGAACATGTGCTACTCCGAGCATGCCCGCCGCTACCTCAACGCCGAGGGCACCGCCAAGGAGCGCACCTTCGTCACCGGCAGCCCCATGGCCGAGGTGCTCCACGCCAATCTGGAAAAGATCGAGGCCTCCGATGTGCTGGAACACCTGGGCCTGGAGCCCCGGAAGTACATGCTGCTTTCGGCCCACCGGGAGGAAAACATCGATACCGAGCAGAATTTCATCGATCTGTTCACCTCCATCAACCATCTGGCCGAGACCTACGACATGCCCATCCTGTACTCCTGCCATCCCCGCAGCAAAAAGCGGCTGGATGCCATGGGATTCCAGCTGGACAAGCGGGTCAAGCTCCATGAGCCCCTGGGCTTCCATGACTACAACCATCTGCAGATGAACGCCTTTGCCGTCATCTCGGACTCCGGCACGTTGCCGGAGGAGTCCAGCTTCTTCACCAGCGTGGGGCATCCCTTCCCCGCGGTCTGCATCCGCACCTCCACCGAACGTCCCGAAGCCCTGGACAAGGGCTGCTTTGTTCTGGCCGGCATCCGCGCCGGCGGCGTGGAGCAGGCCGTGGAAACCGCTGTGGCCATGAATGCCAACGGCGACGACGGCATCCCCGTCCCCTACTATACCGAGGATGTATCCAACAAGGTGGTCAAGATCATCCAGAGCTACACCGGTGTGGTGAACAAGATGGTGTGGAGAAAGTACTGAGATGGGCAAACGCATCCTTGTGGTAACCCAGCACTTCTGGCCGGAGAACTTCCGCATCAATGATATTGTGGAAGGTTTTTTACAGGACGGCCTGGAAGTGGATGTGCTGTGCGGACTGCCCAACTATCCCAAGGGCGAGTGGTTTGAGGGCTACGGCCCCCACGGTCCCTGGGAGGAATCCTACGGCGGCGCCCGGGTCTTCCGGGCCAAAGAGTGGCCGCGCCGGGGCAATACCAGCGTCAACATTTTCCTGAACTATGTGAGCTGGCCCATCCATGCCGCTGCGGCGCTGAAGCGTCTGCCGGGCGGCTACGATGCAGTGTTCTGCTTCAACACCAGCCCGGTGCTGATGTGCTGGCCGGCCATCCGCTATGCCAAAAAGCATCATATCCCCTTCACCAACTATGTGCTGGACCTCTGGCCGGAAAATCTGTACAGCGTTCTGCCGGTACACAACGGGCTGCTGCGGCGCATTGCCCAGGGCGTCAGTGATTTTCTCTACAAGCGGGCCGACCGTCTGATCGCCATGAGCGAGCCGCTGCAGCAGCGCCTTTGCCAGCGCACCGGCAAAACACCCGATGCGGTGGCGGTGATCCCCCAGTACTGCGAAGATTTCTATGCAGTGCCCCAGCGGGATGAGGCCCTGGAGGCCCGGTTTGCTGGCCGGTTCAACCTGGTATTCACCGGCACCTTCACGCCGGCGCAAAGTCTGGACATGGTGCTGCACGCCGTGCTGGAAGCCCGGGCTGCCGGTGCGCCGGCGCTCCATCTGCTGCTGGTGGGCGACGGCATGAGCCGGGAAAGCCTGCAGGCTTTGGCCCATGAATTGCACGCGGAGGACGCCGTGACCTTTTACGGCAGCGTGCCGGCCAAGGATGTGCCCCGGTTTACCGCGCTGGCCGATGCGCTGCTGATCTCCCTGTCGGATTCGCCCGACCTGGGCCTGACCGTTCCCGGCAAGCTGGCCAGCTATATGGCTGCCGGAAAGCCCATCCTGGCCAGCATGAATGGCGCCGGTTTTGCAGCCGTGCAGCAAAGCGGCGGCGGCCTGGTCAGCCCGGCCTGTGATCAGCAGGCGCTGGCCCGGAACATGGTGCGCCTGGTGCAGATGTCCGCTGAGGAGCGGGCCGCCCTGGGCGCCAGGGCCAAGGCCTACTATCAGGCACATTACCGCCGGGCGGAACTGCTGCGCCGGCTGGAAACGTTTATTTTGCAGGGCGAGTGAACGCCCGGATGTGAGGTACACCTTTGGACGAAAAAATTTTGGTGCTGATTCCCTGCTACAACGAGGAGGAAAACATCGTCGGCACGGTGGAACGCCTGAAGGCGGTCTGCCCCGACGTGGATTTTCTGGTCATCAACGACTGTTCCACCGACGGCAGCGCTGCCCTGCTGAAAAGCCGCGGCTATCCCTTTTTGGATCTGCCGGTCAACCTTGGCATCGGCGGCGGTGTGCAGTGCGGGTATCTGTATGCGGCGCGCAACGGATACGATGTCACCGTCCAGATGGATGGCGACGGACAGCATGACCCCGCCTATCTGCGGGAAATCATCCAGCCTGTGCTGGATGGACAGTTCGATATGTGTATCGGCAGCCGTTTCATCCGCAAGGAGGGCTTCCAGACCAGCTTCATGCGCCGGGTGGGTATCCGCTTTCTCAGCGGCCTGATTCACCTGCTCTGCGGCAAGCGTGTGCTGGATGTGACCAGCGGATTCCGCGCCACCAACGCCCGGATGACCGACTATTTTGCCCGGCATTACGCCGCCGACTACCCGGAACCGGAAGCCATCCTGGCGGCAAGCCTGGCCGGTTTTTCCGTCGGGGAGGCCCCCGTCATCATGCGGGAGCGCCAGGGCGGTGTGTCCAGCATTTCCAGCTTCAGAAGCGTCTACTACATGGTCAAAGTCTCACTGGCCCTGATCATTGACCGCTTTTCCATCCACAAGACACGGGGAGGCAAGGCATGACACCACAGCTTCAATTTTTCATGATTCTGGGCGCCGTGGCGCTGCTGCTGATTATCTTCGCGTTCCTGAAGCGCGGCCTGATGAGCGTCAAGTACAGCCTTCTGTGGCTGGCGCTGGCCGTGGGACTGGTCGTTGCGGCGGTCTTCCCCTATGTGATCTATGTGCTGCGGGATCTGCTGGACATCGAGATGCCGGTCAATCTGGTGTTTTTGCTGATGTTCTGTTTTGTGCTGGTGGTACTGCTGTCCCTGAGCATTGCCATCAGTCAGCTGGCAGATAAATGCAGACGCCTGACCCAGGCCAACGCCATTCTGGAGAAGCGCGTGCGGGATCTGGAAGAAAAGCAATAACCCTGCGGCGGTTATCGGTTGTGTGAACGGAGAGAGAGTATGACAATCACCTGGGAACAGGTTCTCGCCTTTCTGAGCGGGGACCAGACAATGACGATCACCTCGTTGCTGTTTCTTGTCTTTTTTGCGGCAACGGCACTGATCCACTATGCGCTGCCGCGCATTGCCCGTCCCTATTTCCTGCTGGCGGCCAGCTACGCCTTTTTCTGCTATGACCCGGCCAACCGCCCGCTGGTGGGAGTGCTGCTGGGTGCCACCCTGGTTACCTGGCTGTGCGGTCTGCTCATCGGGCGGATCAAGAACCGTGCCGTGCAGGTAGTGGCGCTGCTGGTCGCCATCGCCTTCGGCATTGGGGTGCTCATCTACTACAAATACTGGAACCTGCTGGCCGACAGTCTGGGCGGCAGCTGGCTGGCCCGCCGGGACAATCTGCTGGCGCCGCTGGGACTGAGCTACTTTACCTTTGCCGCGCTGAGCTACACCATCGACGTGTTCAAGCGCCGCTGCCGGGTGGAGACCAACCCGTTCCACTATGCCCTGTTTGTGAGCTTCTTCCCCACCCTCATCAACGGCCCCATCGAGCGGTATCCCCAGCTGCGGCCCCAGATTCAGAAAAGCCGCCGCTTCAGCTACAGCCGCTGCGCCGGCGGCGCCTTCCGCATGCTGTGGGGCTACACCAAAAAGATGGTGATTGCCGACAACCTGAGCCACTATGTCTCGGTGGTGTACGGCGATCCCACCACCATGAGCGGGCCCAACCTGGTGGCAGCCACCGTTCTGTTTGCCATCCAGCTGTACATGGATTTCTCCGGCTGCTGTGACATTGCCCTGGGCGCTGCGCGTATTCTGGGGTACGACCTGATCGAGAACTTCCAGTCCCCCTTTGAATCCCGCAGCTTCGGCGATTTCTGGCGCCGCTGGCATATCTCGATGACCGGCTGGTTCCGGGATTATGTCTACTTTTCCCTGGGCGGCAGCCGCTGCGCCCCCTGGCGCCACTATCTCAATATCATCATAGTTTTCCTGTGCTCGGGTCTCTGGCATGGTGCCGACTGGCGCTATCTGGCCTGGGGTCTGGCCTGCGGCCTGATCTCCGCTTTCAGCGTGCTGACCGCGCGCCCCCGCCAGGCACTGGGCCGCGTGAATCCGCTGTACCGGGCCGGCTGGTTCAAGACGCTGTGGCAGATCCTGTGCACCAATGTGCTGTTCTGCTTCACGCTGGTCTTCTTTGCCAGTGCGCTCTATAACGCCGATCCCTTCGCCATCTACGGCGCCATGCTCCATGGCTGGCAGGATCTGGCCGGCAGCTGGCACCAGATCACGGCGCTGCTCTATGATTCCGGCATCGACGGACGCCTGCCGGTGGTGCTCTGGTTTGGCTGCTTCGTGGTCTTTGCGGTGGAACACACCGGGCAGAATGTCTCCGCCTGGATCCGCAAACAGGTCTGGCCGCTGCGCTGGACCCTTTACTACACGGCGGCTGCCGCCATCCTCTTCTTTGCGGCGTTCGGCCAGTCGGCGTTCATCTATCAGCAATACTGACGAAAGGCGGTGTATTCAATGTCTGCAAATTCCCCTACCCCCATTCCCACACCGCCTGTCAGGATCCACCGCGGTGCTCCGACGGCAACGCCTGCCCGGCCCCGTCGGAAGCGCAAGCGCATCAACCCCTTTGTGTGGTTTCTGCAAGGCCTGGCGCGGCGTCTCTTCTTCGGCGCCAAAACCGCCTTCAAGTGCCTGCTGCTGGTGCCTATCCTGGTCTTCATGGTGGCTTTCAGCTACAACGTGGACCGCAGCGGTCTGTTCCAGGGTGCCCTGGCCCCCCGCCGTATCGTGGACCTGATGCTGGAAGGGTACGATGTGACCAATTTCGAGCAGATGGATGAACGGCAGGTCGTACAATTGTATGCGCAGGACGTGCCTGAAGCGCCGGAGGCCATCGGCATCGGCTCCAGCCGGGTGCTGCAGTTCAACCGGGAAAACACCGGCGTGGAGAGTTTCTTCAACATGGGTGTTACCGGCGCCGATGTCCGGGACAATATGACCAGCTATTACAAGATGGTCAGCTACGGCAAAACGCCCAAGGTCCTGCTGTGGAGCCTGGACCCCTGGGTCTTCTACGGCAGCGAAGCCGCCTTTGACTCCCGTGCCGACGCCGACCTGTACAACGAATTCCTGACCAAGGTTCTGAATGTTCCCACCGATTACGAGGAACCGGACAAGGTGGAATTGTGGCGTGCGCTGGCTGACCCCGCCTATTTCCAGGGCAACGTGGATTACTACGTGAAGAACCACGGCCAGGCTACCGTCACCGATGACGACGGCAATGTCATCGAGTTCAATCCCGTGGAGGGCGATCCCTACAACCAGACTTCCACCATCAAACGGTCGGACGGCAGTGTGCTGTACGATGTGGCGTTCCGCAACCAGAGTGCCGACCAGATTCGGACACTGGCTGCCGAAGCCTGTATGAGCTTCAACAGCGTACATATGGAAGGCTTCGATGCCCTGAGTGACACCCAGATGCATGCCTTCGACTCCTTCATCCAGTACGCCCAGTCCCAGGGCACCACCGTGATCCTGGTACTCTCCCCCTGGCACCCCTACCTGTACGGCTATCTGCTGACCGAGCCGGACAATCACAAGGGCTTCTTCCAGGTGGAGAACTGGGTACGTCAGTACGCAGCCGAGCACAACATTCCGCTGTACGGCAGCTATGACCCGGAATGCATCGAGGGACTGCAGGAGACCGACTTCTTTGACGGCCTGCACTGCTCAGGCACCGGGCTGGAGCGCTTCTTCCCCGGTATTCCCCAGGTCCTGCAGGACCTGCAAAACAATACGCTGCCCGACCCGCTGGCGGTCCATCCCCGCACCAGCCTGGAAACCGCCACCGAAGAGGGCTCCGAAAATGCAGCCGAAGGCACGGAGGGCACCGCGGATCCGACTGCTGAAAGCAGCGCCGATACGGGGGCTGCTCAGGAGGAATAATCTATGAAAGTATTTCCGCGTCCGTCTCTTCATCGCCACCCCCTGATTCTGGGAAAAGGCGGTTTTGGCCGGCAGCTGGCCGACTGGCTGCTGGACGATGGCTGGGGTGAGGCCGTTTTTCTGGACGACAACGCCCCCGGCTGCGCCGGCACGCTGCACGACTACGCCGACCCTGCCCTGCTGCACCCCGGCCGCCCCGCCTTTGTGGCGCTGGGTGACAACGAACTGCGGGTGAAGCTGCTGCAAAAGCTGGCCGCCGCCGGTTACGATACCCCTGTGTACATCAGCGCTTCCGCCTCGGTGAGCCCCAGCGCCGTGCTGGAACCGGGCTGTGTGGTTCTGCCCCAGGCTTACGTGGGGGCCGGTGCCCACCTGGGAGTGGGCTGCATCGTGAACGGCGGTGCCATCGTGGACCATGACGCCGTGCTGGGCCGCGGTGTGCATGTGGCCCCGGGCGGCATTGTCAAGGCCGGCGCCGAGGTTGCCCCCTGCCGCAAGGTGGATTCCGGGGAGATTGTTCGCTCTCCCTGGGAACGCGCATAATACCCCATATCCGCAGCGCGGGCTGAAACCAGCCCGCACTTTTTGATAAAGGAGGGTTTGCTTTGCTGCAACAACAAAACGCATCTCCCAGACGGGATTACATCGATGTCCTGAAAGGTCTGGGCATCCTGCTGGTGGTATTCGGTCACTTCATGGAACAGTACCGGCTGGGGTCCCACCTGATCGGTTCGGTCTTTGTCATCATCTACTGGTTCCACATGGCGCTGTTCTGCATGTGCAGCGGCCTGGTGGCCCATTTCAGTCTGCGCAAACTCCTGCTCCAGCAGCTCTGGCTTTACCTTCTGGGGCAGGCCATCATGCTGGCTTTCCGTGTGATCGTGCTGCAGGAAGACTTCGCCCCTTCCGGCGGCATCCTGATGGCCTTTCTGCTGCCATGGCGGCACATGTGGTATCTCTACGCCCTGCTGTTCTGGCATCTGACCCTGCCGGTGCTCATCTTCCTGCGGGACAAGCTGCGCCTGCCCGGTGCGGTGCTGGGTCTGGCCCTGTCGGTGGCCATCAGCCTGTGGGCGGGCAATATTGAATGGCCGTTCACGCTGGTCCGGGTTTTTGCCTTCTATCCCTTCTACGCCTTCGGCGTGCTTTTCCGCCCCCAGATCGATCTGCTGGACCAGGCCGCCCACCGCTTCTGGGCGGTGCGGGTGGTTCCCGCCCTTCTTTTGCTGGGAGGCTACGGCTACTACTTCTGGCAGCTGATGCACTTTGAGAATCCCCCGGGGGAAAGCGCCAAGATCTTCAACGATGTGGCCTACCAGGAGGGCTATGTCATGGCCGACCGGGCACGCTTTCTGCTAGTGGGCATCGTCACCAGCGTGGCGCTGGTGGCCGTGCTGGGCGGTCTTCGCGCGCTGATCCCGCTGGGGCGGCGTACCCTGCCCATCTATCTGCTGCACATGCCCATCCTGACCTTCCTGGTGGATCTCGGCTTCTATGAGCCCGCCCGGGAACACCCGGTGCCCGTCATCATCGCCTGGTTCACCCTGGAGGCCCTGGGCACACTGTGCATCCTCTACAGCAGCCCAGTCAACCGTGTCTGCAATGCCCTGACCAACCTGTGGTACCGTCCCCGCTCCAAACGCAGCTGATTTTCCCAAAGCGGCAGTCAAATGACTGCCGCTTTTTTTCATTTTCTGCTTGACAGCGGGAGTACCTTGCGATACAATATAGTCAAAGAACATGGTAATGCAAGGTAGTGGAGGTGAGCCGATGTTTGACCGGGCACAGCTGCGCAAGGGCACACTGGAGGGCTGTATCCTGAAGATCATCGCCCGCGAGCCCACCTACGGCTATGCCATTGCCTCCACCCTGCGGGAGAGTGGATTTGCCGATCTGACCGAAGGCACCCTCTATCCCCTGCTGCTGCGCCTGGAACGCAAGGGGCTGATCCTGGCCGAATACCGGGCCGGGCATGGCGGTCCCAGCCGAAAATACTACATCCTGACCGACGATGGCCGCCAGTATCTGGCAGAATTCATGGCGGCCTGGCGAGAAACGTCTGCCAGCATCGATGCCATTCTGCAAGACTGAGTTTTCCCTTCTCTTTCACCACCGAAAGGATGTGACCCGGTATGTTGCTGCAAAACCAGTATACCCTTCTGAAAAAGGCCAACGATCTCAGCGAAGAAACACTGAACACAGAGGACCGCATGACACTCAAGGAGATGGTCGGGCGGCTGCAGGCCCTGACCTGGAACCGGTATGAGATGGAGCGCATCCGCAAGGATCTGATCGGCATGGCGGCCCGGTGCGAGCTGGAGGGCCGCACGCTGCAGCAGGAAGTGGGCGGCGATACCGACCGGTTTCTTTTGGAGCTGGCCCCCGACCTGCCCCGCGGTACACCGCTGGATGAGGTCTGCACCTGGTATCCCCGGATGATGCTCATCATGGTACTACTCAATCTGTCGGTGCTGCTGGTGCCCGGTGCCAAGGATCCCCAGGCTGTCCGGATCATCTCCTCCCCCTTTCGGTGGCTGCTCTGGCTGTGTGTCTGGGCCTGGTTCCAGCGCATCGCCCTCAAGATCAAGGTTCGGTATGGCAACCTTCCCCAGATTTTGTGGTACATCCTGATGCTGGCCGTCTTTGTGGCCATCTGTCTTCTGCCCAACTTCATTTCGCCCACCTACCCCGTCACCATGAGCTACTGGGCCGCCATTGCCTATGAACTGCTGTGGGCGCTCCTCTGCCAGGTCTGGCAGACCGTACATTACAATCGCTGCGCCGCCCGCCATCCCTGGCAGGAGGTACAGTCTTCCTGAAAGCTCCTCCAAACAACGTACCCCCGGCGATGAGCCCGCAGATAGCTCATTGTCGGGGGTACCGTTTTGTTATGGATATACCGCTCGCACAAACGGTATATCGCCGCAGCAGCTGTTTGCGATCCTTGCCGCGGGGAAGCTGCCTTCCCTCTCCTCCACAACCTATTCCGGCGTCTTGGCCGCCGGTATGTTTCAGCCGCTGTTCCGCACAGAACCGCGGCAGGGAATGGCTTTTACAGTTCCGCCAGAATGGCATCGCCCATGGCCGTGCATCCCACCTGGGTGCAGCCCGGAGCCATCATGTCGGCGGTGCGCAGACCTTTGTCCAGCACCGCATTGACGGCCGCCTCAATTTCATCGGCCTCGGCGGGCATATCGAAGCTGTAGCGCAGCATCATGGCTGCCGACAGAATGCAGGCAATGGGGTTGACCACATCCTGACCGGCGATATCGGGCGCCGAGCCGTGGATGGGCTCATACAGCCCGCAGCTGCCCTCCCCCAGGGAGGAGGACGGCACCATGCCGATGCTGCCGGTGATCTCGCTGGCTTCGTCGGACAGAATGTCGCCGAACATATTTTCGGTCACGATCACATCGAACTGGGCCGGATTCTTGCAGATCTGCATGGCGCAGTTGTCCACGAACATCTCGCTGTACTCCACCTCGGGGTACTCCGCCGCCAGCCGGTGCATGACGGCGCGCCACAGGCGGCTGGTATCCAGCACGTTGGCCTTGTCCACGCAGGTCAGTTTCTTGCGGCGCTTCATGGCCGTCTCAAAGCCGATGCGGCCGATGCGTTCGATCTCATGTTCCGCATAGGGCATGGTGTCCACGGCCACCTTCTCGCCGTTTTCCTCATAGGTTTTGTGTTCGCCGAAGTAAACACCGCCGATGAGTTCCCGCACCACGATGAAGTCGATGCCTTTGGCCACAATTTCCGCCTTCAGCGGGCTGGCCGCCGCCAGCTGGGGCCAGATCTTGGCCGGGCGGTTGTTGGCATACAGCCCCATGCCGGCACGCAGCCGCAGCAGACCTTTTTCGGGGCGCTTGTCGCCGGGCATGCCCTCCCACTTGGGACCGCCGATGGCCCCCAGCAGAACGCTGTCCGATGCCTTGCATTTTTCCAGCTCCGACGCCGGCAGCGGGTCGCCGAACTTGTCGATGGCTTCGCCGCCCATATAGGCGCGGGTATAGGTAAAGGTATGGCCGTGCTTGGCGGCGATCTTGTCCAGCACCCGCACCGCCTGGGTGACGATCTCGGGGCTGGAGCAGTCGCCGTAAATCAGTGCAATATTCTTGTTCATGGGTCTTTTCTCCCTTATTTCAGGCTGTTCATCAGGCCGCCCTTGGCAATAATGTTCTGGATAAAGGGCGGGAAAGGCGCCGCCTGGAAGGTCTGGCCGGTGGTCTCGTCGGTGATGACGCCGGTGTCAAAGTCGATGCTGACGGTGTCCCCCTCCGAGATGGCCTCACTGGCCGCCGGGCACTCCAGGATCGGCAGGCCGATGTTGATGGAGTTGCGGTAGAAGATGCGGGCAAAACTCTTGGCAATGACACAGCTGATGCCCGCCGTCTTGATGGCCAGCGGCGCGTGCTCCCGGGAGGAACCGCAGCCGAAGTTTTCGCCGCCCACCATGATGTCGCCGGGCTTGACCCGGGTGACGAAGGTTTTGTCGATATCCTCCATGCAGTGGCTGGCCAGCTCCGCCGCGCTCTGGGTGTTCAGATAACGCGCCGGAATGATCACGTCGGTGTCGATGTTGTCACCGTATTTGAAAACAGGTCCTTTGGCGTTCATATTCAAACCTCCCTGGGATCGGTGATGTAGCCGGTCAGCGCGCTGGCCGCCGCCGTGGCCGGGCTGGCCAGGTAGACTTCGGAATCCACATGGCCCATACGGCCCACAAAGTTGCGGTTGGTGGTGGAGACGCAGCGCTCTCCGGCCGCCAGAATGCCCATGTAGCCGCCCAGGCAGGGGCCGCAGGTAGGCGTGGAGACGATGCAGCCCGCGTCAATGAAAGCTTCGGTATAGCCGCGGAGGATACATTCCTTGTAGACCGCCATGGTGGCCGGAATGATGATGCCCCGCACGCCCTTGGCGATGTGCTTGCCCTTGAGGATCTCGTAGGCCGCCTGCATATCCTCGATGCGGCCGTTGGTGCAGGAACCGATGACGATCTGGTCGATCCTGATGTCCTTACCCTCCTTGGCCAGGTGGGTATTCTCGGGCAGGTGGGGGTAGCTGACGGTGGGCTCCAGCGCATCCAGGTCGATGGTCACAGTGCGCTCGTACTCGGCGTCGGGATCAGCCTCGTACTTCACCCAGGGGCGCTGGCTGCGGCCCTTGAGGTAAGCTTCGCAGATTTCGTCCACCGGGAAGATACCGTTCTTGGCACCGGCCTCGATGGCCATATTGCAGATGCAGAGGCGGTCCTCCATGGTCAGGCTCCTGACGCCGTCACCGGTGAACTCGAGGCTCTTGTACAAAGCGCCCGAGACGCCGATCTCGCCGATCAGGTGCAGGATGACATCCTTGCCGCTGACCGGGCGGTGCAGGCTGCCGGTGAGCACCACCTTGATGGCGGCGGGCACCTTGAACCAGGCTACGCCCTTGGCCATACCGGCGGCCATATCGGTGGAGCCCACGCCGGTGGAGAAAGCGCCCACCGCGCCGTAGGTGCAGGTGTGGCTGTCGGCGCCGATGATGCAGTCGCCCGCTGTGACGATGCCCTTCTCGGGCAGGAGGGCGTGCTCGATGCCCATCTCGCCCACGTCGTAGAAGTTGAGGATGTCGTATTTGTTGGCAAACTCCCGGCACTGCTTGGACTGGGTGGCGCTCTTGATATCCTTGTTGGGGACAAAATGATCCAGCACGATGTTTACGCGGGTCTTATCGAAAACCGAGTCGAAACCGGCCTTTTCAAACTCATTGATGGCCACCGGCGTGGTGATGTCATTGCCCAGCACAATGTCCAGTTTGGCGTTGATGAGCTGGCCTGCCTTGACGGTGGTTTCCCCGCAATGGGCGGCCAGGATCTTCTGGGTCATGGTCATTCCCATGATGAACTGCTCCTTTCGTAATGGCGTACCTTACTTGTTGTTGATGGCACTGACAAGGGCGCGGATACCGGCCACGATGATGTCTGTGTGGGTGCCGCAGCCCCAGGTCTCCTCGCCGGAAGCCCACTTCAGGCCGACATAGGAGCAGGCACGGGAATCGGTATCGGAATCCAGCGCATGTTCGCTGTAGTGCACCAGCGTGAAGTGCATGCCGGTCTGCTGCTCGATGGCCGTGGCCACGGCGTCCAGACGGCCGTTGCCGGTGGCGGTGCAGGTGACCGTTTTGCCGTTGTCCGAGATGGTGATGTTGGCCGTGATGGTGTGGTCGGGATTCTGCACGAAATGGGCCTCGGTCACATTGAAGGGGCTGGTATGGTTGAGGTAGGCGCGCTCAAAGACGTACAGCACTTCCTTGACACTCAGCTCGCGATGCTCGTGGTCGCTGACTTCCTTGACGCGGTAGCCCAGGTCCTCCCGCATTTTCGGCGGCGGGTTGTAGCCGTAGTTCTGCTGCAGCAGGAAGCCAATGCCGCCCTTGCCGCTCTGGGAATTGATGCGGATGACATCGGCATCGTAGGTGCGGCCGATGTCGTGGGGGTCCACCGGGATATAGGGGCAGGTCCAGCGGTGTTCGCCCTTCTCCTTGCGCCAGGTCATGCCCTTGGCGATGGCATCCTGATGGCTGCCGCTGAACGCCGCGAAGACCAGGCTGCCGGCATAGGGAGACCTCTCGTAGACATGCATGCGGGTGACCCGCTCGTACACTTCGCAGATGGCGGGCATATCGCTGAAATCCAGATGCGGGTCCACGCCGTGGCTGTACATATTCATGGCCAGCGTGATGGCATCCACGTTGCCGGTGCGCTCGCCGTTGCCGAAGAGGCAGCACTCCACGCGCTGGGCGCCGGCCAGCACCGCCAGCTCGGCATCCGCCACGCCGCAGCCGCGGTCATTGTGGGGATGGGTGGAGAGAATGACGCTATCCCGGTACTTGAGATGGTTGGAGCACCACTCAATCTGGTTGGCGTAAATGTGCGGCATGCTCATCTCCACGGTGACCGGCAGATTGATGATCATGGGCCGATCGGGGGTGGGCTGCATGACATCCAGCACGGCGTTGCAGACCTCCACCGCGTACTCCGGCTCGGTGCCGGTAAAGCTCTCGGGGCTGTACTCGAACAGGAAGTTGCCCTCGTACTCCTCGCTGAGCTGCTTGACCAGCTTGGCGCCATCCACGGCGATCTGCTTGATCTCCTCCTTGGACTTCTTGAACACCTGTTCCCGCTGGGCCACGCTGGTGGAATTGTAGAAGTGGATGATGGCCCGGGGCGCGCCCTTGACCGCCTCAAAGGTCTTGCGGATGATGTGGTCGCGGCACTGGGTCAGCACCTGCAGCGTCACATCGGAGGGTACCCGGTCCTCCTCGATGAGCTTGCGCAGGAACTCGTACTCGGTCTCGCTGGCGGCCGGGAAACCGACCTCGATCTCCTTGAAGCCGATCTTCACCAGCATATCGTAGAATTCCAGCTTTTCCTCCAGGCTCATGGGAACGATGAGGCTCTGGTTGCCGTCGCGCAGATCCACGCTGCACCAGATCGGCGCCTTCTCGATGTGGTCCTTCTGCGTCCACTGGAATACATGCCCCGGTTCTACCGGCGGCGGATAATACCCTACTGCGTACTTGGTTGCGTCCATCATAGAAAATGCCTCCTTCAAGGTTTCGTGTGCCCTTGAAGGAGGCAATAAAAAAACCGTCCCTCAAAGGCGTTTTGCCTTTGAGAGACGGGAGCAAATACATCTTGCTGTACCCCGCGGTACCACTCTCATTGCCGTCCCTGTTGCAAATGGACGGCCGCTCTGTACGATCGGCCCCAGTCGGGCGAATCGCGCCTGCATGATAACGGTCAGGTTCCGTCCGCACCTACAGCCTTGTGGCCATCAGCACGGCTGCTCCGGGGCCAGTGACGCAAGACCTGCCGCACCGCCTTGCACCATCCGGCGGCTCTCTGTAGCTGGCTGGGAATTGCTTTCTCCCCATCACTGCATTTCCAATACGATTACTTTATCAAATTAAAGCGGCCTTGTCAACCGTCGTTTTGCACAATTTGATTGGTTCTGTTTTGTGTGAATCGTGGAAACCCGCCGGGAATTCGCTCAGGAAACACCGTACTGCAGGTTCACGGTGCTGGCCGATACCACTTCCAAAGAACGTGTTGCCGTCGGTTCTTTCGAGCTGGAAGCCGTGCGTTCCACCATGCCGTCCGGGGCGGTGATCTGCGTTTCCCACTCATTGCGCGGCGCACTGAAATTGGCTGCCACATACCCGTGGGGCGCCTGTATACAGACATCCTGGGTCTGGTACTCCGTCCCGTCGGACACCTTTTCCAGCCAGACGTTGCCGATGGCTGTCACGGCATTCAGGTATTCCGTCCGAAGATTACCCGACTGGATGGGGCCGCTGGCGGTAAAGGCATCCAGCTGCCGGATCTGCAAGTCTCCCAGTTCTATGGCGCCGCTGGTGCTGATGTGTACCTCCACCCGGTTAAAAGCATCCGGCGGCAGGGTGATCGTCACATGGGTATCGGGATCGGTGCTGTCACAGACAAAGGCATAACCGTAATCCACCGTCTTGCCGTAATTGACATTGTGGCTCACATCCACATTGCGCACTTCCACCGACGCCTGTTCCCCCGTGCGGAAGACCACATTGCCCCGGGTGAGGTTGACATAGAAGGTCCCTTCACCGGGCGCATCCAGCACACCGCTGTAGGTAACGGCTCCCTGGGCTTCCAGGCCGGCAGCTGCCGTGGGCATGGGAGTCACCTCGGTGGCATCCGGCTCCGAAACCCCGCCTTCCACCGCCATAGAGGCCGTGTCGCCGCCCTTGCCGGAGAAACCGCGCAGCCCGAATACCAGCGCGCTGATCTGAATGGCCAGCGCCAGCGCGATGAGCAGCCAGTAGATGATCCACAGCCGACGCCGGACACGTTTGGGAGTGGCGGAAGGTGCAGGGATGCCTTTGTCTGTACCGGCTGCCGGATGGTCCGGCGCCGGCGGCTCGGGTCCGGCGGGCGGTGCTACCGGCGTGGCGGTTTCCGGCCAGGGCTTTGCTTCCGGCTGCGGCGTGGCGGCAGGTGTTTTTTCCTCGGCCGGTGTCTCCTGAAGGGCAATACCCTCCCCTTCCAGAATCTTGCGGGCCACCTCTGTCGGGTCGCCCAGCGCTTCCGCCGTCTTTTCCTCCTGCTCACTGCCGGCCGCATCGAAATATTCTTCGTAGTAGTTCAGGGCATCCTGCCGTTCCTCGGCAGGCAGGGCGGCCAGCAGCTCTTCCAGCCGGGCCAGATAGGCATACTTCCTCATAACGGCTCCCCCTTAAACAATTTGTTGATCTGGCTGGTATAAGCCTCCCATTCCTCCTGGAAGGCCTCCAGCCGGTCGCGCCCGGCCTCCGTGACCTCGTAATAACGGCGGTTGCGGCCGTTGTACGCTTCGTCCCGCACGGTCAGGCATCCATCCTTCTGCAGACGGCGCAGCACAGGATACAGGGTGGATTCCGACAGATCCAGCACCTGCCGGACTTCCTGGGTGATTTTATACCCGTAGGTTCCCTGCTCCTCCCGCGCCACCACCGCCAGCACAATGGCATCCAACAGCGCAGCGCCGGTATTGATGGCCATGGATCGGCCTCCTTCCTTATGGGATTCACTGTTTTTCAGGCATTCAGCTGTCGCCCCCGCCCCGGCCGCCGGGCAGCATTTCGGTCTGCGCCGAAGCGGTATCCGGTGCCTGTGAACCGGAGCTTCCATTTTGGTCGGACAGTGCCCCGATGCCCACGGCCAGCGCTACCACCAGGACCAGCGCCAGCACAGCCAGCAACAGGCGGCCGCGGGCCTCTTCCCGTTGTGCCGTGCGCTCCTTCCGGATATGCTCCGCCACCGTTTCGGGGGAACCCAGCTGTGCGGCCACTTCCTCCTCCCGGCCGGGCTCCGCCATCCTGAAGGCTTCTTCGTAATGCTGCATAGCGCGCCGGCGATCCTCCCGCGGCAGATCGGCCAGCAGTTCCTCCAGGCGGTTCAGATATGCGTACCGTTTCATGGCGTTGCCTCCTGTCCTATATGGTTCTATATATTATATATCATATAATATTATAGTTTGCAATAGGTTTTTCCGTTTTTTACAACAAAAAGAAGCCCCCGCCCTGAGGGATGGGCGGGGGTTCAAAGAAAGGAGGAGAAGAACACATGAAAAATAAGATAATAACAATTTTAGGAAGCTTTGCAACCCTTGGGGTGTTGCTTAGCTTGTGACTAAATTGTAACCGTTTTGTCACCAGATGTCAATACCGATTTGTTAACATTTTGTAATTTTTAAAGTATGCGCCCTCTATTTGGCGGAACACATAAAAAGAAGCGCTGCACTTTGTACAAATTGCAGCCGCAGCGCCAGATTTTCGGCTGCCGGGACGCTTTCGGTGGGCTTGACAAGGATTTTTTCATCGTCATTCCGGGAAAAAAGCTGGTTGCTGCGGCGGCTGTTACGGGAAAACAAATATCTCCTCCGCACACATTGCCATGCACAAAAAGGCCGCCCCGGAAAGGATCTCCGCGGCGGCCTGCAGGGTCCGCTATTATGCAAAGGTGATGCTTGCCTCGAAGGCGGACTTGTCCTCCCGCTTGCCGCAGAAGTAGTACTGCTTTTCCGCCGTCTGGGCCCGCAGAAGCGTGAAGGATTCACCACGGGGAATTTCCCGGTGGTAGTAGATCTTCAGGTCCTGCACCACGCCCTGGTCCCACACTTCCCAGGGCAGCGCGTCGCACAGAATATCGGCATAGCGGGTATTGTTCATGTGGCCGTTCATATCACAGCGGGAATAGGTGGCCACACACTCCCCCATCTGCTCACAATCGGCAGGGTCTGCCTTCACCATCTTCATGGGCAGTTCAAAGGGCACGTCGGGCGCCCACTGGTCATTGAACTGTTCGGGATGTTTGCGCAGAATCAGCCGTTTTTCGGTGTCAATCAGCACCCAGCGGCTGTCCAGCACCGCCACCTGGTTGCCAGCTGCATCGTAAAAGGTGGTGATCCGCTTGTTGACGGCCCGTTTGCAGCGCTCCGGCTGGGTAATCGCTGTCAGTACTTCATCCACACGGGGGGTGCGGTCGATATGCAGCGCCTGCTTGGCCAGCACATAGGCAGTATGGGTGGCGGCATACAGCGCATCATTGAGGCCCACCGCTTCGGCATGCATGGTGGCAATCTGCTGGCCGTAGCGCAGCAGCGCGCCGGGTTTCACATTGCCGTGATGGTCCCCGTCGTGGCGATAGACCGTATATTGTTGTGTATAGGTGGCGATCGGTTCCGACATGGCGGTCCCTCCCTCTTGTAATCAATCTGTTTTTTGTCAATTCTTAGTATTATAGCACGTTGCCCCGGGAAATGCAAAAAGAAACCGCAGGCCTGTGCCTGCGGTTTCGGGGCAGATCAATAATCGTCGCGCACTTTTTTGCGCAGCTTGCGCCAGATGTTGAAGAAGGAAATGACCAGAGCCAGGGCCAGCAGCACCACGACCATCCAGCCGCTGCCGCCTTCCTCATAGCTCTTCATCTCGCTCCACTGGGAATCCAGCTCGGCGTTGATCTCATCGGGCAGGGTGGTGAACACTTCTGCCTTGCTCATGACATCCTCGCCGGGATAGGCAATCTCGCTGTACTTGAGATCGTCGTCCAGCTGTTCCCATACCGCCGTGATGGGGGTGGAGTACCCGATATAATCACAGTTGGCCAGACCCACCGACGGTTCGCACAGATAGTTGATGAACAGTTCGGCGGCTTCCTTGTTGTTGGAATTGGCCGGAATGCACATGCTGTCCACGAAGAAGTTGACGCCCTCGCTGGGGTGCACAAAGGCCAGGTCGGGATTGTCGGCAATCATGGTCAGGGCGTCGCCGGCGTAGTAGGGCGCCATGGCCGCCTCGCCGCCCTCCATCTTGTCGAAGATCTCGTCCATGACGTAGGCCTGCACCACGCTCTTCTGGTCCTTGAGCTCCTGCATGACGGTGTCCACTTCCTCCACCGAGCCGGGGTTCAGGGAGTAGCCCAGCTTCTTGGCGGCAATGGCGTAGGCATCGCGGGAGTTGTTGAACATGAGCACATTGTTGGCGTACTGCACGTCCCACAGAGCCGACCAGCTGGTGGGGGCCTCATCCACCATGGTGGTGTTGTAGATCAGGCCGGTGGTGCCCCACATATAGGGCACGCTGTAGGTGTTGTCGGGGTCAAAGGCCCAGCCCAGGTATTCCTTGCCGATGCCCGCAAAATTCGGGATGTTGTCGAAGTCCAGCGGGGCCAGCATCCCCTCCGACGCCATCTTGCCCACCATATAATCCGAGGGGAAGATCACGTCGTAGGTGGCGCCGCCCGACTTCATCTTGGCGTACAGACTCTCGTTGGAGTCAAAGGTGGTGTAGTTGACCTGGATGCCGGTGAGCTCCTCGAAGGCCGACAGCACATCCACGCTGTCGTCGGAGCCATCCGAGATATACAGGCCCCAGTTGTAGACGTTGAGGGTGATGTTGTCATCGGCAAAGCGGGTCCAGTCGTAATCCGAAGATACCGAAACATCGTCGGTCACGGCGATGGTGTCCCCTTCCGCTGCGGCAGAAGGCGCGGCTGCGGCGGCCAGCACACCGGCCGCCAGCACCGTGGCAAACAGTTTTTCTGCTTTCATTTCAGCGCGCCCCCTCTTCCTGCATGGCCTTGCGGATGGCCGTCTGGTTTTTGCGGTAGGCGCGGGAATCCGCCGCGTTGGAGATGAGAATGATGGCGAGGATCACGCAGAAAATGACCGCCGACAGCGCGTTGATTTCGGGGCTGACCTTCTTGCGGGTCATGGAGTAGATGGCGATGGGCAGCGTCTGCATGGTGCCGGAGTTGAAGTAGGAGATCATGAAATCATCGATGGAGTAGGTCAGGCAGATGAGGAACGCCGACAGAATCGCCGGGGAAAGCTGCGGCATGATGACCTTGAAAAAGGCCTGACGCGGCGTACAGCCCAGATCCAGCGCCGCATTGTAGAGACTGGGATCCAGCTGCCGCAGTTTGGGGCCCACATTGAAGATGACATAGGGCACATTGAAGGTGATGTGGGCGATGATCAGCGTGGGCCAGCCGAAGAGACCGCCGTCGCCGCCAATGCCGAAGTTCTGTGCCATGACGAAGAGCAGCATCAGCGAAACACCGGTGATGATCTCGGGGTTGACCACCGGCACATAGCTGATGTTGTTGACCAGCAGCTGGGTGCGCCGGCTCATAGAATTGATGCCGATGGTGGCCAGCGTTCCCAGCACGGTGGCCAGCACACTGGAGACCAGCGCCAACACCAGGCTAAGGCCCAGCGCCGAGAGGATCATCTCGTTGTGGAACAGGCTCCTGTACCAGTCCAGCGTGAAGCCGGTAAAGTTGGAACGGGATTTGCTCTCGTTGAAGCTGAAGGCGATCATGACCGCGATGGGCAGGTACATGAAGCAGAAAATCAGGATGATATAGGTGCGCTGCAACAGGATGGACTGTTTTTTGTTCATCTCACATCACCCCTTCCATTTCCGACTCGTCGAAGCTGGAGGTGAAGCTCATGCAGAGCAGCACGATGACCATCAGCACCAGGCTCATGGCAGAGCCCAGGTTCAGGTTGTAGGAGTTGCCCAGGAACTGCAGTTCGATCAAATCGCCGATGAGCAGGTTGGAACCGCCGCCCAGCATCCGGCTGATGATGAAGGTGGAGACCGACGGCACGAACACCTGGGTGATGCCGGTGGCAATGCCGGGGCCGGTGAGCGGCACCAGCACCCGCCAGAGAATCTGCCAGACGTTGCAGCCCAGGTCCTGGGCCGCCTCGATGATGGAGTCATCGATCTTGGTCATGGCGGTATAGATGGGCAGGATCATGAAGGGCAGATAGTTGTACACCATGCCCAGCACCACGGCGCCGGAGGTATTGATCATATTGAAGGGGCCGATGCCGAACAAACCCAGGAACTTGTTGATCAGGCCGTTTTTCTCCAGCAGGGTCATCCAGGCGTAGGTGCGCAGCAAAAAGTTCATCCACATGGGCAGCATAACCAGCATGAGCATGATGTGCTGTTTATTGGCACGCAGCCGGGAGAGAAAATACCCCACCGGGAAAGCGAGGATCAGACAGATGACGGTGGACACCGCCGCCAGAATGAGGCTGCGGGCAAAGACGCTGGAATACCGGCCGATCTGGGTCAGGTTTTCCAGAGTGAACTGGCCGTCCGAGTTGGTCATGGCATACCAGATCACGATGAAGAGCGGCACCACGATGAAGGCAGCCATCCAGACCAGGTAGGGACCGGCCAGCCACCGGGAGGTTTTGGATTTGAGCATCGCTTACACCTCCGTACGGGCCATGATGTGGATCTCGTCGGGGCCGATGTTCATGCCGATCAGTTCGCCGGGCTGGCTGGCCTGGGTGGAGTGGATCAACCATTCGTAGCCTTCCACATCCACGTGCATTTCGAAGTGCACCCC
The DNA here is from genome assembly GCA_944388215.1 of uncultured Gemmiger sp. GTDB lineage: Bacteria > Bacillota > Clostridia > Oscillospirales > Ruminococcaceae > Gemmiger. The sequence continues at coordinate 9,220 of CALXHT010000012.1, read as the reverse complement.
CTTGAAGATCACTTCCCGCACAAGGCCGGTGAGCATGCCCACCGAGGGCGGCACGATCTGCACGTCCTCGGGACGGATGACCACCTGCACCGGCTCGTTGGGCTTGAAGCCCCGGTCCACACAGGTGAAATCGTGTCCGCCGAAGTTGACCAGGAAGTCCTTGATCATGACGCCATCCACAATGTTGGAATCGCCGATGAACCGGGCCACAAAGGCGTTGCGCGGTTCGTTGTAGATGTCCTGGGGCGAGCCGATCTGCTGGATGTTGCCCCCCGACATGACCACCACGGTGTCCGACATGGTCAGCGCTTCCTCCTGGTCATGGGTGACATAGACGAAGGTGATGTTCATTTCCCGCTGGAGGCGCTTGAGTTCCAGCTGCATCTCCTTGCGGAGTTTGAGGTCCAAAGCGCCCAGAGGCTCGTCCAGCAGAAGCACCCGGGGCTGATTGACCAGGCTGCGGGCAATGGCCACGCGCTGCTGCTGGCCGCCCGACAACTGATGGATGCTGCGCCGCTCGAAGCCCTTGAGGCCGACGGTCTCCAGCATTTCCAGCACCTTGGGGCGGATCTCCGCCTCCGGCATCTTTTTCAGCCGCAGACCGAAGGCCACGTTTTCAAAGACGTTCAGATGCGGAAACAGTGCGTACTTCTGGAACACTGTGTTGACCTGACGCTTGTAGGGCGGCAGGTCCGCGATGTCCTTGCCATCAAAAAAGACATTGCCCGATTTCGGGGTGATGAAGCCGGCAATCACGCGCAGCGTTGTGGTCTTGCCACAGCCCGAAGGGCCCAGGAAAGTCACAAACTCCTTGTCGTGAATGTCGAGGGAAAGTCCGTCCAGAACCTTCTGCCCGTCGAAATCGACAACAATGTCTTTCAGTGATACGATGATGTTTTCGTCCATATTACTGCATCCCCCTTTGCGGAATTTCCCGTCGTGGGGTCAGCAGTCTTGTGCGGCTCGGACCGCCTGCGTCCCCCTGCGGGTCAGCGCGCTTTATGCCGCCCCGCAAAGGTTTGTTACACGGTCCTTTCCCGTGGGAAAGGTCGCTACAAGCAGCACATACAACGCCAATGTGGCAGGGTACGATCAGATTTACCCTCAGATGCACACAAGATACATTATACGGCAAGCACAGGGTTTGTCAACAGCCTGCGTTACCATTGTGGTAAAGAATTTTCAAGATTGCTGTAAAGTATATTTTCAGGCGGCTTTCTGCCCATCCCCGAAGGTCCGGCGCAGGGAATCCAGCAGGTCGGATTTTCCGGAGACTGCCTCCTCCACCTTTTTCTGCATCGCTTCCAGAAAAGCCTCCGAGGAGACCGGCTGCCCGTTCAGCGTAACGCTCACATCGCCCTTGAAGCCCGCGCTCTTTCCGGCGATGCGCAGATCATACCGGCCTGCCGGCAAGGTCACCGTCATGGGATCCTGGCTGTCCAGCGACCACTGGGCGACCAGTGTTTTCTCCTTCGTGTTGACCACCAGCAATTTGGCTTCGCCCCGTGTCCTGGCCAGCGTGGATTCCACTTCGCACAGCGTTTTGTCCTCCGACACTGTAAAAGAGACCAGTGTCCTGACGCCGGTAAAGCTGCCCGCGCTTAAAGAGTAGCTGCCCTCGTCCTCGTCGTTGCCCCACCACATGATGGTGGCAAAGTGGTTGGCCCCATCGGTGAGGAAAGATTCATCCTCGTACCGGCTATCATACTGGCTGCAGCCGCACAGCAGCAGCGCCGTGAGCACAGCCACACACCACAGCAGCCATCTGCGTTGTTTCATACCCTTTTCCTCCTTTGGACATCAACCGCCGATCAGGAAGTCCAGCACATCCCAGCCGTCGCCGCCCTGTTCCTTGTACAGTTCGGTGTAGCCGCACTGGCAGCAGCTGACCGTGATAAACTTTTTGTTCTGAATATCGAACAGCTTGGCAAAGTTTCCGCCGGTGGCCTGCAGACGGTCCGCCTCATATTCGGTGCAGCCGCATTTGGGACATACATACTGACGTTTTTCCATAAAACACACTCCTTTTAGAATTGTACAGATCAGACAAGGTTCAGACGCCGGGTCATCAGCCACTGGATGATGGCCCACTTGATGGCATCCACCAGAACAATGCAAAGCAGCACCAGCAGGAACATCCATACCATCGTTGCCTCCGGGCTGACCCGGGCGAAGGCTTCCAGCCAGCTTCCGGCATTTACCTGAATGGAGCCGAAGGCCACCACAATCAGCAGGAATACCAACAGAATCTGTTCCAGGAACCCCAGCACAAAGTAACTGACGATACTGGCCAGCAAGCGCTGCTGTCCGAACTGCCCGCCGATGGCACAAGCCAGGTAGAATTCCAGATACGCCTCCACCAGCAGGGCCAGCAGCAGCAAAACCAGCATGAGCATTCCTGCCACGGCAGGTAGATCCAGGTTGTCTGCACTGACCAAAGAAGTGGGTATTTTACCGTTTAGAATACAGCCGCATCCCCCCAGATAGAACACACAGCCAACGGTCCACAGGCAGGCGCAGAGCAGCTTGGCCGCAATGTGCTGCCATGCCGGCACCGGCAGGGAGAGCATCAGGTAGCCCTGCTCCCCCAGCAGTTTGTAAAAGCGCTGGACGTTGACAAAGACACAGGCCGCCACCACCAGCAGCAGGGCGAGGCCGTCGGCAAAGAGAAGCAGGGCCTGCAGGAATGTCACCATGTCGGGCAGGTTGCTCTGGCTGTTCAGCACCGCATTGACAAGGCCGGTCACCACCGTAAAGGCCAGCACACCGCCGCCAACGGGCAGCAGCGTCCGGGCTGTCACCTTCAGTTCATAACGCAGCAGTTTGTTCAGCATTTGTATACCTCCCGGAAATATTCATCCACGCTCTGCCCGGTTTCCTCCCGCAGAGCGTCCACCCCCACCTGGCGCATCACAGCGCCTTCCTTTAAAAAGATCACTTCATCCAGGGCTTTTTCAATATCCCCGATCAGGTGGGTGGAAAGTACCAGCGCCGCCTCCTCGCTGTAGTTGCACAGGATGGTGTGCAGAATGTAGTCCCGCGCCGCCGGGTCCACGCCGCCCAGCGGTTCGTCCAGCAGATACAGCTTGGCCGCGCGGCTCATCGTCAGGCAGAGCTGCATCTTTTCCTGGGTGCCCTTGCTCATGGCGCCGATGCGGTCCCGTGCCTCGATGTGCAGGTCCGCCAGCATGGCCCGGGCTTTGCCTGCATCGAAATCCGTGAAAAAATCATCGTACAGGCTGACGGCATCCTCCGCCCGCATCTCGGTGGGCAGGGACATCCGGTCCGGCAGATAGCTGGTCACCTGCCTGGTGGCGATGCCGGGCCGCTGCCCGTCAATACGTACCTCGCCGCCGTTGGCCGTCAGCAATCCGGCGGAAATTTTGAGCAGCGTCGTCTTGCCGCTGCCGTTGGGGCCCAGCAGCCCCACCAGTTTGCCGGGCTGCACCGAAAAGGTGGCTCCGTTCAGCGCCGCCTTGCGGCCATACCATTTATACAGGCCCTGTGCTTCATAGATTGCCTTCATCGTGTTCTCCTCCCTCTGCGGTTTCCCGCAGCAGTTCTTCGGTCTGCGCCCGGTCCAGCCCCAGCGCCTGCATCTGATGCAGAAATTCCGCCGCCAGCGTCTGTGCCCGTTTGCGGCGCAACTGCTGCAGAATTTCGGCATCCGCCGTCACCGTGCGTCCCGCCGTGCGCTGCGCCTGCAAAAGCCCCCGGCCTTCCAGTTCCTGCAGGGCGCGCTGCATCGTGTTGGGGTTGACCCCCGCCTCCGCCGCCAGCTCCCTGACCGGCGGAATTTTGCTGCCCGGCGGAAAGATCCCGTTCACCAGTGCCAGTTCCATCTGTTCCACCAGCTGAACATAGACCGGGCGCCCCGCCGTAATGTTCCAGTCCATGGCTTGCTCCCTTCTGTATTATTGTATTAAGAGCTTAATACAATAATACAGTTTTTCTTTGTCGCTGTCAAGGGGATAACAAAGAAAATCCGCACGACAAATGTCGTGCGGATTTTCTGTCAGGCAGGCAGTCTGTCCTCCAGCCAGTGCAGGACGTAGTCGAAGACTTCCTCCCGGTTCCATTCATTGTGCAGTTCGTGGCGGGCGCCCTCAAAGATCTCACAGGTCAGATCCTTGACCCCGGCATCTCCCAGCATCGCCCAGACTTTGCGCACACCCTCGCCGTAGCCGCCCACCGGGTCCTCGGCGCCGGAGATGAGCAGGATGGGCAGGGTCTTGTCCACCGACCGGGCCCACCGGACGCGGTTTACATGGTGGATGGCTGCCAGCATTTCCCGGTAGCTGCCCAGTGTAAAGGGAAAGGTACACAGCGGGTCGGCGTCATAGGCCCGGACCACCGCCTCATCCCGGGTCAGCCAGGCGTTGGGGGATTTTGCCCCGGGGATTCGTTTGCAGTAGCCGCCCATGTTGGCCCGGACCATAAACGGAGACACCGTGCGCGGGCCCCGCACCGCCGCCAGCACCGTGGCAATCCCCTGCCCCACCGTATGGAGCAGCTGGGGACCGGCCGTGCCGGAGATGATCAGGCCGGCAATGGTTTCGGGCCAGCGCTCGGCGTACCAGCGGGCATAAAAACTGCCCATGCTGTGCCCGTACAGAAAAACCGGCAGACCGGGGAACTCCTGATGCAGATGCTCGTTCATCCGGTGCAGGTCCTGCAAAAGATAATACCGCCCACCGGGTTCGCCGTAATGGCCGTACTCCCCCGGCGCGGCACTTTCGCCGTGGCCCAGATGATCGTTTCCGGCCAGAGCGATACCGTGGGCCGCATAAAACCGGGCCATGGGCTCATAGCGGCGGATATACTCGCACATGCCATGGCTGAGCTGCAATACTGCGTGGACCGGCACATCCGGCATGGTATACACATACGCCGCAATGGTATGGGTGGTATCCGAGGAGGGAAAGTGGATCGTTTCCCGGCAAAGCTGTGCCATCGCAACCTCCTATTCTTCTCCTTTGATCTTCTTCCAGTATTGGGCAAAGGCCTGCTCGTTCTTGTTGTCGCCGGGCTCGTAGTAGCGCCGGTTCTTGAGGGCATCGGGCAGGTATTGCTGCTTGGTCCAGTGATGGGGAAAGTCGTGGGGGTAGAGGTAGTGCTGCCCCTTCACCTTGGCATCGGCCCCGTCGTAGTGCTTGTTCTGCAGCTGGCGGGGAATGGGCCCGGTGCGCCCCGCCTGCACATCGGCCATGGCCGCATTGATGCCGTCATGGGCCGAGTTGGATTTGGGCGCCGTGGCCACCAGCACCACCGCATCGGCCAGCGCCAGCCGGGCTTCCGGCAGGCCCACTGCGTTGGCAATGTCCACCGCCGCCTTGACGATGGGAATGATCTGCGGCCAGGCCAGGCCCACATCCTCGCAGGCGCAGACCATCAGCCGCCGGCAGGCACTGGGCAGGTCCCCCGCCTCCAGCAGCCGGGCCAGATAGTGCAGCGCCGCATCGGGGTCGGAACCACGCATGGATTTCTGGTAGGCCGACACAATATCGTAGTGGTCGTCCCCCAGCTTGTCATACCGCATGGCCGTGCGGGCCGCCACCTGCTGGACCATGTCCAGCGTCACGGTGCGGCTGCCGTTTTCCACCGGCGCCGCCGTCACCGCGAACTCCAGATTGCCCAGCGCCTTGCGCATATCGCCGCCGGCACTCTGGGCCAGGTAGTCCAGCGCGTCCTCGGGAATCAGGATCGGGACCTTGTCCTCGGCACCCAGGCGCGCCACCGCGTGCTCCACCCCCTGGCGGATATCCGCCGCCGTCAGGGATTTGAACTCAAATACCGTGCACCGGGACAGCAGCGCGTTGTACACATAGAAATAGGGGTTCTCGGTGGTGGAGGCAATCAGCGTCACCGTCCCCTGCTCCACGCATTCCAGAAGGCTCTGCTGCTGCCTTTTATTAAAGTACTGAATCTCATCCAGGTAGAGCAGAATGCCGCCGGTGGCCCCCAGCGTGCCGATGTCGGCCAGCACCGACTTGATGTCGCTGGTGGAAGCGGTGGTCCCGTTGAGCTTGTGCAGCTGCATGCCGCTGCCCGCCGCAATGATGCTGGCCACCGTGGTCTTGCCCACCCCCGACGGACCGTAAAAGATCATGTTGGGAATGCGGCCGCTTTCCACCGTGCGGCGGAACACTTGATTCTTGCCCAGAAGATGCTGCTGCCCGCAGACTTCATCCAGCGTGCGCGGCCGCAGCCGCTGTGCCAGGGGTTCCATGGGTTTCCCTCCTTATTCTATATCCATTTTTTCGGGCGCTCGGGCCCCGTTTTTTTATTTGTTTAAGCCGTCCTCCCTCAAACAGAGGGGCTCTTCCTCTTGATTATAAGGTATCACCGTGGTAGAATCAAGAGAAAGAACGCGAAACGGAGCGAATGCTGTGACAAAAAAGGAACTGGCGCAGATCTGTATTGACCGCCTCAAAGCCGAATATCCCCTGGCCGAATGTACGCTGGATTACGATCACGCCTGGCAGCTGCTGGTGGAGGTACGCCTGGCTGCCCAGTGCACCGACGCCCGCGTCAATGTGGTGGTGCAGGACCTGTTTGCCCGCTACCCCAGCGTGGAGGCCCTGGCGGCTGCCACGCCGGAGGAGATCGAGGCCATCGTCAAGCCCTGCGGCCTGGGACGCAGCAAGGCGCGGGATATTTCCGCCTGCATGCGGATGCTCCGCGACCAGTACGGCGGCAAGGTGCCCGACGATTTTGACGCGCTGCTGGCCCTGCCCGGAGTCGGCCGCAAGAGCGCCAACCTGATCATGGGCGATGTGTTCGGCAAGCCGGCCATTGTGACCGACACCCACTGCATCCGCCTTTGCAACCGCATTGGCCTGGTGGACAACATCAAGGAACCCGCCAAGGTGGAGCGCGAGCTCTGGAAGATCATCCCGCCGGAGGAGGGCAGCGATTTCTGCCACCGGCTGGTCTACCACGGCCGGGCTGTCTGCACAGCGCGGACCACCCCCTTCTGCGAAAAGTGCTGTCTGGCCGATGTGTGCCGGGCGGGAAAGGAATATCTGCATGAAAAAGGAAACTGATACCCCGCTGGGCGGCGAACTGCGCAGCCAGCAGACCGCCGACCGGCTGGTTGCTGAGCTGCGCAGCGGTCTGTATGCCGGTGCTTCCCAGCTGCCCAGTGAGGTGGAACTGGCCGGCGCGCTGGGCATCAGCCGCACGGTGGTGCGGGATGCCCTCAGCCTGCTGGAACGGGAGGGGTATCTGGAGCGTGTGCGCGGCATCGGGACACTGGTCAACCGTGACGTGCTGAAGATGGAAAACCGCCTGGACCAGAAACTGGAATTCTACCGCATGATCCGCGCCGCCGGGTATGAACCCCACAGCGACAATGTGCTGGTCACCCGGGAAACCGCCCCCGACGATCTGGCACGGCGGCTGGGTCTTGCCCCGGAGGAGCATCCCACGCTGGTGTTTGTGCGCCGGCGCGTTCTGGCGGACAACACCCCCGTGCTTTACTCCACCGACATTCTGCCGCTGGCGCTTTTCGGCGGGCAGCGGCTGGATACGCTGGATTTCACCCGTTCCATCTTTGAGATTGTGTCGGAATACTGCCACGTGGAGGTGACCAAAACACTGACCCACATCCGCGCCGTGACCGGCACCCCGGGTATCCGGCACCAGCTGGGGCTGCGGCCCGATCAGGCCCTGATGCAGCTGGATGAGACCTGCTATTCCCGCCTGTGCCGCCCGGTACTGTGCTGCCAGACCTGCTACACGGATTTCTTCGATTTTGCCATTGTGCGCAAGCTGGTGTAACTGTTTTCGTTGTCATTGAGTGCTGCCGCCCGGACGGGCCGGCGCTCCATGAGATAAATAGAGATTTTAAAGGGGAATGTGTATGAGACATCTGATCGACCCGGCGGACTTTACGCTGGATGAAACCCTTCGCCTGATGGACCTGGCCGACCGTATCCACGACGACCCGGCTGCGTACAAGGACGTTGCCTACCGCAAGCGCCTGGCGACGCTGTTCTACGAGCCGAGCACCCGCACCCGCCTCTCCTTTGAGGCAGCCATGCTCAATCTGGGCGGCCAGGTGCTGGGCTTTCCCGACGCCCGCGTCTCCAGCGCCTCCAAGGGTGAGACCGTTGCCGACACCATCCGCATCATCAGCTGCTACGCCGACATCGCCGCCATGCGCCATCCCAAGGAGGGCGCCCCGCTGCGGGCTGCCCGTTACAGCCGCATCCCGGTCATCAACGCCGGCGACGGCGGCCACAGCCACCCCACCCAAACCTTGCTGGACATGATGACCATCCGCCGCCGCAAAGGTCGCCTGGACAACCTGACCATCGGCTTCTGCGGCGACCTGAAATTCGGCCGCACCGTCCACAGCCTGATCAAGAGCCTGTCCCGCCTGCCGGGCATGCGGTTCGTGCTCATCTCGCCCGAAGAGCTGCGGGTGCCGGACTACATCATCAGCGAAGTGCTGGCCCCCAACGGCATCGACTACATCGAGACCCGCAACCTGGAACAGTCCCTGCCGGATCTGGACATCCTGTACATGACCCGTGTGCAGCAGGAGCGCTTCTTCAACGAGGAAGATTACATCCGCCTGAAGAACAGCTACATCCTGACCAAGGAAAAACTTTCGCTGGCCCCCGCCGATATGGCGGTGCTGCATCCTCTGCCCCGCGTGAACGAGATCACGCTGGACGTGGATGACGATCCGCGTGCCGCCTATTTTGAGCAGGCACAGAACGGCGTATACATGCGCATGGCCTTGATTATGACGCTGCTGGGTCTTGCAGACCCCAAAACCGGGGAGGTAGCCTTTGATGTTAACGGTTGATGAGATTCTGAACGGCGTGGTGATTGACCACATTACCGCCGGTACCGGCCTGGGCCTGTACCACCTGATGGAACTGGAAAAGCTGCACGATGCCAGCGTGGCCCTTCTGCAGAACGTCCGCAGCCAGAAGAGCGGCAAAAAGGACATCATCAAAATTGAGGGTGATGTCAGCAAGCTGAACTTCGACATTCTGGGCTATCTGGATCCCAAAATCACCATCACGGTGATCGAGAACGGGCACATCGTGGAGAAAATCCGCCCCAAACAGCCCCAGCGTCTGGTCAACGTGATCAAATGCACCAATCCCCGCTGCGTGACCTCGGTGGAAGAGGGCTGCGACCATATCTTTACGCTCACCCCCAGCGGACGCTACCGCTGCATCTACTGTGAGCAGGAGTTCCG
>CALXHT010000011.1 GCA_944388215.1 uncultured Gemmiger sp. | reverse complement strand
TCAACGAGAAGCACTACCGCCGCCTGATGGGCCTCATCGACCCCGCCAAGGTGGTCTGCGGCGGCACCGGCGATGAGGCCAGCCTGCGCATCGCCCCCACCGTCATGAAGGATGTGACCCGGGAGGATGCCGTCATGGGCGAGGAGATCTTCGGACCCATCCTGCCGGTGCTCACCTACACCGATCTGGACGCCGCCCTGGCCGACATCGAGGCCCAGCCCCATCCGCTGGCCCTCTACCTCTTCAGCGAGGACAAGGCCGTGCAGCGCAAGGTGCTGGACCGCTGCCACTTCGGCGGCGGCTGCCTGAATGACACCATCATCCATCTGGCCACCAGCGCCATGCCCTTCGGCGGCGTGGGCGAGAGCGGCATGGGCGGCTATCACGGCAAGGCCGGCTTCGAGGCCTTCAGTCATCTGCGCAGCATCGTGGACAAGAAAACCTGGCTGGACATGCCGGTGCGCTACCAGCCCTACACCAAGCAGAAGGACAAGATGCTGCGGTTCTTCCTGCAGTGATTTTGCCCTGAAACCACAAAATCATCCCCTTCGGGTGCCCCTCACCCGAGGGGGATTTTTGCCGTTTTTTCCTGGATTCCACCGACTTTTGCCGCATTGACATTGCGTGTTAGTCGTGCTAAACTTTTTCTGTATTGATAAGGTGTTTTCGGCCTGTCCCCCAGGCCAGGAGGTTTGGAAAAGTACTATGACATTGGCGGAACTGAAAATCGGGCAGGATGCGCTGATCGAGGCCATCGGCGGCTCAGGAGAACTGCGCCACCACCTGCTGGATATGGGGCTTACCCCCGGTACCGAAGTCACGCTGCGCAAGGTAGCCCCCATGGGCGACCCCATCGAGGTGGAGCTGCGCGGCTATGAATTGACCCTGCGGCTGGAGGATGCCGCGAAAATTACGGTGGAGAACGTCCACAGCACCGACCGCGCCGCCCCCAGCGAGAAGCGGCATGCCCCCATCCCCCACCCCGGCGTGGGCGAGCTGGGCAGCGCGGCCAGCTACCACAACCGCAAGGCGGGTGCGCCCATCCCCAAGGGCGCACCGCTCACCTTTGCCCTGGCCGGCAACCAGAACTGCGGCAAGACCACCCTGTTCAACCAGCTGACCGGCTCCAACCAGCATGTGGGCAACTTCCCCGGCGTGACGGTGGACCGCAAGGACGGCGTCATCCGGGGCCACAGCGAGGCCACCGTCACCGACCTGCCGGGCATCTATTCGCTCTCCCCCTACACCAACGAGGAGATCGTCACCCGGGACTTCATCCTGCAGCAGAAACCTGACGGCATCATCAACATTGTGGATGCCTCCAACATCGAGCGCAACCTCTACCTGACCATGCAGCTGATGGAGCTGCAGATCCCCATGGTGCTGGCCCTCAACATGATGGACGAGGTCCGCGCCAACGGCGGCACCATCCTGGTCAACCAGCTGGAAAATGATCTGGGCATCCCGGTGGTGCCCATCTCGGCCGCCAAGAACGAAGGCATCGACGAGCTGATCGAGCATGCCATCCATGTGGCCCGTCACCGGGAACTGCCGGGGCGCATCGACTTCTGTACCGCCGGCGACGATGCCAATGACCCCAAGGGCGCCGTGCACCGCTGCATCCACGCCGTGGCCCACCTGATCGAGGACCACGCGGCGGCCGCGGGGCTGCCGGTGCGGTTTGCCTCCACCAAGCTGGTGGAGGGCGACGGGCCCATTCTGGAGGCTTTGCAGCTGGACCAGAACGAGAAGGAACTGCTGGACCACACCATCACCGAGCTGGAAAACGAGACCGGCCTGGACCGGGAAGCGGCCCTGGCCGACATGCGGTTCACCTTCATTGAGAAGCTCTGTGCCGAGACGGTGGTCAAGCCCGGCGAGAGCCGCGAGCACAAGCGCAGCGTGGCCATCGACGAGGTGCTCACCGGCAAATACACCGCCCTGCCCTGCTTCCTGGGCATCATGGCGCTGGTGTTCTGGCTCACCTTCGGCGTCATCGGCGCGGTGCTGTCCGACTGGATGACGATGGGCATCGACGCCCTCACCGGCCTGGTGGACGGCGCCCTGACGGCCTACGGCATCAACCCGGTGGTGCACTCCCTGGTCATCGACGGCATCTTCGCCGGCGTGGGCAGCGTGCTCAGCTTCCTGCCCACCATCGTGACGCTCTTCTTCTTCCTGTCCATCCTGGAGGATACCGGCTACATGGCCCGTGTGGCCTTCGTCATGGACAAACTGCTGCGCCGCATCGGTCTTTCGGGCCGCAGCTTCGTGCCCATGCTCATCGGCTTCGGCTGCTCGGTGCCCGCCATCATGGCCACCCGCACCCTCTCCAGTGACCGCGACCGCCGCATGACCATCCTGCTGACCCCCTTCATGAGCTGCTCGGCCAAGCTGCCCATCTACGCCCTCTTCACCGCCGCCTTCTTTGCGCCGGTCTGGCGGGCGCCGGTGATGATCTTCCTCTACCTCTTCGGCCTGCTCTGCGGCGTGCTCTACGCCCTGATCCTCAAGCACACCGCTTTCCACGGCGAGCCTGTGCCCTTCGTCATGGAGCTGCCCAACTACCGGCTGCCCAGCGCCCGCAGCGTGGGCCAGCTAATCTGGGAGAAGGCCCGGGACTTCGTGCAGCGCGCCTTCACCATCATCTTTGTGGCTACCGTCATCATCTGGTTCCTCCAGACCTTTGATGTCCGCCTCAACGTGGCCCAGACCGCTGACAGCAGCCTGCTGGCCCTCATCGGCTCCTGGATCGCGCCGCTCTTTGCCCCCCTGGGCTTTGCCGACTGGCGTGTTTCCACCGCCCTCATCACCGGCTTCACCGCCAAGGAGAGCGTGGTTTCCACCCTCACCGTCCTGCTGGGCGGCAACACCGGCGCCCTGCCCGACCTGTTCGGCAGCACCTACATTGCGCTGGTCTTCCTGGTGTTTACCCTGCTCTACACCCCCTGCGTGGCCGCCATCGCCGCCGTCCGGCGGGAGATGGGCAGCGCCAAAGCCGCGGTGGGCGTGGTGGTCGCCCAGTGCGTCATCGCCTGGGTGGTGGCCTTCCTGGTCCACTGCGTGGGCCTGCTCTTCGGGCTGGTCTGATCTCCGCTGCATAACAAAAATCCCGACGGGAAATTCCCGCCGGGATTTTTTGTTGCTTCAGCGTATCTCTGCCACCTTGACAACCACTACGCCATCGATTGTCTGGATACATCCGTCCTGCGGATAGATCGGCATTGCCTGGAAAGTATCACTTGCACACAGTGTCCGCGTCTCCTCGTCGGAGCACCAGTTGAGCTGAATTCCCAGTTCCTCCCAGTAGAGGCTGTGCCATCCCCGGCTGTTGAATGTCGGGTCAAAGGACAGCAATCCGAACTGCGCCAGGTCGCTGGCCTTGTCATTGAGGGGCGATAGGTCGTCGTACACACCCTTCTGGGGTTCCCCCAGGATGCATACCTGGGCGCCGGCCTGGTAGTCAGCATTCTGTTCCAACTGCAGACATATCCGGTTTGCCAGGTTGACGATTTTGTTTTTCTGCGCCAGCATGACCATGGCGTCGTTGTTGATCTGCACAATATACCCCCGCAGCAGTACCAGTCCGCAGAGCGTTCCCAGCACCAGCGGCCAGTGGAGGTATCCGGTGCCATGGGGTGCATGCTCCAGCAGCGCCACCACAAAGGGGGCTACCAATACCAAAGCCCCAGCCATCCGCAGCTCAATACGGGTGCTTGCATTGAGAATGTCAGTCAGGTCGACAGCCGCCGGAAGCAGGGCCAGCAGCACCACCGTGAGCAGCACGGTACGGCCGTAATGGATGGCTGCCAGCCACCGCACCAGCACCGCCAGCAGTACCCCCGCCAGCGCCAGATAGGCCAACCGCTGGCCGTAATAGTTCTGCGCGATGGTATTGTTTTGGGCAAAATAGCCGACAAAATCCCGGTATGCGTTCACCACCCCCTGAGGCATTCCCTTGAGGATCTCCTTGGGGCCATTGGCAAAGGAGCCGAACAGGCTGGCATCGTAAATTTTCAGGAAAACCTTGAGGACCGCGTAGTAAGTCGCACAGCCGGCCACTCCCATGGCCACCATCCGGCCGAGGCAGCGCAGTATCTCTCCCATGGCCCGGGGGACGCGCAGCACGACGAGCAACAGCATCATCAGGCAAAGCGCCGCAGCCACGCCCAGGCTTGCCTGGTACATGCTCAGGGAGAACATCAGGCAAACCGCACCCAGCGCCCATCCCCAGCGCGGCGGAGCACACACGGCGGCATAGACGGCCGCCACCGCCAGGAAAAAGGACAATCCATAAGCTGCGCTGCAGTAGTGGAAGGTTTCCACTTCGGCCACATAGGGCGCACAGACCACAAGCATGGGAATCAGGAACCGGGCCACCCGACTGCGCAGGGCAAAAAGCCGCACCAGCAGCAGGCCGGCCAGCACGTAAAACAGCAGCATGAGCAGCGCACTCAGCGGCGGCAGATTGATGCCGCCTCGCAGCCAGTCCATCAGCCGCAGTCCCCACCGTCCCTGCTCAACCTCCCAGTAGGGATTGAAAGACCATTCATCAGCCACGTACAGGCTGCCCACATGGAGCGAATCCATGTTCCGCAACATATAGGCATAGACAGGATAATGCACCCCCGCCGCCACCAGCAAAGCAGCTATAAAGGGCCAGCGGTCGGTGCGGCACCATTCATACAGCCGCTGGCCCGCCGCCCGCAGCATCGTTTCGATTGCAAGCATCGTTGGTTTGTTCCCCCTCTGGCGCAGAAATTCACACCGATACATTTAAATGAAACGGCTGCCGTACAGAAACGGCAGCCGTGTACAGGTCAGCGTTCTTCCTCGGTTTCCGCCACGATGTAGATGGGGCGATGCTTGACCTCCAGGTAGGTCTTGGCCAGGTATTCGCCCACGATGCCGGTGCAGAACAGCTGCACGCCGCTGCACAGCAGGATGATGCAGACCATGCTGGGCCAGCCCGAGGTGGGGTCACCGAAGGCCAGTGCCCGGATGATGACAAAGAGGATGCCGATGAAAGCCAGGATGCAGAACAGCACGCCGGCCCCCGCCGCCACCAGCAGCGGCGTGGTGGAGAAGCCCACGATGCCCTCGATGGAGTACTTGAACAGCCCCCAGAAGTTCCACTTGGTGGTGCCGGCTACCCGCTCGATGTTCTCGTAGTCGAACCACTTGGTCTTGAAGCCCACCCAGCTGAAGATGCCCTTGCTGAACCGGTTGTACTCCGCCATGCTGAGCACGGCGTTGACCATCTTGCGGCTCATGAGCCGGAAATCCCGGGCGCCGTCCACGATCTCGGTGTCGGACATCTTGTTGATGATCTGGTAGAATTTCCGGGCAAACCAGCTGCGCAGCGGCGGCTCCCCCTTGCGGGTGGTGCGGCGGGTGGCGGCGCAGTCATACTCCCCGGAGAGCAGCGTGTCCAGCATGGCGGGCAGCAGCGAAGGCGGGTCCTGCAGGTCGGCGTCCATGGTGGCCACATAGTCCCCTTTGGCCGCCTGCAGACCGGCGTAGATGCCGGCCTCCTTGCCGAAGTTGCGGCTGAAGGAGACATACCGCACCCGGGGGTCCAGCGCATGGAGTTCCCGGGCCACCCGCAGGGTGCCATCCCGGGAACCGTCGTCGATAAAGATAAACTCAAAATCCGCGCCGTGGCTCTTGCCCATCTCGCCCGCCACACGGCTGGCTTCCTTGTAAAAGAGCGGCATGGATTCCTCTTCGTTGTAACACGGAACGATCAGACTGATCAGCATGGTTTGAACCTGCTTTCCTGCCCTGTAGCGGCATTTTGTGATATGGTTTTATTATACCGTTTTTGGGGGATATTGTAAATAGACAGAAAAAGGGCGCCGCCCCCGCAGGGACGGCACCCGGATGCTTTTTTCAATCAACCTTTGACGGCGATGTTGACCAGCTTGCCTTTGACGTAGATCTCCTTGGCGATGGTCTTGCCGGCGATGGCTTCCGCCACGGCGGGCTCGGCCTTGGCCTGGGCGATGGCGTCGGCGCTCTCGATGGCGGCGGGCACCTGAATGCGGGCCTTCACCTTGCCGTTCACCTGGACGGCGATCTCGATGGTCTGCTCCACGCACTTGGCCTCATCGTAGCTGGGCCAGGGATGGTAGGCCAGCTGCTCGGTGTGACCCAGCTGCTGCCACAGCTCCTCGGTCATGTGGGGCGCGAAGGGGTTCAGCAGTTCCAGCAGCACCTCGTACTCGGCGCGGTTGGCGCCGCCGTGGTCGCTGAGAGAATTGACGTAGATCATCAGCTGGGCGATGGCGGTGTTGGCCTTGAGGGCGTCGATGTCCTCGCCCACCTTCTTGATGGTACGGTTGGCCACCGCTTCCAGCTCGGGACGTATGGTGTCCCCCTCCAGCAGCTTCTCGCTCATGCCCCAGATCTTGTCCAGGAACCGCTTGCAGCCCTTGATGGAGGAGGTGTTCCAGGGAGCGGCCTTCTCGAAGTCGCCGATGAACATCTCGTAGAGGCGCAGCGTGTCGGCGCCGTACTCGTTCACCACGTCGTCGGGGTTGACCACGTTGCCCAGGCTCTTGGACATCTTGACGATGGGATGTTCGGCCATCTCGCCGTACTTCTCGATGAGGGCGTGACGGGCCGCCTTCTCACTGCCGTACTCGGCCACCAGGCGTTTGCGCTCGGCGTCGGTCTGGTTCTCGAAGGCATGGGGGTTGAGGCCCAGGATCATGCCGTGGCTGGTGCGCTTGTGGTAGGGTTCCTTGGTGGGCACCACGCCGATATCATAGAGGAACTTGTGCCAGAACCGGCTGTAGAGCAGGTGCAGCGTGGTGTGCTCCATGCCGCCGTTGTACCAGTCCACGGGGCTCCAGTATTCCAGGGCCTCCTTGCTGGCGATGGCGTCCTTGTTGTGGGGATCGCAGTACCGCAGGAAGTACCAGCTGGAACCGGCCCACTGGGGCATGGTATCGGTCTCCCGCTTGGCGGGACCGCCGCAGTGGGGGCAGGTGGTGTTCACCCACTCGGTGTGGCGGGCCAGCGGGCTCTCGCCGTCCTCGCCGGGCTCGAAGTCCTTGATCTCGGGCAGGCGCAGGGGCAGCTCGCTCTCGGGCAGGGGCTGCCAGCCGCACTTCTCGCAGTAGACCATGGGGATGGGCTCGCCCCAGTACCGCTGACGGCTGAAGACCCAGTCGCGCAGCTTGAAGTTGACCTGCTTGTGGCCCTTGCCGTTCTCCTCCAGCCAGGCGTACATCCTGGCCTTGGCGTCCTCCACGGAGAGGCCATCCAGGAAGCCGGAGTTCACCAGCGTGCCGGTGGCCACATCGGTGAAGGCCTCCTGGTCCAGGTGGCTCTCGGTGGGGCCTTTGACCACCTCGATGATGGGCAGGTCAAACTTCTTGGCGAATTCCCAGTCACGGGTATCGTGGGCGGGCACGGCCATGATGGCGCCGGTGCCGTAGGTGGCCAGCACGTAGTCCGAAATGAAGATGGGCACCTGCTTGCCGTTCACCGGGTTGATGGCTTCCACGCCCTCGATCTTGACGCCGGTCTTCTCCTTGTTGAGCTCGGTGCGCTCAAAGTCAGACTTGCGGGCGGCCTCCTCCTGGTAGGCGGCGACGGCATCGGTGTTCTTGATGAGGCCGGCATCCACCCACTTCTTGATGAAGGCGTGCTCGGGGCTGACCACCATGTAGGTGCAGCCGAACAGCGTGTCGGCGCGGGTGGTGTAGACCGTCAGCGTATCGCCGGCGGTGGTGTCGAAGTTGATCTCGGCGCCGTGGCTGCGGCCGATCCAGTTGCGCTGCTGGGTCTTGACCCGCTCGATGTAGTCCACATCGTCCAGGTCGTCGATGAGGCGGTCGGCGTAGGCCGTGATCTTGAGCATCCACTGGCTCTTGACGCGCTGCACCACCGGGCTGCCGCACCGCTCGCAGACGCCGTTGACCACTTCCTCGTTGGCCAGCACCACCTTGCAGCCGGTGCAGAAGTTGACGGTGGTCTCCTTCTTGTAGGCAAGGCCCTTCTTGTAGAGCTGCAGGAAGATCCACTGGGTCCACTTGTAGTATTCGGGATCGGTGGTGTTGATCTCGCGGTCCCAGTCAAAGGAGAGGCCCAGGGCCTGCAGCTGGCTCTTGAAGCGGGCCACGTTCTTGGCCGTGACGATTTCAGGGTTGATGTGGTTTTTCAGGGCATAGTTCTCGGTGGGCAGGCCGAAGGCGTCCCAGCCCATGGGATACAGGACGTTATAGCCGCACTGCCGCTTTTTGCGGGCCACGATGTCCAGCGCGGTGTAGCTGCGCGGATGACCCACGTGCAGGCCGGCCGCCGAAGGATACGGGAACTCCACCAGCGCGTAGAACTTGGGCTTGGAGTGGTCGATCTCGGCATGGAAGGTATGCTCGTCCTGCCAGACTTTCTGCCACTTGGCCTCAACGGTCTTGAAATCGTACTTCACAATAACTCTCTCCCCACTGTGGATGCCGCTTACTCGGCGGCATCCGTTTTTTCTTCCAGCCATTCGCTGGCAGGCACAGGCGTCGCATCGGCCCAGAGGTGTTCCAGGTCGTAATAGTCATGCGCTTCCTGCGTAAAGACATGCACAATGACGCTGCCGTAATCCAGCAGCACCCAGCGTTTGCCGTCGTGACCCTCGGTGCGCAGGACGTTGACGCCCTCGCGGCCCAGCTGGAACTCCGCCTCATCAGCCAGGGCCCCCACATGGGTGGTGGAAGTGCCGGTGGCAATGACGAAGTAATCGGTCACGGTGGTCAGATCCTCAACGGCCAGGATGCGGATGTTGAGGGCTTTTTTGGCGTCCAGCGCGCGGGCCAGACGGATGGCAAGTTCTCTGCTTTCCATAATCAGATAAAACTCCTCTTGTATATCAGGCGGCGGAGTCACTGGAGCTGTCCCCGGAACTGCTGTCCGACGAACTGCTGGTATCGGTGCTCTCGCTCTCGGTCACATCGACGACCTGGTTGGAACCATCCAGGTTGTTGTCATGCTGGGCCGTGTCGGCATCACTCATCAGGCTGCCCATATACTGCACGTTGGGATCGGTGGCGGTGTAGCCGGACAGATCCACCACATTGTCGCAGAGGTTCAGCTGGCTGGCGTCCACCGGGCCGGTATTCTCGCGGAAATACTGGTTGAGCAGGTCGGCGTCCTCCTGGCGGGCCGGATAGAGCAGCGACTGGCCCTGGTACTGGGGTCCGCTGATGACCGGCATCTGGCAGATCATGATCTTGCTGCTGTCCACCTTGAGCAGGCTGACTGCAAAGCTGATGAGCTGGGAGGCGCTGAGGTCGGTCTCCATATAGTTGAGCACCGCAGGGGTCAGCTTGGCCACGTCCCAGATATTGCCGATGCTCTTCAGCTTGCGGAAGAGCGCCGCGTAGAACTGGCGCTGCATGTTCAGACGGCCGATGTCGCCGTCGGGATAAACCTTACGGGCACGGAGCAGGAACTCCATGGAGGCGCCGTTCAGCGTCTGGTATCCGGCGCTGATCTTGCTGTCGCCCAGGCCCAAAGCCGCGTAGTCCACATCAAAGGGAACGTAGATCTCCACGCCGCCGAAGAGGTCCACCAGTTCGGTGAGCATTTCGAGGCGGATGGTCACATAGCCGTCGATGGGCAGCTTGTACTGGTCAGCCACCAGCTCGCAGAGGGCGGCCATATTGTTGTTGTTGTCAGACCCCTGGGTCTTGGCCACGCCGTTGATACGGTAGTTGCTCGAGATGCTGGTGTCGGTGGTGACCATGGTGTCGCGGGGGATCTGCAGCATCTTTAGTTCGCCCGTCTCGTTGTTGAAATGGACGTAGAGGATCATATCGGTCATGCCGTCGTTGACGTTGGAGTCGTTGGCGGCGCCGGCCGAGAGATCTCCGGTGCTGGAACGGTCCACACCGGTGACCAGGATGTTCAGTTCCTTGCCCTGGAATTCCTTGGGGGTGTTGATCAGCTGGCTGATCTTGATGGCGCCGCCCGAGGGAGCAATGGCCGCCATGATCAGGGCGTAGGCGCCGCCGAAGATGAGCAGGATGATGCACAGGGTGATGAGCAGGATCTTCCACCACAGGCCCTTCTTCTTTTTCTTCTTGCCCTTCTTGCCGCCGTCATCGCCTTTTTTTCCGCTCTTCTTGCCGCGGGGCGGCTCCCCGTCCCGCGGCGGCTTGCGGCCGCCATTGCCGCCGGATTTGGCGGCGCGGTAGGTAGATTTTTCGGCAGCTGCCTCGGGGGCGCGGCGGCGGGGCGTTTCCTCCTCCATCCGGATGCCGCCCGAAGCGGGAGCCTCCGCGGGGGCCGCGGGCGCCGGACGGCTGCTGCGGCGCTGGTCGGTGTCCAGGCGGCGGGTCTGGGGCCGGGCCGCCTGGGTGCCGCCCTGGGAGGGCTGGCGCACCGTGCGGCGCTGGGCCGGGAAGCTGGCGGTGTTGCCGTACTTGCGCTCCGCCGCGGCGCGGTAGGCCATGGCCTGGCGCTGGGCACGGGTCAGTTCACGGGGTGCTTCCGGCTCCTGCACCGGCGGCGGGGTCTGGACCTCGGCCGGCGGCGGAGTCTGGACCGGTTCCTCCTGAACCGGATGCTGGTTGATATGGCGCCCCTGCGCGGTGCGCACAGGCTGCTGCACCACCCGGCGGCGTGCATTCTGACTGGCCAGCTGCTGGGCGCGGCGGCGTGCGGCTTCGTACTGATCCTGGTCCGGCATGCCGGAACCGGCCGGCCGGGACGAGCCAGCCGAATACGGGCTGCCCGATGCCCCGCCGGTGTGGAGCTTACGCGGTTCGCTCATGGACGTTTCCTCCCTGTTGAACGCATTTCACAGTCTGGGGCGCAGGGGTCAGCATCCCAGCTGCGCCTTTTGGTACTCGTACGCGGCCACGCTTTCGGGATCCAGCGCGCCGCCCTTTTCTTTTACAAAATCAATGCTCTGCTTCAGCGCCACCAAAAGCGCCTTGTCCAGATCCTCCATCTCCAGGCGGCGCAGTTCCTCCACGCCCGGCCAGTCACGCTCGTCGCTGGTCATATCGGCCAGGTAGAGGATCTTGTCCAGCAGGCTCATGCCCGGCTTGCCGGTGGTGTGGCAGCGGATGGCCGACAGGATCTCCGGGTCGGTCACCCCCCACTGCTTTTCGGCCAGAATGGCGGCGGCAATGCCGTGCCAGATGGCCGCAGGACGTGCCGGGGCATTTTCTGCTATTATAGCATTATCGGCAAAAATCTGCAACAGGGCTTCCCGGGGCAGCTCCTTGGCACTGTCGTGCAAAAGGGCCGCCAGAGCGGCTTTTTCGGGGTTTTCGCCCCACCGCTCGGCCAGCTGTACTGCCATTCTTTTTACATTTTTGGTGTGGGTCCAGCGCTTGTGGCTCAGGCGCGGTTTGACCAGTTCCTTCGCTTCTTCACAGGTCATGATACCAGTTCCTCCTTGGCGCGGGGGCGTTGCCTGCCGGTAGAGCCCCCTGGTTTCGATCACCTGCAGCACCGACGGCGGCAGATACTGCCCCCACCGGGCGCGGGGGATCTTCCCCGTGCGCAGATCGCTGGAGGCACAGGGATAACTCTCAGCCCGGCAGAACAGCACCCGGCCGCCGTATCCTTCCAGCACCCGGGCTGCCTCGGCCAGTGCGGCATCGTCCCCGGGGCGGCGGCTTTCCACCACCAGGGTGGCCATCTGCAGGATGTCCTGCCAGCGGCACCACAGCTGGAAGGTCAGCAGCATATCGCTGCCCACGCTTAAGTACAGCGCGGCGTCAGGGAACCGCGCGCGCAGCATCTCCAGCGTATGCACCGTAAAACTGCGGCCGCCCTGGCGCAGTTCCCAGTCGCTGACCTCCACCAGGGGGGACAGCGCCTTGAAACAGTCGCACATGGCCAGGCGCACCTCGCCCGGCGTGGCACTGGCCGCCTTGTGGGGCGGAATGCCCGCCGGCATGACGATGACCCGGTCGGGCTGCACCAGCTCCAGCGCGGCCCGCAGGTTGTTGATGTGGCCGTTGTGGGGCGGGTCAAAGGTGCCGCCGTACAAAAGTACCTTTTTCATTTTGCCAGAATGGCGGTGTAGGCGCTCTCCTTGGGTTTCTGCTTGAAAAGCACGAACTTGCGGCCGATGACCTGCACACAGTCGGCGGACAGGGCCTCGGCCAGGATGTTCGCGGCCTCCTTGGCGGAATACTCGCTGTTTTCCAGCACCTTCACCTTGATGAGCTCCCGGGCGGCCAGACAGTCGGCCACGCCCTGGATCAGGGTCTCGTCGATCTCCCCCTTGCCGATCTGGAAGACCGGGTCCAGGGTGTTGGCGGCGCCGCGCAGGGCGGCACGCTGTTTGCTGTTGAGCATATCGTCTCTCCTTATGATGTTGGGTTACGCCTGGCCCAGGAAGGCCGGCAGCCGGGCGTCCAGCTTTTCCATGGCGCGGCCCCGGTGGCTGATGGCGTCCTTCTCGCCGTCGGCCAGCTCGGCATAGCTGCGGCGGGCGGTGTTTTCTACAGTGGTGCCGTCCGGCAGGCCCACCCGGTCGGGAATGAACAGCGGGTCGTAGCCGAAGCCGTTGGAACCGGTCTCGGTGAAGGCCACGCTGCCGGGGCATTCGCCCTCCACCAGCAGTTCCCGGCCGTCGGGCAGCAGGAAGCAGACCGCCGACACAAACCGGGCGGTGCGCTGTTCTTCGGGGACGTTCGCCATCTCCCGCAGGAGTTTGGCGTTGTTGGCGGCATCGTCGCCGTGGTGCCCGCAATAGCGGGCGCTGTAGACGCCGGGGGCGCCGTTCAGCGCATCCACGCAGAGGCCGGAATCATCGGCCACGGTGGGCAGGCCGCTGGCCTTGCAGAAGGCCTCGGCTTTGATGCGGGCATTCTCCGCAAAGGTGGTGCCGGTCTCCTCGGGGTCCAGGTCGATGCCCAGCTCCCGCAGGCTCTTCGCCTCGTGGCCCATCCGCTCCAGGATGCGGCGCAGTTCCTTCAGTTTGCCGGCATTGTTGCTGGCAGCACAGATCAGCATGGGTCAGTCCTCCTTATGGGTGGGCACTTCGGGCAGCAGCGACTCCACAAAGGTCTGGGCGTCGAAGGGCATGAGATCGTCGATCTTCTCGCCCACGCCCACGAACCGGATGGGCAGGCCCAGGTTCTCCCAGACGCTGACGGCACAGCCGCCCTTGGGGGTGCCGTCCAGCTTGGTGAGCACCACACCGGTGGCACCGGCGGCCCGGCAGAATTCCTCCGCCTGGCTGATGGCGTTCTGGCCGGTGATGGCGTCCAGCACCAGCAGCACTTCGAGACTTGCCTCGGGGCTGGCCTTCTTGACGCTGCGGGAGATCTTGCCCAGCTCGTCCATCAGGCCCTTCTTGTTGTGCAGGCGGCCCGCCGTGTCGGCGATGACCATATCGTAGCCCTTGGCGGTGGCGCTCTTCACCGCATCGAAGATGACGGCGGCGGGGTCGGCCCCCTGCCCGGCCTGGACCAGCGGCACGCCGGCCCGGTCGGCCCACAGTTCCAGCTGCTCGCTGGCGGCGGCCCGGAAGGTATCGCCGGCGGCCAGCATGACCCGGCGGCCCTCCTCCTTATAGAGGTGGGCCAGCTTGGCGATGGTGGTGGTCTTGCCCACCCCGTTGACGCCGATGACGAGGATCACCGCCGGGTGACCGTCCAGTTCCAGGGGATACCGGGGGGTCAGTTCCTGGCAGAGGATGCCCCGCAGGGCGTTGAGTGCTTCCTCGCCGGTCTTGAGGTGGTTTTTCTCCACCTCGTCCCGCAGCTCGTCCACCAGCCGCACCGCGCAGGCGGGGCCCACGTCGGCCAGGATCAGCTGTTCCTCCAGGTCGTTGTAGAGATCGTCGTCGATCTGGCAGTTGGTCAGCGTGTTGAGGATGTTCTGGAAGAAGCCGGTGCGGGTCTTTTCCAGACCGCGCTGCATCTTCTGCTGCTCTTCAAACTCTTTTTCCGAGATGTTGCGCTTTTTAAAGAAAAACATGGGGCCCTCCTTGGGATCAAGAGATCAGGTCGGCACTGACGTTCTCGAGGTCGAGACGCAGAATCTTGGAGACGCCGTCCTCCTGCATGGTGACACCGTACAGCACGTCGGCGGCCTCCATGGTGCCGCGGCGGTGGGTGATGACGATGAATTGGGTATGTTCGGTCATCCGGCGCAGATACTGGGCGTAGCGCACCACGTTCACATCGTCGAGAGCGGCTTCGATCTCGTCCAGGATGCAGAAGGGCGCCGGGTTCACGTTGAGGATGGCAAAATAGATGGAGATGGCCACCAGGGCCTGCTCGCCGCCCGACAGGGCGCTGAGGTTCTTGATGACCTTGCCCGGCGGCGAGACTTCGATCTCGATGCCGGATTCCAGGACGTTGTTCTCGTCGGACAGATACAGCCGGGCGTGGCCGCCGCCGAACAGTTCCCGGAAGATATGGCCGAAGTGACGGTTAATCTCCTTGAAAGAGCTGGTGAACAGTTCCTCCATCTCGCTGCACAGCTCGGCGATCATCTTGGTGAGTTCGGCCTTGGCCTTCTCCACGTCGGTGACCTGGGCTTTCAGGAAGTCGTACCGCTCCTTGACCTCCTTGTACTCGTCGATGGCGCCCACGTTCACATTGCCCAGGGCGCGGATCTTGGAGCGGGTCTCCGCCACCTGGCGGCGCAGCTCGGTCAGCGAGTCAAAGGGCACGCAGAGGGCCCTTGCCTCGGTGTCGGTGAGCTGGTACTCCTCCCAGAGTTTGGTGTTGGTATCGTTGAGTTCGTTCTCGGCAGCGGTGCGGCGCTCGGCCAGACGGGCCATCTCGCCGCTCATCTTCTCCCGCTCGTCGGTGAGGGTGCGGTTCTCCTGGGCCAGCTTGGCGGAGGCCGACTCGGTCTCCATCCGGGCGGCGTTGGCCGTGCGGATGACCTCCTCGGCGGCGGCGATCTTCTGCTGGTTCTCCCCGCGGGCCCGCTCGATCTCGGCGATCTTCAACTGATTGGCCTCGATCTGGGCTTTGGCCGCCTGGATGGAGGCCTGGAGTTCCCGCACCCGGGCGTCGTTCTCGCCGGTGCGGCTCTCGAGGCTTTCCAGAGAGGCCTGGTGCAGGCTGATGTCCTTTTCGTCGGCCAGCCGCTGCATCTGCTTTTCGGAGAGCTGCCGGGTGATGGTTTCCCGCTCGGCGGAAAGAGCCCCCGTGCTCTCCCCCAGCTGGGCCAGCTCGGCGGCGTACTGTTCCAGTTCGGCCTCGGCCTTCTGGCGTTCCGCCTCGGCGGCGGTGTATTCCGCGTCGCTGGCGGCGCGGGCCTGCTGCTGGGCTTCCACCTCCTGCTGGAGGGTGCGCAGCGTCTCGCCGTACTGGGCCACCGCCCCGTTGAGGCGGTCGAGGTCCAGGCTGGCGCGCAGCCGCTCGGAGGCGGCGGTCATGCCCTCCGCCTCGGCGCCGGACAGCTGGGCCGTCAGGTTATCCACCTCGGCCTTGCGGGCGGCCAGCTCCTTCTCGGCCTGGGCGTGCTTTTCGTCCAGCTTGGTGAGCTTTTTCCGCAGTTCGTCCAGCTCCTGCTTGCGGCTGAATACGCCCACGCTGCGGGCGGTGGAACCGCCGGTGAAGGAACCGCCGGCGTTGATGACCTGGCCGTCCAGCGTGACGATACGGTTGCGGTAGCCGAGATTGCGGGCCACGGCGGAGGCCTCGGTCAGGTCCTCCACCACGATGATGCGGCCCAAGAGATTGTCGATGATATGCTGGTATTTTGGATCGGTGATGACCAGGTCGGCGGCCACCTCGGCGGTGCCGGTGAGGCGGCCGGTGAACCGGCTGCCCTGGACGGTGTCCAGCGGCAAAAAGGTGGCGCGGCCCGCCCGCTCCTCTTTCAGGAAGGCGATGGCGGCCCGGGCACAGCCCTGATCCTCCACCACGATGTTCTGCAAAGCAAAGCCCAGGGCGGTCTCGATGGCCACCTCGTAGCCCTTGCGCACCGTGAGGATGCCCGCCACCGGGCCGATAATGCCCCGCAGACGGCGCCCTGCGGCGGCCCGCATGACGCTCTTGACGCTCTGCTGGTAGCCGTCCATGTTCCGTTCCAGCTCTTCCAGGATGTGGATGCGCTGGGAGGCGTTGGACCGCTCCCTGTCGGCTTTCTGGAGGGCGTCGGCGGCCTCCGCCTGCTGACGGCGGCGGCTTTCCAGTTTGAGTTTGAGGCCCGCCTTGATGTTGTCGTTGCGGGTGACGGCCTCCTCGGCCTCCTGCAGGCGGCGGGTGGCCTGGGCCTTCTCGCCTTCGGCCTTTTCGGCGGCGGCGCGGGCCTCCTGGACCTGATGCTCCGCCTCGGTGCGGCGGGCATCGGCGGCATCGGCGGCAGTCTGGGCCGCGGCGATGCGCACCTTGGCGGAGGTGGCGGTGTCCTGCAGCCGCGCCATGGCGGCGTCGATGACATCCCGGCGCTGGCCGCTGGCTGCGGCCTTCTCCTCGAGAGCCCGCAGGCTCTCCCGCAACGCGGCAATGCCCTCGTCCAGGGCGGTCAGGCCGGCCTGCAGTTTTTCAATGGCGGCGCGGTGTTCGGCGGCCTCCTTCTCGATGCTCTGGCGGCCCTGGCCCACCCGCTCCAGCTCGGCATTGGCCTCGTCGATGCGGAACCGGCTGTGCTCGCTCTCGTTCTTGAGAACGGCCACCTGGCTCTCGCTGCCGGCGTTTTGTTCGGTGAGGGCGCGGATGTCGGCGTTGGCCTGCTCCACCTGGAGCACATACCCCTGGGCCTGTTCCCGCAGAGAATTGCTCCTGGCGTCGAACTCGTCCAGCTGGCGGCTCAGCCGCTCATAGTCGGCCTGGGCGGCCTCGTACTTGCGCTGCTGGTCCCGCAGGGATTCGTTGGCACGGCGGATGGCGTCCACCCACAGCGTCACTTCCAGGCTCTTGCGGGTGGCCGACAGTTCCAGGAACTGCTGGGCCTTCTCGCTGTCCCGCTTCAGGGGACCCACCCGCTTTTCCAGCTCGCCCAGGATGTCCCGCAGCCGTTCCAGGTTGCCCTCGGCGGCAGCCAGGCGGCGTTCCGCCTCGTTTTTGCGGTAGCGGTACTTGGCAATGCCCGACGCTTCCTCAAAAATTTCCCGGCGCTCACCGGACTTGGCACCCACGATCTCGGCAATGCGGCCTTGGCCTACAATGGCGTAGCCGTCCCGGCCGAGGCCGGTGTCCAGCAGCAGTTCGTAGACATCCTTCAGGCGGACGTTCTGGCCGTTGATGGAATATTCACTTTCGCCGCTGCGGTAGTACCGGCGGCCGATGGTCACCTCGTCGGCATCCATGTCCAGGCCATGGTCGCTGTTGTCGATGGTCAGCGCCACCGAGGCATAGCCCATGGCACCCCGGGTCTGGGTGCCGCCAAAGATGACATCCTCCATCTTGCCGGAGCCGCGCAGCTGCTTGGAGCTGGTCTCGCCCAGCACCCAGCGGATGGAGTCGGAGATATTGGATTTGCCCGAACCGTTGGGTCCCACGACACCGGTGATGCCGTTACCGATGGTGATCTTGGTGCGGTCGGGGAAGGACTTGAAGCCCTGGATTTCCAGTTCTTTCAGGCGCATAGGGTCTCCTTAGCGTTGGGACTGCAGGCGGTCCAGCGCCTGCCTGGCGGCGTGCTGTTCGGCCGCCTTCTTGCTGCGGCCCACCCCTTCGGCCAGCCGCTCATTGTCGCAATAGACGGCGACGGTGAACTGCTTGGCATGGTCGGGGCCGGTCTCGCTCTCCACCTCATAGCGCAGGCGGGCGTTGGGATTCTGCTGCACCACTTCCTGCAGGCGGGTCTTGTAATCTTCCTCGGCGGTCTTGCCCTCGGTGAGGAAGGGCAGGATAAAGCTGCGGGCCACTTCCAGCCCACCGTCCAGATAGAGCGCGGCGATGACCGCCTCAAAGGCGTCAGACACCACGCTGGGACGGTTGCGCCCGCCCCCCAGGTCCTCGCCGTGGCCCAGCCGCAGGTAGTCGCCCAGATGGATCTCCTGGGCGAACTGGAAGAGGGCATCCTCGCTGACCAGGCTGGCCCGCATGCGGGTCAGTTCGCCCTCCGGCCGGGTGGAGTGATGGAACAGATAGTCCGCCGCCACCACCGACAGCACGCTGTCGCCGAGAAACTCCAGCCGCTCGTTGTGGGTGGTGGGGACTTTGCTCTCGTTGGCGAAGCTGGTGTGGGTCAGGGCGATGCGCAGCAGGGCGGGATTCTTGAACTGATAGTGCAGAACCTTCTGCAGTTCTTCGGGTTTATGCGTAGCCACCGTAGGGCCTTCCTTTCTTTATGCCTGGGGTTTTTCCAGCGCGTTGAGGGCGGTCTGCATGGTGCCGCAGAGGTCGTTGGCCACGCAGGTGCGGGCCTGCCGGATGGCATTCTTGATGCCCTTGGCCTTGCTGGAACCGTGGGCCTTGATGACCGGCTTGGCGGCGCCCAGCAGCGGCGCACCGCCCACTTCCTCGGAGTCCATCATCCGCTTGATGTCGGAAAGGCCGCCCTTGATGCCCAGATAGCTGAGCTTGGTGATGAGGTTCTTCAAAAAGACCTTCTTGAGCATGCCCAGCAGCGTCTTGGCCACGCCCTCGGTGAGCTTGAGGACCACGTTGCCCACAAAGCCGTCGCAGACCACCACGTCCACTTCCCCGTCCAGGATGTAGCGGGGCTCGATGTTGCCCACAAAGTGGATGCAGGGGTTGGCTTTGAGAAGCTGGTGGGCCTCCCGGTAGGTGGGGGTGCCCTTGGTGTCCTCGGCGCCGTTGTTCACCAACGCCACCGAAGGATTCTTCCGGTCCATGACCTTCTCGGCATAGACGCTGCCCATGGTGCCGAAGGCGTTGAGCATATCGGGGCGGCACTCGGCGTTGGCGCCGCAGTCCAGCAGCAAAAAGTTCTGTTTGGCGCCGGGCATGGGTGTGGCCAGGGCCGGGCGCTTGATGCCCTTGAGGGTGCGCACGATGAGGCTGGTGCCCACATGCAGCGCGCCGGTGGAACCCGCCGACACAAAGGCGTCGCCCTCGCCGTTTTTCAGCATGGTCAGGCCTTTGATCATGCTGGAATCGGTCTTGTGGCGGGCCGCCTTGACGGGGTCATCGTGCATATCCACCACTTCGGAGCAGGGAATGATCTCGAAGGGGGTCAGGTCGATCTTGTTCTGGGCCGCGCAGTCTTTCATGGTCTTCTCGTCCCCCAGCAGCACCAGTTTGGTGTCGGCGCCGTACTCGGCAGCCGCCTGGGACGCGCCCTGGAGCACACACAGCGGGGCGTTGTCGCCGCCCATGGCGTCGATCAGAATCTTCATCATGATACGTCCTCCTCTACCCAGGCCCGCATGGCCTGTTGCGCCGTCTCGGAAAGGGCGGCATAGCGTTCCCGCTTATCGCGGATGGCATTGATCTCGGGGGTGCGGGGCAGGATGCCCATATTCGCACCCATGGGCTGGAAGTCCTTGTTGGGGGTGGTGATGTACTGCAGCAGCGCGCCGCACATCGTCTCCGGCGGGGGCGGCGGCAGCGGACGGCCCTGGAGCCGCGCCAGAATCTGCCGTGCTGCCAGAAGACCGCTGGCCGCGCTCTCCATATAGCCCTCAAAGCCGGTGATCTGCCCGGCAAAGAATACGTTGGGGTGTTCTTTGAGATACTGCTGGGCCGTCAGCACCCTGGGGCTTTCCAGGAAGGTGTTGCGGTGCATGACGCCGTAGCGGATAAACTCGGCGTGCTCGAGCCCCGGAATCATGGAAAAGACCCGCTTCTGCTCCCCCCATTTGAGGTTGGTCTGGAAGCCCACCAGGTTATAAAGGGTGCGGTCGGTGTTCTCGGCCCGGAGCTGGACGTTGGCCCAGGGGCGGTGGCCGGTACGGGGGTCCCGCAGCCCCACCGGGCGCAGCGGGCCGAACCGGATGGTGTCGGCGCCCCGGGCGGCCATGACCTCGATGGGCATGCAGCCCTCGTAGACCGTCAGGTCGCCGTCGAAATCGTGGAGGGGGGCCCGCTCGGCGGCGATGAGCGCCCCGTGGAAGGCCTCGTACTCCTCCTTGTTGAAGGGGCAGTTTAAGTAATCGGCCTCGCCGCGGCCGTAGCGGGAGGCGGCGAAGACCTTGTCGTAGTCGAGGCTCTCGGCGGTGACGATGGGGGCCACCGCGTCGTAAAAGCTCAGCCGGTGATTGCCGGTGAGGGCCGCGATGGCATCGGCCAGCGCCCCCTCGGTGAGGGGGCCCGATGCCACCAGCACCGGGGCGCTCTCGTCAAGAGCGGTGACTTCCTCCCGGTGGATCGTGATGTTGGGATGGCCCTCCACCTGGTCCGTGACGGCGGCCGAGAAGACATCCCGGTCCACCGCCAGGGCCCCGCCGGCGGCCACCCGGGCGGTCTCGGCGGCGGGCAGCAGGTGGCTGCCCATGGTACGCATCTCCAGCTTCAGCAGGCCGGAGGCGGAATCGGGGCGCTCGGCTTTCAGCGAGTTGGAGCAGATCAGCTCGGCAAAGCCGGCGCTTTTATGGGCGGGGGAAAACTTGCCGGGTTTCTGCTCGTACAGGTCCACCTGCACCCCGGCGTCGGCCAGCCAGAGTGCGGCTTCGCACCCGGCCAGACCGGCCCCAATGATCTTACATTGCATACTTTCCTCCACGGGAATGGGCGGGGCGTACCCCGCTGGTTATTTCTTTTCCACCGGCTTCACAAAGCCGCAGCCCTCCTTGGCGCAGTAGAGCTGGCCCTTCTTTTTGAAAAGGGTGGCGCCGCACTGAGGGCACTTTTCCGGCACCGGCTCGTCCCAGGTCATGAAGTTGCACTTGGGGTAATTGCCGCAGCCGTAGTAGATGCGGCCCTTGGCGCTCTTGCGCACCAGCATGTGGCCGCCGCACAACGGGCACAGCCCGCCGGTGTCCTTCACCAGCGGGTGGGCGTTGCGGCACTCCGGGAAGCCCGAGCAGGCCACGAACTTGCCGTACCGCCCCGACTTGATGACCATGGGACGGCCGCACTTTTCGCAGATCTCGTCGGTGGGGATGTCCTCCACCTTGACCCGCTTGCCCTCCATGTTCTTCTCGGCGGTTTCCAGGCTCTTGGCAAATCCCTGGTAGAATTCATCCACCGTTTTGACCCAGTCGGCCTGGCCCGCTTCCACCACGTCCAGCTTTTTCTCCATGTCGGCGCTGAACTTCACGTCCACGATGGCCGGGAACTGCTCCATCATAACCTGGTTCACCGCCTGGCCCAGGGGTGTGGTCTTGAGCTTTTTCTGGTCCTTCTCCACATAGCCCCGGTCCACGATGGTGGTGATGATGGGCGCGTAGGTGGAGGGACGGCCGATGCCGTTCTCCTCCAGGGCGTGGATGAGGGTGGCTTCGGTGTAGAGCGGCGGCGGCTGGGTGAATTTCTGGTCCGCTGTCAGGGATTTCAGCTGGAGGGTCTGGCCCTGTTCCAGTTCGGGCAGGGCGGTCTCCTTCTTCTGCTTGTCGTCGGTGGACTCCTCATAGAGGGCGGTGAAGCCCTCAAAGGCCACCCGGAAGCCCGAGGCCCGGAAGAGGTAGTCCCCCGCCGTGATGGTCACCGAGACGGTATCCTGCACGCAGTCCGCCATCTGGCTGGCCATGAAGCGGCTCCAGATCAGCCGGTAGAGCTTGGCGGTGTCGCCGCTGATGCTCTTTTCCACCTCGTCGGGGGTAAGGTCCGGCATGGAGGGACGGATGGCTTCGTGGGCGTCCTGGGCCACCGTGGCGGAGCGGGACTTCCACTTGCGCTGGGTCTTGCAGACGTAGTTGTCCCCCCAGCGGCCCGCGATGAACTGCTTGGCGGCTGCGGCGGCCTCATCGGCGATGCGCAGGCTGTCGGTACGCATGTAGGTGATCAGACCCACGGTGCCGTGGCCGGCGATGTCCACGCCTTCGTAGAGGGTCTGGGCGGCCCGCATGGTGCGGGTGGCCGAGAAGCCGTAGGCGCGGCTGGCGTCCTGCTGCAGCGTGGAGGTGATGAAGGGCGGCGCGGGCTGACGGCGGCGCTTGCCCTTTTCCAGCTTGGAGATGACGTATTCCTTGCCGTCCAGTGCCGCCACGATGGCGTCGGCCTGCTCTTTATTGGTGACGGTCAGCTTTTTGCCGTCCGCCCCGGCGGTGAGCCGCGCCACAAAGTTGCTGCGGCTGCCCTGGGGATGCAGGGTGGCGTCGATGTTCCAGTATTCGTCGGGCTTGAAGTTTTCGATCTCCAGCTCCCGGTCCCGGATGAGCCGCACCGCCACGCTCTGGACGCGGCCGGCGGAAAGGCCCCGGCGCACCTTGCGCCAGAGAAATGGGCTGAGCTTGTAGCCCACCAGGCGGTCCAGCTCCCGCCGGGCCTGCTGGGCGTTGAAGAGGTCCATGTTGATGGCCCGGGGATGGGCCATGCCCTCCTGGACGCCCTTCTTGGTGATCTCGTCAAAGGTCACCCGGTTGGGCGCCGACGGGTCCAGCCCCAGAATGTTGGCCAGATGCCAGCTGATGGCCTCCCCTTCCCGGTCCGGGTCGGTGGCCAGCAGCACGCCGTCCGCCTTTTTGGCCTCGGCTTTCAGCTCCTTGACCAGCTTCTGCTTGCCCTTGATGGTGATATATTTGGGGGTGTAGCCGTGCTCCACGTCAATGCCCAGCTGGCTCGCCGGCAGGTCGCGCACGTGGCCCATGCTGGCGGTGACTTTATAGTTTCGCCCCAGATACTTGCCGATGGTCTTAGCCTTGGCGGGCGATTCCACAATGACCAGTTTTGCCATAGTCTCCTCCTGATTTTCTTTATAAAGCGATGTACCGCCGGCCCGGCTGCGCCTGGGCGCCGCCGAACAGTTCCAGCTCGGTACAGGCCGCCAGCACCCGGTTGGCGGGCAGGCCGGTGGCCACACACAGGGCGTCGATGCCCTGGGGGGTGGGACCCAGTTTCTCATAGACCGCCCGGGCGTCGGCACTCACCGACGCCGGGGAAAAGGCGGGCAGTTCCGCCGCGGCGGGCTGTGCCTCGGCCCCCAGCCGTTCCAGAATATCCTGGGCGCGGCAGAGAACCTCCGCCCGGTGGGTGCGCAGCAGCTCGTTGGTGCCCTGGCTCATGGCGCTGTAGATGCTGCCCGGCACGGCCAGCACCGGGCGGCCGTAGTCCTCGGCGTGGTGCACCGTGTTGAGGGTGCCGCTGCGCAGCCGGGCTTCCGCCACACAGACCACCTGGGCCTGGGCCGCGATGAGCCGGTTGCGCGCCAGAAAGGTCCCCGTTGTTTTGCCCCTGTAGTGGGGCGGATATTCACTGCAGACCGCGCCGCCCAGCGCTTCGATGCGTTGGCGCAGCGTGGTGTTGGAACTGGGAAAAGTCACATCGATGGCCGTGCCCAGAAACGCGATGGTGGGCATGTCCGCCTCCACGGCGGCGCGGTGGCCCTCGCTGTCCAGCCCGTCGGCCAGACCGCTGACGATGACCACCCCGGCCTTGGCCGCCCCCAGGGACAACTCATAGGCGGCCTGCCGCCCGTAGGCGCTGGGCCGCCGGGTGCCCACCATGGCCGCATAGCGGTGGCCGTTGAGGCAGGTCTTGTCGCCGGTGACATAGAGCACCAGCGGCAGGTCGGGGATCTCCCGTAGCCGGGCGGGATAGTCCGGGTCGTCGGGGGTGAGCGCCTCCACCCCGGTGAGCAAGCAGTGGTCCATCCGCTCCTCAAAGTCATAGGGGGTGGTGCTCTCCAGCCGGGCCGCCGCGTGTTTGCTCACAAAGGCCGGCATGCGGGCAGGGTCCTCCTGCAGGGCCAGCCAGAATTCTTCCGGGTCGGGCCAGAGGGCCAGCAGTTCCCGGGCATACTGGCAGGCGGAACCGACGGCGTCGGCCAGCCACAGCCAGGCAAGTTTCTTGTCCATCCTCACACCCCGCGGAAGTGCCACAACAGCACGCTGCCCGCCACACCGGCGTTCAGGCTCTCCACCCGGTCGGTCATGGGGATGCGCACCGCCGCGTCGCAGGCCTGCACCGTCTCGTCGGTGAGGCCCTGGCCCTCGCTGCCGATGACCACGCAGAGGCCGCCGGGGAAGGCCCGGCCCGCCTCGTCCAGCGGACGGGAGCGGTAGAGTGCCGCCGCAAGGCAGGTCACGCCCCGGTCCCGCAGGGCATGCAGCGTGGCGGGCAGGTCGTCGGTGCGTACCACCGGCAGCCGCCCCGCCGCTCCCATGGAGGACCGCAGCGTCTTGGGCGAGAAGGGCGCCGCGCACCCGGGCCCCAGCACCACAGCGTCAAAGCCGAAGGCCGCGGCGCTGCGCAGCAGGGTGCCCACGTTGCCGGGGTCCTGCACCCCCTCCAGGGCCAGAAGCCGCCGGGCCGTGGTCAGCACGGCGGGGTCGGGACGGGGGGTCTCGAACAGCACGAACACGTCCTGGCTGGATTTGGTGCCGGCCAGCTTTTCCGCCACCGACGGCGCCACCGGCACCGGGTGCAGGGCCGCCAGAGCCGGGGTTTTGGCCAGGGCCGCCTCGGTGGCGTAGGCCGTGCGGGGGGTGCAGCTCTTGGCCAGTTCCAGGCAGAGCTTGGGCCCCTCGGCAAAGAACAGCCCGTCGGCGGCGCGCTGCTTCTCGGAATCCCGCAGCGAGCAGGCGTATTTGATTTTAGGATTTTCGCGGCTGGAAATCAAGTCAGTTCGCATAAAATTTACCGTTTTTCCTTTTTTAATAGAGCGCCGCCCGGGCCAGTGCATATTTGCTGATGCTCAGCGGCGTGCCCGGCACACTGCTGAGCATCCGGCCCAGCCAGCCGGGCAGCGGCTGGTCATATTTGATCTCCAGGACCGTTTTGGGGGCCAGCACCTCCACCATGGGCACATCCGCTGCGAACAGCGACGTGCTCTTGGAGGCCCGCACATGGCGATCCAGCGTGATGCGGGTCCGCCCCACCGGGAAGACCCAGGCCGTCCGCTCGTAGTCGATGAGGGCCGCCGGGATGCGGCTCTCCCCCTGCAGAAGGGCGTAGGCCGCCCGGGACGCCGGGCCGCCCGCCAGCAGCGGGGCGGCATCCCCGGCGATCAGCGCCTGGGCGGCATCCCGGTCCAGCAGGGCGCTCTGCTTGTGGGAGGTCCTGGCCTGCTTGGCCTTGATCTCCAGCTTGAGCTGCGCCGCCCGCAGGTCGTAGAGCCGCAGCCGCAGCTTTTTGCGCTCGCTGACGCCCAATAGCTTATCCTGGTAGTCGGCGTTTCCCGGCGTGTCAAAGTAGAGGCTGCGGATGAAATAGGCTCCCTCCGCCGAGTATCTGTCCCGGGGCAGCACGCCGTCCAGCAGGGATTCCAGCACCGCGGCCTGGGCCGGAGAGAGCAGGTACTTTTCCTCGTAGCGGCGGACCTGCAGTTCGGCGGCCATTACAGCGTTTCCCCGCTGTAGCTCACCAGGTTCAGGCTGCGGATCCTGTCGGCGCCCACCGCCTCCCGCACCTGGCCGCTCAGCGCGCCGGCGCTCTGCTTGCGGGTGAAGGAGACTTCGTAGGTGAATTCCTCGGTGTCGGCCATCTGGTTGCGCATCCGCAGCTTCCAGGCCCGGGTGTGCTTTTTCAGCACGGCGGCAAGGGCCGCCTCGTCCACGGCGCCGGTGCCGGTGCGCAGCACCAGCAGGTAGGTGGTGGTGTCATAGAGGTCCAGGTTGGCCAGGCACACCACCACGGTGAGCACCACGCTGCCCAGCAGGCCGATGAGATACATCTCACTGCCGCAGGTCAGGCCGATGGCGATGGCCCAGAACAGAAAGGCGATGTCCCGGGGTTCCTTGACGGCGGTGCGGAAACGGATGATGGACAAGCTGCCCACCATGCCCAGGCTCAGCGCCAGGTTGGAGCCGATGGCCTGCATGACCAGCGTGGTGATGATGGCCACCAGCAGCAGCGTCAGGTTGAAGTCCTTGGAGTAGACGGTGCCGCGGTAGGTCTTGCGGTAGACAAAGTAGAGAAGCATGCCCAGCACCACCGCCATGGCCAGCGACAGGCAGACCTGGGTGAGGGAGATGCTGGTGTTGCTCTCCAGCAGGTATTCCAGAATTTGACGTTTGCTCATCGTTCGTCATCCTTTACTGTGTGGGTCCGATACCGGTTTCGGCTTCGGCCAGGTTTACATCCAGGTATTCCAGCAGGTCGTCAGCGCGGTTTTCCAGAAAATCGCAGAGGGTAGCGTAATCGGCCTGCCACTGTTCCATCGTCATGGTCTGCACGTCGGACTGGGTGTCGGTGAGTTTGTCGGCCAGCGGCGCCAGAACGGTGGTCTCCACCTTCTGGCGGGTGATGTTGCGCTCCATCTCGGGTTCCAGTTCCTCGCACCACGCCTCGAAAGCCGGCAGGATGTTCTCCGGCGCGTAGGTAGTGGCCATCTCGGCGCGGAATTTTTCGGCGAACATGGCGCGGAATTCCTCGTACTGCCACAGTTTCTGGAAGAGCAGCCGCTGCACGTTGCCGTCGTCCGCGGGGTTATTCAGCAGATCGTCGATGGAATCCATGAACCCGTAGTTCATCGTCTGGTCGAAATCGTTGAAGAGGAACCGCCACTTTCCGTCGGTATAGCGGGCCGAGGAACCGGCATCCGCCTTCCACAGAATGGTGTTGCCCGCCGTGCGCACGCCGTCCCAGTTGTTGGAATAGATGTGGGGGATCAGGTAGTCGATGAAACCCGGCACATCGAAAGTTTCGTTGAGCCACTGCCAGGAGGCTTCGTCGGTGGGCAGGGCCTCCACCTGGGCGGCCAGGTCGAAGACCTGCTGTTCGGTGTCGTCCCGCCCGGTGGCGATGATCGTCACGGCGTCCGCGTCCACCCCGAACTGGTCCGCCACAAAGGTCTCGTCCTTGCTGGGCCGGATGCAGTAGATGCCCCAGTATTCATCCTCCAGATAGAGGATCACCGGGATGCTGTACTGGGAGCCCAGGTTTTTCTGGTAGAGGTAATTGCTCCAGAAGCCGTCCACATAGAAGTACTGCCAGGAGCCGTTGCCGGGGCCCTTGAGAGAAAAGCCCGCCAGATCGTCCAGGTTCTCGGTCTCCTCCAGCCGCTGGCGGCTTTCCTCATCAAAGCGGACCGAGAGGTTTTTCAGCAGCGACCACATGCGGGAGGCCTGGCCGCCCACCGAGATCTCCGCCTCCAGCGCCTCGTTCCCCGCCAGGCCTTCCACCTGGATGCGGGCGTCGATGTCCTCGCCGTTCATGAAGTTGGCAGAGTGGTCCAGCTGGCCCTGCTGCACCGCCGTGAAGTAGCTGGTGCCCGGCGTGTAGATGCCCTCCGGCCCGAACAGGTCGTCGGGGTCCGCCGTGACGCTGACCACCGGCAGCGTGTGGGGTTCCACCCCCACCCAGTAGGTGGCCGAACTGCACTCGTCGGACCACTGGCCGTCCTTGTAGAGCCGCACCGTCAGGGTGGTGGCCTTGTCCACCGGGTCGGGGGCGTAGTCGTAGGCGTAGTTCTTGATGAACTCCGAGTAGCCGTACCCGAACCGGCTGGGCAGCGAGGCGTATTCGTTGGGCTCCCCTGCCCGGCTTTCCACCGTGACGGGCCCTGTGTAGAGCGTGCCGCCGTCGGCGGGGTCACTGCCGTCGGTGGTGTAGAAGATCAGTGCGTCGGGGTCATCGGCCGAGAGTTCCACCGCCACCGGCTCGTCGTAGAAGCCGGAGGGCAGCGAAAACTCCGCCCGGCCCAGGGATGCCTCCCGGTGCTGGTCCAGGAAGTCCGCCGGATTGGCCGCCCCCGGGGTGGCTGTGGCGAAGGTGCCCTTGTCCTCCCCGTTGCCGAAGGCCCGGCCGTAGGTGATGTCGAAGCCCTGCTCGGGGTATTTCAGCCGGTCCACCAGCTCCCCGTGGGCATTATAAAGGTAGAGCGTCTCCCCCCGGGTCTTGAGGGAAAAGGAGGTGTGGCAGTAGCCCGCGCCGTCCACCGTGCCGGTGCCATCCGCAAAGAGGACCAGGTATTCCTTCAGCACAGTGCCCTCCGGGAAGGTCCAGCGGCCGGGGTCGTCCTTGTCGTCGGTCAGCGTCCAGCCCGACAGGTCGACGGTGCCGCCGCCGGGGTTGTACAGCTCGATCCAGTCCCCGCAGTTGCCGTTGCCGTCCTGCAGGCCGGACAGGTTGTGGGCGCAGAGTTCGTTGATGACCACCTGTTTGTCGCCGTAGCCCCGGGACCGGGCCGCCACGCGGTCCACCTCCCACAGGCAGGCGCCCCCCAGCGCCGCCAGTGCCAGCACCGGCGGCAGAAAGCGCATCAGTTTGTTTGCGGCCGTGGACATGGTGCGTTTTTCTCCTTTATGCAAGAAAGACGCATGCGCCTGCGCGCGTGCGTCTCTTGTGTGTTGTTATTACAGAGCCTTCTTGGCGGTCTCGACCAGCGCATTGAAGCTGGCGGCGTCGTGAATGGCCATCTCGGACAGCATCTTGCGGTTCAGCTCGATGCCAGCCTTCTTCAGGCCGTTCATGAAGGTGGAGTAGTTCATGCCCTGGGCACGCACCGCGTTGTTGATGCGGGTGATCCACAGGTTGCGGAACTGGCGCTTCTTCAGCTTGCGGCCGACGAAGGCGTAGTTACCGGATTTCATGACGGCCTGCTTGGCCATGCGGAAGTGCTTGGACTTGGAGCCGTAGTAGCCCTTCGCCAGTTTGAGAGTCTTGGCACGACGCTTGTGCGTCATGGTAGCGCCTTTAATACGAGCCATGTTTATATCTCCTTTATACTCTGGTAGTTATCTGACCTTGTGTTTCCCCTTGCGGAAATCAGCCGCCGTAGGGCATCATCTTGCGGACGGTAGCCTCGTTGGTCTTGTCGACGTACTTGGGCATACGCAGGCCGCGGGTGAGCTTGGTGGTCTTCTTGGTCAGGATATGGCGGCGCTTGGACGCGTTGCGCTTGA
Organism: uncultured Gemmiger sp.; assembly: GCA_944388215.1. Lineage (GTDB taxonomy): Bacteria > Bacillota > Clostridia > Oscillospirales > Ruminococcaceae > Gemmiger. Next base: position 30,637 of record CALXHT010000011.1, on the reverse strand, counting down.
TCTTGCCGGAAGCAGTCATCTTGAAGCGCTTCTTGGCGCCGGACAGGGTCTTGAGCTTCATTTTAGCCATTGTTGTTTCCTCCTGAAGAGTTCATTTTTACTTGTTGGGTACGGGGGACATGAACATCATCATGCTGCGGCCCTCCAGTTTGGGCTGCTTGTCGATGACGGCCTTGCCCGCCAACGCCTCGGCAAACCGTTTGTGGACATCCAGACCCAGGCTGGTGTGCGCCATTTCACGGCCGCGGAACCGAATGCTGACCTTGAGCTTGTGACCCTGCTGCAGGAATTTGGCGGCCTGGTTCACCTTGGTGTTGAAGTCGTTGGTATCGATGTTCAGGGAAAGACGGATCTCCTTGACTTCCACCACTTTCTGGTTCTTCTTGGCTTCCTTTTCCTTCTTCTGCATCTCGAACCGGTACTTGCCGTAGTCCAGGATCTTGCACACCGGCGGCTTGGCCTGCGGTGCCACCTTGACCAGGTCCAGGTCTTTGTCGATGGCCATGCGCAAAGCGTCGCGGGGGCTCATAATGCCCATCTGGGTGCCGTCCGCCCCGATCAGGCGGATTTCTTTGTCGCGGATCTGCTCATTGATTTCCAGTTCCTTGGAATTGCTGTTGCTGGCGATTGGAACACACCTCCCACAAGTGTATGATAGAAAAGATAAAAGCGGCTGCCAAAAAAGCAGCCGCCGAACATACGAAAGCGCGCACCCGAAGTGCGATTCTCTGGTATGACCCGGGATTGTACATCCGCAAGGTGAGCCGACGGCTTACTGCCGGTTGCTGCTTTTTTTACAGGCATTACTATACCACAGCCCGGGGACGCTGTCAAGGGTTTTGCGGAAATCGGCCAGAAATTCGCAAATTCATATAGCCAATCGGATTGGAATATGGTATGATAGTAAGCTGAAGACTTGTAGTGTGTACAAAAATACAGCAAGAGGAGTCTTTTTGCATGAGTGAACACCAGAAACTGCGCGTTGCGCTGTTTTTCGGCGGGGTTTCCAGCGAGCACGAGGTCAGCTGCGTTTCGGCGTCGGCCTGGCTGCGCGCCCTGGGTGAGGAACCCTGTGCCGGACGATATGAGGTATTTCCTGTCGGCATCACCAAAACCGGCCGCTGGCTGGCCTGCCACCCCACCCCCGAGGCCATGGCCGACGGCAGCTGGGAGCAGGGTGCCGACTGCGTTCCCTGTGTGCTTAGCCCCGACCGCGGTGACCACGGCCTCTGGCTGCTCAAGGACGGCAAAGCGGAGCTGGTCCCCATCGACCTGTGCGCCCCCATCCTCCACGGCAAGAACGGCGAGGACGGCACCATCCAGGGCCTGTTTGAGCTGGCCCGCATCCCCTACGTGGGCTGCGGCGTGCTGTCCAGCGCCATCTGCATGGACAAAGCCCTGGCCAACACCGTGATGGACGCCGCCGGCGTGCCCCACTGCCGCTGGACCAGCGCCCTCCGCGCCGAGGTGGAACAGGACCGGGCCGCCGTGCTGGACCGTGCCGAAGCTGCCCTGGGCTATCCCATCTTCGTGAAGCCCGCCAACGCCGGTTCCAGCGTGGGCATCTCCAAGGCCGCCGACCGCGCCGCCCTGGACGCCGCCCTGGATGTGGCTTTGCGGGAGGACGACAAGGTGGTGATGGAGGAGTTCATCGACGGCCAGGAAGTGGAGTGTGCCGCCATCGGCAACCCCGACGATCCCGCCCACATCTCCACCACCCGTCCCGGCGAGATCCTGGCCGGCGCGGAGTTCTACACCTACGACGACAAGTACAAGAACGGTGTCTCCCAGACCCTCATCCCCGCCCGCCTGAGCGAGGAGAAGCTGGACGAAGTGAAGGCCGAGGCCCGCAAGGCCTATCTGGCCCTGGGCTGCGCCGGACTGGCCCGCTGCGACTTCTTTGTGGAGCGCGGCACCGGCCGGGTGCTCTGCAACGAGCTGAACACCCTGCCCGGCTTCACCTCCATCAGCATGTATCCCAAGCTGATGGAGCATGAGGGCGTACACTTTTCGCAGCTGGTGGACCGGCTGCTGCAGCTGGCGGCACACCGCCGTAAGGGGGCCTACTGATGGACAAACGACCCATCGGCGTCTTTGACAGCGGCCTGGGCGGGCTGACCGCCGTGCGCCAGCTGCGCCGGGTACTGCCCGGGGAGGATATCGTCTATTTCGGCGACACCGGCCGGGTGCCCTACGGTTCCCGCGCCCGGGACACCATCCTGCAGTATGCACGGCAGGACATCCGCTTTCTGCTGAAGCAGGATGTGAAGTTCATCATCGCCGCCTGCGGCACGGTGTCCTCCACCTTCCCGCCGGAGGAAGCCGCCAAACTGCCGGTGCCCTACACCGGCGTGGTGGGGGCTGCCTCCCGGGCGGCGGTGGCCGCCACCCGCAACCGCAAGATCGGCATCATCGGCACCGCCGCCACCATCCGCAGCGGCTCCTATGCCACCGTCATCCGGGACATGATGCCCGACGTGCAGATCACCGCCAAGGCCTGCCCGCTGTTTGTGCCCCTGGTGGAAAACGGCTACGTGCAGGACGGCAACCCCGTGACCAAACTGGTCATTGCGGATTATCTGGAATCGGTGCGCGCTGCCGGCGTGGATACCCTGATCCTGGGCTGCACCCACTATCCGCTGCTGAAAAAGATGATCGGCGACTATGTGGGCGCATCGGTCACCCTGATCGATTCCGGCAAGGTCACGGCCCAGGCGGCCGCCGCGGCGCTGGCCGATCTGGACCTGCTCAACGGCCGCAGCGAGGGCGGCACGGCGCGCTACTATGTCAGCGACACCCCCGACAATTTTGCCGAGCAGGAAATGCTGTTTCTGGGCGAGTACGCCGGCGGTCCCGTCGAGCGCATCGCCATTGAATCCTATTGAGGAATGGGAAATCTATGGAAGAAAAATATCTCATCACCATCAAAGGCACGATGGAGCAGGACGGCAAGAGCGATACCGTCGAGCTGATGACCCGCGGGTCCCTCGTGCACAAGGACGGCGCCTACTATATTATTTATAAAGAGACCGAGGCCACCGGCTACGCCGGCTGCACCACCACCGTCAAGGTGGCGGAGGATGCCCGCAAGGTTTCCATGCTGCGGTTCGGCAAGGTGCCCAGTCAGCTCATCATCGAGAAGGGCACCCGCCATCTCTGCCATTACGAGACCGGCTACGGCGCCATCAGCCTGGGCGTGGCGGCGGATGTCATCGAGCATCAGCTCAGCGACGAAGGCGGCAAGCTGAAATTCAGCTACACGCTGGATTCCGGCGCGGAGAACTTCATCAGCCGCAACCTGGTGGACATCACGGTGGACGCCCTGCCCAACCAGCCCGCCCAACCCGAATAACCAAATCGAACCGGAGGTTTTTGCATCATGGACTATCAGAATTACAACCCCCGCCTGGCGGCCCTGACCGAGGCGCGGACCCTGCTGACCGACGCAGTCAAGGCGGCTATGGCCGAGGGCACCCTGCCCGAAGCGGACCTGCCGGACTTCATCGTGGAGATCCCCGCCGACGTGAAGAACGGCGACGTGGCCTCCAACCTGGCCATGGCCGGTGCCCGGGTATTCCACAAGGCGCCCCGCCAGATCGCCGAGGCCATCACCGCCAAGCTGGACCTGAACGGCACCCTGTTTGCCGGGGCGGACATTGCCGGGCCCGGCTTCATCAACCTGTTCCTGGCCCAGGACTGGTTCACCAGCGTGCTGCGCGCCGCCTGCTCCAACCCCGAGTACGGCCGCACCGACGCCGGCGCCGGCAAGCGCTACAACGTGGAATTTGTCTCGGCCAACCCCACCGGCCCCATGCACATGGGCAACGCCCGGGGCGGCGCCCTGGGCGACTGTCTGGCCGCCTGCCTGGACTGGGCCGGCTACGACGTGACCCGTGAGTTCTACATCAACGACGCGGGCAACCAGATCGAGAAGTTCGGCAAGAGCCTGGCCATCCGCTACCTGCAGCTCTACAAGGGCGAGGAGGCCTGCCCGCTGCCCGCCGAGTGCTACCAGGGCGCCGACATCATCCAGCGCGCCAAGGAGTTTGCCGAGGTGCACGGCGACGCCTACGTCAACGCCGACTTCGAGGAACTGAAGAAGGCCATTGTGGCGGACGCCCTGCCCAAGAACATCGCCGGGCTGCAGCGCGACCTGGGCAAGTACCGCATCCAGTATGATGTCTGGTTCCACGAGAGCGACCTGCACAAGAGCGGTGCAGTGAAGGCCGTGGTGGACAAGCTGCTGGAGACCGGCGCCTGCTACAAGGCCGAGGACGGCGCCATTATGTACCGCAGCGCCCAGTACGCCGCCAAGTACGGCGTGGCCAACAAGCGCAAGACCGAGGACGGCAGCGAGGAGGAGGCCAAGGACGAGGTGCTGGTGCGCGCCAACGGCATTCCCACCTACTTTGCCGCCGATATTGCCTACCATTACAACAAGCTGGCGGTGCGCGGCTTTGAGAAGGCCATCGACGTGTGGGGCGCCGACCACCACGGCCATGTGGCCCGCATGAAGGGCGCCATGGACGCCATCGGCCTGCACGGCGAACAGCTGGATGTGGTGCTGATGCAGATGGTCAACCTGATGCGGGACGGCAAGCCTGTACGGATGAGCAAGCGCACCGGCAAGGCCATCACGCTGACCGACCTGCTGGACGAGGTGCCCATCGATTCCGCCCGGTTCTTCTTCAACCAGCGGGAGAGTTCCTCCACCCTGGACTTTGACCTGGACCTGGCCGTGCGCAACGACAGCGAAAACCCCGTCTACTATGTCCAGTACGCCCACGCCCGCATCTGCTCGGTGCTGAAGAAGCTGGAGGAGCAGGGCATCACCTTCCAGGGCGTGGACAGCATCGATGCCGCCGTGCTCACCGACCCCGCCGAACAGGCGCTGATCCGTCTGCTGGCCGCCTTCCCCGCCGAGATCGTGGCCGCCGCCGACAAGTACGACCCCGCCCGCATCACCCGCTACTGCATCGATGTGGCCACGGCCTTCCACCGCTTCTACAACGCCTGCCGCATCCTGGACGCCGAGGGCGCCGTGCAGCAGAACCGCATTGCCCTGTGCCTGGCCGTGCGCGGCGTGATCCGCAACATTCTGACCATGTTCAAGATCACCGTGCCGGAGTCCATGTAACAGCGTAACAACGACAAAAAGCCGCCGTTCCGGATGGAACGGCGGCTTGTCTTTACACGACCCCAACATATTCATTGTACCACTATGGGATAGACTTTTCAATCCGTAATATGTACAAATAATTCCTTTTAAGGTTGTAGATTCTGCGAATAGACGATTCTCTAAGGCTGTGCTATAGTATAGTCACAGAAAGAAAACAGCCGGAGATAAGGAGCTAAGAACTCCAAGAGAAGCCACTTTCCAAAGGAACCTCAACAAAGACCGATCGTGAAAAGATCGACATCTTAAAGAAGATTTTTCCAGGTTCTTCCGAAACAGGTTCTCCGAAAATCCAGTGGAAAAGAAAAACTTCATCTGGAAAAAGCTGGTTTGAAAATCTCAACTTCTGAAAAATCTTTTACCGGGAGCGATGGCTCTTCTAAAAGTAAGTAAGAAGAAAAGAAATTCAGACAAAGGTTTTGAAAAAGAAAGAAGTTAAAATTTTCAACAGGAAACGGAAAATCTGAAACAAAAAAAGAATTCAATGAAAACACTTTAAGGACTCCGATCCAGCATCACGAGGGCATTCGAGGAACCGGAAAGATGATGTAAAGGCCGCCGGCAGGATTCGCAAGGAAGGAGGCTCAAGTCCAATGGCAAACTTCAAAGATCCCATTCATCACCGGCGGGCCTGGGCCTGCTGACGCGAAAGAACCACATCAAAAGCCGCAGGTCGTAACCTGTAAAAGAATTATACCAAACGATGGTTGGTTCACAACAAAATGTGTTAGCAGACTCAGGGTCCCGTCAAAAAAGACCCCTGGCATAGAATATAGATTAGGATGAAAGAAGGCTGGTAGATGATGAAAGCCACCACCCCGCCGAACAGGATAATCCTGAATTTCACCTGATCCATAAGGAGACACTCCAATGTACTAGAGTTAAGAGGATTCTTCCTCAGCATCAGACCCCTACCCCAGGAACGATCTAAGTAACCGCAGGTTTCTTACTCCGTTCCACAAATGCTCTTCAGCAAATAACGAACCAGAGGGTAAGTCCAATGTACTACGGTTAGCATAGATCCTGAAAGGGCAAGTAAAATTCGCTTAAAGATAGGATGAGGTACTCATGACGATGAGTAAACAGTCCGAAAAATAACGAACAAGGGTTATGAGGCTATGACTCCAAAGAAGTAAGATCGCCGGGGCTGTACAGAAATGTACGGCCCCGGCTTTTGGGTTCTTTCCCCTTCCGGCCATTTGTACGACCGGGCTTTTTACAGCAAAAACCGGGCGGCTGCCAGCAACGGCAACCGTCCGGTTCTTTTTTGGATTTACAGCATGCAGCGCATGGTGCGGCGGGCTTCCACAAAGTCATGGGCCTCGTACAGCTCGATGGCTTTGCTGTTCTGGGCCAGCACTCCCAGTTCCAGGTATTCCAGCCGCCGGTCCCGGGCCCAGCGCTTGGCCGCCCCCAGCAGCGAACTGCCGATGCCCTGGCTGCGATACTCCCGCAGCACCACCAGGTCGTACAGGCTGGCATACCGGTGGGGCAGCACGCAGCTGAATTCCGGCGTCCAGCCCTCGTACACCACCAGGGCCAGCCCCACCACGGTGCCCTCCTGCTCCGCCAGCAGAAAATCCGCCTGGGAGGAAGCGATGAACTTCAGGATCGGCGCCTCCTCCCGCGGGGCGGCACAGAAAAACTCCGGCTGCAGATCCACCATCTCCTCATCCAGCACCCGGTACAGGGCCAGAATGGACGGCAGATCCGCCGGCGTGGCAGAACGAATCACAGTTTTTGGCATGGCGCAAGCCCCCTCTGCGTATAACCTGAAAAAGACAGCGCACGGCTGCCGGCCCGCCGCTCCCCTGGGAACGGCCGGTCCTGCCAGCGCCGCATCGCTGTCTTTGTTTTTGGGCGGCGCTGCTTGCAGACCGCACTGCGTGAAAAACGCGTTTTCTTACTTGATCTCCTGGATCGTGTAGGTGAAACCGTACTCCTCCTGCAGCTTCTTCACCGCAGGCTCGCAGTCCTCAATGAAGGTGGGCGCGTAGACACTCTGGCCGTTGTGCTCCTTCTTGTAGTCCTCCACGATCTGGTTGAGCTTCTCCCAGCCCTCGTCCGCCTTGGCCTGGTCCATCTCCTTGGGGAAATCGATGATGAATTCGCGATGTTTGGGAATCCGTGCTTTCATGTTGGTTCACTCCTGGTTGTTTTATGATAATATACAAATCGTATATTATTTATAATTTATACAATGTCAAAACACCGACGGGCGTTTTCCGCCGTGCGGTCCAGCACCGCCTGGGCGTCCATCTGCCAGATGGTGCCGATGTGGGCCGCCACATGGGCGATGTTGCGGCTGTCGTTGCGGCGGCCGCGCACCGGCTCGGGCGCCATGTAGGGGCAGTCGGTTTCCAGCACCGCCCACCGGGGGTCGATGGCCGCCAGCACTTTGGCTGCGCGCTTGGCCCCCTTATAAGTGGTTGCGCCGCCGAAGCCCAGGTACATCCCTTGCCCGGTGAGCCAGGCCGCGTCCTCGGCGCTGCCGCTGTAGCAGTGCAGCACGCCGCGGGGTTTGTACTTGCGCAGCAGCTCGTACATCTCGGCATGGGCCTCCCGGTCGTGGACCGACACGGGCAGATCCAGTTCCGCCGCCAGCTGCAGCTGGGCTTCAAACAGTTCGTACTGGTCCTGCCGGGGCACCGGCCAGTGATGGTCGAGGCCGATCTCCCCCACCGCCACCACGGCCTTGTCCTCAAAGAGGGGCCGCAGGGCTTCCAGTTCTGCCCGCCAGTCGCCGTGGTAGACCGTGACGGTGGGCGCGTCCTCCTCGATGAGGCTCTCGGGGTGGATGCCCACCGCCGCATGGAAGTAGGGCAGCCGGTGGGCCAACTCCACCGCCTTGGGGGCGTCCCCCGAGTGGGTGGCACATTCCAGCACCCCCACCACGCCGCCCGCGGGCAGCGCGGCCAGCAGTTCGGCGCGGTCGGCGTCAAACTGGCGGGAGCAGTAATGGGCATGGGTATCGAAAATATTCTGCATGGTTCACTCCGTTCGGGGGCGCGGGGCGCGGTTGACAAGGAAGATGCCGCCGCACACCAGCACCAGCGCCGCCAGATAGTTCCACTGGAACAGGGGTTCCCCGTTGAGCAGCGCCGACAGCAGCACGTTCATCACCGGGATGATCAGCCCGAAGACGCTGATGCGGGAGACGGGGTTGTTCTTCATGAGCAGGGCCCACAGCACATACCCGGCCCCCGAGATGAAGGCCAGGAAGAGCAACACCGGGATGCCGGCGGCGCTCTGGGGCCGGAGGTTCCCGCCCAGGGCAAAGCCCAGCACCGTCAGGGCCAGGCCGCCCACCCCCAGGTTGAGGCAGCAGACCGAGAAGCTGTCGGCCCGCCGGGTGACAGCCTTGTTCCAGGGCCCCGCCACCGTGAAGATGCAGGAGGCGATGAGCATGTACACCATGCCCAGCCCGCTGCCACCGCCGTGGTTGCCCAGCGTGACCACCAGCACGCCGCTGAAGCCCAGCACACAGCCCAGGGCCTTGGCAGGGGTCATGCGGTCGGCTTTGCCGTAGAGAAAGTGGGCCAGGATCACGCCCAGAAAGCTCTGGGTGCTGTTGAGGATGCCGCCCATGGCGCCGGTGAGCAGCGCCACCGCCGAGTAGTAGAAGAAATACTGGGCGGCGGTCTGCCACAGGCCCAGGCCGCAGCATTCCGCCAGCACCCTACCCCGGGGCATGGGCAGCAGACGGCGGGTCAGCGCCGCGCCGCACACCCAGACCAGCAGGGCGCTGAGCATGAAGCGGACGCCGGCAAAACAGAGGATGGACGGGGTATCGGCGGCGTCGATGGCGAAGAGGCGGTAGCCCATCTTGATGAAGGGAAAGGCCGCGCCCCACAGCACATTGCAGAGGATGGCCATGGCCACCGCCGCGGTCGGCTGCCCGAAAAAGCGATCCAGCCGGGAAGGTTTGGTTTGCAAGGTTTGTCCCCCTTGCCCGATCAGTGGATGCGGGCGCCCGCGGGGACGTTGTCGGGATAGAAGGCGATGGCGCAGCCGCCGTCGGTATCGGTGTCGGCGGCGACGATCATGCCCTCGCTGACATATTTGCCCTTCATCATGGGACGGGGCGCCAGGTTGGCCACAATGCCCACCTTCTTGCCGATCAGGTCCTCCGGCGCGAACCACTTGGCGATGCCGGAGAGGATGCAGCGCTCCCGCTCGCCGTCAAAGACGGTGAGGTGCAGCAGCTTCTTGCTCTCCTTCATGCGCTCGCAGGCGCGGATCTCGGCCACCCGCATCTCCACCTTGCAGAAGGTATCGAAGTCGATCTCCTCCTCGTGGTCGCCGATGAGCTCGGCGCTGGCAGCCGGGGCTTCCTCCTTCTTCTCGGGCTCTGCCGCGGCCTGGGCGGCAGCCTTCTGGGCAGCCTCCAGGGCTTCCAGCTCGGCCAGCTCCTTGGCGGTGTCGATGCGGGGGAAGATGTTCTCGCCCTTGTGCAGGGTGGCGGTGACGGGCAGCGTGCCGAAGGCGGCGGCGCTGTCCCAGGTCTTGCCCTCGTCGGCCACGTTCAGCTGGCCGAAGATCTTCACGCAGGTGTCGGGCATGAACGGCTGCAGCAGCACCGTGCAGATGCGCAGCGTCTCGGCCAGGTTGTAGAGCACACGGGCCAGACGGGGCTTGGTCTCCTCGTTCTTGGCCAGCACCCAGGGGGCGGTGGCATCGATATACTTGTTGGCCGCGTCGATGACATCGAACACATCGGCCAGGGCGTTCTGGAAGGCGTAGGCCTCCATGTCGGCCTCATAGCGGGCGCGCAGGCCCTTGGCCTTCTCCAGCAGGGCGTCGTCCTCGGGGCCGGCGGCCTGGTTCTCCGGCAGGGAGCCGCCGAAGTACTTGTCCGCCATGGCCGTGGTGCGGGACAGCAGATTACCCAGGTCGTTGGCCAGGTCCATGTTGATGCGGTTGATCAGCAGCTCATTGGAGAAGTTGCCGTCCGAACCGAAGGGGAAGTCCCGCAGCAGGAAGTACCGCAGGGCGTCGGCGCTGTAGCGCTCGGCCAGCAGGTAGGGGTCCACCACGTTGCCCTTGGACTTGGACATCTTGCCGCCGTCCAGCAGCAGCCAGCCGTGGCCGTAGACGTGCTTGGGCAGGGGCATATCCATGCTCATGAGCATGGCGGGCCAGATGATGGAGTGGAAACGGACGATCTCCTTGCCGATAAAGTGCACATCGGCGGGCCAGAAGGTCTCGTAATCGCTGTCGGGATACTTGTCGTTCATGAAGCCCAGCGCCGTGGTGTAGTTGAACAGCGCGTCGATCCAGACATAGACCACATGCTTGGGGTCAAAGTCCACCGGCACGCCCCACTTGAAGCTGGTGCGGGAGACGCACAGGTCGTCCAGGCCCGGGTCGATGAAGTTGTGCACCATCTCGTTGACGCGGGAACGGGGCAGCAGGAAGTCGGTGTTCACCAGCAGATCCCGCACCCGGTCGGCGTACTTGGACAGACGGAAGAAGTAGGCTTCCTCCTCGGCGTCCACCACCGGACGGCCGCAGTCGGGACAGCAGCCGTTGACCAGCTGGCTCTCGGTCCAGAAGCTCTCGCAGGGGGTGCAGTACTTGCCCTTGTAGGTGCCCTTGTAGATGTCGCCCTTGTCGTACATCTTCTTGAAGATCTTCTGGATGGCCGCCACATGGTAGTCGTCGGTGGTGCGGATGAACCGGTCATAGCTGATGTTCATCAGCTTCCACAGATCCTTGACGCCCTTGGGGCCCTCCACGATGTTGTCCACGAACTGCTTGGGGGTGACGCCGGCCTCCTTGGCCTTGAGTTCGATCTTCTGGCCGTGCTCATCGGTACCGGTCAGGAACATGACGTTGTACCCCTGCAGCCGCTTGTAGCGGGCCATGGCGTCGGTGGCGACGGTGCAGTAGGTGTGGCCGATGTGCAGCTTGTCGCTGGGATAATAAATCGGCGTGGTGATGTAGAATTTTTTCTGTTCCATGTACGATTCCTTCCTCATTCCTTAATCTGTATCAGAATCCGACGGGCGTCACGCCGCAGGCCAGCAAAGCATGGCGGCAGAGGACCTCGGTACTGTCGATGAAAAAGTTGTCCAGATGTTCGTCCCGCTTGACGAGGCTCAGCTCGGTGCAGCCCAGCACCGCCATGTCGCAGCCCTGGGATTTCAGGTCCGCCACGGCGGCGGCAAACTTGACCATATCGGCCCGGCGGCCCTGCTTGATGTCGTCGTAGATCACCGAGGTGATGCCCTTCTGGTGTTCCGGCGAGGGCCGGGCCCACCCGATGCCCGCCCGCTGGCAGGCCAGCTGGTAGGTCTCGGCGGCGAGGGTGCCGTCGGTGGCCAGGATGCCCAGCTTGGTGCAGCCTGCTGCCCTGGCGTCCTCCACCGTGAGCCGGGGCATGTTCAGCACCGGCACCGGCAGGGCTTCGGCCAGACGGTCGTAGAAATAGTGGGCGGTATTGCAGGGGATGGCCAGCACGGTGGCACCGTAGTTCACCAGGCTGAAACCGTCCTGCTCCATGACCGCGAAGGGGTCCTCCTTGCTTTTGCCCAGGATGAACGCCGTGCGGTCCGGCGTGGACGCCCGGGACGAGATGACGATGTCGATGTGGTCCTGGTCGCAGGTGGCGGGGGTATGGTCGATGAGCATCTGATAGAGATAACAGCTGGCCGCCGGTCCCAGACCCCCCAGGATGCCCAGCACGGGCTTGCCCGAAGTTGGCGTTTGCGGCATGGCGCACCCCTCCTTTATACACTAAGATATTGTATATTATAAGCCGCCGGGCGGGAATATGCAAGTGCGAAAACAAAAGGCAGCCCGCCGAAGCGGACTGCCTGCACAGGTTTGCTTATTTCGCGTACTCGGTGGCGCGGCTCTCGCGGATGACGCTGACCTTGATCTGGCCGGGGTAATCCAGCTCGCTCTCGATCTTCTTGGCCACGTTGCGGGCCAGCAGGACCACCTGGTCGTCGCTGACCTTGTCCGGCTGGACCAGGATGCGCACCTCGCGGCCGGCCTGGACCGCGTAGGAGCTCTCCACGCCCTCGAAGCCGTTGCAGAGGGCTTCCAGCGTCTCCAGACGCTTGATGTAGCTCTCCATGTTCTCGCGGCGGGCGCCGGGACGGGCCGCCGAGATGGCGTCGGCCGCCATGATGATGAAGGCCAGGGTGGTCTTGGGCTCCACGTCGCCGTGGTGGGCCTCCACCGCGTGGACGATCTGGGGATTCTCGCGGTACTTCTTGCAGATATCCACGCCGATCTGGACATGGCTGCCCTCGATCTCGTGGTCCAGCGCCTTGCCGATATCATGCAGCAGACCTGCGCGGCGGGCCATCTGGACGTTGACGCCCAGTTCGCCGGCCATCAGACCGGCCAGCCAGGCCACTTCGATGGAGTGGTTCAGCACGTTCTGACCGAAGCTGGTGCGGTACTTGAGCCGGCCGATCAGCTTGACCAGGTCGGGATGCAGGCTGTGGATGCCCAGATCCATGACCGCCTTCTCGCCTTCCCGCTTCATCTGGATCTCCAGTTCGCGGCGGCACTTGTCCACCGTCTCCTCGATGCGGGCCGGATGGATACGGCCGTCGGTGATCAGCCGCTCCAGGGCCATGCGGGCCACCTCGCGGCGGGTCTGGTCGAAGCTGGACAGCGTGATGGCTTCCGGCGTGTCGTCGATGATCAGGTCGCAGCCGGTGGCCGTCTCCAGCGCACGGATATTGCGGCCCTCACGGCCGATGATGCGGCCCTTCATCTCGTCGCTGGGCAGCGGCACCACGCTGACGGTGGCCTCGCTGGTGGCGTCGGCGGCGCAGCGGGCAATGGCCTGGCCCACCAGATCGCGGGCGATCTGGTCGCACTCGTCCTTCATGTTGGCCTGGTAGGCGCTGATCTTCATGGCCTTCTCGTGGGTCAGCTCGTCGTCCACCTGCTTGAGCAGCACGGCGCGGGCGTCCTCCTTGGTCATGCCGGCGATGGTCTCCAGTTTTTCGGTCTGGCGCAGCTTGAGCTGTTCCAGCTCATCCAGCCGGGCCTCCACCGTCTCGCTGCGGCGCTTGAGTTCCTCCTCCTTGCGCTCCAGGGCGGCGGTGCGCTTGTCCAGCGCCTCCTCCTTCTGGTCCATGCGGCGCTCCTGGCGGGATACCTCCGCACGGCGGTCCTTGATCTCCTTGTCGGCCTCGCTCTTCAGCTTGAAGGCCTCATCCTTGGCTTCGATGATGGTTTCCTTGCGCTTCTGCTCGGCAGCCTTGATGGCATCGTTCACGATGCGCTTGGCTTCCTCCTCGGCGGAGCCGAGTTTGGCCTCCGCGGTGCGCTTGCGGTTTTCCCCGCCCAGATAAAAACAAAGCGCCCCGACAACGGCTGCGACGACAAGGACCAGCACCACAACAATAACGGGTGACATAGTCGGCTTCACTCCTTCTCAATCATAGGAGGGCGCAGCACGGCGGGACGCTTTCTTTCCTTATGCAGTTTTTTCTATGGCAAAGCGCAGCCCATCCCGGCCAAAACGTGCAAAAAGAGACACACTTCGGCCGCGAGCGCGCGAAACAAACGAAAAAAGCCAATACAGGCGTTGCACATTGGTGAAAAAGCGGTGTTCCCGGCGGGCGACACCCTATGGAATTCCCCGCAAAATCGGTGCGGCGGAACTTCCTGATTACCTGTATTTATTCTATCTTTATTTCAGATAAATGTCAAGAAATTGTTACAAAAAGACAGGGTGCTTTTCACGCTGTCACGTCCTCAAACTGGCTGTTGTACAGGTCGGCGTAGAAGCCGCCCGCCTCCATCAGCTCGTCGTGGGTGCCCTGTTCCACAATGTCGCCGTCCCGCATGACGAGGATCAGGTCGGCATTGCGGATGGTGGAGAGCCGGTGGGCGATGATAAAGCTGGTGCGTCCCTGCATCAGGCGGTCCATGGCCGCCTGGATGCGCTGCTCGGTGCGGGTGTCCACGCTGCTGGTGGCCTCGTCCAGCACCAGGATGCGGTTGTCCGCCAGGATGGTCCGGGCGATGGTGAGCAGCTGTTTCTGGCCCTGGCTCACGTTGGAGGCGTCCTCGTTCAGCTCCATCTGGTAGCCGCCGGGCAGCGTGCGGATGAAGTGGTCGGCACCGGCCGCTTTCGCCGCGGCGATGACCTCCTCGTCGGTGGCATCCAGCCGGCCGTAGCGGATGTTCTCCATGATGGTGCCATGGAACAGCCAGGTGTCCTGCAGCACCATGCCGAAGCCCTCCCGCAGGGCGGAGCGGTCAAAGTCCCGCACATCGTGGCCGTTCAGCGTGATGGAACCGGAATCCACATCGTAGAACCGCATGAGCAGCTTGACCATGGTGGTCTTGCCGGCGCCGGTGGGGCCCACGATGGCCACCTTCTGGCCGGGCTGCACCTTGCAGCTGAAGTCGCGGATGACCGTCTTCTCGGGGGTGTAGCCGAACTTCACATGGTCGAAGGTGACCTGCCCGTCGATGGTGGCGGGGTCGGCGCGGCGGGCCGGGTCGGCGGTCTGGTCCTCCTCCTCTTCGGCCAGGAACTCAAAGACGCGCTCGGCGGCGGCCGCCATGCTCTGGAGCATGTTGGACACCTGGGACAGCTGTTGGATGGGCTGGGTGAAGTTCTTCACGTACTGGATGAAGGCCTGGATATCGCCGATGGTGATGAGGCCCCCCGCCGCAAAGATGCTGCCCACGATGGCCACCGCCACATAGCCCAGGTTGCCCACAAAGTTCATGATGGGCATCATCAGGCCGGAGAGGAACTGGCTCTTCCAGGCGGAGGCGTAGAGCTGGTCGTTGGCGGTGTTGAAATCCTGCAGTACCGCCTGTTCCCGGTTGAACGCCTTGATGACGTTGTGGCCGGCGTAGACCTCCTCCACCTGGCCGTTGACCACGCCCAGGGTGGCCTGCTGGGCCTTGAAGAACCGCTGGCTGAAGTGGACCACCACCATGACCAGCGCCAGCGACACCGGCAGAATCAGCAGCGCGATGAGGGTCATCCGGGCGCTGATGGAGAGCATCATGATCAGCACGCCGATCATGGTGGTGACGCTGGTGATCAGCTGGGTGATGCTCTGGTTCAGGCTCTGGCCCAGGGTGTCCACGTCGTTGGTGATGCGGGAGAGCACCTCGCCCACCGTGCGCTTTTCAAAGTAGGCCAGGGGCAGGCGGTTGATCTTTTCGCTGATCTGGCGGCGGAAATCGTAGCAGACTTTCTGGGAAAGGCCGCTCATGAGCCAGCTCTGCACAAAGCTGAAGGCCGAGGAGAGCAGGTACATGCCCAAAAGGATCAGCAGAATGCGGCCGATGAAGACAAAGTCGATGGAGCCGGTGCCCCGCAGTTTGGCCACCCAGCCGGTGGCCAGGGCGGTGGTGGCCTGGGCCAGCACCTTGGGGCCGGCGATGTTGAAGATGGTGGAGAGCACCGCAAACACAACCACCACGCCCAGGGAAATCTTGTACCGGCCCAGGGCTTTCAGCAGCTGGCGCAGCGTGCCCTGGAAGTCCCTGGCGCGTTCGGTGGTCATCCGTCCGGGTCTTGGCATATCAATCATCCTCCTTCGGTAAGCCCAGTTCTTTCTGGCTCAGCTGGCTGCGGGCGATCTCCCGGTATTCGGGGCAGCTTTCCAGCAGCTGGGCGTGGGTGCCCTTGCCCACCACTTTGCCCTCGTCCAGCACCAGGATCTGGTTGGCGTGCAGCACCGTGGAGATGCGCTGCGCCACGATGAGCACGGTGGCGTTGTCGGTGCGGGCTTTCAGGGCGCGGCGCAGGGCCACGTCGGTTTTGTAGTCCAGCGCCGAGAAACTGTCGTCAAAAAGATAGATCCGGGGATGCTTGGCGATGGCCCGGGCGATGGAAAGCCGCTGCTTCTGACCGCCCGACACATTGCTGCCGCCCTGGGCGATGGGGCTCTGGAAGCCCTCGGGTTTGGCTTCGATAAAGTCGGTGGCCTGGGCGATGGCCGCGGCCTCCTGCACATCCCCGTCGGTGATGGCGGGGCCGCCGAATTTCAGGTTGGATTCGATGGTGCCGCTGAACAGCACACCCTTCTGGGGCACATAGCCCAGCAGGTCGTGGAGGGTCTGCTGGGGCAGATCCCGCACGTCCACCCCGTCGATGGTCACCCGGCCGCCTGTCACGTCGTAGAAGCGGGGGATCAGGTTGAGCAGGGTGGATTTGCCGCAGCCGGTGGAACCGATGATGGCGGTGGTCTCGCCGGGTTTGGCCGTGAAGCTGATGTGTTCCAGCGCGTCATCGTCGGCGCCGGGATAGCGGAAACTCACATCCTCAAACTGCACCACGCCGTCCCAATGGGTGCGGGCCTTGGCCTTTTCGGCCACCTCCGGCGTCGGGTCATGGATGGTGGCGGGGGTGCGCAGCACCTCGTAGATGCGGTCGGCCGCCACACCGGCCCGGGGCAGCAGCACCGCCACCATGGCCAGCATGAGGAAGGACATGACGATCTGCATGGTGTAGGTGATGAAGGCGATCATCTCGCCCACCTGCATGGTGCCCATATCCATGGCCTTGCCGCCGAACCAGACGATGAGCAGGCTGGTGCCGTTCATGATGAGGGTCATGAAGGGCATCAGACCGGCCATGGTGCGGTTGGTGAAGAGCTGGGTCTGCATGAGGTCGCGGTTGGCCTTGTCGAACCGCTGCTCCTCAAAGGCTTCCCGGCTGAAGGCGCGCACCGGCATGATGCCGGTGAGAATCTCCCGGCTGACCAGGTTGAGCCGGTCCACCAGCGTCTGCATGAGCTTGAACTTGGGCATGGCGATGCGCATCAGCACCCCGATGAGGAGCAGCAGCGCCACCACCGCCAGGAAGGTGATCCAGGTAAGACCCGTCTCGCTGCGGGCCACATGGACGATGCCGCCGATGCCCAGAATGGGGGCGTAGGCCACCATGCGCAGAAGGATCACACAGACGAACTGCACCTGCTGGATATCGTTGGTGGTGCGGGTGATGAGAGAAGCGGTGGAGAACTGCTCGATCTCGGCGTGGGAGAACCCGATGACGGTGGAAAACACATCCCGCCGCAGGTCCCGGCCGATGGCCGCCGACACCCGGGAGGCCACAAAGCCCACCGCCACGGCCACCACCACCATGAGCAGCGTAAGCCCCAGCATCTGCAGACCCTCCCGCCACAGGTAGGCCATCTGCACGTCGTGGGCAATGCCCTGGGCCTCGTATTCCAGGC
Organism: uncultured Gemmiger sp.; assembly: GCA_944388215.1. Lineage (GTDB taxonomy): Bacteria > Bacillota > Clostridia > Oscillospirales > Ruminococcaceae > Gemmiger. The sequence goes on along the minus strand of CALXHT010000011.1, from coordinate 13,279 downwards.
TCACCAGCAGCATGGCCTGGCTGGAAAGGCTCTCGGCCACCGTGTCATCCACAGAGGCCATCGCCCCCGCCAGCTGCTGCTGGACGGCATCCCGGCTGAAGTCCGGCGCCTGGGCCATCATGGCAAACTGGGTGGCCACGGCGTCCAGGTCGGTCCAGGCGGGGGTAGCGGTGCTGCCGTCCCCCTGGGCCGTGGCCGCATGCTGGGCGGCCGCCATATACAGCACAATGTCCGGCGTGGTGAAGGCCTGCTCCAGCTCCGGCATGGCCGCCGAGGCGTCATGGGCCAGGGTGCGCACACCGTTTTCGTCGGGCTCGGAGTACCACTGCTCCGCCAGCGCCGCGTCCTGCTCGTTCATGAGCAGTTCCAGCGCCTGGAGGGTGGTATCCCGCACGGTGTCGGGCACCGGGCTTTCGATGCCGCCCTGCTGGATGCCCACATCCACGATCTTGCTGGTGTAGTCGGGCAGCGACAGGTCGCAGTAGGCCTGCACCGCCAGCAGCGCGATCACCAGCAGACAGGCCTTCCAGTGACGGCCCAGTTGCTTAAAAATCTTCCCCATGGTCGGGTCCTCCCTTTTGGATTTCGGCATGTTCCAGGGTGGCGGCTGCCTCCGCCTCCAGCGCGTCGATGAGCACATCCCGCATCTCCCGCATCCGGGCCAGCTGCTCCGGCTCCAGCCGCGCCATCACCCGGGCAAAATAAGCGTTGAGGGCGTCCTCGCACCCCCGCAGCGCCTCCATGCCCGCCGGCGTGATCCGCACCAGCGTCTTGCGCCGGTCCTTGGAATCGGTTTCCCGCTCCACCATGCCGTCCTGTTCCAGAAGCCGCAGCCCCCGGGACACCGCCGGCAGCGGTTTATGGGTGATGCGGGCCAGGTCGCTCACGTAGATCGAGCCCTCCTGCCCGTGGGTGCGTATGGCGTAGTAGAGCCGCTCCAGCATGGCAAACCGGCACTTGGGCGCATCGGCCAGGGCCGCTTTGATGCCCCGGGCCGAGGTCTCCCGCAGGCGGCCCACAAAATGGATCAGACCTTCCCACTCACTGCTGGGATTCTGTGCCATTCGGTTCTCCCCCTTTCATTTACTTAACATATGATAACTATTAACAAGATGCAATAATAGACCCTCCTGCCGTTTTCTGCAAGAGGGTCTTTGCAATGTTTTCGAAAAATTCATATTTGGGCGGTGCCCCGGGGCGAAATCCATACAACACAAAAGCCCGCAGTTACCTGCGGGCTTCTGTGCATAGAGGGGTGGGAAAGTATATAAAGGTCAGAGAATGTCGTGATTGATAACAGTTATTATTATAGCTTTTATTCTTAATTTGTCAAACGCCGCACTTGTATTTTCTTTTTCAAAATATTATAATGTTTGCATAAATGCTTAATTTAATTTAGTTTGGTGTTCAAAAAGCAGACTTTTGCACCTTTGTTCAAACCGCACAACGGCAGTTTACTTCATTTTATTTTTTTGTGCGCATTATACAAATATGAAAACGAGGTTTTCGATTCATGGATGATCTGGACCATAAAATTCTGCAGCTTCTGGCTGAAAATGCACGTATGCCCGTCAAAGACATCGCCCAGCGGGTCAGTCTGACCAGTCCGGCGGTGTCCAGCCGCATCCACCGTCTGGAACAGGAGGGCATCATCGGCGGCTACACGGTGATCGTGCGCCATCCCGGCGCCCCCGCCCGGGTGGAGGCTCTGATCTCGGTGCTGGTGGACGCCGCCACCCGGGCCAGCTTTCTGGCCATGATCGAGCAGGAACCCCAGGTGCTGCAGTGCTTCCGGGTGACGGGCAGCTACAACTTTATTGTAAAGGTGAGCTGCACCGACATCGACGCGCTGGAACATCTGCTGACCAAGATGCAGAAACTGGGTTCCACCAACACCCAGATCATTCTCAACACCCAGCTCGACCGCAAACTGGCGCTGGACTGAACGGAGGTTTTTCCCATGCGTTACTGCAAAAACTGCGGTCTGCTGGCTCCCTTTGACGCCGACCGCTGTCCCCAGTGCGACACCCCGCTGCCGCCCGAACCCCAGGCTGCCCCGGCCCCCCGGACGGAGGCCCGCTACACCGAAGAGGTCCATACCCAGCCGGAGGAGCCGGTGCCGGCTCTCTCCGAGTGGGCCACCCTGGGCACGCTGCTGCTCTTTGCCATCCCGGTGGTGGGGTTCATCCTCTCGCTGGCGTGGAGTTTCGGCTTCGGTACAAAGCCCGCCCGCAAGCGGCTGGCCCAGGCCTGGCTGATCCGTACCCTCATCGTGGCCGTGGTGGTGGCGCTGCTCTGCCTGGTGCTGGCGCTGACCTCGGTGGCACGGTTGACCGTCACCCCCTACTACGCCTACTGACCCCCAACAAGGAGATACCATGAAAGCATCGGTCATCATCCCCAACCTGAACGGCGCGGGCTGGCTGCGGGATTCCATTGAATCGGTCTGGGCCCAGACCGAACAGGACTTTGAGCTCATCGTCATCGACAACGGTTCCACCGACGAGAGCCTGGAAATTGCCCGCAGCTACCGCGGCCGCGACCGCTACACCCTCATCGAGAACGCCACCAACACCGGGTTTTCCCACGCGGTGAACCAGGGCATTGCCATCGCCAAAGGTGAGTATGTGGCGCTGTTCAACAACGACGCCTTTGCTGAGCCGGACTGGCTGGCGGAACTGGTGAAAACCGCCCAGGCCGACCCCAAAATCTTTGCGGTCAGCAGCCTGATGCTGCGGTACTACGAGCCGGAACTGGCGGACGACGCCGGCGACTATGTGACGATCCTGGGTTTTGCCTGCAAGCGGGGGGACGGCCTGAAGGCCAGCCGCTACACCAAGCCCTGCCGGGTGTTCAGCGCCTGCGGCGGGGCGGCCCTCTACCGCAAGTCCATCCTGGACGAGATCGGCGTCTTTGACGAGCTGTTCTTCGCCTACTACGAGGACGTGGACCTGTCCTGGCGGGCCAACAACTTCGGCTACAAGAACGTCTACTGCCCCACCGCCCGCTGCCGCCACATCTGCGGCGCCACCACCGGCGCCGTGCGGTACAACCCCTTCAAGAGCATCCAGAGCGGCCGCAACAGCATTTTGCTGCCCTACAAAAACCAGCCGCTGGTCATGCTGATCCTCAACTTTATCCCCATGCTACTGGGGTATCTTTTGAAAGTGGTGATGTTCCGGCTGCGGGGCTTCGGCGGCGACTACGCCAAGGGCTTTGCGGAAGCCAAGGCGGCCCTGTCCAAGGTGAACAAACCGAAATTCCACTGGCGCAACCTGCCCAACTACATCTGGGTGGAATGCAGCCTCATCGTGGGGCTGTTCCAATACGCTGTGTACCGTGTGCAGCGGGCTTTGAAAATCACCTGAAACCAAAAAACATCCACCCCAAAAGGGTGGATGTTTTGTTTTATGCGGTTTTGCGGCGCAGCGCCCGCCAGACCGCCCGCAGCCAGCTGAAAGCCGCTGCGGCCAGCGCCGGGTAGAGCACCAGGCAGAAGGCCTGGTACCAGTTGGGCACAAAGTACTGCCAGACGGCGGGCAGCGTTTCGGGGGCGTTGAGGGTGATGGTGCCCGGGGTGAAGGTCAGCCCCACCGTCTTGTTGGCGTCGGGACTGCAGGGGTCCAGCCGCAGTGCCACAATGGTGGTGCGGGGCAGCGTGTAGAGATACCGCCCATCCCCCAAAGATTCCGGGAAGACCCGGCGGTCCTGGCTGTAGTCCTGCCCCACCTGGGTGGTGTAGTAGAGGCACATCTCCCGGGCGTCGCCGTCAAACTCCACGGCGTAGCTCACGGTGCGCACCACCATGCCCGACACATCCTCCAGGATCATCTGGGGGTCGCCGTCGGTGGTGGTGAGGGCGGCGCTCTCCGCCGTGCTGCCGGCATCGGTGAGCCCGGCCAGCTGCCAGTCGGTGACGGGGATCTCCGCCTCGTACATGGTGCCGGCGCTGCGGGCCAGGGCGTCACTGCCCCAGTGCACCGCTCCCAGCACCAGCCAGAGGGCCACCGCTGCCAGATAACAGGTCAGCGGCAGAGCGCCCCGGCGGGAAAACCAGCGTTGCAGTGTTTTCACGAGGCGGTCACCTCCATTTCCATGGGGGCAAAGCCGTCCTCGGTCACCCGGTAGAGCAGCGTCTGCCCCGAGAGCGCTCCTTCCAGACCGTCGGTGAAGAGGTCCTGGTAGCTTTGCACAAAAATGTCGTCGATTTTTTGTAGATACAGCACGGTGCAGCCGTTGCCCCGCACGATGGAGTCCAGCTCTTCAGCGGTGAAGCCGTGGTAGTAGGTCTGTTTGGGGCCCTCCTCGGTGGGCTGCAATTCCGGCAGGCCCAGCTCGCCGCCGCCGCCCACCATGGTGGACACCACACCGGAATAATCCACCAGGTAGGGGTAGAAGTCAAATACCGCCGAGAACCAACGCTCGCCGTTGTCCCCCTGGCTGACAAAGAAGACACGGTCATCGGGGGTCAGGTAGCTGCAGACCAGCTCCGCCTCGGCCCGGATGGTGCGCCGGTCGGAGAATTCGCTGTCCGCGAAGCCCAGCACGCTGAGCTGGGGCAGCACCAGCTGGCCCTGGCGCAGCAGCATGGCCGCCGCCAGCACCAGCACCGCCCCCTGCCCCGCCAGCCCCCAGCGGGGGGTGCAAAGTTTTGCGCGGAAGACCGCCGTGGGGCCGTCCTTTTCACGGATGGTTTGCAGGGATTTTTCCAGCTGGGGCAGCAGCGCCGTGGCAAGGCAGGCCACCGCAATGAGGAACCAGCCGATGTAATAGCTGTAGATGTAGCGGTTGTAGTCCTGGAGACTTTCCGCCTGGAAGGGCTTGAAGATGAACCCGTAGCTGAGAGCCAGCATCAGGTTGTAGCCCGCAAAGCAGACCGTGGACAGCACTGCCAGCGCCGCGATGCGCGCCCGGAGCTTCCAGCCGGCTGCCACCACGAAGGCCACCGCAAAGAGCAGCAGGATCAGTACCACCACGTTGCGGCCCTGGCCGATCATGCTGAGTTTTCCGTCACTGGTCCAGAACTGGTGGCCCATATCGGCCATGGCCTTAAGGAACTGGGGCTGTCTCTCAGCAAAGAAGCCCTCCACCGGCTGGCCCAGCAGGATCTTGACGCCGTTGACCACCACGTCGGAGAGGGCGGCCGAAGTCTCGCCCACGCCGCCGGAATCGCTGTTGCGGGCCACCAGCCAGCCCACGTACCGCACGTTCCAGAGGTAGTAGACCGCCATGGGGGCGGCGAAGCAGGCCGCCGCCAGCCCGGTGCGGCGGACAATGCCCTGCCGGAAGGGGCCGTCGCAGAAGAACCAGAGGTCCACCACAATGAGCCCCGCCGCGGCCAGGCTCAATACAAAGTCGTTGGCCTTGAGGTTGGCCGCCAACGCCAGCACCGGCAGCACGGCCCACCGGGGGCTGTCGGTCTGGCGCAGGGCCAGCCAGGCAGCCACCGCCCCGCCAAAGACCAGACCCGCCGGCACGTCGCCGTAGGTGGTCAGGTAGGTGTCGGCCAGGTAGATGGTGTGGTTGTAGATGGTAAAGAAGAAGGGGGTGCACCACAGCACCGCCGCCAGCGGCACCGCCACCCGCCATTTGCCCCAGGGCAGGGCGCTGATCACCGCGCCGAAGCAGGCAAAATAGAGGGCGTCATAGGCCAGGTAGTTTTTCCAGTCGGCGTAGTGGCCGAAGAACTGGAAGAAGTAGCTGAGCAGCGGCAGGCCGGGGTTCTGGGTCACCGCCCAGGGGGTGCCCAGGGTGGCGGTGGAATAGAGGCTGTTGTCCACCTTGGTGACCTTGACGGCCATGCTCCAGAGGCTCAGCTCATCGTAGCCGCTGGCCAAAGGCTGGCGGACAAAGAAATAGACGGCGAAAGCCAGCGCCATAGCCCAGAAGAGCACACTGCCGGGGGTGAAAAGGGCCTTCCAGTCCGGTTTGGCGCCCTTGCGGGGCCACAGCGCCCAGACGCCCCCCGCCACGCAGAGGGCATACACCGCCCAGGCCGCCGGCAAGAGCACCCCGGCCATACCGGCCAGCGTGAACACCGCCACGATGGCGGAAAGGGCGGTCAGCGGGGCCAGACCCGCCGGCACCCGGGCTTTGAGCGTCAGCGCGGTACAGGCCAGGAAGAGGGCCAGCATCGCCGCCAGTACGCAGAGCAATTCCATGGGATTCTCCTTCGTGTTTTGTCAGTCCTCGGGCTCGTCCTTCCCAAAAAGGGAGAGCACCAGCGCCGCGGCAGCTGCTGCCACCGCCGGCACACAGAGCAGTACCAGCCACTGCCCGCCATCCGGCAGGAAGCGGGTGTACCAGGGGGCGGGCGGGTTCAGCTCAATGCCGCCGAAGAGGGTGGGCACACCGCCCACGCTGTCGGGGTCGATACGCAGCCCCGTCACCCACCGGCCGCCTAGGTCAAAGGTGTACTCCCCCGCCTCGGTGACGGTGGCGTAGACTTTCTGGGTCTCGGAGTAGTCGGTCTGGCCGGGCAGCAGGTAGTAGAGCGCCACCCCGCCGGGGGGCAGCCGGTGCCCGGCGTAGAGTTTCACCGTCTCGATATACCCCTGGCCCTGCCAGTAGATATGGGGGTCGCTGTCGGTGGAAAGATACCAGTCGGGATCATCGTCGGGGGGCGTCCACCACTGGTTGGAACTGTAGGGAGCGAAGCTCTCAGTGGTCAGGTCCGCCGGGAGCACCGTCTGCTGGGGCATCTCGCCCCGGAGTTTGTAGTTGAGCATCACCGCGCTGCCCACAAAGCCACGCGCCAGCCACAGCACCACCGCCAGCAGGTAGGCCAGCACCAGCAGCTGCCGGGCCCCGAAGAGGGGGCGGTTGTTCCACAAAGGTTTGCGCTGTGCCATCACTGCACCTCGCTTTCCGCCACCGCAGCCACCGTGAAGGGCACCGCGGCGTCCTCACCCTCAAAATGGTAGAGGGTGGCCGGCATGTCGGCGGTCAGGCCGCCCTCAAACAGCGGGCTGAAATTCCGTTCCAGATAGTCGTCCGCCCGGTCGATGAGCAGATAGTCGCAGTCCTTCTCCGCCAGGTAGGCCACCAGGGTCTCCGGCACACAGACCGCCTTGTAGTCATAAAGCGTCCAGTTTTCGCTCTCCACCAGGTTCATGAAGTCGCTGTCCCACCGGTCCTGGGTCTCCCCCAGCCGTCCATAGAACCCGCCGAAGCCGTTGACCACCTGGGCCGTCAGCTCGTACCGGTAGTAGTACCACCGGGTGGCGTCGTCCCCCTGGCTTAACACCAGCACCCGGTCGCTCCAGTCCAGCGCGGTGTTCATCGTCTCCGCCCGGCGCTGCACGTCCCGGCGCAGCGTGTAGAGACTGTCGGCGCCGGTCCAGAACCCTGCCGACGGCACACCCCGCCAGCAGAAGACCGCCACCACCACCGCCACCGCGGCCCCCAGCACGGCACGCCCCACCTTGCGGCGGGCCGTCCGGCCCAGGCAGCAGAGCATGGTGAGCATCCAGGCCTGGTAGTAGGGAGTGAGATACCGGTCGTAGTCCTTGAGGGCCAGGCCCTCCACGTCGGAGAAATTGTAGTAGTAGAGAATCAGGTGGAAGGCGTAGAGCGCCGCAAAGCAGAAGGCAAAGGCCAGATGCAGCACAAGAATGCCCCGCCGGGCCTTTCCCTTGTCGGCAAAGAGCCAGGCGGCCGCCGCCACCATAGTGATGGCCAGCACCGCCAGGACGCCGCCTCCCAGCAGGCAGACCCGCCGGGTGAAGAAGGCATCCCCCATAGCCGCCATGATCTGGGCGAATCTCTCGTCCCGGCCGATACCCAGCAGCTGCTTGATGCCGCCGGTGAGCACCGCGCCGTAGCTCAATCCCGCGCTGCCCACGCTGGCTGCCGTGTCCACCGTGGGGGTGACGGCGGCCGTGTAGCGGCTCCAGCTGAAAAAGGCCGCCACCACCACCAGGGCCAGCCCGCCCCCGTGGAGCAGGGCCGGCACCAGCCGTCTGCGGAAGGGGCCCTCCGCCCGGACCAGACGGTCCAAACCGATGAGGAAGGCCGCAATGAGGCCGTAGGCAAAACAGATATCCTTGGTCAGGGTCAGCAGGGCCAGCGGCAGGGCGGTCAGCCAGAAGACGCCCCGGCGGCCCTCGGTACCGAGATAGAGACACAGCGTGCCGCCGAAGAGCATGGCCATGGGCAGGTCGGCCATGGCGTTGACATACTGGGTGGCGTAGGCCCCCGGCACGGGGTCCCGGAAGAAGTAGGGCAGCAGAACGCCGGCGGCAAAGATCAGCACGGCGCTGTACCACCGCTGCCGGGGCAGTGCCGTGGCGGCGGCCACACAGGCCAGGGCCAGGGTGTCCAGCGCCGCCAGACAGGCCCACTCGCTCCAGACACCGAAGGGCTGGAATAAAAAGGTGATGAGGCTGGTGGCCGGGTAGGTGAAGCTGGCCTTCAGGTTGACGGGGTCCGCCACATAGAATGCCCCCCGCTCCACCACCATCTTGGGGGCCAGGCCCCAGGCGGTGAATTCATCCCACTGGGTGAACATGGGCTGCAGCACAAAAAACAGCACCCACAGAAAGACGGCGCCCCCGAGAAAAAGGGCGATGCCGGGGTTTGTTACCGTCTCCCGGCAGGCCTGGGCGAACCCTGCCGGGCGCAGTTTTACAAGGCCCACCACCCAGAGGGCGGCCAGCAGCAGGACCACCAGCGCCGCACCGATGCGCAGCGCCCCGGCAATGCCGAAGCCGTAGAGCAGCAGCGCCGAACCGGCCAGCAAAGGCAGCGGCAGCAAAGCCCCATGGACCCTGCCCCCCGAGGCGAGCACCGCGCAGGCGCCGGTCAAAAGAAGCAGCACAAACAGGCCCCAGACAAGCTGCAGCATCGGGCGTCGCCTCCTTTATACGATTTGTTGAATTTGTTATTTCAGATACACTGTGTATACAGGCCCCACGAAATAGTGCTGGAAGAGCAGCACCGCGCCCAGCAGCGCGTAGCCGCCGCAGAGGGGCAGGGCCAGGCGCTGGGCTTTTTCGGCGGTGAGGCGGGGCGCCAGGGCCCGGCGGGCCAGGGCGGCCGCGGCCAGCGCCAGCAGCAGCCAGAGGGGCAGGAAGTACCGCGTCTGCAGCCCCACAATGCGCACCATGCCCACCGGCGTGTAGGTGATGTACATGGCGGTCATGGCGCCGATGCCGTAGAGGGCCGCGAAGATGCCCAGCCCGCCCAGACGGCGGCGGCCCAGGCATTCGGTGCGGGGGGTGCAGAGCAGCGCCGCCGTCAGCAGCACCAGCGGGCCGGTCAGGCTCAGGAACGCGATGGGCATATCCTTCCAGCCAAACAGCCCCAGCTGGCCCAGGAAACCATCGTTTTCATAGAGTGTACCCAGCAATACGGCCAGATAACGCAGGGGGTTGGACAAAACAAAGGCCAGCTGTGCCCCGCCGTTGACGGCTTCGCCGCCCTGCCGGGCGATGGTGCCGTAGTTGTGGCGCATGAGCACGCCGTAGTTTTCCACCAGCAGTGTGAGGGCCAGCGAACCCGCCGCGCAGATGCCCGCCCAGGCAATCCGTTTGCCCTTTGCTTTCCACTGGGTGCGGGTCAGCAGCAGGGGCAGCACCACCCACAGCAGGTTCAGGTAGGGCTTGGTGCCGTTGGCAAAGATGCAGGCTGCCGCATAAAGCACCGCCGTGCGGGTGGTCCACCGGGTGCGGGTGAGCAGCGCCAGCATCAGATAGTAGCAGGCCAGCAGCGTGGCGTCGTAGCTCAAAGAGGATCCCATATAGAGGGAGATGGGCAGCAGCATGACGCAGAGGAAGGCCGGGCGGGCCTTTTGGGCGGTGCGCAGTCCCAGGCCGCAGAGCAGCGTGTAGGCGACAAGATTGCCCAGCCGGCCGGCGTAAAGGCAGCCCAGGGCGCCGAGGCCGAAGAGCCGCGCCACCGCCATGCCCAGCGCACCGGGCAAAAAGGGCAGGATCAGGAAGCTCACCGGCTCGGTGACCGGGTCGGCCTCCCCTTCCCCCGAGAGATATTGGGCAAAGCTGTCGGCGATGCTCTGCACCGCGCCGTCCTTGCCGTACTGTTTGAGGGCGTAGCCCGCCGTGTTGTAGGGCTGTTCCTCCTTCGTGTCGGGATTCACCCCCACCCCCGCCGAGGTGTGGGCGTTGACCCAGGCGCCGGGGAAAGCCGCCATCAGGCGGGAGACATCCTCGGGGTAGCCGCGATGGGCGTCAAAGTCGAAACGCCCCATGGAAATGGCATAGGTGCGCAGATAATGTTCCGTTTCGTCGGGGGTCTGCAGGGGCGGGTTGGCGAAGGCAAAGAGGATGCCGCAGAGCAGGATGCAGACAGTTCCCCGCACCGCGAAGTCCTTGAGGTGCCGCAGTACCAGCGCCGCGGCCCCCGCCAGCACCCCCAGCCCCACACAGAAGGCGGTGGGCCAGAGCGGCGGAATGCCCCGGGCGTCCAGCCCGAAAAAGACCCGCCAGTAGTAGCTGAATACCACGCCCAGCAGGGCGCATACAGCCAACACGAAAGCCCACCGCGCGGCGCGGGGCCATACGGTGGGTGCGAAACGGTGCCCGTGGTTTGTTGTGCGAGCGCCCATATTACAGGATATACTGCCCGACCTTGTACTGGTCGAGGTGGCCGCGCAGGAACTCGATGGTCTCGGCCAGGCCCTGCTCAAAGGTGTACTTCGGCGCCCAGCCGGTGAGGTTGCGCAGCTTGGTGGCATCGCCCAGCAGACGGTTGACCTCGCTCTTTTCGGGGCGCAGGCGCTCGGCCTCGCAGACGATGGTGGCGCTGGGGTTGATCTGGGCGATGAGCTCGTGGGCCAGATCGCCGATGGAGTGCTCCACGCCGGTGGCGATGTTCAGCTCCTGGCCGATGGCGGCATCGCAGTCGGCGATGGTCATGAAGCCGTTGGCGGTGTCCTTGACGTAGTTGAAGTCCCGGGTGGGGGTCAGGCTGCCCAGCTTGATTTCGGTCTGACCGGCCAGCAGCTGGGTGATGATGGTGGGAATGATGGCCCGGCCGCTCTGCCGCGGGCCGTAGGTGTTGAAGGGACGCACGATGGTGACCGGCAGATCAAAGCTGCGGTAGAAGCTCTCGGCCAGACGGTCGGCGCCGATCTTGGTGGCGGAATAGGGGCTCTGGCCCTGGAAGGGGTGCTTCTCGTCGATGGGCACGTACTGGGCCGTGCCGTACACCTCGCTGGTGGAGGTCACCAGCACCCGCTGGGTGCCCAGCTCCCGGGCGGCGTTGAGGACGTTCAGCGTGCCCTTGATGTTGGTGTCCACATAGCTGTCGGGGCTGTGGTAGGAAAAGGGGATGGCGATGAGCGCCGCCAGGTGGAAGACCCGCTCCTGGCCCCGCATGGCGGTGCGCACGCCGTTGGGGTCGCGCACGTCGCCCATGAAAATGTCGATCTCATTGCGGATCTCGGGGGGCAGGGTGTCGATCCAGCCCAGCGAGCCGAAGGAATTGTACAGGCAGAATGCGCGCACCTTCTCGCCGCGCTTGACCAGTTCTTCGGTCAGATGGCTGCCAATGAAGCCGTCCGCACCGGTGACCATTACGGTATGTGCCATGGTTTGCTCCTTTTTTCAAAGCGGGCCGCAGCCCGGTATTACGATATGGTTACAAATTAGTATAACCGATTTCACGGTTTTTTTCAACCGTATTTGCAAAAGCAGCCCGGAACGCCAAAAGCCGCCGCCCTCGCGGGCGGCGGCCGGGTATTCTGTGCGGCGGTCCCGGGATATTCTCCCAGCGGGACCGTTTCCCCTTTTGATGGATCAGACGATCTCCACTTTCTCCATGACGACCGGGGTGAGGGGCTTGTCGTTCCAGTCGGTGGCCACGGCGGCAATCTCATCCACCACGTCCATGCCGCTGACCACATGGCCGAAGGCTGCGTACTCACCGTCCAGGTGCGGGGCATCCTGGTGCATGATGAAGAACTGGCTGCCCGCCGAGTTGGGGTCCATGGCGCGGGCCATGCTGATGACGCCGCGGGTGTGCTTGAGGTTGTTGGCCACACCGTTGTGGGCAAACTCGCCCTTGATGGTCCAGCCCGGGCCGCCGGTGCCGTTGCCCTTGGGGCAGCCGCCCTGGATCATGAAGCCGGGGATGACCCGGTGGAAGGTCAGGCCGTTGTAGAAGCCCTGCTTGACCAGCTTTTCAAAGTTCTCGCAGGTGATGGGAGCGGTCTCCGGGTTGAGTTCAATGTCGATGGTCTTGCCGTTCTGCATGGTGATGCGGATCATAAGTCATTCTCCTTTTGTATCGTTTTCCTCTACCAATGAGGCCGCCTCCGCGCTCTGCTCGGTGGGCAGGCCCTGGGTGTAACTCATGCTGCCGATGGCGCGGCAGAACTCCTCGTCGGAGTATTTCTTCAGCCAGAAGAGCAGCGCCGCCCCCATGAATTCCTCGCTGCGGCGGCGTGCCTTGGGCAGCAGCGCAAAGAGGCCGCCCTCGTGGGACTGGCCGGTGAAGGGATCGGTCCAGGTGTCGGGCAGTTCGCCGGACAGCTTGCGGGGCGAAATATGCCCCGTGATGAAGCCCTTGCCGCCGAAAAACCGCTCCACCACGCCGAAAAACACCTTGCGCAGGCCATGACGGCTGGGGAAGAGGCTGCGCACCTTGTAGGTGTAGTAGAAGGCGTCCGCCAGGTATTCCACCGGGATATCCTCCCCGTAGACTTCCTGCAGGCAGGTGTGCAGCAGCGCCGTGATGTCGGCCAGCTGCTCCCCCGCCGGCACCGGGCTGGCGTCCTGGGGCAGCACCCGGCCGTCGCCGGTGTCCTCCTTATGGAGTTCGGAATCCAGGGCGATCTCCAGATAGCCGTGCCCGCCCTTGCCGCCGTAGGGCTGCCCGGGCTGGCACATGGCACAGACAAAGGGATGCACCACCGTGTCGGTGGCGTAGTGGCAGAGAAATCCCAGGGCGTACTCCACCTGGGGCCGGGTCTTCACGTGGCGGCACAGGCTGTACAAAAACGCGCCGGTCTTTTCCTCGTGCATGCGGTCCCCCAGCCCCGGCAGGTCATAGTGCCGGTTGGCCCGCTTTTTCCACACCTCATAGCAGAAAAAGCTGTCAGGACCGTTGGCCCCCGCGGCAAAGGCCTCGGGGCACTGAATCTTGTAATGAATGGCGGCGGCCGCCTCCCGGGCGGTGCGCACATGGGTATAGCCTTCCGGCATGCGGGGTTCACTTCCTTACTGTATAAAAGGCCTGTTTATTGTACCCCGCCGGGGGTGAAAAGTCAAATAGCCTCTTCATAGCCTCTCAAAGAGGAGGTTCGGATTCAGCGGCTGCG